>NZ_JBHXVJ010000013.1:0-5340 GCF_042672355.1 Agromyces binzhouensis | reverse complement strand
TGTCCGGCGGTGTCCTACTCTCCCACAGGGTCGCCCCTGCAGTACCATCGGCGCTGCGAGTCTTAGCTTCCGGGTTCGGAATGTGTCCGGGCGTTTCCCTCGCGCTATGGCCGCCGAAACTCTAGGACCAACATGTCCGCCCGTGTGGGTGGGTGTTGGTGGTCTCGGTACCCCCGGGTGTTCCCGTGCCCGCCGTGGTGGCGGGGGGTGGGTGGGGGTGTTGCTGCTGTGCAGTTGTGTGTGTGTGTTCGTCTGTTGGGAACCACAGAGTGGACGCGAGTCATCAGGCTCCACACCGTTGCCTTACAACACTGGTGTGAATGGTGATTGTCAAGTTGTCGGCGTATTAGTACCAGTCAGCTGCACACCTTGCGGTGCTTCCACATCTGGCCTATCAACCCAGTCGTCTGGCTGGGAGCCTCTCCCCCCGAAGGGGATGGAAATCTCATCTTGAGGCCGGCTTCCCGCTTAGATGCTTTCAGCGGTTATCCATCCCGAACGTAGCTAACCAGCGGTGCTCCTGGCGGAACAACTGGCACACCAGAGGTTCGTCCAACCCGGTCCTCTCGTACTAGGGTCAGATCCTCTCAAATTTCCTGCGCGCGCAGAGGATAGGGACCGAACTGTCTCACGACGTTCTAAACCCAGCTCGCGTACCGCTTTAATGGGCGAACAGCCCAACCCTTGGGACCTACTCCAGCCCCAGGATGCGACGAGCCGACATCGAGGTGCCAAACCATGCCGTCGATATGGACTCTTGGGCAAGATCAGCCTGTTATCCCCGAGGTACCTTTTATCCGTTGAGCGACAGCGCTTCCACAAGCCACTGCCGGATCACTAGTCCCGACTTTCGTCCCTGCTCGACCTGTCAGTCTCGCAGTCAAGCTCCCTTGTGCACTTACACTCGCCACCTGATTGCCAACCAGGTTGAGGGAACCTTTGGGCGCCTCCGTTACTCTTTGGGAGGCAACCGCCCCAGTTAAACTACCCACCAGGCACTGTCCCTGAACCGGATCACGGTTCGAAGTTAGATATCCAGAGTGACCAGAGTGGTATTTCAACAATGACTCCACGAACACTGGCGTGCCCGCTTCACAGTCTCCCACCTATCCTACACAAGCCACACCGAACACCAATACCAAGCTGTAGTAAAGGTCACGGGGTCTTTCCGTCCTTCTGCGCGTAACGAGCATCTTTACTCGTACTGCAATTTCGCCGAGTTCGCGGTTGAGACAGCTGGGAAGTCGTTACGCCATTCGTGCAGGTCGGAACTTACCCGACAAGGAATTTCGCTACCTTAGGATGGTTATAGTTACCACCGCCGTTTACTGGGGCTTAAATTCTCAGCTTCGCCTTGCGGCTAACCGGTCCTCTTAACCTTCCAGCACCGGGCAGGCGTCAGTCCGTATACATCGTCTTGCGACTTGGCACGGACCTGTGTTTTTAGTAAACAGTCGCTTCCCACTGGTCTCTGCGGCCGTCAACGCTCCAGGAGCAAGTCCCTTCACGAATCGGGCCCCCCTTCTCCCGAAGTTACGGGGGCATTTTGCCGAGTTCCTTAACCACGATTCTCTCGATCTCCTCGGTATTCTCTACCTGACCACCTGAGTCGGTTTGGGGTACGGGCGGCTGGAACCTCGCGTCGATGCTTTTCTCGGCAGCATAGGATCACCCACTTTTCATCCGCATCACGTCTCAGCCTTCACGAGTCGCGGATTTGCCTACGACTCGGCCTACACGCTTGCCCCGGGACAACCATCGCCCGGGCTGGGCTACCTTCCTGCGTCACACCTGTTATCACGCTCACTCCACCAGACGGGGTCGCACGCCGCCCCGCACCATCACCCCGAAGGGATCCGGTACGGATTGGGATGCTTAGCACTCCTGGTCTCGTGTGGGCGGTTCTTCGCCGGTACGGGAATATCAACCCGTTGTCCATCGACTACGCCTGTCGGCCTCGCCTTAGGTCCCGACTTACCCAGGGCAGATTAGCTTGACCCTGGAACCCTTGGTCTTCCGGAGGACGGGTTTCTCACCCGTCTTTCGCTACTCATGCCTGCATTCTCACTCGTGTGCCGTCCACGGCTGGTTTCCACCGCCGCTTCACCCAGCACACGACGCTCTCCTACCCATCACCACGACTGGACCACGAAGGCCTATCGATATGCGGTAATGCCACGACTTCGGTGGCGTGCTTGAGCCCCGTTACATTGTCGGCGCGGAATCACTTGACCAGTGAGCTATTACGCACTCTTTCAAGGGTGGCTGCTTCTAAGCCAACCTCCTGGTTGTCTGTGCAACTCCACATCCTTTCCCACTTAGCACGCGCTTAGGGACCTTAGTCGGTGGTCTGGGTTGTTTCCCTCTCGACGATGAAGCTTATCCCCCACCGTCTCACTGCTGCGCTCTCACTTACCGGCATTCGGAGTTTGGCTGACGTCAGTAACCTGTTGAGGCCCATCGGCCATCCAGTAGCTCTACCTCCGGCAAGAAACACGCAACGCTGCACCTAAATGCATTTCGGAGAGAACCAGCTATCACGAAGTTTGATTGGCCTTTCACCCCTATCCACAGCTCATCCCCTCAGTTTTCAACCTAAGTGGGTTCGGTCCTCCACGACGTCTTACCGTCGCTTCAACCTGGCCATGGATAGATCACTTCGCTTCGGGTCTAGGACCTGCGACTGAATCGCCCTATTCAGACTCGCTTTCGCTACGGCTACCCCACACGGGTTAACCTCGCCACAGATCACTAACTCGCAGGCTCATTCTTCAAAAGGCACGCCGTCACACCAACACGGGTGCTCCGACGGTTTGTAAGCAAACGGTTTCAGGTACTATTTCACTCCCCTCCCGGGGTACTTTTCACCTTTCCCTCACGGTACTTGTCCGCTATCGGTCATCTGGGAGTATTTAGGCTTATCAGGTGGTCCTGACAGATTCACACGGGATTTCTCGGGCCCCGTGCTACTTGGGATCCCCCTCCGGGCTGCGCAACATTTCGGCTACGGGACTCACACCCACTCCGGTCCGGCTTTCAATCCGGTTCGCCTATGCCACGCACGTCACCGCGGTCGACCGGCAGATCGACCAGAGAGGTCCCACAACCCCGACCATGCAACCCCTGCCGGGTATCACACATGACCGGTTTAGCCTCATCCGCTTTCGCTCGCCACTACTCACGGAATCACGGTTGTTTTCTCTTCCTGTGGGTACTGAGATGTTTCACTTCCCCACGTTCCCTCTACCCGCCCTATACATTCAGGCGGGAGTCACCAGGTCACCACAAGGGGCCTGGCGGGGTTTCCCCATTCGGAAATCCTCGGATCACAGCTCGTTTATCAGCTCCCCGAGGCTTATCGCAGATTACGACGTCCTTCTTCGGCTCCAGATGCCAAGGCATCCACCGTTTGCTCTTAGAAACTTGAAATCACATGAGTTCGATCGAAATTCGTGCACCCGGACCCGAAAGCCCGGATACGAAATTGACCAGTGAATACGCCAAACAGCCACCCCGAAGGGCGCCACCTGGCGACTCACCTATGTGAAACAGCCCGAAGGCTGCTTCTAAGATGCTCGCGTCCACTATGTAGTTCTCAACAGACGACCAGAACCCCCACCCCCGCCAACAACCGCCGGCATCGATGAAGGCCTGAACCGGGGACCAACCCCGACCCGCACCCCGAAGAGCGCGAAAGCCATGTCCGGTCCCTCAGGACCCAACAGCGTGCACGCACCCACCCCGCCGGCACCGATCGTTCCAACCATCCGAAGACGGCGTACTGAACCAGAACCCTTGAACTGGATGCCTATGTCAATGTTCCACCCATGAGCAGCCGGCGAGCACGTTCGGCTCGATCCGGCAGCCTGGACACCCCGAAGAGTGCCAGATGCTCCTTAGAAAGGAGGTGATCCAGCCGCACCTTCCGGTACGGCTACCTTGTTACGACTTAGTCCTAATCACCGATCCCACCTTCGACGGCTCCCTCCACAAGGGTTAGGCCACCGGCTTCGGGTGTTACCGACTTTCATGACTTGACGGGCGGTGTGTACAAGGCCCGGGAACGTATTCACCGCAGCGTTGCTGATCTGCGATTACTAGCGACTCCGACTTCATGAGGTCGAGTTGCAGACCTCAATCCGAACTGAGACCGGCTTTTTGGGATTCGCTCCGCCTTACGACATCGCAGCCCTTTGTACCGGCCATTGTAGCATGCGTGAAGCCCAAGACATAAGGGGCATGATGATTTGACGTCATCCCCACCTTCCTCCGAGTTGACCCCGGCAGTCTCACATGAGTCCCCACCATAACGTGCTGGCAACATGCGACGAGGGTTGCGCTCGTTGCGGGACTTAACCCAACATCTCACGACACGAGCTGACGACAACCATGCACCACCTGTAACCGAGTGTCCAAAGAGTTCCACATTTCTGCGGCGTTCTCGGTCATGTCAAGCCTTGGTAAGGTTCTTCGCGTTGCATCGAATTAATCCGCATGCTCCGCCGCTTGTGCGGGCCCCCGTCAATTCCTTTGAGTTTTAGCCTTGCGGCCGTACTCCCCAGGCGGGGCGCTTAATGCGTTAGCTACGACACGGAAACCGTGGAAAGGTCCCCACATCTAGCGCCCAACGTTTACGGCGTGGACTACCAGGGTATCTAATCCTGTTCGCTCCCCACGCTTTCGCTCCTCAGCGTCAGTAAGTGCCCAGAGACCTGCCTTCGCCATCGGTGTTCCTCCTGATATCTGCGCATTCCACCGCTACACCAGGAATTCCAGTCTCCCCTACACCACTCAAGTCTGCCCGTACCCACTGCAGGCCCGGAGTTGAGCCCCGGGATTTCACAGCAGACGCGACAAACCGCCTACGAGCTCTTTACGCCCAATAATTCCGGACAACGCTCGGACCCTACGTATTACCGCGGCTGCTGGCACGTAGTTAGCCGGTCCTTTTTCTGCAAGTACCGTCAAGGAGCAAGCTCCCCTTCTTCCTTACTAAAAGCGGTTTACAACCCGAAGGCCGTCATCCCGCACGCGGCGTTGCTGCATCAGGCTTGCGCCCATTGTGCAATATTCCCCACTGCTGCCTCCCGTAGGAGTCTGGGCCGTGTCTCAGTCCCAGTGTGGCCGGTCACCCTCTCAGGCCGGCTACCCGTCGACGCCTTGGTGAGCCATTACCTCACCAACAAGCTGATAGGCCGCGAGTCCATCCCAAACCGAAAAACTTTCCACCAAGAATCATGCAATCCAAGGTCCTATCCGGTATTAGCTCCGATTTCTCGGGGTTATCCCAGAGTCCAGGGCAGGTTACTCACGTGTTACTCACCCGTTCGCCACTAATCC
>NZ_JBHXVJ010000012.1:0-5614 GCF_042672355.1 Agromyces binzhouensis | reverse complement strand
CCGCCGGGGGGGGGCGGGGGGGGGGGCGCGGGCCGGCCGGGCGCGGGGCGGCGCGCTCCCGGCCCCCGGGGGGGGGCGGGCGGGCCGGCCGTCGCCCCCGCACGGGCGTCTCCGCAGTCCTGCGGGAGCCCGTCCTCCGGACCCCGACACCCACGCCGGGGCCGCCCGCGCAACCGTGCGCGACGCCTTCCGCCCGGCCGATAGGCTCGTCCGCATGACGCCCCCCGCGACCCAGCCCCCGGCCGTGCCCGCCCTCGATCCCGCGCAGGCGACCGTCGCCCGACGCTCGATCGCGGCGATCGCCTCGGCCGGCGCCGTCGCGCTCATCGCATTCGGCGCGGGCGTGCTCGCCAACCTGGTGTCGCGCGAGCAGAACCCCGTGGTGCTCGCCCAGGTCGTGCCCTACTTCGCGCTCGCGGCGGTCGTGCTCTGGGGGCTGCTCTGCATCGGCAACGCGGTCGGCGCGCTCCGTGCCTGGTTCCTCGCGCTGCCGGTCGGACTCACCTCCGCGGTCCTCGCGACGCTCCTCGCCGCGAGCGCCAACGTGCTCTCGAGCGGAGTCCAGGTGTCGGCGCAGGTCTTCTCGCTCGTGCTCTCGAGCCTGCTCGGGCTCAACCTCCTGTTCATCGTCGCCGCCGTGATCGCCGAGGTGTTCGTCGCCCCCCGCGTGGCCGCGTGGGTGCTTGCGCACCGTCCTCGTCGAGCCGCTCGTCGCGTCGCGCTCGTGCGCATCCCCGCATCGAACCTCGACGAGGCCGAGTTGACGCACCTCGAGCGCCGCCCCGTCGACCAGGCGCTCGCCGACGAGCAGTGGGACGACTACTGCGCCGCGCTCGTGGCCGAGGGGTGGGAGACGGTCGAGGTCGACGCCGCACCCGACCTGCCCGACTCCGTGTTCATCGAGGACGCCGTGGTCTTCTTCGACGGACTCGCCGTGCTCGCCAATCCCGGCGCCGAATCGCGCAGGCCCGAGGTCGAGGCCGTCGAGCGCGCCGTGCGCGCCTTCCCGGGCGTCTCGGTCGCACGCATCACCGCCCCGGGCACGCTCGACGGCGGGGATGTCCTCAAGATCGGCTCGACCGTCTACGTCGGCGCGTCATCGCGGACGAACGCCGAGGGCGTCCGCCAGCTCCGCGGCATCCTCTCGCCGCTCGGCTACACGGTCGTCGCGGTGCCGATCACGAAGGCGCTGCACCTGAAGAGCGCCGTGACGGCACTGCCCGACGGCACCGTCATCGGCTTCCCCGACCTCATCGATTCGACGTCGCTGTTCCCGCGCTTCCTCGCGGTCCCCGAGCCCGAGGGCGTCGCGGTCGTGATCCTGTCGGACGAGACGCTGCTGATGTCGGCCTCGGCGCCCCGGACCGCGGAGCTGCTGTCGGGCCTCGGCTACCGCGTGGTCACCGTCGACATCAGCGAGTTCGAGAAGCTCGAGGGCTGCGTCACCTGCCTGTCGGTGCGGGTTCGCTGATCCGTTCCGCCCCGCGGGATCGGCGTCGTCGGCGCCTCGAAATCCGGTCTTGCGTCCCTCGGGCGCCGAGGCATATTCTGTAGGGCTGCCCGCTCGGGGAACCATCCGGCGGGCGATGGGTTCGTGACCACGACGCAGGAGGACGACATGAAGTACACCGGCATTCCCGCCCGCACGGTCGCGGCGTTCGGTGCGCTCGTCCCGACGCTCGCCTCCTCCGCCACGGTCGACCTGGGCTAGCGCCCCGAGACCGTCCAGCCGGCGGGACGCCGGCCGATCCACGCGGGGCCACGCCCCGCCTCCGCCTGCGCGCGATCGAGCGCGCGGAATCCACGTCTCCCACGACGAGTCGCATCCGCGCGACCCGTCGCGCCTCCCGGAAGGAACCCGGCGTGACCGCCACCGAATCCACCCTCCACCCTCCCCACGCCGAGCGCACCGGGACGGTGCGCGCCCTCATGCGGCTGCGCGAGTACGTCGGGCCCGCGATGCCCGCGATCTACGGGAGCATGGCCGCCTACCTCGTGGCGCAGCTCATCGCCCTCGCGATCCCGCAGGTGCTCGAGGCGATCGTCGACGGCCCGCTCGCCGACGGCGATCGCGCCGCGATCGTGCCGTTCGCCCTGCTCGTGCTCGCGCTCGGCGCCGGCGAGGCCGCCATGTTCGCGCTGCGGCGCTGGCTCGTGATCGGTCCGACCACCAGGGTCGAGGCGCGCATGCGCGACGCGCTCTACGCGAAGCTGCAGGACCTGCCGGTCAGCTTCCACGACCGCTGGCCGAGCGGCCAGCTCCTCTCGCGCGCCGTGAGCGACCTCGGCCTCATCCGCCGGTGGCTGGCGTTCGGCCTCGTGCTGCTCGTCATGAACCTCGTCGTGATCGTCGTCGGCGCCGTCGTGCTGATCTCCATGAGCTGGATGCTGGGGCTCGTCTTCCTCGCCTGCTCGATCCCGCTGTGGATCGTCGGCTACCGGTTCGAGGGCCGCTACTCCGAGGTGTCGCGTCGCAGCCAGGACCAGTCCGGCGACCTCGCGACCGCGGTCGAGGAGTCCGTCCACGGCATCCGCGTCCTCAAGGCGTTCGGCCGCGGCAAGCACGCGCTGAGCTCGTTCCGCGCACAGGCCGAGCAACTGCGCTCGACCGAGATCGAGAAGGCGCGACTCGACGCGAACATCTGGGTGTGGATCCTCGTCGTGCCAGCGGTGGCGCTCGCGATCTGCCTCGTGCTGGGCGTCCAGCTGGCGGCGCAGGGCCAGCTCTCCGTCGGCCAGCTCGTGGCGTTCTTCGCCACGGCGGCGGTGCTCGCCTGGCCGATCGAGTCGATCGGGTTCCTGCTGGCGTTCTCGCTGGATGCGCGGACCGCCACGGACCGGTACTTCGACGTCATGGACAGCGAGAACGCGGTCCGCGACCCGGAGCGGCCCGCCGAGCTGACGTCGCCGCGCGGCGAGTTCGCGTTCTCCGACGTCCGCTTCCGCTACCAGGACTCGCCCGAGCGCTTCGGCGACCTGCTCGACGGCGTCGACCTCGTGCTCCGGCCCGGCGAGACGATGGCGCTGGTCGGACTCACCGGCTGCGGCAAGACGACCATGACGGCGCTCGCCACCCGCCTGTACGACGTCACCGGCGGGTCGGTGACGCTCGACGGCGTCGACGTGCGCGCCTTCCGGCGCGAGGAGCTGCGCCGGCACATCGCGATGGCGTTCGAGGACGCCACGCTGTTCTCCGCGTCGGTGCGCGACAACGTCCTCCTCGGCCGGCCCGAGCTCACGGGCGAGGCCGCGGCCGACCCCGCGGTCGCGGCCGAGGCGGAGCGCGTGCTCGACGAGGCTCTGCGCGTCGCGCAGGCCGGCTTCGCGTACGACCTGCCCGACGGCGTCGACACCAAGGTCGGAGAGGAGGGCATGAGCCTCTCCGGCGGGCAGCGCCAGCGTCTCGCCCTCGCGCGCGCGGTCGCCGCGAAGCCCGCCGTGCTGGTGCTCGACGACCCCCTGTCGGCGCTGGACGTGGCCACCGAGGCGCGCGTGGAGGCCGAGCTGCGGACCGTGCTCGCCTCGACGACCGCGCTGATCGTGGCGCACCGTCCGTCGACGGTGATGCTCGCCGACCGCGTCGCCCTCCTCGAGGACGGGCGGATCACCGCGGTCGGCACCCACTCCGAGCTCCTCCGCGAGTCGGAGCACTACCGCTTCGTCATCTCGAGCCTCGAGGACGAAGAGCGTCGCGCGCAGGCGGAGGCATCCGACCTGATCGACGGCGAGGACCTGGCCCGACCGGCCGAACCGAAGGAGGCGATCCGATGAGCACCGTGATCGGGGTGCAGGGCGAGGAGCGCGACGAGTACACCAGGGCCGAGTCCCGCTGGATCCGCAGGCGGAGCCTGCGCCTGCTCGGGTCCCTGCTGCAGCCGCTGCGCGCGCAGCTCTGGGCGACGATGGCGGTCGTCGTCGTCTCGACGGCGGCCCAGGTCGCCGGGCCGGCGATCATCGCCTACGGCATCGACCAGGGGCTGCCCGCGCTGATGGCGCAGGACTGGCTGCCGGTCGGGCTCGCGGGGCTGGCCTACCTCGTCACCGGCGCGGCGGGCGCGTTCCTCATCGCGTGGTACATCCGCATGGCCGCGCGCATCAGCCAGGCCGTGCTCATCGACCTGCGGACGCGGGTGTTCCTGCACACGCAGAAGCTCTCGCTCGAGTTCCACGAGTCGTACACGTCGGGCCGCATCATCTCGCGCCAGACGAGCGACCTCGACGCGATCCGCGAGCTCATGGACGAGGGCATCAACCAGCTCGTCCGCGGCGTGCTCTACATGCTGTTCACGGCGATCGCGCTCGTGTGGCTGGACTGGTTCTCCGGGCTCGTCCTCCTCGCCACGCTGCTGCCGCTCGCCGCCCTCACGCGCTGGTTCCAGGTGCGCTCGCAGAAGCTGTTCCGACGCTCGCGCGTCGCGAGCGCGAGGCTCATCGTCCAGTTCGTCGAGACCATGACGGGCATCCGCGCGGTGCAGGCGTTCCGGTCGGAGCGGCGCAACGAGCGGGTCTTCGGCGACGTGGTCGAGGACTACCGCGACGTGAACGCCCGCGCGCTCGGGCTGTTCGCCGTGTACAACCCGGCGCTCAACTTCATGGGCTACGTCGCGGTCGCGGGCGTGCTGCTCGTCGGCGGGTTCCGCGTGGCCGACGGGGTGCTCGAGATCGGCGTGCTGCTCGCGGCGGTGCTCTACACGAAGCGGTTCTTCGACCCGATGGAGGAGCTGGCGATGTTCTACAACTCGTACCAGTCGGCCGCGTCGGCGCTCGAGAAGATCTCGGGCGTGCTCGAGGAGCAGCCGAGCGTGCCGGACCCGGCCGAGCCGGTCGACCTCTGGACCGCCGACGGACGCGTGCGCTTCGAGTCCGTGGAGTTCGCGTACACGCCCGACCGCGTCGTGCTGCCGAGGTTCGACCTCGACGTGCCCGCAGGCCAGACGGTCGCGCTCGTCGGCTCGACGGGCGCGGGCAAGTCGACGCTCGCGAAGCTGATCTCGCGGTTCTACGACCCGACCGACGGCGTCGTCGAACTCGACGGCGTCGACCTGCGCCGGATGCACCCGAAGGACCTGCGCCGAGCGATCGTGATGGTCACGCAGGAGGCGTACCTGTTCTCCGGATCGGTGGCCGACAACATCGCGCTCGGCAGGCCCGAGGCGACGTTCGACGAGATCGTCGCGGCCGCGAAGGCGGTGGGCGCTCACGAGTTCATCGAGGGACTGCCGAACGGCTACGACACCGACGTGAACAAGCGCGGCGGGCGCGTCTCGGCGGGCCAGCGCCAGCTGATCTCGTTCGCACGCGCGTTCCTCGCCGACCCCGCGGTCCTGATCCTCGACGAGGCGACGAGCTCGCTCGACATCCCGAGCGAGCGACTCGTGCAGGAGGGCCTGCAGACCCTGCTCGCCGATCGCACGGCGGTCATCATCGCGCACCGCCTGTCGACGGTCGCGATCGCCGACCGGGTGCTCGTCATGGAGCACGGCCGCATCGTCGAGGACGGCTCGCCCGCCGACCTCATCGGCGGCACGGGCCGGTTCGCGGCGCTGCACGCGGCCTGGCGCGACTCGCTCGTGTAGCGGTGCGGCGGGCGGATGCCTCGGGCGCGAGCCCGAGG
>NZ_JBHXVJ010000011.1:0-50558 GCF_042672355.1 Agromyces binzhouensis | reverse complement strand
CGGCCGCGCCGGGGCTCGGCCGACCTCAGCATACGTCGGCCCCTCCGTCGCCCGCGGGCGCCCGCGGCGCCGGGCCGGGCTCCCCCCGCGGCAGCGCCCGGCGGGAGCCCGACCACGCGTCAGGCGATCGCGCGCTCCGGGAGCACGCCCGCGCCGTCGAAGAGGCGCTCGAACACGGCGCCCCGGTCGAACTGGAGCGCGTACGCCCTCGCCCGCTCGGCGCGGAGCGCGCGTTCCTCGGGCGTGAGCGCGAGCGCCCGGTCGATCGCACGGGCGATGGCATCGGGGTCGTCGACCGGCACGATGATCGCGTGCTCGCCCACGGCCTCGCCGATACCGCCGGTGTCCGTCGTGATGACCGTGCCGCCACCTGCGAGCATCTGCTCGGCGAGCGCGATGCCGAACGTCTCCACGAACTCCGGTCGCGGCTTGCTCGGCAGCACGTAGGTCGCGCACCCGGCCATCAGGTAGGGCTTCTCCGCGTCGTCGACGTCGTCGAGGAACACGATGCGGTCGGCCACGGGCGACGCCGCCGCGCGGGCGCGGAACTTCTCCGCGGCCGGGCCGCGGCCGACGATCACGAGCTTCAGGCGGTCGTTCGCCGCGGTGCGCTCGAACCCCGCGATGAGGTCGTCGACGCCCTTCGCCTCGGTGAGTCGCGAGAGGAACAGCACGTACCCGTCGGGCTCGAGCCCTCGCGCGGCGAGCACCCCGCGCACGATCGCCGGGTCGAGGTCGAGGTACTGCGACGTGTCGATCGCGGGGTAGGAGATGCGGATGCGGTCGCGGCACTGCTCGGCGAAGCGCGTGCCGTGGAACGCGTCGATCTCCGACGCCGCGGCGACGATGAGCTCGCGCGTGTACTCCGAGACCGCCACGCAGTGGTCCTGCGCGAGGTAGCTCGAGAGGATGTGCGCGGCGGCGCCGAAGCGTCCCTCCTCGACGCACGAGCGCACCACGTTCGTGACATCCGACCCGACCGCCTCGGCGATCGTCGTCACGTTCACCGGCAGGCCGGTGCTCCATGCGGCGCGCACCGCGTCGGTGACGGCCACCGTGTGGGGGCTGAGGTAGAGCGACAGGCACACCGTCGGCACGCCGTCGGTGAAGAGCTCGACCAGCCGGCCGGTGATGCCGGCGAGGTAGCGGCCGTCGGGCACCTTGTAGTCGCCCACGGGCTCGGGGCGTTCGACGATGATGCCCGGGCTGTAGGGCAGCATCCGATCCAGGGGCTTCAGCGGCAGGCCGGCCGCCTCGAGGCGATCGATCGGCCAGGTCACGATGCGCACCTCGTCGAAGCCGCGTTGCAGCGCGGCCTCGGCGAGGTTGCGCCCCTCGACCGAGTGGCCGCAGATGACCGGGTCGGCGCGGTTGACGATGACGAGGCGGTTCCGGGGCGGAGCGTTCATGGCTCCTCCTTTCCTGGTGGGGCGCGAGGCGCGCGTCCTGATCGGGCAGGTCTGGCGGTGGGATGCCGCGCGGTCAGCGTTCCGGCGACGAGGGCGGGCGCGACATCCGGCCCCACTCGCTCGGTTCCGGACCGAGTCGCAGCAGCAGGCTGCCGCCGCGATGCAGTTCGTCGCCGCGGAGCCAGGTTCGGTCGAGGGGGTCGCCGTTGAGCTCGGCGGACTGGACGTACTGCACGGGGCCGTCGCGGTGCGGTTCGACGAACCCGGCGGTCTCGATGCGGAACGCGTCGCCGCCGACGCGCAGTTCGGATTCGGCGAACGACGGGGCGTTGACGAGGAAGAGGTTCTGCCCGGCGACGGGGAACAGGCCGAGGCTCGCCCAGACGTACCAGGAGCTGATGCCGCCCGAGTCGTCGTTGCCCGGCAGGCCGCCGCGGCCCGTGCCGAACTGCTGGTGCACGGCGGCGTGGACGACCTCTGCGGTCCGGTCCGGGCGACCGGCGTAGTGGTACGCCCAGGGCGCCTCCATGTCGGGCTCGTTGTTGAGTCCCTCGAACCGGCCCAGGGCGTAGCCCGTCGCAAGCTCGGCGAGGCCGGGCGCGACGCCCGGCTGCCGCACGGGCTCGGCGCCGAACCCGAAGAACGCGTCGAGGGCGTCGACGAAGCCCTCGTCGCCCCCGGAGAGCTCGATGCGGCTGCGCATGTCGTGGAGCAGCCGGAACGAGTAGTTGTAGCGGCTGCCCTCGTAGAAGGTCGAGTCGTGGAGCAGCCCGGTCTGCTCGTCGAACGCGTTGACCCACCGGGTCGCGAGCGCCGTGAACTCCTCGACGAGCGCTCGGTCGCCGACACGCGCCGCGACCTTCGCCGTGCACCAGTAGCCGTAGGCGAGGTCGAGCGTGTGGCTGATCGGGTGCGCGACGCCGCGCAGCAGGAAGTCCTCGCCGTACGTGCGGCGGAGGTCGGCGTGCATGTGCACGAGCGCCCACTCCCAGTCGACGCCGGGCAGGCCGAGCTGGCAGAGGTCGGCGAGGAACGTCTGCGCGAGCGCGCTGCCCTGCCGGGAGAACCGGTCGCTGCCGCGCGCCATCCGGTAGCCGATCGGGAAGTTGCCCTCCTCCTCGCAGATCGTGAGCAGCGCGTTCGCGAGCTCGACGGCCCGTTCGGGGAACAGCGTCGTGATCAGCGGCAGCTGCGTGCGGTAGATGTCCCACATCGTGCAGAGGTCGAACACGAACGGGCCCTCGGTCGGCCAGAACGGGCTCTCCTCGGGTGCGAGGCACGGCTTGATCAGCGAGTGGTAGAGCGCCGTCGAGAATATCGTCTGGCGCTCGGTCGACGGGGTGTCGACCGTGATCCCCTTCAGGTGCTTCCGCCACGCCTTCTTCGTCCGGTCGCGCCGGTGCGGGAACCGCGCGGGGCCCGTGTCCTCGTCGGCGCGGAGGTTCGCACGGGCCTGCTCGACCCCGCGGAGGGAGAATCCGATGCGCACCTCGATGCTCTGCCCGGGCTCGCTCGGGCCGGCCCACATGAGGCCGAACGGGCGCAGGGTGGTCGGACGGATGTGGTCGAACGCGAGCCGAGTGCCGCCCGGCATCAGGCGCCGGTCGTACCAGAGCATCTGACGCCAGGTGTGCGCGTCGCACTCGATGTACACCGACAGGGGTGCGCCCTCGACGACGATCTCACCCTGTGCGATGCCCGGCGCGACCTGCTCGAGCTTCGCGCGCAGCGGGATGGTCTCGCCGTGGGGGATCGAGAGGCCGCCCAGCGAGAAGTCGATCACGATCCGCGCGTTCGGGTTCCGCGGGAACGTGTAGCGGTGCACGGCCGACTTCGGCCCGACGGTGAGTTCGGCGCGGATGCCGGAGTCGAGCGTCGCCGCGTAGTACCCCGGTTCCGCCGCCTCCTCGAGCAGCTCCCACGTGCGGCCGAGCACGTCGAGGGGCTCGAGCATGGGCGTGACGCGGAAGTAGTTGTAGTACTTGCGGATGGCGCCGGTGCCGGACTGCTGGAAGTGCGTGAAGCCGGATGCCACGCCGCCCTCGTGGATCATCGGCGGCACGCCCTCGGTCGCCAGGTCGTATCGTCCGTACCCGGTCGGGTACGCGCCCGAGTACGCGCACGCGGAGACCATCCCGAGCGGATAGGTCGCGCCGGGATGGGTGTTGCCGACCTGCGGCTTCGGCCACCACCAGGTCGCGGCCAGCCCCGTCTGCGGGGGCAGGTCGACGGCCTCGGTGCCGATGAACGGGTCGACCCGCGCGATCATGCGGCTCCAGTGCGGCGGCGTGCGGCGGCCGACCCGGTGCGGGCGGCGGTGCCCGTTCGGGGCGAGGCGATCTCGGAACGTCCCATGCGGGGACGCTACGTGCTGGCGGAGCCCCGCGGGTTACAGCCACATGAACGATTCCGTGCGCGGCATCCGGAATGCCCCGCCGGGTGCACCTGTTGTATCCTGTAGGGCCGCGCACCCTTCGAGGGCCTCGCGCGGTTGGCAACTCAACAGCGTGCGATGACGACCCGCCTTCCGACCGACGGTCGGAGCGCGTCTCATGGGGATGATCGGTTTCGACATCGCCTGCGAGACCGCGTGAAGCGGGCCGAGGATGCAGGGTTATCTCGTGAACGCTCCCTGCGAAACAATAACTGCCAATAAGTCGCAGAACGACTACGCCCTCGCTGCCTAAGCGAGTCCGTTAGTCCGTCAGCCCGGGTTCGTTCCCGCCCCGGTCGCTGGCGTCATCTAGGGAACTCGCTGTGCGACGTCGCCTGAGCGTCGTACGGGACTCTTTCAGGCTGGGCCCGTCGACCTGGCTGCCTGTGGCAAGGGTCGGGGCCGAGCAGAACGCCTCACAGGATGCGCCCGGAGAAACCGTGGAATCCCAGCGATGGACGGGGGTTCAATTCCCCCCATCTCCACCACCGGTCGTCATCGCACGCTGTGCCAGTCCTCCGATCGCCGCGCCGAGTCGCGGCGATCGGCGTCTGGGCGGTCAGCGCTCGCGGGACGCGTTCACGTGGGCGCGGGCGGCGAGCCGCCGAAGCCACGACCCGCGGGCCGGCTCCGTCTCGGCGTCGTCGCCGTCGGAGCCGTCGGCTGCGCCGTCGTCGGCGAGCGCGGCCTCCTCGGCGTCGCGCTCGGCCTTCCAGATCAGGTAGGCGGCGTACGGATCGTTCTCAGGATCCAGCGGCTGCTGGTCGACGAACTCGTGTCGGCGGCGTGCCATCGCCCGCATGTCTTCCCCCTCGAGGCCCCCCGGCCCTCACCCACAAGGGTACGCGAATCCACGGACGTTCCGCGCACGATGACGAGGATGCCTCGGAGACGGTCGGGTCGACCGCTCAGCCCAAGTGCGGGAGCACCTCGGCGGCGATGAGCTCGACGTGGTCGAGGTCGCGCTCGTCGACGAGCTGCAGGTACACCCGGTCGGCACCGAGTTCGACGAGGCGTCGGATCTTCTCCACCACGACCTCAGGGGTGCCGGCGACGTTGACCTCGGCGAACGTGTCGGGGTCGGCGTGGATCGCTCGGAGGCGTGCGAGGTAGCTCGCGTCATCCGTCGCCACGACCGTCGGCAGCGCGACGCTGAGGCGCATCGTGTCGGGATCGCGGCCGATCGCCTCGCACGCGGCGCGCACGCGCGCGAACGACGCGGCGATCTCGTCCTCGTCGGAGAAGCCCCGGTTGTACTCCGTCGCGAACCGCGCAGCGAGCGCGGGCAGTCGCGTCGGCCCGCCGCCGCCCATGATGAGCGGCAGGGGCGACTGGACCGGCTTGGGCAGCGCGGGCGCGTCGACGAGCTCGTACCGCCGACCGGCGAAGGAGAAGCGCTCGCCCGGCGGCGTCTGCCAGAGGCCGGTGACGACCTGCAACTGCTCCTCGAGGAGGTCGAAGCGCCGGTCGGGGAACGGGATGCCGTACGCGGCATGCTCCGCACCGAACCAGCCCGCACCGAGGCCGAGCTCGACGCGACCGCCCGACATGTCGTCGACCTGCGCGACCTGGATCGCGAGGAGGCCGGGGTGCCGGAACGTCACCGGGGAGACGAGCGTGCCGAGCCGGATGCGCTCGGTCTCGCGGGCGATGCCGGCGAGCGTCGTCCAGGCATCGGTCGGTCCGGGCAGCGGGCTGCCCGGACCCATGTGCAGGATGTGATCGCTGCGGAACCAGCCGTCGAAGCCGAGCCGCTCGGTCTCCTGGGCCTGCGCGAGCTGCTCGTCGTAGCTCGCGCCCTGCTGGGGCTCGGTGAAGATGCAGACCTCGAGCGAGCGGCTCACTTCAACGCCTCGAGGACCGCGTCGTGCAGCAGGCCGTTGGTGGCCAGGGCGCTGCCCGTGCCGGGGCCCGCCTCGCCGGTGACCGACGTGAACCGCCCTCCGGCGCCCTCGACGATCGGGATGAGCGCGGCGAGGTCCCATGCCTTCACGTCGAACTCGCCCACGACGTCGACGAGGCCCTCGGCCAGCAGGCAGTACGACCACAGGTCGCCGTACGCGCGATCGCGCCACACGCGCTCGCCGAGCGCGAGCAGCCGCCCGAGGTAGCCGGCCTCGCGCCACTGCGCGACGCTCTGGAAGCTGAGTGACGCGTCTGCGAGGTCGGCCACGTTCGACACGCGGATGTCGCGGGGCGCGGCGCCCGGGGCATCCGTCGTTTGCGCGCCGACACCGGGCGCGCCCCACCAGCGCCGCCCGAGGGCGGGCATCGAGGCGACGCCCACGACCGGAGCGCCGTCGACCGTGAGCGCGATGAGCGCGCCCCACACGGGCACACCGCGGAGGAAGTTCGACGTGCCGTCGATCGGGTCGATGATCCACTGCCGCGAACCGGTGCCCTCGGTGCCGTACTCCTCGCCCAGGATGCCGTCGCCCGGGCGACGCTCGGCGAGCACCTCGCGCACCGCGCGCTCGACCGCGAGATCAGCCTCGGTCACGAACGTGCGGTCGGGCTTCGTGTCGATCCTCAGGTCGACCGCGCGGAAGCGCGCCATGGCGGCCGAGTCGGCGAGGTCGGCCAGTTCGAGGGCGAGGGCGAGGTCGTCGGCGTACGAGGCATCCGTCACCGGTTCATCGTATCGACCGCACGCGACGGGGCTCCGGCGCCTGACTCGCCCGAGCCGACCACGATTTCGCGTTCAGGGCGGTCACCTGATACCGTTGTTCCTCGGTTCGGGGTTGCAGAAAACCCGGCCGAAACGCACCTCTAGCTCAATCGGCAGAGCAACTGACTCTTAATCAGTGGGTTCAGGGTTCAAGTCCCTGGGGGTGCACCAAGTGGAAGCCCGGTACCACGCGGATCGCGTGGGTACCGGGCTTCTCTCTTTGGTTCGTGCGGAACTGCGATCGAGGTGACCGGGCTGTGCTGGTCGGCCGATCGCCGTAGCATGTTCGTGGGCATCCAGCACCCGGACGCCCGTTCCCTCACAGTGGAAACCGCGGAGAAGCTCCTGATTGGAGTGGCAGGGGAAATGACCGCCGAAGACGATGTGCGCGCCGCCTCGAAGGCGTTCTACGCGGCGTTGAATCGCATGCTCTCCGGGGACGCCGGTTCGTTGACCGATATCTGGGTGCACAGCCCCGAGGCGACGACGATGCACCCGATCGGCGATCGTCAGGTGGGATGGGACCAGATCAAGGGGTCGTTCGAGCGCGTGGCCCGGTCGAGCACAGGCGGTCATGTGGAGATCACGGATCAACTCTTCCGTGTTCACGGGGACATGGCATACGAAGTGGGCGTCGAACACGCCGCTTTCGGTGTCAGTGGCACGCAGCTCACGGTGAACTCCCGGGTCACGAATATCTACTTTCGCGAGGGCGACGGGTGGAAGGTCATCCATCACCACGGTGACAAGTCGCCGGGGATCTCCGAGGCTCTCGACAAGGCGGAGCCGGCCTGATCATCGCTGTCAGTGGGTTCACGGTTCACGTCCCTGGGGGTGCACCGGCAGCCCCGGCGAGTGATCGCCGGGGCCTTCGTCATTCCCGGGGCAGAGACGATCCTCGCCTCGGCACGCGGATCGAGTTCCCCGTCAGTAGTCGGAGACCGCCGTGATGCCGCCGTCGACCACGAGGTCGTGCCCCGTGATGCCCGCCGCCGCCGGTGAGGAGAGGAAGGCGCACGCGTCCGCGATCTCGCGAGGCCCGACGGCTCGGCCGATCGGCGCACGATCGGACCAGCGGGCCAGTCCCTCCGGCCACTCGGTCTCGAGCCCGTCGCGCCACACGAGCCCGGGCGAGACCGAGTTGACGCGGATGCCGTGCGGCGCGAGCGCGACCGCGGAGGTACGCGTCAGCGAACGCAGCGCGGCCTTGCTGCTGCCGTAGGGCGCCTGGTCGGGCGTCGCGCGGTCGGCGGAGATCGACGTGACGTTGACGATCGCGCCGCCGCCGGCGGCGATCATCGCGGGCGCGGCGAACCTGGTGCACAGGTACGCCGCGACCACGTTCGACCGGAAGCTCTCGATCCAGTCGTCTGCGCCGAGGTCGAGGAACCCGGCGACGGGGTAGACGCCGGCGTTGTTGACGAGCACCGTCGCCCGCGCGGCCGGCGATTCCGCCCGGAACATCCGTTCGATGTCGTGCTCGTCGGAGAGGTCGCACCGCACCGTGTCGGCGACCACGCCGTGCGCGGTGGCGAGCGTCTCAGCGAGGCGCTCCGCGTCACGCTCGCGCGACCGGTGGTGCAGCACCACGCTCGCGCCGCGGTGCGCGAAGCGCTCGGCGATCGCCGAGCCCAGGCCACCGGTCGCTCCGGTGACGAGCACCGTCGTGCCCTCGAGGTCGCGGTCCATCGCGCGGGCCTCAGTCGCAGCCGATCTCGTACGGTCCGGCGTCGGGATCCGCGGGCTGCCAGTCGGCGTGCACGATGCCGTCGAACGCGGCTCCCTCGAGCCGGCAGACGTCGCCCAGCGAGGTCTCGTAGAACTTCACGTGCGTGTAGTCGTCGAAGAGTCGGTAGACGGGGGCACAGAATCGGCTCTGGAACTGCTGGCCCGTGAGCACCTCGCGGTGCCGCTCGATGAATGCCTGATGCCCGGGACCGACGACGAAGCCGACGTGCTCGAGGCCCATGCGGTAGACGCGCTGGTGGAAGGGCGGGATGAGCTCGATGAGCGGGATGCCGATGCCGTCGGCGACCTCGATGGGCTCGGCCAGCATCAGCTTGGAGATCGGTCGCCCGTTCCAGACGTTCTCGAGGTTCGCCGTCGAGTACGACTCGATCGCGTCACGCGCCCCGACGTAGTCGTTCCACGTGCGGGTGCGGATGGCGAGGTGGCTGATCCCGTATCCGGACGCGTCGATGCCGATCGCAGCGCACCTGGCGATCTGCTGGGCGGTGAAGGCTCGGGCGGCAGAGGCGAGGGCGTCGCGGTCGAAGCCGCCGGGTTCCCTGGTCATGCTGAACTCCTCGTCGAGGTCGGGATGTCCTCACGATAAGCTGCGACACGCCGACAGTCACGCTTGTGAGCAGAATCACCCACAGATGAGCACGCCGCGTGGGGGTCGGCTCACGAGTGAGCGTCGGCCGGACTCGCTACGCGGTCCGTCACCAGAAGGAGAACGGGTCCACGCCGATCAGCCGGAGGACCTCGTACGTCGAGCCGATGAAGCAGTACGTGCCGAGGAGCGCGCCGAGCATCGTCTCGCGGAGCGATCCCGTGTCGCCGAGGACCGGGAGCGACACGTAGCCGTTCGGGAGCCAGACGCGATTGAGCACGGGCACCGGACGGAGCGCCCGGGGCGGGCGGATGCGCCACGGCCAGACGAGCCCGGGCAGACCGCCCGTGGTGAGCAGGTCGCCCGCGAGGTGCGCGACGAAGCCGACGAGCACCGCGAGCGGGAACCACGCCACCTGCTCGGGCGCGAAGACCACGATGAACGCGCCGAGCATCGCCCCGATCGCCCATGCGGCGGGCCACGAGCGGATGAGGCCGCGCGCCTTGAGCCCGAACGCCGTCAGTGCGGCCGTGCCAGCGCCGGCGCCGATGGCGAGCGAGCCGAGCGGATCGACGGGCAACGCGACGAGGGTCAGCGCCCACGCCGCCGCGAACGTCACGAGCACGCCCACGGGGGAGTGCGCGCCCTGCCGGTGACCGCCGGATGCCGCTTCGACGACGCCCGTCGCGAGCCTGCCGAGCACGGGCACCGAGTGCGCGATCGTGGCGCTGTGGTGGTCGGCGTCGGGCAGCAGCGCTGCTCCCGCGCACACCGCCGTGCCGGCGAGCACGCCGACCGGGTCGAGCGGGTAGGCGCCGGCGGTGACGATCGGCATGGTTCCGGTGATCGCGAGCCAGGCGGCGGCGCCGCTCGTGGCATGGGTGATGCCCATCATCGGGTCGGGTGCTCCAGGAGGTCGGCCGGGTGACGGCGGGACGAACTGCGGAGAAGGGTCCGCGTCGACCAGTGTGCCCGCACCTGCGGACACCGGACCCTTCGAGCCGCGGCGAGGCCGGAGATCGGGGCTCCATGGCGTGCGGCGCGTCCGAGAGGAGTCCTAGACTGCGGCGTGAACGCGCCGGCCGGACCGAGCGAGCCGCGTCGGCTGAGCGACGGGGGATGGCTGATGCAGATCGCGATGGTTGGACTGGGGCGGATGGGCGCGAACATCGTGCGGCGTCTCATGCGGGACGGGCACGAGTGCGTCGTCTACGACGTCGATCCCGACACCGTGGCCGCACTCGCGGCCGAGGGCGCGACCGGCGCCGAGAGCATCGCCGACCTGGCGACGAAGCTCGACGCTCCACGGACCGTGTGGCTGATGGTCCCCGCCGGGATCACCGGGCAGCTCGTCGACCAGGTCGCCGCGGTGCTCGAAGCCGGGGACGTCATCATCGACGGCGGCAACTCCAACTACCGCGACGACGTGCGCCGTGCCGAAGCGCTCGCGCCCTCCGGCATCCACTACGTCGACGCCGGGACGAGCGGCGGGGTGTTCGGCCTCGAGCGCGGCTACTGCCTGATGGTCGGCGGACCCGACGAGGCGGTCTCGCGCATCGAGCCGATCCTGCGCTCGATCGCACCCGGCCCGGGCGACATCGAGCGCACGCCCGGCCGCACGGGCGAGTTGGCGCCCGAGGAGCGCGGGTACCTGCACTGCGGACCGTCGGGGTCGGGGCACTTCGTCAAGATGGTGCACAACGGCATCGAGTACGGGATCATGGCGGCGCTCGCCGAAGGGATGAACATCCTGAAGAACGCGGATGCCGGGCTCCGCCCCGAGGAGCACTCGGCGGAGATCGCCCCGCTGGAGGAGCCCGAGTTCTACCGGTTCACGATCGACACGCCGGCCGTCGCCGAGCTCTGGCGTCGCGGGTCCGTGATCTCGTCGTGGCTGCTCGACCTGACCGCGGCCGCGCTCGTCGAGAATCCGACGCTCGACGGTCTCGCCGGCCGGGTCTCGGATTCCGGCGAGGGCCGGTGGACCGTCAAGGCCGCGGTCGACACCGGCGTCCCGGCGCCGGTGCTCGCCGCAGCCCTCTTCGAGCGGTTCGCCTCGCGAGAGGACGATCGCTACGCCAACCAGCTGCTCTCGGCGATGCGGCTCCAGTTCGGAGGCCATCGCGAACTGCCGGCCGGCGACGTGCTCGAGACGGGCGGTCGGACCGCCGACGCCTAGTCGTCGACGCCGCGCGCCATCAGCGCCTCGCCGAGGTGGTCGGCCGTGCGCAGCGTGCGCACGATGACCGGCACGGCGAGCGCCGTGAGCGACCCCTCGGCGCCGCGTGCCTTGCGCGCGTCGAGCACCTCCCGCACGAGGTCGGCGAGCAGGGGCACGCAGCGGATGGCGAGGGCCAGCGCGAGCCCGACGCGGTCCGGGTCGACCCACCTGGCGAACGGGCGCAGCAGCACCTGCATCGCGTCGAGGGTCGCCGACACGGTGGTCGTGAGCGTGTACACGGCGGCGAGGGCGACGGCGAGCACGAGCCTTGCGCCCATGGTCGCTGCGGCCTCCCACCCCGCGAAGATCCACTGCACCGGCACCGCGAACGCGAGGACCCAGAGGATCGGCGAGACCTGTCGCCAGGCGATCCGCACGGGGATCCGGGCGAGTGCGAAGAGACCGATCGCGACCGCGGCGACGATCCCGAGTGCGGGCAGCGACCCGACGAGCGCGGTCGCCGTCACCGCGACCGCGAGCAGCCCGAGCTTCACGAGCGCCGGCGTGCGGTGGACGACGGAGGAGCCGGGATGGAAGACGCCGATCATGGCCCGGTCACCCGATCAATGCCCGGTAGGCGTCGAGTGCGACCTCGGGCACGGCGTCGGCGACGATCCGGCCCGCCTCCATCACGATCACGCGATCGAACGACTCGAGGAGCTCGAGGTGATGGCTCACGACGATGAGCTGCTCGTCCAGCGTCGCGAAGTGCTCGGCGATCCGGCGCGCGTTGCGCGCGTCGAGCAGGGTGGTCGGCTCGTCGGCCACCACGATCGCGGGCTCGCCCACGAGCACGGCGGCCAGGGCCAGAAGTTGCTTCTGCCCGCCCGAGAGCCGATGCGCCGGGCGGTCGGCGAGCTCGGTGAGCCCGAAGCGGTCGAGCACCGCGTCGACGCGTGCGGCGGCGGTCGCGGCATCCAGCCGGTGCCGGCGCAGCGTGAACGCCACGTCCTCGCGCACGGTGGGCATCACGATCTGCGTGTCGGCGTTCGTGAAGACGAACCCGACGCGGCGGCGCACCTCGCGACCGTGGCGGGCGACGTCGAGCCCGTCGACCGTGACGCGGCCCGCGGTCGGGCTGACGAGGCCGTTGACCATGCGCGCGAGGGTCGACTTGCCCGAGCCGTTGGCGCCGACGATGCCGATGCGCCGCTCGGTGAGCTCGAGGGTCACGTCGTCGACGACGAGCTCGTCGTCGAAGCGGTGGCTGACCCCGTCGAATCGGATGGCGCTCATGCGACGCGCTCCACGATCATGGCGACGCCCTGGCCGCCGCCGATCGAGCACGCCGCGAGGCCCGGACGGCCGTCGTCGGCGGCCGCCATCAGGGCGGCGAGCCGCACGAGCAGCACGGCGCCCGACGCGCCCCAGGGGTGGCCGAGCGCGATCGCGCCGCCGTCCCGCGAGATCGTCTCCTCGTCGAGCCCGAGCTCGTCGCCGACCGCGAGGACCTGCGCGGCGAACGCCTCGGTGATCTCCACGGAGCCGAGGTCGGCGGCGGTCATGCCGGCGCGTTCGAGCGCACGGCGTCCGGCCCACGCCGCGCCGAGTCCCGGCAGCGCCGGGTCGCCGGCGGCGACCGCGGTCGCGCGGATCCGGAGCGCGGGCAGGCCCAGGTCGCGCGCGAGGTCGGCGGTCGTGACCGCCATCGCGGCGGCGCCGTCGGAGAAGCCGCAGGAGTTGCCGGCGGTGACCGTCCCGGCGACGTCGCGGGCGGATGCCTCGTGGTCGACGCGTGCGCCGACGCCGGCGCCGGCGCCGGGGCCGTGACCGAACGCCGGCACGAATCGCGCGAGCATCGCGGCATCCATCGCGGCCCGCGGCCGCTCGTCGCGGGCGACGCCGTCGACGGCGACGACCTCGGCGTCGAACCGCCCGGCGTCGCGGGCGGCGGCGGCACGGGCGTGCGACCGGGCGGCCCAGGCATCCTGCCGCTCGCGGCTGATGCCGCGCACCCCGGCGAGGTGCTCGGCCGCGGGACCCATGTCGGGGTCGGGCAGGCCCGGAGGAGCGAACGGCGCGCGTGCGTAGCGCGCACCGGAGTCGGGCCACGATCGGTGCGGCGCGGTGGACGCCGATTCGGCGCCGCCGGCGAGCACGAGCCGCGCATCGCCGGCCCCTACCCGCGACGCCGCCTGGATCACGGCGTCGAGCCCCGATCCGCACTGCCGGTCGACGGTGACGCCCGGCACGCCCACGCCGAGTCCGGCGCGGAGCGCGGCCACTCGCGCGAGATCGCCGCCCGGACCCATGCAGTTGCCGAGCACCACGTCGTCCACGTCGATTCCGGCGGGTGCCACCTCAGCGGCGACCGCGGCGAGCACGGGTGCGGCGAGTGCGTCGACCGTGCGCAGGGCGAACGCCCGCCCGGCGGTGCCGATCGCGGTGCGTCGTGCGGCGACGATCACGGGTGCCGTGTCTCGGCTCATGCGCGCCTCCGGTCGGCGAAGGGCGGCGGATGGCCCGTCCCGAGCCGCCCGGCCGCAATGTCGTCGCGCACGCGCCCGCGCGCTGGCTTGCCCGAGGCGGTGCGCGGAAGGTCGGCGGCGAACCAGCGGCGCGGCAGTTCGACCGGGGAGAGCGCGGCGCGTGCGGCATCGGCCACGGCCTCGAGCCGAGTGCCGGGTTCGAGCTCGACGACGGCCGCGATGCGCTCGCCCAGCAGGTCGTGCGGCTCGCCGACGACGGCGGCGTCGCGGACCCCGGGCAGCGCGACCAGGCGCGCCTCGACGTCCTCGGCGAGCACCGTCGCGCCGGCCGTGATGATCGCCGCGTCGCCGCGTCCGAGCACCCGGATGCCGCCGCTCGGCGTGCGCTCGGCGAGGTCGCCGACCGTCGCGAACCCGTCGGCGTCGCGGCGCATGCGCCCGCCGACCACGTCGAGTGCGAGGTACGGCGACCGCGCCCAGAGCTCGAGGCCCGCGTCGGCGGGCCGCAGGTCGACCTCGACGCCCTCGAAGGGCTGCATGCCCGCGTTCTCCCCGGTGTCGTGCTCGTGGCCGGCCGCGAGGACGAACGACAGCTCGGCGGCGCCGTAGTACTCGACGAGGCGGATGCCGCGCGCCGTCGCCTGCTCGCGGAGGCGGGCCGGCAGTGCCGCGCCCGCGACGATCGCCGTCGTCGGCAGTGCCGCCTCGGTGGAGAGCAGGCGCGCGAGGCGCGTCGGGGTCGCATGCAGCGCGGTGGCCGACGCGAGGTCGTCGGTGACCGTGGCGCCGATCCAGAGCGCATGCAGCGCCGCGTAGAGGTGCATCGACGCGCCGAGCGGACCGGTCACCGCGATGCGGTCGCTCGCGCCGAGGCCGGTGAGCGCTGCCAGCGGCCCGGCCGACGCGAGCCAGGACTCCAGCGTGCGCGCGACCACGCGCGGCGAACCGTCGGCCGATGTCGAGCCTGACGTCGTGAGGGCGAGCGCGGTGCCCGCGGGCAGGTCGTCGGCGATGCGGTCGGCGTAGGACTGCGAGCCTCCGACGAGTACCGGCCGACCACGGTCGAGGCAGGCGAGCACGGTGGTGATCACGGTGACGGGATCGACGTCGGCGCGACATCCGACCGGCCCCTCGCCGGAGGGCAGCTCGGCGCCGGCGACGGCACGCGCGAGCTCGTCGGATCCGGCGGATCGTCCGCCGAACGAGAGCGCGATGCGGTCGCCGGATGCGCCGAGCAGGTCGGTCACTGCGCGGGAGCCTCCACGGCGCGCTTCCACGGCCATGCACGCGGCTCGATGAGCCCGGGCCAGGCGCGGTGCACGCCCTTGGCGACGACCACGGTCACGACGACCTTGAGCAGGTCGCCCGGGAGGAAGACCGCGGAGCCCGCGATCGCGACGCCCAGCGGCGTGCCCGTGATCGCCGCGAACACCGGCACGCCGACGAGGTAGATCGCGACGATGCCGCCGAGCGCCGTGGCGCCGAGCGCGGGAAGGACCCGGTAGCGGGGGAGCAGGCGCGCCGTGAACCAGCCGATGACGAGCGCACCGAGCACCCAGCCGATGAGGTACCCGACCGACGGCCCGACGAAGACGCCGAGGCCGCCGCGGCCACCCGAGAGCAACGGCAGGCCCGCCGCGACGAGCGCGAGCAGCAGCACGACGCTCAGCGCGCCCTTGCGCGCGCCGAGGATCGCGCCGGCGAGCATGACCCCGAGCGTCTGGAACGTGATCGGAACCGCTGTGCCTCCCACGTACAGCGCGCCGGGCAGGCCGAGCGCGGCGATGAGCGCAGCGAAGACGGCGATCTGCGCGAGGTCGCGCGCGGAGGTGCGGGCGCGGCGCCGTTCGGGCGCGGAGACGGGGCTGGGTGCGGCGGTCATGCGGTTCCCATCGGTCGGCGTGAGCGGGCGGGTTGCCCGTGTCGTTCACGCTACGAACGGCGGGGGAGTGGCCGCGCGAGGTGGCCGTACAAGAATCCGTGGGCGATTTTGGAGCGCCGAAGCCGACCACGACCTTCGACGCCGGGCACGATCGCACTCGCGGAATCTCGAATCGCTCCCGCCGGGGTGCATCCGAAGCCGCCCTGGTGGCGGAAGGACTGGATGAAGGGTGAATACGCACCCGCCGATCGAAGGGGAAGTTCAATGAAGCGCATTCTCGCCACCGGATTCATCGCGGCCCTCGCCACGCTCGGCGTCGCCGGGCCCGCGCAGGCTGCGCCCGCCGATGCCGCCTGCTTCGGCCAGGTGCACAAGACCATCAACACCGAGGGCGCGCTCGGGTTCACCAACGTCGGTGACGTCGTCAAGGCGATCGGCGGCCAGGGCAAGAACGACACCGCCCGGGGGATCTGCGGCGACTGAGATGCCCTGACGCGCTCAGCGCCGTCGCCGGCGGCTCGTAGTCCTCGGATTCCGAGCCGCCGGGTCGACCGCGGGTCGCGCGCCAGCACCTCGGACGCCGGGCGATGCCGTCAGGCGGCGCGCGCGGACTCCTCGACGGCGAGCACGGCGACGTTCTCGGCCTCGAGCTCAGCCTCGGGCGAAGCGGCATCCGCCTCGTCGGCCTGGACCGGGTCGGCCCACATCACGAGCGGGGCAGGGGTCCAGCTCAGCGCGTGCGACGTCTCGTCGGCGGGGACGACGACGGCGACCTGCTCGCGCTCCTCGAGGATCGCGCGGGTCACCTCTGCGGCGATCTGGTGGGTGAGCATCGACTGGAAGATGCGGTCGGAGTCGTCCGCCTGCCGACGGACGAGGGACCACTGGCCGTCCGGGCCGATGAACCGCGAGAGGCGAGCGTTGACCAACTCGAAGATGTGCTCGCCGCGGAGGTCGGCGGCCGTTGCGCGGGGCGAGGGCGCGGGTGCGGTGTGGGCTGCGGCCTGTGCGGCGAGCCGAGCGCGGCGCCAGCGGCGGAACATCGGTGTCCTCTCGGTCGGGACGGGTGGCGGACTACATCGGACGGCGTTTCGTCCAGTGTCCGTCACGCGACGACCCCCCGGGCTCGGACACGCCGCTGGGGCGTCGAGCCGTCGGACGCGGACGGTTCGGGTCGGCCGAGGCTACTCGACCAGTTCGCGGCGCTTCTGCTCGTCGGCGACCGTTCCGATCGCGATGGCGAGCGTGGCGGCCCACGAGATCCACATGAGCACGAGCCTCCAGTCGCGAGGCCCGGCCTGTGTGGCGCGGATGACTCCGACCGCGCCGAACAGCGAACTCAGGACCGCTCCACTGAAGAGGTACTTGCGCATTCCGCAACGCTATCGCGTTCGGATCGGCTCGCGCGACCGGTTGACGCGGGCCGTCGAGACTGTGAGAACACCCGGAGTCTGACCGATCGTGCAGACTCTGACCGATCGGTCAATTAGCGTCGATCGCATGCCCACCGATGCGAGAACGACGCCGCGCGTGCGCGCCGCCGACGAGTTGAAGCACGCCGCCCTCGAGCAGTTCGCGACGGTCGGATTCGCCGGCACATCGCTGCAGCACATCGCCGACGAGGCCGGCTACGCCAAGTCGAGCGTGCTCTACCACTTCGCCTCGAAGGAGGCGCTGCTCGAGGCGGCCATCGCGCCCGCCGTCGAGGGCTTCGAGGACGTGCTCGAGGCCTTCCTGTCGGCCCGGCGCTCCGGCCGCCGCGGTGAGCTCGTGGACCGTGTCGTCGACCTCCTGCTCGAGCACCGCGAGGCGGTGCACGTCTTCCTCACCCAGGGCCAGAGCCTCTCCGAGCTGCCCGTCATCGCCCGCGCGAACGTCGCCGTCCGCCGCCTGGCGTCCGCGGTCTGCGAGGAGCGCGAGAGCGTCGACGACCAGGTGCGCTTCGGCATCGCCCTCGGCGGAGCCGCGTTCCTGCTCACGGCCGGACGGAGCTTCGCCGACGAGTCGACGCTCCCCAGCGACGACGAGATGCGCGACGCGCTCCGGCGCATCATCGCCGAGATCCTCACCCCCGCCCGAACCCCCAGCATCTGAGAGAGAACCGTGGCACTCCTCCTCCACCGCATCGGACGCTTCGCCTACCGTCGCGCCTGGGTCGTCATCATCGCCTGGGTGATCGCCCTCGGCGGCCTCGTCGGCGCCGGCATCGGCCTCGGCGGCCAGCTCCAGGAGTCCTACGCGATCCCCGGAACCGAATCCCAGGACGCGATCGACCAGCTCGCCGCCGTCTTCCCGCAGACCGCCGGCGCGTCGGCGAAGGCCGTCGTCGAGGCGCCCGCCGGCGACTCGGTCGAGAACGCCCCGTACCGCGACGCCATCGAGGAGATGGAGTCGGAGCTCGAGGGCCTCGACGGCGTCGCGAGCGTGCTCGGCCCGTACGACGAGTACGCCGGCGACCAGGTCTCCGACGACGCGCGCACCGCGTACATCCAGGTGCAGTTCGACGGTCAGGTGACGGATGTCACCGAGGACCAGATCGACGCCGTGCTCGCCACCGGCGACACCGGCCGCGACGCCGGGCTCGAGGTCGCGTTCGGCGGCGAGGTGTTCCAGGAGACGACGTTCGGCCTGACCATCACCGAGGCGTTCGGCGTGATCTTCGCGGGCGTCGTGCTGCTCATCACGTTCGGCTCGCTGCTCTCGGCGGGGATGCCGCTGCTCACCGCGCTCGTCGGCGTCGGCACCGCCTTCGGCGGCATCTCGCTCGTGGCCGCGTTCGCGACCGTCTCGAGCACGGCCCCCATGCTCGCCGTCATGATCGGGCTCGCCGTCGGCATCGACTACGCGCTCTTCATCCTGTCGCGCCACCGCACGCAGCTCGCGCGCGGCATGGACCCCGAGGAGAGCGCGGCGGAGGCGGTCGCGACCGCGGGCGGCGCCGTCGTGTTCGCGGGCCTCACCGTCATCATCGCGCTCCTCGGCCTGCTCGTCGTCGGGATCCCGTTCCTCAGCGTCATGGGCGTCGGCGCGGCCTTCGCGGTGCTCGTCGCCGTCTTCGGTGCGACCACGCTGCTGCCCGCACTGCTCGGTATCGCCAAGGGCCGGCTCGCGCCGAAGCCGGGCAGCCGCGCACACCGTCGAGCGGTCGCCTCCGACGACTCGGGAACGCGCACGATGGGTCGCCGCTGGGTCGACACCGTGCTGAAGGCCCCCGTGGTCTTCGTGCTGCTCGTCGTCGGCCTGCTCGGCGCGGCCGCCGTGCCCGCGGCCAGCCTCGACCTGAACCTGCCCGGCGGGCAGGGCGAGGAGGGCACGAGCCAGCGCGAGGCCTACGACATGATCGCCGAGGGCTTCGGCCCCGGCTACAACGGCCCGCTCATCGTCACGGTCGACATCACGCAGACCACCGACATCTTCGACGACCTCGACGCCATCGGCGCCCGGCTCACCGCAGTGGACGGCGTCGCCTACGTCGGTCAGGGCCTGCCGAACGAGACCGTCGACACCGCGATCATCCAGGTCATCCCGGAATCGGCGCCGACCGACCCCGAGACCAAGCAGGTCGTGCAGGACATCCGCGCACTCGAGGGCGACATCGCCGACGAGTTCGGCACCCCGATCGCCGTGACCGGCTACACAGCCGTCTCGATCGACATCTCGCAGCGCCTCAACGACGCACTCGTGCCGTTCGCGCTCATCGTCGTGGGCCTGTCGGTCATCCTCCTGCTCATCGTGTTCCGGTCGATCTTCGTGCCGATCAAGGCCGCGCTCGGGTTCCTGCTCTCCGCGTTCGGCGCGATCGGCCTGACGGTCGCGGTCTTCCAGTGGGGGTGGATGGCCGACCTCATGCACATCGAGCCGGGGCCGATCCTCAGCTTCCTGCCGATCCTGCTCATGGCCGTCCTGTTCGGCCTCGCCATGGACTACGAGGTGTTCCTGGTCTCCGGCATGCGCGAGGAGTTCGTGAAGACCCGCGAGCCGCGCAGCTCGATCGTGCACGGCTTCCAGCACGCGGCGCGCGTGGTCACGGCGGCGGCGCTCATCATGTTCTTCGTCTTCTTCGCGTTCGTGCCCGAGGGCACGGGGGTCATCAAGGGGATCGCGTTCGCGCTCGCCGTGGGCGTGGCGTTCGACGCGTTCCTGGTGCGGATGACGCTGGTCCCCGCGGCGATGGCCCTCGCGGGTCGCGGCGCGTGGTGGCTGCCGAAGTGGCTCGGCCGGATCCTCCCCGACGTCGACATCGAGGGCGAGGGCCTGCGCGCCCACCTCGCGGAATCGGAGTGGGCCGCGGCGCGCAACGCCGACGTGCTCGCCGAGGACCTCCTCGTCGGCGACCCGGCGGCGCCGATCGGCCCGATCTCGGTCGGCGTGCCGCGCGGCGGCGCCCTCGTCGTGCTCGGCGAGCCGGCCGAGCGTCGCCTCGTCGCCGCGACCCTCGCCGGTCGCGTGCTGCCCGCGGGCGGGCGCCTCGCGGTGCTCGACGCACCCCTCCCGATCGACGCGGGCACCGTCATGCGCCGCGTCGCGATCGCCGACGGGGCAGCGGATTCCGCGGCCGCGGGCAGCGCGGGCGAGCTCATCGCCGCGCGTGCCGACGCGACCCGAGCCTGGTACCGCCTCGACTCGACCCGATCGGCCGTCGACGCGGCGCTGCGCCGCGTCGCGGACGCACGCATGGCGCCGGGCGACGAGGCCTCCCGCCGCTCGCGGACGATCGACCCGGACACCCCGATCGCGTCGCTCGACGCGCTCGACCGACTGCTCGTCACCGTCTCTGCGGCGCTCGCCGAGCACCCCCGGGCGATCGTCGTCGACTTCGACGGCCTCTCCGGCTCGGCCGCCGCGTGGACGGCGCTCGACCGCATCCTGCCCCCCGGCGTCGTGCTCATCGCGACCGCCGACCCCGACGCCGACCTCGACGCCGCCGGCGCGGCGCTCGAGCGCCGCGGCATCCGCACGATCGACCTCGCCACTCGCCCCATGGAGGCACTTCGATGACCCGACCCGACGCCCCTGCCCAGGTCGCGCCCGCGGTGCGCCGCCGAGGCCGCCGTGCCGCGCTGCTCGCGGCCGTCATCGCCGTCCCGCTCGCCGTCGCAGGCCTCGTCGCCGGTGCGGTCGGCGGCGCCGACGAGCGCATGGACTCGATCCCCGCCGTCGTGGTGAACAACGACGAGATGGTCACCACGACCACGCCCGACGGCGAGGAGCAGCCCGTGCTCGCCGGTCGCCTGCTCGTGACCGAGCTCACCGGCGACGGCGACACCGGGTTCGACTGGACGATCTCCAACGACGAGGAGGCAGCCGCCAAGCTCGCCGACGGCGAGGCGTACGCGGTGCTCACCATCCCGGCCGACTTCTCGGCCTCGGTCACCTCGCTCGCCGGCGACGCGCCGACGACGGCGGCCCTCGACATCCGCACCGACGACGCCCACAGCTACCTCGCGGGCATCATCGGCGCGACCGTCGGCGACGCGATCGCGACGACGTTCGGCCACGAGCTGACGACCCAGTACCTCGAGGGGCTGTACGGCAACCTCGTGCAGGTCGGCGGTTCGCTCGGCGACGCGGCGGACGGCGCGGGGCAGCTCGCCGACGGCGCGGACTCGCTCGCCGGCGGGCTCGACCAGCTCGCCGGCGGCATCGGGTCCGCCGCCGACGGCACCGCGCAGGCCGCGGACGGCGCCGCCGCCTACGCGTCGGGCGTCGGCCAGTACACGGCGGGCGTCGAGCAGCTCGCGGGCGGGCTCGGCACCCTCGACGCCGAGGCGGGCGGCCTCGACGGCATCACCTCGGGCGTGTCGCAGTACGTCGGCGGCGTCGCGCAGGCCGGAGCGGGCATCGACAGCGGCATCGCGCAGTACGTCGCCGGCGTGAAGGCCGCCGGGACCGGCGTGGACGACGGCATCGCGGCATACCTCGGAGGCGTCGCCGACGCCGGCGCGCAGCTCTCCGATGGGACCGCCGCGTACATCGACGAGCTCGACCGGCTCGCGGGCGGTGGGGATCAGGTCGCCGATTCGATCCCCGCGCTGCTCGCCGCCGACCCCACTGGTGCGCTGGCCCAGGCCGCCGTGGCGGAGTACGCGGCGAACGTCCAGACCGCTGCCGAGGGCGGTCGCGCGATCGTCGGCGGCACGGATGCCACGTTCGCGGGCCTCGCCAAGGGCGGCGAGGAGCTTCGCACCGGAACCGCCGGCGGCTTCACGAAGCTCGTCGACGGCGGCGACGCGCTCCGCGCCGGCACCGCGACGGGCTTCGACGAACTCGCCGCAGGCGGCGCCGCGCTCGTCTCCGGCACCGGGTCGGGCATCGACGGCCTGCAGTCCGGCATCTCGCAGCTCTCCGGAGGCGCGTCCCAGGCGGCGGCCGGCTCGCCTGCACTGCGAGACGGCGCGGACGGACTCGCGTCCGGCGTGAGCGGTATCGCGAGCGGCCTCACCCAGCTGAGCGACGGCGCCGCGGCATCCGCCGACGGTGCGGCCCAGCTCGCCGACGGCACGGGCGAGCTCGCCGACGGCCTCGCGCAGGGCGCCGAGGGCACCTCGTCGCTCGAGGGGCTCGACCCGGAGGAGACCGCGGGCGTCGTCGCCGAGCCGGTCGTCACCGAGGCGACGCGGGCCAACGAGATCTCCACGTTCGGCGAGGTCGTCGCGATGCTCATCGGCCCCATCGGGCTCTGGCTCGGCGCGATGACGCTGTTCCTCGTGTTCCGGCCGCTCCGCCGCGAGGCGCTCGAGACGACCGCGCCGACGAGCACGCTCGTCGCGCGCACGCTCTTCCGCGGCTCGCTCGTCGGACTCGCGCAGGCGGCCGCCGTGGTGCTGCTCATGCACACCGTGCTCGGCGTCGCGTGGTCGCTGCTGCCGCAGACGCTCTCGTTCTCGGCGCTGCTCGCGGTGGTGTTCACCGCGATCCACGCGTTCCTCAGCGCCTGGCTCGGCCGGATCGGCACGGTCGTCTCGCTGGTGCTCGTGGTGCTGCAGCTCGCGGCATCCGGCGGGGTCTACCCGCTCGAGATCGTGAGCGGGCCGTACCAGGCGATCAGCCCGTTCCTGCCGCTGACCTGGGCGGTGCAGGGCATGCAGCTCATCGTCTCGGGCGCGGGCGGATCCGGGGTCTGGGCCGCGGCCGGAGCGCTGATGCTGTTCGGCGTGCTCGGAGTGGCGGGCACCGCGATCGTGGTCGCCAGGCGCCGCGGCATCCGCACCGCACCGCGGCTCGCACCGGTGAGCGCCTGACCGGCAGCGCGGCGGCGTCGGGGCTCGTGCCCTGCGCCGCCGCCGACTCGCAGGCGGCGACCGTCTAGGAGTGGCGACCCGGGATGATCGCGTCGATGACGCGGCGGAGCGGCGACTCGTGCGGCGCCTCGGTGGGCGCGGCGATCGGGGCGACGGCGGTGTGCTCGCGTGCGAATTCCACGGTCTCGCGCAGCATCTCGAGCCGCTCGGACTCGGTCTTCGCCTTCCTCGTGTTCACCTCGGCGACGATCGAGCCGTCCCAGCCCTGGTCGGCGAGCATGCGCAGCACCTCGGCGACGGGCTCCCTGCCTCGCCCCGGAAGCAGGTGCTCGTCGAAGATCTGGCCCTCGCCGATGGCCCCCGACCCGTCGCACAGGTGCACGTGACGCAGGCGCTCGCCGAGGTCGGTCGCGAGCTGCATGCTGTCGGTGCCCGAGAGCGCGGCGTGCGAGAAGTCGAGGGTCACCGCGTCGCAGTCCATCTGCCGCGGGTCCCATCCGGGCGCGTACGCCTTCATGTTCCGACCCGCGGCGCGCCACGGGAACATGTTCTCGACCGCGATCTCGACGCCGTGCTCCTCGGAGAGGGTGCGCACGATCGGGAGGAACTCGAGCGCGTAGCTCGCCTGCCAGCGGAACGGCGGGTGGACCACGACGCTGCCCGCTCCGACGGCCTTGGCGAGCTCGGCCGTGCGGGCCAGCTTGACGCGCGGGTCGCGGCCCCAGACGAAGTGCGTGAGCAGCAGCACCGGTGCGTGGATCGAGAGGATCGGGAGCTCGTAGCGCTCGGACATCTCGACGAGCGCCTCGGAATCCTGCGTCGTCGCCTCCTGCGAGACCATGATCTCCACGCCGTCGAACCCGGCATCCTTCGCGATACGGAAGGCGTGCTCGGGTTCGAGTGGGTACACGCAAGTGGTGCTCATACCGATACGGATCATGAGGCTCGAAGTCTAGCCCCGACGGCTGGGGATCGGGTGGGGACCTTCGGCTGTTAGCCTGATCCACGAGCCGCCAGGAGGATCCGACGACGTGAAGCCCGCGACCGACTCCGACACCGAGCCCGACATCGAGCCGATCTACGACATGGTCGTGGTCAGCAATCGCCTGCCAGTCGACTACGTCGGCGGCGAGGGCGCCGACACGCAGTGGAAGGCCTCGCCGGGAGGGCTCGTCACCGCCCTCGAGCCAGTCATGCGGGCCAACGACGGCGCTTGGGTCGGCTGGGCCGGCGTCGCCGACCGCGAGTTCGCGCCCTTCGAGCACGACGGCATCTCGATCGTGCCCGTCCCGCTCTCCGAGCAGGAGATCGAGGAGTACTACGAGGGCTTCTCGAACGACACCCTCTGGCCGCTCTACCACGACGTCATCGCACCCCCCAGCTTCCACCGCGAATGGTGGGAGGCCTACGTCGCGGTCAACCGCCGCTTCGCCCAGGCGGCCGCGGCCGCCGCAGCGGAGGGCGCGGTCGTGTGGGTGCAGGACTACCAGCTGCAGCTCGTGCCGCGCATGCTCCGCGAGGCCCGGCCCGACCTGGTCATCGGCTTCTTCAACCACATCCCGTTCCCGGCGTACGGCATCTACTCGCAACTGCCCTGGCGACGCCAGGTCGTCGAGGGCCTGCTCGGCGCCGACGTCATCGGCTTCCAGCGGGCGGCGGATGCCGGGAACTTCTCCCGCGCGGTCCGCCGGCTCTTCGGCTACAAGACGCGCGGCACCGTGATCGACGTACCCGGCGAGGACGACGCGGTGCGCCACGTCGTCGCCCGCCACTTCCCGATCTCGATCGACGCCGCAGCGTTCGAGGACCTCGCGCGCATGCCCGAGGTCCAGGAACGCGCCCGCGCCATCCGCCGCAGCCTCGGCGACCCCGACATCGTCATGCTCGGCGTCGACCGCCTCGACTACACCAAGGGCATCCGCCACCGCATGAAGGCGTTCGGCGAGCTGCTGCGCGACGAGCGGCTCTCGGTCGAGCAGGCCACGCTCGTGCAGGTCGCGAGCCCGTCGCGCGAGCGCGTCGAGACCTACCGGCAGCTGCGCGACGAGATCGAGCTCATGGTCGGTCGCCTGAACGGCGACTACTCGACCCTCGGGCACCCCGCGATCACCTACCTCCACCACGGCTACCCGCGCCAGGAGATGGCCGCCCTGTACCTCGCGGCCGACGTCATGCTCGTCACGGCGCTCCGCGACGGCATGAACCTGGTCGCCAAGGAGTACGTCGCGAGCCGGTACGACGACGACGGCGTGCTGCTGCTCAGCGAGTTCACCGGGGCGTCCGACGAGCTCCGCCAGGCGATCCTCGTGAACCCCCACGACATCGAGGGCCTGAAGGACGCCATGGTCGAGGCGACGAAGCTCTCCAAGCGCGAGCGGGCCCGCCGCATGCGGGTGCTCCGCAAGCGCGTCAAGGAGAACGACGTCGCCAACTGGTCCGCGACCTTCCTCGAGACCCTCACCGGGGTCGGGAAGATCGAACCGGGCGTGCCCGACGGGCTCCGCAGTGCCGTCGCCAAGCTCGCCGAGGCCCCGCGACTCCTGGTCGCGCTCGACTTCGACGGCACCCTGGCCCCGATCGTCGACCGCCCGGAGGACGCCCGCTCGACCGCACGCGCCCGCGACGCGATCGAACGGATGTCGGAGCACGAGGACACCCGGGTCGCGCTCGTCTCCGGGCGCGCGCTCGACAGCCTCAAGGAGGTCGCGTCGCCGCCCGTCGCCGCGCTCCTCAGCGGTTCGCACGGCGTCGAACTGCAGCTCGACAGCGGGGGAGACGTGACGATCGACCTGCGCGAGGGCGAGCTCACGCGGCTCGAGCAGCTCATCGAGATCGTCGAGCAGGCGGCATCCGCTGCGGACGGCGCCTGGGTGGAGCGCAAGCCCGCCGGCATCGCGCTGCACACCCGCAAGCTGGGCGCCGGGGCCGGTGCCGCGCTGCAGCGCAGCGCCCGCGAGATGGTCGAGCAGGAACTGCCCGGCCTCGCGACGCGCTCGGGCAAGAACGTGCTCGAGTTCGCGGTCCGGGCCAGCGACAAGGGCGAGGCGCTCGTGCGGCTGCGACAGCACGCGGGGGCCGACGCCGTGATCTACGTTGGCGACGACATCACCGACGAGGACGCGTTCGCGGTCCTCGAGGGCGTCGACGTCGGCGTGAAGGTCGGACAGGGCAAGTCGCTCGCCGCATACCGCCTCAACGGGCCCGACGACGTCGCCGAGCTGCTCGAGCTCCTCGCCGACGTGCGCGACGCCGCGCGCTGAAACGCCGCGGCGCGGCACCCGCCCCGCACTGGACGCCGTGGCGAACGGATGCCGCCGCGAGCGCCGGTCCCGCGGCGAAACGGGTCGCGCGCGGCCCGTAGACTCGACCCATGTCGGAGATCGATCCCAAGCCCCGCAGTCGCGTCGTCACGGATGGCATCGAGGCCACCACCAGCCGCGGGATGCTCCGCGCGGTCGGAATGGGCGACGCCGACTGGGACAAGCCCCAGGTCGGCATCGCGTCCTCGTGGAACGAGATCACGCCCTGCAACCTCTCGCTCGGCCGGCTCGCCCAGGCCGCCAAGGAGGGCGTGCACGGCGGCGGCGGGTACCCGCTGCAGTTCGGCACCGTCTCGGTCTCCGACGGCATCTCGATGGGCCACGAGGGCATGCACTTCTCGCTCGTGTCGCGCGAGGTCATCGCCGACTCGGTCGAGGTCGTCATGCAGGCCGAGCGGCTCGACGGCTCGGTGCTCCTCGCGGGCTGCGACAAGTCCATCCCGGGCATGCTCATGGCCGCCGCGCGGCTCGACCTCGCATCGGTGTTCCTCTACGCGGGCTCGATCGCGCCCGGCTGGGTGCGCCTGTCCGACGGCACCGAGAAGGACATCACGATCATCGACTCGTTCGAGGCGGTCGGCGCCGTCAAGGCGGGCAAGATGAGCGAAGAGGACGCCAAGCGCATCGAGTGCGCGTTCGCGCCCGGCGAGGGTGCCTGCGGCGGCATGTACACCGCGAACACCATGGCGTCGGTCGCCGAGGCGCTCGGGCTCTCGCTCCCTGGGTCGGCGTCCCCGGCTTCCGCCGACCGCCGCCGCGACTACTACGCGCACCGCTCGGGCGAGGCGGTCGTCGAGTTGCTGAAGCAGGGCATCACCGCTCGCCAGATCCTCACCAAGAAGGCGTTCGAGAACGCCATCGCGGTCGGCATGGCGCTCGGCGGCTCGACGAACATCGTGCTGCACCTGCTCGCCATCGCCCGCGAGGCCGAGGTCGAGCTCACCCTCGACGACTTCAACCGCATCGGCTCGAAGGTGCCGCACATCGGCGACCTCAAGCCCTTCGGCAAGTACGTCATGAACGACGTCGACCGCCGCGGCGGCCTCCCCGTGCTCATGAAGGCGCTCCTCGACGCCGGGCTCATGCACGGTGACGCGCTGACCGTCACCGGGAAGACGCTCGCCGAGAACCTCGCCGAGATGGACATCCCCGCCCTCGACGGCGAGGTGCTCCGCACGCTCGACAACCCGATCCACGAGACCGGCGGCCTCACGATCCTGCACGGCTCGCTCGCCCCCGAGGGTGCGGTCGTGAAGACCGCGGGCTTCGACGCGGCGACCTTCGAGGGACCCGCCCGCGTGTTCGAGCGCGAGCGCGCTGCGATGGACGCGCTCACCGCGGGCGAGATCAAGCACGGCGACGTCGTCGTCATCCGCTACGAGGGCCCGAAGGGCGGCCCCGGCATGCGCGAGATGCTCGCCATCACCGCCGCCATCAAGGGCGCTGGGCTCGGAAAAGATGTACTACTCTTGACGGACGGTCGATTCTCAGGCGGCACAACCGGCCTGTGCATCGGCCATCTGGCACCCGAGGCGGTGGACGCAGGTCCGATCGCCTTCGTGCGCGATGGTGATCTGATTCGGGTCGATATCGCGGCTCGTTCCATCGACCTACTGGTCGACGAGTCCGAGCTGGCAGCCCGCCGCGACGGCTGGGCCGCACTTCCCCCGCGCTACACCCGAGGCGTCCTCGCGAAGTACTCCAAGCTCGTGCGCTCCGCAGCCGAAGGCGCGACGACGGGCTGAGGCTCTCGCCTGTCCCGAACACACCATCACCATGAACAGGAATCGAATGTCCACGGAAGCCAGCACCGTGCCATCGCCCGCCACCCTGTCGCAGTCCCAGAACGGGCCCGAGATGCTCACCGGAGCCGAGGCGGTCGTGCGATCGCTCGAGCTCATCGGCATCACCGACGTGTTCGGACTGCCCGGCGGCGCGATCCTCCCCGTCTACGACCCGCTGCTCGACAGCCGCCGGCTTCGGCACATCCTCGTCCGCCACGAGCAGGGCGCCGGCCACGCCGCCGAGGGCTACGCGTCGTCGACCGGCAAGCTCGGCGTCGCGATCGCGACCTCTGGTCCCGGCGCGACGAACCTCGTGACCGCGATCGCCGACGCGCACATGGACTCGGTGCCGCTGCTCGCGATCACCGGCCAGGTGTTCTCGAACCTCATGGGCACCGACGCGTTCCAGGAGGCCGACATCGTCGGCATCACGATGCCGATCACGAAGCACTCGTTCCTCGTGAAGCGCGCCGAGGAGATCCCGGCGACGATCGCGGCCGCGGCGCACATCGCCTCGACCGGCCGTCCCGGTCCCGTGCTCGTCGACATCACGAAGGACGCCCAGCAGGCGACCTTCGCGTTCTCGTGGCCGCCGAAGCTCGACCTGCCCGGCTACCGTCCGATCACCAAGGCCCACGGCAAGCAGGTGCTCGCCGCGGCGCAGCTCATCGCCGAGGCCAAGCGGCCGGTGCTCTACGTCGGCGGCGGCATCATCCGCGCCGGGGCGTCCGAGGAGCTCCTCGCGCTCGCCGAGGGCACGCGCGCACCGGTCGTGACCACGCTCATGGCGCGCGGCGCGTTCCCCGACTCGCACCAGCAGCACCTGGGCATGCCGGGCATGCACGGCACCGTCCCCGCCGTGCTCGCGCTGCAGGAGTCCGACCTGCTGATCGTCCTCGGCGCGCGCTTCGACGATCGCGTGACCGGCAAGGCCGCACTGTTCGCGCCCGACGCGAAGGTCGTCCACGTCGACATCGACCCGGCGGAGATCGGCAAGATCCGCGCCGCCGACGTGCCGATCGTGGGTGACGCGAAGGAGGTCCTCGTCGACCTGCTGGCCGCGTACCGCGAGGTCACCAAGGCGGGTGCGCCCGACATCGACGAGTGGTGGGCGACGCTCGACGGCCTCCGCACCGAGTACCCGCTCGGCTACGCGCCGACCTCCGACGGCCTGCTCGCGCCGCAGTACGTGATCCAGCGCATCGGCGAGCTCACCGGGCCCGAGGGCGTGTACGCCGCGGGCGTCGGCCAGCACCAGATGTGGGCGGCGCAGTTCATCAAGTACGAGCGCCCCAACTCGTGGCTGAACTCCGGCGGCGCGGGCACCATGGGCTACGCGGTTCCCGCGGCGATGGGCGCCAAGGTCGCCGAGCCGAACCGGACCGTCTGGGCGATCGACGGCGACGGCTGCTTCCAGATGACGAACCAGGAGCTCGCGACCTGCACCCTGAACGACATCCCGATCAAGGTCGCGGTCATCAACAACTCCTCGCTCGGCATGGTCCGCCAGTGGCAGACCCTGTTCTACGACGGCCGGTACTCCAACACCGACCTGAACACGGGCCACGACACCGCGCGCGTCCCCGACTTCGTGAAGATGGCCGAGGCCTACGGCGCGCTCGGCATCCGGGTGACGAAGGAGGAGGAGGTCGACGACGCGATCAAGCTCGCGCTGAAGACCAACGACCGCCCGGTCGTGATCGACTTCGTCGTCTCCGCCGACGCCATGGTGTGGCCGATGGTCCCCCAGGGCGTCTCCAACAGCTACATCCAGTACGCCCGCGACCACGCGCCGGCATTCAGCGAGGAGGACTGACATGTCGACCCACGTGCTCTCACTCCTCGTCGAGGACAAGCCCGGCCTGCTGACCCGCGTCGCGGGACTGTTCGCCCGCCGCGGCTTCAACATCGAGTCGCTCGCGGTCGGCCACTCCGAGATCGACGGCCTCAGCCGCATCACCGTCGTCGTCGACGTCGAGGACCTGCCGCTCGAGCAGGTCACCAAGCAGCTGAACAAGCTCGTCAACGTGATCAAGATCGTCGAGCTCGACCCCGCCCAGTCGGTGCAGCGCGAGCACCTGCTCATCAAGGTGCGCGTCGACAACACCACGCGCTCGCCGGTGCTCGAGGCCGTCAACCTCTTCCGCGCCCGCGTCGTCGACGTCTCGACCGACGCGCTCGTGATCGAGGTCACCGGCGACTCCGGCAAGACCACCGCGCTGCTGAAGGTCCTCGAGCCCTACGGCATCAAGGAGATCGCCCAGTCGGGCCTCCTCGCCATCGGGCGCGGCGGCAAGTCGATCACCGAGCGCGTCTTCAAGAACTGACCAGCGGATGCCACGGCGTCGCGCCGAGGCCATCCGTCACCTGAACCCCACCCAAGGAGAAAGAACAGCAATGGCTGAGATCTACTACGACAAGGACGCCGACCTCTCGCTCATCCAGGGCAAGAAGGTCGCCGTCATCGGCTACGGCTCGCAGGGCCACGCGCACGCGCAGAACCTCCGCGACTCGGGCGTCGAGGTCGTCATCGGCCTCAAGGAGGGGTCGAAGTCGACCCAGAAGGCCGAGGAGGCCGGCTTCGAGGTCAAGAGCGTCGCGGACGCCGCCGCGTGGGCCGACGTCGTCGTCATCCTCGCGCCCGACCAGTTCCAGCGCCACATCTACGCCGAGTCCGTCAAGGACAACCTGAAGGAGGGCGACACCCTCGTCTTCGGCCACGGCTTCAACGTGCGCTTCGGCTACATCCAGGCGCCCGAGGGCGTCGACGTGATCCTCGTCGCGCCGAAGGCGCCGGGCCACACCGTCCGCCGCGAGTTCGTCGCGGGCCGCGGCATCCCCGACATCATCGCCGTCGAGCAGGACGCCTCGGGCACCGCCTGGGACCTCGCGAAGTCGTACGCCAAGGCCATCGGCGGCACCCGCGCCGGCGTCATCAAGACGACCTTCACCGAGGAGACCGAGACCGACCTGTTCGGCGAGCAGGCCGTGCTCTGCGGCGGCGTCTCGCAGCTCGTCCAGTACGGCTTCGAGACCCTCACCGAGGCCGGCTACCAGCCCGAGATCGCCTACTTCGAGGTGCTCCACGAGCTGAAGCTCATCGTCGACCTCATGTGGGAGGGCGGCATCTCGAAGCAGCGCTGGTCGGTCTCCGACACCGCCGAGTACGGCGACTACGTCTCGGGCCCGCGCGTCATCGACCCGCACGTCAAGGAGAACATGCAGGCCGTGCTCGCCGACATCCAGTCGGGCGCGTTCGCCAAGCGCTTCATCGACGACCAGGACAACGGCGCCAAGGAGTTCCTCGAACTCCGCGCCAAGGGCGAGGGTCACCCCATCGAGACCACCGGTCGCGAGCTGCGCAAGCTGTTCGCGTGGACCCAGGTCAGCGAGGACGACTACGTCGACGGCGAGGTCGCCCGCTAGGGCCCGCGCTTCAGCGACCGTCGCCGCACTGGTTCACGAGGGCGCCCATGCACATCGCATTTCGGGCGCCCTCGTCGAATATCCGTCTCGGGGCGGTCAACCCGCCGTGACACCCGACCCGATGGAGTCGGCGCAGGTGGCGTGGTACGCCTCGTCGCCGAAGTAGGTCGCCCACTCGAGCTCGGTGAGGTCGCGGCCGACCATGCGACATGCGGCGTCGCGCATGGCGCCGGGGTCGAGGTCCCAGAGGAGCACGCCGTCCAAGGTGTTCGTCGCCATCAGTCGGCCGTCGGAGCTCAGGAACCCCGCCGGCCACCACTGGCTCGGGCTCTGGGGCGTCGAGATCTCGTCGCCCAGCCGCCGCACGTCGATCACGTCGTAGATCGCGATGCGCTGGTCGTGACCGGACAGCAGCAGGGTCGAGCCGTCGTCGCTGACGTTCATGTAGGCCGGGGTGACGCCGGACTTCGGCAACGAGTGCACCGGCTCGAGCTCACCCGTGCTCCGGTTGAGGCGAGCCGCGCTCGCGCTCACCACATCGCCACCGGGCAGGCCCACCACGGTCTCGTCGTCCTCGAGCCCTCGTGCGACCTCCTCGCCGGAAGCGATGTCATACACGCTCGTGACGGTGCGGCCGTGCTCGGCGTCCCACCAGGTGAACGAGACCCGATCCTCGCCGACCTGCGAATGCCCGCTTCCGAACATGACGGGGTCGACCGCGGTTTCGATCAGCGTCACGGGTTCGCCGCTGCCGGGGTCGAAGGCGAGCAACCCCTCGTGCATCACCACGAACCCGTAGGAACCGGTCGAGCCATGCGGCACGAACCATCCGTCGCGCGCGTCGTCGGGCACGTCGACCTCGATCGTCGCGTCCGAGTCGACGGAACGCAGCACCTGGTCGCCCAACCCGGTCTGGTTCACCGCGACGGTGTCCCGGCCGACCCACACCTGCTCGAACGCGTCGTCGCTCGCCCGCGTGTCGTCCTCGACGTTCCACAGCCGGACGGCCCCGGGCGATGCGCCGTGCGCGGCGGGCGCGTCAGCGGTGATGAGCAGCGTGTCGTCGGCGCCGAACCCGTCGACCGCGACCTGGCCCTCGGCGATGGGGCGGGTGATCGCCGGCATGCCGTCGATGCGCCATCGCAGCAGGGATGCCGGAGATCGGGTCGTGAACGTCACCACCTCCTCGGTCTCCGGAAGGAGGCCGAGCCCGCGACTCCAGTCCGACAGGGTGTCGAGCGACGCGCCCGTGGCCCGACCGGTCGCGAGCTCGAACTGATGGATCTGTCCGATCCCGTCGGTGCAGACGAATCGGTCGGGCGGCACGATGATCGCTTCGCCGCAGCGCATCTCGTCGGGGGCGCGCTGCCAGAGCACCTCGCCGGAGGCGAGATCGAGGCGCGCGACCCCGCCCTCGCTCCCGGAGACGATGAGCCCGCCGTCGCCGTCGGGCAGCAGCAGTTGGTTGACCAGGTCGCCGGGCAGGTCGCCCAGCCGTCCCAGCCGCTCGAGGCTCGACGCGTCGTACGCGACGATGCCCTCCTCGCCGCCGACGTACAGCCGCTCGTCGATCAGCGCGAGACCGTTGGTGTACAGGGGAACGCCCTCGAACTCGAGCGGGTCGTGCTCGACCGAGAACATGACCGCGCCGGTCGCGAGGTCGACCCAGCCCGGATCCCCGGTGACGGCGTGGTTGAAGTAGGCGCGGGACCCGTCCGCGACCACCACGGGGACCTGCCCGGTGCGGTCGTCGAAGTCCACGGTCGGGAAGGGCTGCTCCCCGGTCGCCAGGTCGACCGCGTCGAAGTAGTTCCTGCAGCAGCTGTCGCGCGCCGGATCGCGCTGCGCGCCCGACTGGATGAACGCGGTCGATCCGTCCTCGCTCACGAACACGTCGCGCTCGAACCTCGAGTCCACCGGTGCGAGGTCGACGTCGTACTCGCGGATCGTGCGGCCGTCGTCGAGATCGATCACCCGGACCGAACGAGGCTCGGCCGTGGCCCCGGGGGACTCGTCGTCGATCAGGCGATCCTCGACGATGAAGGCCGTTCGGGTGCCCGGGACCAGTGCGCCGTTCACCCTTGATTCGCCGAGGGAGAGCCGGGCCACGAGCCCGTCCGCGCCGGTGAGGGCTCCGATCAGTGCGGATCGTGCCCGTGAGTCGTCGGGCCAGCGACGCTGCAGCTCGACCGCGAGGAGCGCCGCGACGGCGCGGTCGCTGTCGCGGATGCCGAGCGAGGTCGCGGCAAGCGCCTCGATCGTCGCGTCCTCGGCGGCGGCACTCGCCTCGTTGCCGCGCACGACGGCGATGCCGCCCGAGACGACGGCGGCCACCAGCAGCAGCGCGGCCCCGACGAGCGCGCCGCGGAGCCACGAGTTGCGCCTGCGGTCGAGGGCGGAGCGGGCTTCGAGTTCGCGGATCTCCGACCGGTGCAGTTCGAGCGAGGCGTCGAGGTACGCGGTCTCGATCGGGGTGAGGTCGGGGTCCGCGCCGTCGCGCCACTCCGTCGCACCGTGCAGGCGGGCGCCGCGCAGCAGGTCGTCCGGCGGGCGCCCCGCCGCGTCCCACGCGGCTGCGGCGGCCTCGATCCGTCGCAGAATGCGGGCGTTCGCCGCGTCCTCGGTCAGCCACCCGTCAAGACGCGGCCAGGTGGTGCCCACCGCCTCGTGCGCGATGATCGCGGCGTCGCCGTCGATGGTGACGAGGCGCGCCTGCACAAGGGCCTCGACGACGGCACGCCGTTCCGGGCTCGAGCTCAGCGTGGCCAGCGGCACCCGGCGGCGCACCGTCACGCCCTCCGGCGTGCGTTCGACCAAGCGCATCATGAGCGACCGGCACACCTCCTGGCGGGTCGGCGAGAGCCCCCGGAACACTTGCTCGGCCGACAGGGCGATCGCGCCCGCGATACCTCCCGAGGTCTCGTAGCCGTCGACCGTGAGGGTCGCGCCCTCGCGCCTGGTCCAGGTGGCGACGAGCGCGTGCGAGAGCGGCGGGAGGATGCCGGGCCGATCACCTGCGTCGCGAAGGATGAGCTCCACGAGGCCGGGCTCGAGTTCGAGTCCCGCCGATTCGGCGGGGCGGGTAATCGCCTCCCGTAGGCCGTCCTCGCCGAGGGGCGACAGCGCGTACAGGCCGCGACCGATGAGCGTCCCGAGCGACGGGATGCCGGTCGCCCGGTCGATGAAGTCGGAGCGCAGGGCCAGGACGAGGCATCCGCCCCGCTCGACCCACTCGGCCGAGCGGACGCCGACCTCGCGGAGCTCGTCGTCCGGCAGCGTCCGGAGTTCCTCGGCCTGGTCGATGCAGACCACCGCCGCGCCGTCCCCGAACGACGCCCGCAGCTGCTCGGCGCCCGCACTGCCGGGCGTGACGATCACCACCTTGCGGCCCTGGTCGCGCAGTCGGGGCACGACGCCCGCGCGCACGAGCGACGACTTGCCCGACCCGCTCGGCCCCACGACGGAGACGACCGACTGCCGACCGCAGCGCGCCAGGACCTCCTCGATGTCGGCATCGCGACCGAAGAAGAGCGCGCGGTCGTCGTCGCCGTAGGCGGCGAGTCCCCGATAGGGGCAGGATGCCGCGACCTCGCGTTCGCCCAGCACGATATCGGGTGCCTCGAGGTTCCGGTCCTGCCGGAGCATGGCCGTCTCGAGTTCGACGAGGCTTCGGCTCGGATCGATGCCGAGGTCGCCGGCGAGCCGCTCTCGCGCACCGCGGATGACCGCGATCGCCTCCGCCTGCCGATCGGCCCGGTAGTTCGCCAGCGCGAGGATCGCCCAGCGGTGCTCGCGAAGCGGCTCCTCGCGTACGAGGCGCTCGGCGTCGGCGATCACGGAGCCTCGCTCGCCGGCCGAGAGCCTGGCGTCGAGCAGTTCCTCCTCGACGCTCCTGCGGATCTCGACCAGGCGGGCGGCCTCGATCACGGCGGGTGGCCAGTCCGCGGCGTCAGGCAGTGGAGCGCCACGCCAGAGCGCGAGCGCCTTCCTGAAGCCCGCCGCCGCACGATCGTGCGCGCCCTGCAGCGCCTGCCGCCGGGCCTGCGCGACCGCCTGCTCGAACTCCACCGCGTCGATCGCGTCGGGCTCGATCCCGAGTCGATAGTCGACGCCGACCGTGCGCACGGCATCGGCGCCGAGCCTCGATCGGATCTTCGCGACGGCGTTGCGGATCTGCTGCGCCCACGTGGCCGGAGGCGCTTCGCCCCAGCACGCCTCGGCGAGTTCGGCGGGGGAGACCACGGCGTCTCGTCGCACGATGAGCGCGGTGAGGATGGTGCGTTCCCTCGGGCTCAGCAAAGGGCCGCCGGTGTCCATCGGGCCGAGAATCCGCATGCTCATGCCTGAAGTATCGAGACAATCTCAGGTAACGGTCAATTGTGCCCGTTCCGAACGGATATCGCACGGATATCGACCGATCGTCCGCCGATATCCGAGGTTGCGAGCGTGAATGCGAACGCCGGAATCGTTCCGGCCGAAGGGAGCATCATGAACACTCGCATCGGGAACCGCCGCGTACGCATCGTTCGCGCCTCGGCCGGGATCGTGGCCGCCGTCGGAGTCGCCCTGTCGTTCTCGGCCTGTGCGACTGCCGCGCAGACCCAGGGTGGAGGGGTGTCGGCGGGCGTCCGGGCGGAGCGGCCCGCGTACCTGTCCCACCTTGCGCCGGCCGACCGCCTCGAGGAGGCCATCCTCCGGGAGGCGGAGCGGCGCCAGGCCCTGGCCCAGGAGTTCGCGGGGCTCCCCGCGGACCGCATCGAGCAGCGGATGGCCGCCGCGACCGGTCGCCAGCCCCGGACTGTGAAGGAGTGCGCCGTCCTCGCACTCGCGCAGCGGCCCTTCGTGACGGCCGACACGTCTGAGCGACTGGTGGCCGACTCCTGCGGCTGAGCGGACACGGATCTCGCGATCGTGGCGACCGGGCCGGGGCACCGGGCATCGCCGGTTCAGTCGTCGAATCCGCAGGTGTTCTCGGGGGCGCCGAAGTCGGCGAGGTACGTGCTCCACTCCTGCGGGGTCAGGTTGCGACCGGCGATGCGGCACACCGCGGCGAACTGGCGCTCCGGGTCGAGGTCCCAGACGATGACGCCCTCCGGCATCGTGATGGCCATCTCGCGGCCGTCCGGGCGGAGCATGCCGGTGCTGCCCGTTCCGCCCGTGATCGGCTCGCCGAGGCGCACGCCGCTCGGCAGGTCGTACAGCATCCTGGATCCGTCCCCCGCGCTGACCAGCAGGGTCCGGCCGTCGTCGCTGAGCGTCGGCGAACCGAGGCCGCCCGCGGTGCCGGGCAGGGTGCCGATCTTCTCGATCGGATCGATCCCGTATCGGTCGACGCGGTCGTCGTTCATGCCGATCAGCTGGCCGTCGCCGATGAGGATGAAGGCGCCGAACGGGACCCGTTCATCCGCGAGGATCTCGGAGGTCGCGGGGTCGACGATCGCGAGCCGGAATGGCGAGACTTCGCCGTCGATCATCGTGGCGTCGTCGGTGAAGTAGGTGATCCCGAGCCGTGAGCCGTCCGGCGCCGCCGACGCCCACGCCGGCATGCCGCCGATGTCGATCGGGTCGCCGATCGGCTCGAACGTGCGCGCATCCAGTACCGAGATCGAAGGCGCGTCGGTGCGCGTCACCATCCTCGTCCCCGCATCGATGAGCCAGAACCAGTCCCCCTGCCACGGCGCCGGCGCAGACGAGCCGTCGGGTTCGATCACGCGCCATTCATCCTCGCCCGAGAACCGCATCATCAGACGGTCGTCCGCGATCCACGTGACGTCCGACAGCGGAGCGTCGAACCGGTACCGGATCTCGCCCGTCGACGAGTCGCGCACGACCGCGTCCGACCAGGACCCGCTCGCGGTGGTATCGCCGGTCCCGGGTGGAGCCGTGACGATCGTGCTCTCCGTTCGGCCGTAATCGGTGAGGGCGAGTTCCCCCGGCGCGAGGAGCCGGCGGGCCGGGCCGTCGCCGGCGAGGCTCCACCGTGCGATCACGCCGGAGTGGACGAGCATGGCCACCAGCGTCGTCCCGCCATCGGTGATGAAGAGGGGGCCGGTGTCCCCGAGCAGCGACGTCAGGTCGGACTCGAACGCGGTGCCGTCGGCGAGGTCGAGTTGCGGGATGAGCCCGGCCCATCCCGCGCAGTAGACCCGTCCGACCTCCTCGGAGACCGCGACGGAGTTGCACGGCGACGGGAGTCCGTCGTTGCGCCAGAGCAGTCGTTGCTCGCCGAGGCCGTAGGCGATGACCCCGGCATCGCCGCTTGCGATGAGCGTGCCGGACGAGCTGATCGTGAGCGCGAGGTTCGCCGTGTACTCCGGCACCGGTACCGAGTCGACGATCGTGGCGGTCGTCACGTCCACGATGCGAACCTCTGCGCCGGGACCCCCCACCAGGAGTCGGTCGTCGGCGGCGAAGAGCAGGGAGGTGCTGGACTCGGTCGACCGAGCGGGAAGTCGGCGCTCGGTCCCGGTGTCGGTCCTGACGATCGCGATCGATCCATCGCGGTCATCGGCGATCGCGATCGTCGATCCGTCCGGGGCGACGGCGAGTGCACCGTTGCCGATCTGCACCGGTTCGGGGCCGAGCACCGGCTCGCCGCTCGCGAGGTCGAGGGCGACCAGCTCGGAGGACACGACGTCGCGATCGAAGGGTCCGGCGGACTCCGCCTCGACTGGCCGGAGCACGACGCCGACACGGCCGTCGTCGCTCACTCCGGCGAGGGGGACCGGGCGACCGATGAACGGTGCCGGGGTCGGCGCATCGAACGCTCGGACGACGGCGCCCGTCTCGAGGTCGCGGATGGAGATGCCTCCGTCCGGCGTCGCGACGAGGGCGGTCTCGGTCCCGGGAACGACGGCACCCGGAACCGGCGCTTCGTCGACGTAGGCGTTGCCCATGAAGCCGCCCGCGTGCTGCAGCACCCCCATGAGCCCGGATCGGGTGCGCGGGTCGTCCGGCCAGCGTCGGTACGCTTCGGCGGCCAGGAGGGCCGAGACGTCGCGCTCCCTCGAGCTGAGCGACAGCGCCGTCGCGACGAGTGCTTCGATCGTCGCGTTGTCGCGCTGTGCGCTCGCCTCCCGCGATGCGACCACCGCCACCGAACCGACGCCGACCAGCAGCATGATGAGACCGATGGCTCCGGCGAGCAGTGCACGCAAGCCACGGTTCTGGCGACGGTCGCGGCGGGCGCGCTCGGCGAGCTCGTCGCGCTCGGCGGTAGCGCGTGCAGCCGACTCGTCGAGGAAGGCGACCTCCACGTCGGTGAGGTCGCGGTGAGCGGCATCCCGCCACTCGAGGGCCGACTGCAGTCGTGCGCCGCGATACAGGTCGTCGTCCGGCCGACCGGCAGCGGCCCAGGCCTCCGAGGCCGCCGTGACGGCGTTGAGCAGGCGGGTGCTCTCGGCGTCCTCCGCCAGCCAGGACTGCAGTCGCGGCCAGGCCGTGGCGAGTGACTCGTGCGCCACCTCGACCGACTCCGCTTCGGCGCTGATCAGGCGATCGCGGGAGAGGAGCGTGAGCACGTCGTCGCGCGCGGCATCCGATCGCAGCGGCCTCGACGGGACGCGCCGGCGCACCGGCGTCCCGTCGGGAGCGAGTGCGACGAGCCGCAGCAGCACCGAGCGGCAGAGCGCGCGTTGCTCGGCGTCCATCGACTGGTAGAGACGGTCGGCGGACTGCGCGATCGCGCCGGAGATGCCACCCGAAGCCTCGTAGCCGGCGACCGTGAGGGTTCCGCCCTCGCGTCGCAGCCACGTCTCCACGAGCGCGTGCGAGAGGTGGGGGAGTGCCCCGGCCTCGCCCGCGGCATCTCGGAGGAGCAGCTCGACGAGGCCCGGCTCGAGCCGGAGCCCCGCCCGTCTCGCGGGCTGCTCGATGGCCTCGCGCAGTGCGTCGGGCGCCATCGGGCCGACGAGGTGCACGCCCTCGGCCACGAGCGGCGCGAGGTCGGGGTGGGCGGCGCAGTCGTCCAGGAAGTCGGAGCGGACGACGAGCACCACGGTCGTCCCGCACGCCGCGGCCTCGGCGATCGCCGAGGCAGCGGCGTCGACGTCGGCCTCGCCGACGTGGAAGACCTCCTCGAACTGGTCGATCACGATCACATCTGCGCGCCGCGCTCCCCACAGCGCGTCACGCACGTGTACGTCGAGGTCGCGCTCAGGGATCAGCAGCACGACGCGGTCGCCCCGACGCCGCAGGGCGGGGATGAGGCCCGCTCGCACGAGCGAGGACTTCCCGCTCCCCGAGGCTCCCGAGACCGCGAGGAATCGGGATCGGGCGAGCCTGGCGAGCGCCGCGGTCGTGTCGCTCGCGCGCCCGAAGAAGTCGTCCTCGTCCTCGACCCCGAACGGGGCGAGCCCGCGGTAGGGGCAGGCGTCGCTCGGAGGTCGCGGTGCGTCGCCGAGTTCGAGCGAGTCGTCGTGACGCAGGACGGCGATCTCCACCTCCCGGAGTTCGTGGCCGGGCTCGGCGCCCAGGTCCGCCGCGAGCCGCTCCTTCGCCGTGCGTATCGCGGCGAGTGCGTCTGCCTGCCGCCCGCTTCGATACAGCGCGGTCGCGAGCATGGTCCATCGGCGTTCCCGCAGCGGCGCCTCACGCACGAGACGCTCGGCCTCGGCAACGGATGCCGCGTGCTCGCCGAGCCGCAGCCGCGCCGCGAGCCGCACCTCCTCGAGCCCCATCCGCACCTCGCGGAGGCGCTCCGCCTCGACGACGGCCGGTGCCCAGTCGGCGAGGTCGGTGTAGGGCGAGCCCTGCCAGAGCGCGAACGCGCGGTCGGCGGCGTCCACCGCGCGCGCCGGGTCGTCGCCCTCCAAGTGCTCCTCGGCGGATGACGCGAAGCGCTCGAATCGCTCGGCATCGACGCTGTCGGGGTCGATGCGGAGCGTGTAGCCGCCGGGTCTGGTCTCGATCGCATCGCGTCCGAGGGCCGAACGGATGCGCCCGACCGACGCCTGGAGCTGCTTGGGCCAGGTCTCCGGCGGCGCGTCCCGCCAGACCGCATCGGCGAGCTCGTCCGTCGTCATCGGCCGGCCGGCGCGGAGGACCAGCGCGGTGAGCACGATGCGCTCGCGCGGGCTGAGCGAGAACCCATCCAGACGGAGCGGGCCGAAGACCCTGATGCCCATGCTCGCAGTGTTCTCCCGCGAGAGACCATGTGTCAACGAGGCTGCGGGGCGACGCATACCGGATGCATACCGCTCGAGCGCCTGTCCCATACCGGTGGGGCGAACCGTCGAACCATGAACACCGCAACCGCAGTCATCCGCATCACCGCTGCCGCGTCCGCCGTCGCCCTCGGCGTGGCGCTCGCCGGGTGCCAGGGCACCCGCTCGGAGGAGACCTCCGAATCCGCGAAGACGTCGGTGTCGTCCGCCGTCCGCGACGACCTCAGCCCGATGCAGGCGCGGCAGCTGGAGGAGCTGCTCAGGCTTCCGACCTCCACCGTCGACGACGATCTCAGCCCGAACGGATCGAACGCGGCGACGCGGTCGTCGCAGCCTCCGATCGACGAGGTGGCCGTCGTCGACACCGTCGACGACGACCTGAGTCCGCTCGGCGGACGTTGATCGCCCGGGTTGGGCCGGTCGTGCCCGCCGTCGCGTCCGGCGGGCACGGCCGTCGATAGGGTGATCACATGGGCCGTGACGGCGACGATGAGGATGCCCTCCGCTGGGAGGGAGACGAGGACGCGACGCTCGCGCCCGGGTGGAAGCGCGTCGGCGAGCCGACGACGCCCGGCGACGCGGCGGGCGACGGCGATGACGAGGCGACGGATGCCGCGGCATCCACCAGTGCGGACGGCACCCCTGCGGGGCCGCAGATCGGTTCGGCCGAGCTGGTGCTGCTGGGCGTCTTCGGCGGCGTGTTCCTCCTCTACACGCTGGGCTGGATCCTCACGGTGCTCCGAGTGACGAACACGGCGACCGACCCGGTCGGGCAGTTCATGTTCGCGCTCGGTCTCGCGCTCGCCGTGATCGCCCCGGCCATGTGGTTCGCGGTCGCGTTCGCCCTCACGCGCGGGCAGGTCCCGCTGCGGTTCACCTGGCTCGCGGTCGGCGCCGTCGTCCTGCTGCCCGTCCCGTTCGTGGCGGGGGTGACCGTATGAGCGCCGAGCCCGCCTCGACCGACCCGGCCGGCACCGGCTCCGCGGCGACCGCTCGGGCCCGTCGCACGCCGTTCTGGCTCGAACTGGTGCTCGCGATCGCGTTCGGGCTGTTCTTCGCGTACGACGCGTGGGAGGCCGTCGGCAACCTCGTGGGCATCGCCGGCGTCGCCTCGGCCCTGGGTACGACCCTCAGCGTCACGGGCTGGATCGTCCTGATCCTCGCGATCCTCCTGCCGGTCGCGCTCTTCGCGATCGCCTTCCTCATCGGCAGGCGCCGCAGCGCACTCGTGCAGGCGGCCCTCTACCTTGCAGGGCTGGCCGTGTCGGCGTTGCTCTACCTCGACATCCTGCTCATGTTCGGTCCGGGCGCGCTGCTCGCCTGAGCGGCCGCACCCCGACGACGAGGTACTACTCGAGGGTGCCGAATCCGCAGGTCGAACGGTACTCGTCCACGTCGCCGAGATAGGCCCCCCATTCGTCGCGGGTGAGATCGCGGCCCGCCATCGCGCACGCGGCCTCGGCCTGGGCCGATGGCCTGAGATCCCAGAGGGCGATGCCGCCGGGCACGTTCACCGCCATCTCATCGCCGTTCGCCCCGAAGGGGCCGGACATGGTGAATTCACCCGAGACCGGTATCGGGTCGCCCAGCCGGATGCCGCCCACCAAGTCGTAGACCGACACCGTCTCGTTCATGGCATAGACACTGAGTGTCCGCCCGTCGGGGCTCACGCTGATCTCGTCGATGCCCCCGGGGACGCCGGGGAGCGAACCGATCCGTTCCATCGTCTCGGCGTCGAAGCGCACGATGCGGTTGTTCGTCGCGGCGATGATCTCACCCCGTGCGGTCATCGTGGTCCAGAAGAACCCCTCGAGGCCGGTACGGAGCCGCTCGCCGGTGTCGGCGTCGAAGACCGTCGTCGTCGCGGGGTCGAAACCCTTCGCGCTCGTCACGAGGACCTCGCTTCCGTCGGGGTTCGTGGTGACGTTGAAGAGGCCTGCGTCCGCATGGAGCGTCGGCTCCACTCGCCGACCGGTGGTCGAGTCGTACGTCAGGATGTCGCCGGTCTCCGTCCCGACGTACATTCGGCGCCCGTCTGCGTTCGCCCAGACGTCCACGGTCCTGCGCGGGAAGGCCTCCACCAGCGACGTCATCGACGTGCGGATGTCGTACGAGGCGACGTACTGCTCTCCGAGGCCGCCGATGTCGCCGAGGAGGGTCTCCGAGCCGACCCACCTGACGCCGTAGGACGGAGTCGGCAGAGTCCGGGTGATCTCGCCCGTGCGAGCGTCGAGTACCGCGAACTCGCGATAGTCCTCCCACGAACCCAGATCATCGGTGCGTCGGCCGACCAGCAGGCTCGCGCCGGAGGAGGAGTATCGGTCAAGGATCGACCAACCGGGTGCGACGACGCGCGTCACCGCTCCCGACCCGTCCAGCATCCACCGCGTGATCGCCGGATTCCCGCGCCCGATCACGATCAGTTCCCGGCCGCTCTCCGAGAGAGCCAGCGGTCCCACGAAGCCGAGCTGGGGCGAGAAGGCCCGGTCCGTCGGAGCGCCGGTCTCGAGGCTCCGCTCCTCGATGCTGCCCCATGAGTCGGCGCAGTACACCGTGCCGAGGGAAGCGGCTGCCGCGACCCAGACGCAGGGACTGTCGAGCCGGGTCGCGAACACCTGGGACCACGTCACCTGCTTCGCCGCGGGGTCGACGAGTGCGATCCGTCGATCTCCGGTCGTGATCACCCGACCGTCCGGGAGCAGGCTCATCGACACGTTCGTCGATGCGGCCGGCATCCGAACGATGTCGACGACCGTCGCCGACGTGGGGTCGATGACGAGGAGCGGCCCCTCGAGCGTCCCGTACAGGAGACGTCCGTCGGGCGCGAATCGCACGACCCCGGCCCGGTTGGTGTCGAGTTCCGGCTCGTGCGTCGTGGTGCCGGCGACGGTGCGGACCGTGCCGTCACCGGCATCGACGAGCCGCACGCCGCCGGTCTCGTCGAGCGCGGCGATGGTCGCGCCGTCTCCGTCGATCGTGATCGAGCTGAGGGAGGCGTCGACCTCGATCGGACCGACCACCCGATCTCCGGTCGCGACGTCGGCGACGGTGATCCGGACGATGCCCGTGGGGCCCTGCTCGCCGAACTCGCGTTCGGCGAGGGCCATCCGTCCTCCGTCGCCGCTGACGGTCGGCCCCATCCGACTGTCGACGCCCGAGTGCAGCTTGGGCACGTCGAGCGGTCGGATGAGGTCCCCGGACTCGACGTCGAACACGCCGACCTCCTGCGCGGACGTCGCCAGCACGGCGTGACGGGTACCCGGAACGACGACCCCGGTCATCCGTTCGACTCCCTCGACGTACGTCGCGCCGACCAGCCCGTGCGATGCGGTCATCGCCCCCAAGAGGGCTGAGCGAGTCCGCGCATCGTCGGGCCAGCGGTGGTAGGCCTCCACCGCGAGGAGCGCCGCGACGTCGCGCTCGGTCCCGCGGAAGGAAAGGGAGGTGCTCGTGAGCGCCTCGATGTCGGCCTGGGTCCGCTGCCGCTCGGTCTCCGCAGCGCCGATGGCCACGAGGACACCCGATCCGGCGGCGATGACGACGAGCGCAACGGCCGTGGCCAGGAGGCCCCGGAGCAGGCGGTTCTGGCGTCGGTCGTGCCGTGCTCGCTCGGCGAGCGCGTCCGCAGCGGCCCTGGCCTTCGCCGCGCTCGTGTCGAGGAACGCCGACTCGACGCCCATGAGCTCGGGGTTCGTCGCGGTGCGCCACTCGAGCGCGGCTTGGAGTCGCGCTCCGACGAAGAGCTCGTCGTCGGGCCGCCCGTCGGCATCCCACGCCTCTGCGGCCGCCGCGATCGCCGTCATCGTCTTCGCGCCCTCCGCATCGGCCTCCAGCCAACGGCGGAGTCTCGGCCATGCCAGCGCGAGGGACTCGTGCGAGACGACCACTGAATCCTGGTCGGAGCTGACGAGCCGGGCGAACTCGAGGCGTTCGACGATCTCAGCTCGAGCGGGGTCCTCGCGGATGGTCTTGAGCGCGACCCGTCGCCGGACGGGGAGGGCTTCGGGGCTGATCGAGACCAGCCGCAGCAACGTCGTCCGGCACACCTCGCGCTCGGCCTCGTCGAGGCCGCTGTACAGGCGGTCGGCCGACTGGGCGATGGCCCCTGCGATCCCTCCGGAGGCCTCGTATCCCGCGACCGTCATCGTCCGGCCCTCCCGCCGCATCCAGGTCTCGACCAGGGCGTGGGACACGTGGGGGAGCACACCGGCGGGCTCTCCGGCCGTGTCTCGGAGGATCAGCTCGACGAGGCCCGGTTCGAGCCGCAGCGAGGCGAGTCGCGCCGGCTCCTCGATCGCGGCACGCAGTCCGTTCTCGGTGAGCGGACCGACGAGGTGCACGCCGTCGGCGAAGAGCGGTGCGAGGATCGGCCGGCTCGTGCAGTCGTCGAGGAAGTCGCTTCGAACGGCGATGACGACCTTGGTGCCTGCCCGGGTCATGGCGGCGACTCGCCCTGCGACGTCGTCGATGCCCGAATCGTCCAGGCCGGCATGGAACAGTTCCTCGAACTGGTCGATGACGAGGACGTCCGTCGCGGATGCGTCGAGTGCTCCGCGAAGCCGTTCGATCGACGCGGCGGGGGAGCGGATCACCGTCACGGTGCGGCCCCGGGCGCGCAGCGAAGGCACCACGCCGGCGAGGAGGAGTGACGACTTGCCGCATCCCGATGGGCCGGAGACGGCGAGGAACATGGAGCGTTCGATGCGGTCGAGAGCGGCGCGGATGTCATCGTCACGACCGAAGAATTCCTCCTGGTCGCCGGGACCGTACGCCTCGAGACCGCGGTACGGGCATCGAGACTCCTCGCCGCCTGTTGCGGCCGGAGCATCGAGCGTTGGATCCTGCCGCAGGATCGCTGCCTCGAGGTCGACGAGCTCGGCGCCCGGCTCGATCCCGAGGTCGTCGGCGAGGCGGGTCCGTGCGAGTCGGAGAGATGCGAGTGCCTCGGCCTGGCGACCGCCCTGGTAGAGGGCGGTCGCGAGGATGGCCCAACGCCGTTCGCGGAGCGGCTCGGCGCGGACGAGGCGCTCGGCATCCGGCACCACCGCTCTGTGCTCCCCGCACTCGAGTCGAGCGGTGAGCGCATCCTCGGCCGCCGTCAGTCGGATCTCTCCCAGACGTTCGGCCTCCGCGGCCGCACGCGCGGTGTCGAGATTCGCGTAGGGGGCTCCCCGCCACAGCGACTCGGCGCGGTCGAGCAGGTCGATCGCCCGCGCGGGGTCACCCTGCTCCCGATGGTCTCGAGCGTCGGCGACCAGCTGTTCGTATCGCACGACGTCGATCGCGTCGGGGCTCACGTCGAGCCGGTACCCTGCGCGGGACGTCGTGATCGCCGAGGCGCCCAGCGCGCGACGGATGAATCCGACTGCCGCTTGGACCTGCTTGGGCCAGGTCGCCGGCAGATCGTCGCCCCACACCGCGTCGGCGAGCGCCGCCGGGGTGACGGGCCGCCCGGCGTCGAGCACGAGGGCGGCGAGGAGAGCGCGCTCCTTGGGGCTGAGCCGTCCACCGTCGATCGCGAGGTCACCGAATGCCCGGATCTCCACGAGCTCATGATGGAAGCTCCGCGAGCGGGCTGTCAACGAACACGTCCCGAGGCCCATACCGAACCCATACCCGTGCCGATTCGTGGCCATACCGGGCGGATCCAGCCTGAGGTCATGGATACCAGGACACGAACCAGGAACATCGCCACGGGAGCCGCGATCCTCGCCTCCCTCAGCCTCGGAATCGGGCTCAGCGCGTGCGCCGAGCACGGGCCCTCGACGGTCGACCGCGACCGGTCGACACGGGTCGACACCGAGGCGTTGCGTGCCGAGCATCGGGACGCGGCACTTCGCGACGTGGACACGCGTCGCGCCACCATGGCCGAGCAGGACGCACTGCGCGGGCAGCTGCGGTCCAAGGCGCTCCTCGCCGAGATCGCGCCGTACGAGTATCGCGACCAGGCCGAGCGCCGAGCCGGCCAACCACAGCCCTCGAGCGAGGTACCGAGCACCCTCGACCAGGTCGAGCGGCGTCTGCGCCTGACACAGTGACGGCCGCGTTCGCGCCCGCGTGGGCGGTACCACCGTACCGCCCACGCGCTGCTCGCCTGAGCGAGGGCGACGGATGCCGCCGCTCGTCTGAGCACGTCACACGATTCGGGCGGCGCGATACCCCTGAAGTAGGCTGGCCGCGTCATCCGCGCCCCGACGACGCCGGCGCGACGTCCCGCGGTGCACGCACCGCATCCCCGAACGCAGTGAGGATCCGTCCGTGACCAAGCCGGTCGTGCTGATCGCCGAAGAACTCTCGCCCGCCACCGTCGACGCCCTCGGGCCCGACTTCGAGGTGCGCAACGTCGACGGCACCGACCGTCCGGCGCTGCTCGCGGCGCTCGCCGACGCGAACGCGATCCTCGTCCGGTCGGCCACCAAGGTGGACGCCGAGGCGATCGCCGCGGCGCCGAAGCTGCAGGTCATCGCGCGTGCGGGCGTCGGCCTCGACAACGTCGACATCAAGTCCGCGACGACCGCGGGCGTCATGGTCGTGAACGCCCCGACCTCGAACATCATCTCGGCCGCCGAGCTCACGGTCGGCCACATCCTGAGCCTCGCCCGCCACATCCCCGCCGCGCACTCGGCGCTCGCGCAGGGGGAGTGGAAGCGCTCGGCCTACACCGGCACCGAGCTCTACGAGAAGACGGTCGGCATCATCGGCCTCGGTCGCATCGGCGCGCTCATCGCGGCGCGCCTGCAGGCGTTCGGCGTCGAGGTCATCGCGTACGACCCGTACATCACGGCCGCGCGCGCGCAGCAGCTCGGCGTGCAGACCGTGACGCTCGACGACCTCCTCGAGCAGAGCGACTTCATCACGATCCACATGCCGAAGACGCCGGAGACCACGGGCATGATCGGCGCCGACCAGCTCGCGAAGATGAAGCCGACGGCCTTCGTCGTGAACGTCGCGCGCGGCGGCCTCATCGACGAGGACGCGCTGCACGACGCGCTCGTCGCGAAGACCATCGCGGGCGCCGGCCTCGACGTCTTCGTGCAGGAGCCGCCGAAGGAGTCGCCGCTGCTCGCCCTCCCGAACGTCGTCGTCACGCCGCACCTCGGCGCCTCGACCGACGAGGCGCAGGAGAAGGCCGGGATCTCGGTCGCGAAGTCGGTGCGCCTCGCGCTCGCGGGCGAGCTCGTGCCCGATGCCGTGAACGTCGCGGGCGGCATCATCGACCCCTACGTGCGCCCCGGCATCCCGCTCGTCGAGAAGCTCGGCCAGCTCTTCGCCGGGCTCGCCCAGGGCCCGCTCGAGAGCCTCGACGTCGAGGTGCACGGCGAACTCGTCGACTACGACGTGAGCGTGCTGAAGCTCGCCGCGCTGAAGGGCGTCTTCACGAACGTCGTCAGCGAGTCGGTGTCGTACGTCAACGCGCCGCTCCTCGCCGAGCAGCGCGGCGTCGCCGTCCGTCTCATCGCGGATGCCGAGAGCCCCGAGTACCGCAACGTCATCACGCTGCGCGGCGCGCTCGCCGACGGCACGCAGGTGTCGGTGTCGGGCACGCTCACCGGCACGAAGCAGACCGAGAAGCTCGTCGGCATCAACGGCTACGACGTCGAGGTGCCGATCGCCGACCACCACATCGTGATGCTGTACACCGACCGCCCGGGCATCGTCGCCGTCTACGGCAGCGAGTTCGGCGAGGCGGGCATCAACATCGCCGGCATGCAGATCGCGCGACGCGAGGCGGGCGGCCAGGCGCTGTCGGTGCTCACGGTCGACTCGCCGGTGCCGGCCGAGGTGCTCGAGCGGGTCGGCGAGGCGATCGCCGCCGACGTGCTCGTCGAGATCGACATCACCGAGTCCTAGTCCGAGACGGATGCCGCGGGGCGGCGGGTCGCACGCGCGACCCGCCGCCCTTCGGCGTCACCGGGCGATTCGTCGCGGGCGGCCCGCACGCGATCCGCGCCGCTGGCGTCGACCGTCAGTCGGCCGCCCCGCCGGCGCCGCCGTGCGCGAGCTGCTCGAGCAGTGCGACGAGGGCGTCCATGTCGGCGCCGTGCGGCGCGTCGACGCCGATCTCGGGGTCGACGCCGTGGAGCGCGGAGTCGTAGTAGAGGCCGTCGCCGATGAGCGTGACGGCGAGGGCGATCGTGGGGTCGGGCACGTGCCGGCGGATGGCGCGGAGCCATCGGTCGCGGACGTCGCGGATCATCCGCACCGCGGGCGCGCTGCCGGCCTGCGCGAGCCGTGCGGCGGCGACGCCGGCGCGCTCGAGCGGGCTGTCCTGTGAGATCGAGCTCCGGACGTAGTACGCGATGGCGCCCTCCGGCGCGCCCTCGAGCACGGCGATGTCGTCGTCGACGAGCTGGGAGAACCGCTCGAGCACGCCCTCGATGAGCGCGTCGCGGCTGGCGAAGTGGTAGAGCAGCCCGCCCTTGGACACGCCGGCGGACCGGGCGGTCGCGTCGAGCGTCGCCGCGCGGACGCCGCCGTCGATGAGCAGTCGCTCGAAGGCGTCGAGGACGGCGTCGCGGGCGGCGGGGGGTCGGCTCATGGCTCCGATGGTAGCGAGGGGAACGGTCGTCGGCATCTGATACTCTACCGTCCAGCCGGTACAGTAATAGGACTCCGACATGACGAACGAACTCGACACCACCACGATCGACCCGACCCTCCAGGGTGCCGCCGCCGAGGCGAAGACGGATGCCGCGGCATCCGCCCCGCGCCCCGACCCCGGCCGCGTCGGCTCGGTCGCGCGGCGCGGCGCGACCCGCCGCTGGGTCGCGCTCGCCGTGCTCATGCTGCCGGTGCTGCTCGTCGCGGTCGACAACACCGTGCTGAGCTTCGCGCTGCCCGCGATCGCCCGAGACCTCGGCCCGACGGCCGCGCAGCAGCTCTGGATCATCGACGCCTACCCGCTCGTGCTCGCGGCGCTCCTCGTCGCCATGGGCAGCGCGGGCGACCGGTTCGGCCGCCGTCGCATGCTGTTCATCGGCTCGATCGGGTTCGCCGTCGTGTCGATCGCCGCCGCGTTCGCGCCGACCGCCGAGGCGCTCATCGCGGCGCGTGCCGCGCTCGGCTTCTTCGGCGCGATGCTCATGCCCTCGACGCTGTCGCTGCTCCGCTCGGTCTTCACCGAGCGCGAGGAGCGGCGCCTCGCGATCGCCATCTGGGCGTCCGGCTTCGCGGCCGGCGCCGCGCTCGGCCCGATCGTCGGCGGCGTGCTGCTCGAGCACTTCGCCTGGGGCTCGGTGTTCCTCCTCGCCGTGCCGGTGCTCGTGCCGCTCGTCGTGCTGCTGCCGATGCTCATCCCAGAGAGCCGCGACCCCGCGCCCGGCCGCATCGACGTGCTCAGCATCGTGCTCTCGTTCGGCGCGATGGGCGGGGCCGTCTACGGCATCAAGCACCTGGCGACCGAGGGCGTCGACGTCGTCGCGGTCGGATCCATCGTCGGCGGACTCGCGCTCGGCGCGTGGTTCGTGCGTCGACAGCTGCGAGCGCGCACGCCGATGCTCGACATGCGCCTCTTCCGCGTCGGCGCGTTCGGCGGCGGCGTGGTCGTGAACCTCCTCAGCGTCATCGCGCTCGTCGGGTTCCTCTTCTTCGTCTCCCAGCACCTCCAGCTCGTCGCCGGGCTCTCGCCGGTCCAGGCAGGGCTCGCGCTCGCACCCGGCCTCGTCGCCATGATCGCGGCGGGCCTCTCCGTGGTGCCGCTCGCCCGGCGCATCCGCCCGCGCGTGCTCGTGCCGACGGCGCTCGCGGTCTCCGCCGCCGGCTACCTCACGGTCGCGCTCACCGCGGGCCAGGGCGTCGCGGGCGTCGTGGTGGCGTTCGTGCTGCTCGGACTCGGCATCGGCATGGCCGAGACCGTGTCGAACGAGCTCATCCTCTCGGCGGCGCCGCCGGCGAAGGCCGGCGCGGCCTCGGCGGTCTCCGAGACGGCCTACGAACTCGGCGCGGTGCTCGGCACGGCGCTCCTCGGCAGCATCCTCGCGGCGTGGTACCGCGCGTCGCTCGACCTGCCCGCCGGCCTCACGGCATCGCAGGCGGATGCCGCGCGCGAGACGCTCGCGGGTGCCGTCAACGTCGCGGAGTCGCTGCCCGCCGCGGCATCCGCCGAACTGCTGGCATCCGCGGCGCACGCGTTCGACGGCGGCGTCGTCGTGACCTCGTTCATCGGCATCCTGCTCATGGTCGGCGCCGGGGTCGTCGCGGCGCTCACCCTCGACGACGCGAGGGGCGCCGCCTCGGAGTGAGGCG
>NZ_JBHXVJ010000010.1:0-154967 GCF_042672355.1 Agromyces binzhouensis | reverse complement strand
TGCCTCGGGCGCGAGCCCGAGGCATCCGCCCGGTCGTCGGCGATCAGGCCGCGGACACCTCCACGACCGGTGTCCGCGCGATGCCGTTGAAGCCCGTCGCCGTCGCCCACGTGTAGGCGCCCATCATCGGGGAGACCAGCAGGTCGCCGTCGGCGAGCGGAGGAAGGGGCAGGTGGCGCGCCACGACGTCCACGCTGTCGCAGGTGGGTCCTGCGAGCGTCACGGGCACGCGGACGCGCGTGAGCACGCGCCGCGCGGTCCGCTCGGCCGCGTCGTCGCCGAGCGGTCGCACGCCGAGCTCGGCGGCCGCGAAGACGAGCGCGTGCACGTCCTCCGCGGGGATGTTCGAGTAGGCGCCGTAGAGGCCCTCGTCGAGGTGGTGCCACCGCCCGTCCGCGCGATCGCTCGTGCCGATCACGCGCGTGACGAGGGTCATCGCGGGCGCCGCGACGAAGCGGCCGGGCTCGACGACGACGCGCACGTGCTCGGGCACTGCGGCGAGGGCCGGGCGGATGCCGCGGGCCAGCTCGGCGAGCGACGGCACCGGCTCGTCGTAGCCGACGGGGAACCCGCCGCCGAGGTCGAGCACCTCGAACCGGGTGCCGTGCAGGGCCTCGAGGGAGCGCATGAGCTGCAGCGTCGTCGCGATCGCACGGACCCACGGTGCGGCCGAGGTGGTCTGGCTGCCGACGTGGAACGTGAACCCGCGCACCGCGAGCCGGGATCGGCGGCACAGGTCGACGAGCGCCGGGGCGTCCTCGGGCGCGACGCCGAACTTCGACGACAGGTCGGACTTCGCGTCGGGGTTCGGGAACGACAGCCGGACGAGCACGCCCACGTCGTGGGTCGGCAGCCCGGCGAACTTCGCGACCTCCGACGGGCTGTCGACGACGAAGGTGCGGATGCCGCGCAGGTAGGCGCCCGTGATGTCGGCCACCGACTTGACCGGGTGCGTGTGCAGGCACCGTCCGATCGGCACGCCCTCCTGCTCGAGGAGGTCGATCTCGCCGCGCGATGCGACCTCGAACGACGCGCCGAACCCGTGGACCGCGCGGATCACGGCGGGGTGGGGGAGCGACTTCGTCGCGAAGTGGATGCCGGCGCCCGGCAGTTCGCGGCGGAGCGCGAGCAGCTGCGTCGCGACCCGGTCGACGTCGAGCAGCAACAGCGGCGACCCGTGCTCCCGCACGAGCGCACCGAGGCGGATGCGCTGCGCGTACGCGGCGAGCTCGCGCCGGATGAGCTCTCGGTGCGGCGGCAGGTCCGGCAGCTGGCCCGTGTTCGAGCCGAGCCGGCGTCGGCCCGGACGGGGTCGGCGCGGCCGCAGGTCGCTCGGCGCCGCGAGCCGATCCGGCACGCCCGATCCGAGCCGGTCGAGGGTCGTCGGGGCCTGGGGTGCGAGCGTCATCCGACGGCTCCCTTCAACCGATGCGTCGGTGGCGCCGCGGCATCCGACCCGCCGTCCGGCAGGATCAGGCGGCGCCCGAACTCGAACGACACGATCGCGACGGCGTAGAACACGGCATCGGCGGCGAGCTTGCCGACGAGCCATCCGGTGGGGTTCGGGCCCAGCACGCTCGTCGCAGCGACGAGGCACGCGGGTCGCACCAGGAACGTGTCGAGCGCCTCGGCCGCACCGAACTCCGCGACGAGGCCGCGGAGCGTGAGCGAGACGGCGACGAACGCACGCCGCGGCGCACCCGCGTGCCGGCGCACGCGCCTGGACGCGAGGTGCCCGCGGATGCCCCGCACCACCACGAGCGCGTAGTAGCCGACGCCCTCCGCGATCGTCCCGGCGACGGCGGCGGCGACGAGCGAGCCGGATGCCTCGTACGCCGCCGCAGCACCGCCGACGGCGGCGATGGTGCCGAGCACCTCGAGCGGCAGGTAGCGCGCGACCCATCGAGCGACGCGGCCCCGTTCCGATCCGAGCATGCGCCAAGCGTCGCGGGCGGCGGTGCTCACCGGATCGGGGCGGCCACCCGGAGCGGGTCCGGGGCGTCACTGAAACGACGGCGACGGTTCGCGGGCATCGCCGGGCGAGGCGCCCTCGTGTGCTCAGCCCAGCGGGGCGCGGTCCACCCGATCGTCCATCCGCGGGAGTCGGCGGACGGCATCCGGCATCCACCACACCACGTTCGCCCACGCCACGATGAACAGCGTCGCGGCGACGGCGTCGGCGAGCAGCGGCGCGATGCCGACCGTGACGAGCTTCGCGAGCACGTGGGCGGCGAGACCGGCCGCGACCGACGCGAGCGTGACCGTCAGCCAGTTGACGAGGTTGACGGGCGAGCTCCGCCGCTCGCGGCGGGCGCGCCCAGGCGCCTCGGTGCGCTCGTCCGGGTGCTCCGCCTCGTCCTCCGGGCCCGTCTCGTGCTCTTCGACGTCCTCGTCGTCCGGGCGCCGGTATCGGATGCGCAGCCAGTCCCACGTCAGTGCGATCGTGGCCGCCGCGCCGCCGATCGCGAGCACGATCCAGTTGAGCTCCTGCGGCACCTCGAGCACCGCGGGCGTCTCGTCCCTCGTCGTGAGCTCCGCGATGAGCTGTACGAGGGGCAGGACGCCGCCGAGCAGCGCGAAGACCGAGATCATCCCGATCGTCCGCGCGTCGCGGCCCGGGATCGGGGCGCGAGACGCCGCGGTCGCGAAGTGCACCGCGATGGTGCCGAGCGTGATGGTGACGCCGAGGCACAGGAGGATGAGCAGGAAGTTGCTGCCGATGATCGCGATCATGAGCGGGACGACGCTCGCGATCGCGACGCCGGCCATGAACCACGCGGGTCGCCGGGCCCGGAGGCGCGCCGCGTCCGCATCGTCGTGGGCGGCTCCATCGAGGAGGGACACCACGCGCGACCAGTGCCGGAATCGCGCCGTGACCCGCCCGACGACGATCGCGACCGCGACCAGCCCGGTGACCAGCGCGAGCAGCATCCACGGACCGGACTCGAGCTCCAGGTCGTCCCATGTGAGCAGCCAGGCCGCCGCGGCGGCGAAGGCCGACACGAGGGCGAGTCGCGGCGGGTCCACGACGGTCGGGAGCGGGACGAGCACAGGCCGGAGGGCTGCGAGCGCGGCCGCGGCGATCCACCGCGTCCCCCTGCGCGTCGGCTGGACGACGACGCGGTCGAGGAGTCGCACGGCGCGTGACGCCATCGCGAACCGGTACGCCGGGTCGAGGTTGAAGATCGTGTCGGTGCCGGCGCGCAGCCGCCCCCGACGGGCGGCGCTCGCGGCGGCGGCCGTCGCGGGCTCGGGCGCCGCAGGGGGCGGCGGTTCCAACGGCGAGAGCCCTGCCCCTGCGGAGACGGGGTCGTCCGCCTGCGCGAGGACGGCGTCCTGCAAGGTCTCGACGGCGTGATCGACGAGGACCGTGCCGGGAGCGAGTGAGGCGAAGAACCGCGTCACCCCCGCTGCGCCGTCGAGGCGACCCCACCACCAGTCGTTGACCCGCCACTCCCGTGCGAGGAACCCCAGGAAGTTCCCGATCCCGTATCCGGCGAGCTTCGAGCCGCGATCGAGCGTCTCCGCCTCCGAAGCGGCCCGGATCGAGGCGGCGGCCTGCTCTGCCGTGAGATCGCCCTTCCTGAGGACCGCGCTCAGCATCGTGTACCAGCGGTCGGTCACGAGCGCATCGAAGTCCTCGACGTGGGCCGGCGGCTCATCGACGCCGATCGCCCAGTAGCGCACGTTGGAGAGGGCGGGTGGGATTCCGGCCGAGTGGTAGAGCGGGGGCAGGTCGGCGGCCGCGATCACGGGAGCATGTGCGAGCGGACGCCAGGCGGATGCCTGCCAGGCGGGATCGAGGGGTCGAGTGCCGTCGGCGATCTCGGCCTCGACCGTCTTCGCCGCGATCCGGAGGCGAGCGACGGCGCGGTCGAGGTTGTCCCAGAGCTCGTGTTCGCGCTCGCGACGGCCCTCCGCCAACCACGCATCGACCCATTCGCCCAGGTCCGTGACGTCGGGCTTCCGGTCGCCGTCGGCGAACGCGGCCGTCAGTTCGAGGACTCGGGCGGTCGCGCGGTCCCGATCGCGGATCGCGGCGGCAAGGGCATCGTATGCCGCGGTGCGGACGGCGCTGAACGCGAAGCCGTGCCTGGACCCCGGCTCGGCGGGCAGCCCCTCGAGTGCGCGCGCCCAGCCCAGGACGCAGTTGGCGGCGTCGGCGAGTGCCAGCGGGGACCGCGCGAACACGTCACGGTGCGTCGCGGGCAGGGCCGACACGCGTTCCGTCGCGGCATCCGCCATCGCGGTCAGGTCGACCAGCGGAATCGGGCGGTAGCGCCGGCGGTGCGTCAGCGAGGAGTGCAACTGCCACAGGCTCGGTGCGGCGATCGTCTCGGCCAGGTGCTCCGCGAGATCCACGGCGAGCGCGCGCAGGTACGCCCGACGCCGCGCGGATGCGGCAGCCGGATCGGCGAGGGAGCTGGCGATGAGCGGTGCCGCACCCTCGAATCGCGCCCTGGCGACCTGCTGGGCGGTGTTGAACCGTTCGAGCTCCGCGACCTCGCGCGTCACCGACTCGCGTCTCAACTGCTTGTCGGTCATGGCCTTGATGGCGCGGAAGAACCGCGACGCGTTGGGATCCCAGTCGACACGCCCGCCGATCGGCGGATCGGGCTCGGGGTCGAGGAAGACCATCGCGCGGTCCGCACGGCGATGCGACATCCTCGACCGTGCCGCGCGCAGCGCCCGCTCGATGGGCACGTTGTCGAAGACCGCTCCGTCGACGACCCGGTAGGGGGTCGCCGCGTTCGCGCGATGCCCGGCGAACGCGAACCGCATCCCGGGACCGCCGGGCACATCGGCCTCGTCGCCGCTGTCGGCCGTGCCCGCGAACGACTCGATGTGCCCGGGCTCGAACCCGCCCGGGAGGGACGACGTCGAGCGCGCGGCGAGCGCCAGCCGGTCGAGGTTCACCAGGTCGTCGCTCCGCTCATCCGCCGGTTGCGGTCGTTCCGGCGTCTCCCGCTCGCGGTGCCGTGCCGGGATCCGGTTGTCGAGCAGGTGCGCGTCGTGGCCGACGAAGCGGAAATGGCCGCGCCCCTCGTTCGCGTCCTCCTCGTACTCGTCGCCGGCATCGATCACGGTCACGGAGAGGTCGACGGCGGTGTACTCCGACGCGAGGTCGGGATGCCGGTCCCGGCTGTCGTAGATGCCCGTGAGCGCCTTCGCCGTCTCGCTGCGGAAGTAGTGCTCGCCCTGCATGAGGGCCAGGATGTCGCGCGCGCCCGGCGGGTGGAGGAGCCCCCAGAAGCCGCCGACCGTCCCCCACGTCCTGAGCAGGAGATCGAGCCCGGTGCCCGCGCGTTGCGCCACGGCGTAGACGACCGCGTTGAGCCCGCCGGCGCTCGCTCCCGCCAGGAGGTCGAACTCGACCCGATCGTAGCCGGCCGCCTCGAGCAGTTCGGCGTACACCTGCATCCGGGCGAGCACGGGCGCCGTCAGCGGCGTCGTGGCCGTCTCGGGCACCAGCGCGAGCGTCTCGTCGCCGACGTCGAAGAGGCGGATGCGACGCAGCAGGTCGAGCTCGGCGACCGTGCCGCCGATCCAGACGGCGAGGCTCACGCCTCCGCGCATCGCGAGCGCGACCCTGAGGGTGCGGTTGAATGACGGCGTGGCACCGGGGTGGCGTTCGAGCACGTCGTCGACGCGCTCCTCCGCGCCGACCACGACGAGTCGGACCGGACGCTCGGAGGTGGTGACGCGTGCCGTCGACGCAACTGGGGCGGATGCCGGCGACGCACCGGATCGGACCATGACGCTCCTCGGATGGACGGCGCGGGCCGGCGCCTCGGGGTCGTCGCGGCGGGCAGGGTGCGCGACCTGCTCCCAGCGTGGCACGGCCGTGCCCCCCGGCGCACGGGACTGTCCCCACAACGGGGTCCCCCGAGGGGTCGGCTCGGCGCGTATCGTCGGGAGCAGGCGGCGCATGGACGTCGGGGGCTCACGCACGCCTTCGATCGGAGGTGCCTGAATGGTTGAGCGCACGGAGGAACGGCCCCTGAGGGTCGCCATCGCGGACGACGCGCTGCTGCTTCGCGAGGGGATCGCGAAGGTGCTGGAGGGTGGCGGCATCGACGTCGTCGCCTCGTTCGGCACGGGGGACGAGCTGCTCGCCGTGATCGACGACCTCGACCTCGACGCCGCCGTGCTCGACATCCGCATGCCGCCGACCCACCGCGACGAGGGCATCGTCGCGCTGGAGCGCATCCGCCAGGACGGCAGCGAGATCGGCATCCTCCTGCTCTCGATGTACGCGACGCCCGAGTACGCACTCCGCGTGATGGGCGCGGGCAGCGGCACCGGCTACCTGCTCAAGGAACGCGTGTCCGAACCGCAGACCCTCGTGCGCGCCGTGCAGACCGTGGCATCCGGCGGGTCGGTCGTCGACCCGGAGGTCGTCGAGCAGCTGGTGCAGCGCACCCGCGCCGACGACCCGCTCGCCCGCCTCACCGAACGGGAGCGGTCGGTGCTCGAGCTCATGGCGCAGGGCTACTCCAACGGCGGCATCGCGCAGGCCCTGTTCCTCGGCCTGAAGACCGTCGAGACGCACGTCCGCAGCATCCTGCAGAAGCTCGACCTGGAGGAGTCGCCCGAGCACCACCGCCGCGTGCTCGCGGTGCTGACGCTCCTCGGCCAGAGGTGATGCCCTTGTGATGACCCCAGGGCGCCGCGGGCGGATCGCACTACGGACCGCCGTGATCGCGACCGTCGTCGCGATCAGCCTGTTCATGGAGGTCTCGGGCTACCTCGCGACCCCGGAGGCGCTGCGGCCCGAGCTGTCCTGGACGACGGTGCACGCGATGGTCCCGCTCGTCTTCGCGGCGTGCGCCGGTGTTGCATGGGCGATCGGGCCCAACCCGGTGCCCGCACGGCTCATGATCGTGTTCGTCCTGTTCTGGATCCCGCAGGCGTTCTACCCGGTGATCGAATCGCTCGGATGGCTCTGGCCGATCCTCCGCGGCGTCGACCTCGGCTGGGCGGTGGTCGCCGGCATCCTCGTCCTCGTGTACCCGCGCGGCGGACTGGGCGACCGCTTCGATCGCGTCATCGCGACGACGGCGCTCGTGGCGACCGTCGTGAACTTCCTCACCGTCCTCGCGCTCGCGGGACCAGACTCGGTGCCCTGCGAGTGCGTGCCGAACGCGTACCGGCTCGCCGAGGCGCCGACCGTGTTCGCGATCGTCGACATCGGCTACCGGGTCGTCGGGGTGGCGCTCGCGGTCGCGATCGCGCTCCGGCTGCTCCTGCGCTGGGTCCGCGGAAGCGTTCCGGCGCGCACGGTCGCGTTCCTCATGCCGGTCGCGCTGCTGTCGTGGGTGAGCACGCTCGCCGCGCAGATGGTCCGGTACGCGACCGGCGCCCCGGCCAACCTCGCGCTCGAGACCGTCTCGCTCATCGCGATGGCATCGGTGCCGGTGTGCTTCGTCGCGGGCATCGCGCACGCGCGCAACATGCGCGCGCGGGTCGCCGACCTCATGCGCATCACGCGCGAGGGCGCCGATCGCGGGCTGTGGGCGGAATCGCTCGCGCGCACGCTCCGCGACGACTCGGTGCGGGTCTTCTGGTGGGAGGAGGAGCGCGGTCGGTACGTGGATGCCGCCGGCCTCCCGATCGACTCGGCCGAGCAGGGCCGCGGGCACAGCATCCTGCCGGTCGCCTCGCCGAGCGGCCTGCCGATCGCGCTGATCCGGCACGATCGCGTGCTGACCGACAACATGCGCCTGCTCGACGGGGTGTCGAGCGCGCTCCGGCTGTCCGTCGACAACGGCCGGCTCAGGTCGGAGATCGAGCGGACGCTCGAGCAGGTGCGGCAGTCGCGTCAGCGCATCGTCGAGGCGGGCGACGAGGCGCGGCGGCGGATCGAACGGGACCTCCACGACGGGGCGCAGCAGCATCTCGTCGCCGTGGGCATGCAGCTGCGCATCGCCGCCAACACGGCGCGCGCCTCCGCCGACGACGCGCTCGCGAACGAGCTGGAGGAGTCGATCGCCACCCTGAACGAGGGGCTCAGGGAACTGCGCGAGCTCGCCCACGGCATCCACCCGAGCCTGCTGTCGCAGGGCGGACTGGCGCTCGCGCTGCCCGAGCTCGCCGGGCGTTGCCCGGTCCCGGTCGACATCGCGGTGCAGCCCGAGGGGCGGCTCGCGGAGCTCGTCGAGTCGACGGCCTATTTCGCCGTCACCGAGTCGCTCGCGAACATCGCGAAGCACTCCCAGGCGACGCGCGCCTGGGTCCGGGCGTACGTCGAGGGCGACGAGCTCGTGCTGACGATCCGCGACAACGGCGTGGGCGGGGCGTCGCTCGAGAAGGGCACGGGGATGCTCGGCATCGTGGACCGCATCGACGCGGTCGGCGGTTCGATCGAGCTCGACTCGCCGCGCGGCGCGGGGACGACGGTCACGGTGCGGATGCCGGCGCACCTCGACGCCTCGGAGGATCTCCCGACCACAGGGGCGGGACTCCTCGTGGCGGCCGATCCCGGAGCAGCGCCGCCCGATGCCGAGGTCCCGCCGGGCCCGGCGGGCTCCGTCGCACCCGGCGTCGTCTCCTCGCCCGCCGACCTCTGACGACCGGCTTGGCGGCGAGCCGATTCCGCGCGGGCGGCCCGCTCAGCCGCGCCAGCGGCAGGCCGCGAGGTCGATCCGGTAGCCGTCGGCGTCGTCGACCGGCCGGATCGGGACGCCCTCGGCGTCGTAGTGCTCGCGCGCTGCGTCGGCGTGCCCTGCGGGCGGGCGGCCCCCCGCGCGGACGACGCGCCACCAGGGCACGTCGCCGCCGTAGCGCGCCATGACCTGGCCGACGGCGCGCGCTCCGCGCGAGCCGAGCGTCGCGGCGACGTCGCCGTAGGTCATCACCGTGCCGGGCGGGATGTCGGACACGACGGCGAGCACGGCGTCGACGAAGCCCTCGCCGTCACGCGGCATCCGTCGCCCCTGGACCCGGTCGCGGGTGCCTGCTCAGCCGGCGAGCTCGAGCGCGCCGATGACGTCGCCGTACTGCGTCTCGCCGACGTCGCGGAAGCCGATGCGGTGGAAGAACTCGCCCGGTCCGCCCTCGCCCGGCTCCCACAGCACGGTGATGCGGTCGAACCCGCGGCGCTTCGCCTCCTCGGCGAGCGCGTGCGCGAGGAACCGGCCGACGCCCTTGCCCTGCGCCTCGGCGTCGACGTTGATGCGCCAGATGCAGGCCCGGAACTCCTCGTGCTCGTTCTCGGGGTCGAAGTTGCCGTGGATGAAGCCGACGACCTTGTCGTCGTTGAGCGCGACGCGCTGCCACGCGGTCGCGGGGTTCACCACGGAGGACTCGGCGGCGTAGGTGACCGGTGCGATGAACTGCTCCTGGCCCGGCTTCAGCGACAGGGTGTTCGCGGCGACGATGTTCGTCGCGTTCAGTTCTTCGAGTCGCAGATCAGCCATGCATCGCAGCCTAACCGCATGAGGTGGCGCGCCGGTAACCCTCATGCGACCGGATGGAACGCCGCCGGCCGGCGCCGCCTCGGCGGGATGCCGGTCGTCTGCGGTGCCGTCGCGGCCGCGCGTCGCCGCTTCGATCTCTCGATGTCGAGATATTCCGTCGACGCGGTAAGCTGGTCGGCGGCGTGTCGGACACCCCCGAGACTTCCTCGCTTCCCAAGCAATCCCACGAGATCCCAAGGAGACCGCCCCTTGTCGAAGATCAAGGTCGAAGGCACCGTCGTCGAACTCGACGGCGACGAGATGACCCGCATCATCTGGCAGGCCATCAAGGACCAGCTCATCCACCCGTACCTCGACGTCAACCTCGAGTACTACGACCTCTCCATCCAGAAGCGCGACGAGACCGACGACCAGATCACGGTCGACGCGGCCAACGCGATCAAGCAGCACGGCGTCGGCGTCAAGTGCGCGACGATCACGCCCGACGAGGCGCGCGTCGAGGAGTTCGGCCTCAAGAAGATGTGGCGCTCGCCCAACGGCACCATCCGCAACATCCTCGGCGGCGTCATCTTCCGCGAGCCGATCATCATCTCGAACATCCCGCGGCTCGTCCCCGGCTGGAACAAGCCGATCATCGTCGGCCGCCACGCGTTCGGCGACCAGTACCGCGCCACGGACTTCAAGTTCGACGGCCCGGGCACGCTCACGATGACGTTCACCCCGCAGGACGGCTCGGAGCCGCAGCAGTTCGAGGTCTTCCAGGCCCCGGGCTCGGGCATCGCCATGGGCATGTACAACCTCGACGCCTCGATCCGCGACTTCGCGCGTGCCTCGCTGAACTACGGCCTCGACCGCAACTACCCGGTGTACCTCTCGACGAAGAACACGATCCTGAAGGCCTACGACGGGCGCTTCAAGGACATCTTCCAGGAGGTCTTCGACACCGAGTTCAAGGAGAAGTTCGACGCCGCCGGCATCACCTACGAGCACCGCCTCATCGACGACATGGTCGCGGCCTCGCTCAAGTGGGAGGGCGGCTACGTCTGGGCCTGCAAGAACTACGACGGCGACGTCCAGTCCGACACGGTCGCCCAGGGCTTCGGCTCGCTCGGCCTCATGACCTCGGTGCTCACCACGCCCGACGGCGCCATCGTCGAGGCCGAGGCGGCGCACGGCACGGTCACGCGCCACTACCGCCAGCACCAGCAGGGCAAGCCGACCTCGACCAACCCGATCGCCTCGATCTTCGCCTGGACGCGCGGCCTCGCGCACCGCGGCAAGCTCGACGGCAACCAGGAGCTGATCGACTTCTCGCACACGCTCGAGGACGTGATCATCAAGACGGTCGAGTCCGGCGCCATGACCAAGGACCTCGCGCTCCTCGTCGGCCCCGACCAGGAGTTCCAGACCACCGAGCAGTTCCTCAACACGATCGACGCGAACCTCAAGGCGCGCCTCGGCGCCTGAGCCGCCCCGCTCGAACGCCTCCGAAGGGCCGGATGCCCCGTGCATCCGGCCCTTCGCCGTGTCCGGGCGCCGCCGCGCGCGCTCCGCGCGCGCATCCGAGTGCCGTTTCTGCGGTGGAGTACGGGATCAACCGGCACTCCACCGCAGAAATGGACCTCCGTCGGGAACGGACCTTCGTCGCGATCGGATCGGGCGGGTGGGCGAGGATGGGGGGCATGGCCCGCGGCATCCGTCTCGTCCGTCGCTACCCCGTCGTCGCGCTCACGCTCGCGATCGGGCTCGTCGGCATCGTCCTCGCGCTCGCCGGGCAGGTGTGGCTCGTCGCGTGGATCTTCAGCATCTACGCGCTGGGCGTCGCGGCGTGGCAGGCCGTGGGCATGGTGCGCGACATCATGCGCGGGCATTGGGGGCTCGACATCCTCGCCGTCACCGCGATCGTGGCCACCGTCGTGGTGGGGGAGTACGTCGCCGCGCTCATCGTGGTGCTCATGCTGACCGGCGGCGAGGCGCTCGAGGACTACGCCGGACGTCGCGCGAAGCGCGAACTCGACGCGCTCCTCACCCGGGCGCCGCAGCGCGCGCACCGCGTGGTCGACGACCACTTCGTCGACGTGCCCGTCGACGAGGTCGAGCCCGGCGACGTGCTGCTCGTGCGACCGAGCGAGATCGTGCCCGTCGACGGCGAGCTCCGATCCGACGAGGCGGCGGTCGACGAGTCGTCGATCACCGGCGAGAGCGTTCCCGTCGAGAAGCACCGCGGCGACGGACTCCTCTCGGGCTCGGTGAACGGCCACGCCGCCATCGAGATCACCGCCAGCGCGCGCGCGGCCGACAGCCAGTACCAGCAGATCGTCGCGCTCGTCGCCGAGGCCGCCGCGAGCAAGGCGCCGGTCGTGCGGCTCGCCGATCGCTACGCAGTTCCGTTCACGGCGTTCTCGCTGCTGCTCGCGGGGTTCGCGTGGTGGATCTCGGGCGACCCGGTGCGCTTCGCCGAGGTGCTCGTGCTCGCGACGCCCTGCCCGCTCCTCATCGCCGCGCCCGTCGCGTTCATCGGCGGCATGAGCCGCGCGGCGCGCAACGGCGTCATCGTGAAGGGCGGCGGCGTGCTCGAGCTGCTCGCCCGCGCCCGCACCGCGGTGTTCGACAAGACGGGCACGCTCACGCACGGCTCGCCCGAACTCGTGGCGATGCGGCCCGAGGCCGGATTCGACGAGGACGAACTGCTCGGGCTCGTGGCATCCGCCGAGCAGTACTCCTCGCACGTGCTCGCGGAGTCGATGATCGACGCGGCGACCGCACGGGGCATCCGCCTGCGGGAGGCCGCGGCCGCACGTGAGGCGGCCACGAACGGCGTCGTCGCGCGCATCGACGGACGAGAGGTCGTGGTCGGCAAGTTCGCGTTCGTCGCCGAGCACGCACCGGAGGTCCGTCGCACCGCGATCGCGCCCGGCGAGCTCGCGGTGTACGTCGCGGTGGACGGCGCCTACGCGGGCGCGCTGCTCGCTCGCGACCGGTTGCGCGGCGACGCCGCGGCGACGCTCGCCCGCCTCGACGAACTCGGCGTGCGCCACACGATGATGCTCACCGGCGACGCGCAGGCGACCGCCGACCACATCGCCGCCGAGCTCGGCATCGAGCACGTGCGCGCCGAGTGCCTGCCGGCCGACAAGGTCGCCGAGGTCGCCGGCATCGCCGAGCGCCCGGTGATCATGGTCGGCGACGGCGTGAACGACGCGCCGGTGCTCGCGGCCGCCGACGTCGGCATCGCGATGGGCGCGCGAGGCGCGACGGCGGCGAGCGAGTCCGCGAGCGCCGTGATCCTGGTCGACGACATCTCGCGCACCGCGAAGGCCGTCGAGATCGGGCGCGACACGGTCCGGATCGCGCTCCAGAGCATCTGGATCGGCATCGCGGTGAGCATCGCGCTCATGCTCGTCGCGACGTTCGGGTTCATCCCCGCGACGGTCGGTGCGCTCCTCCAGGAGGTCGTCGACCTCATCACGATCCTCGCCGCACTCCGCGCGATCGGGGGTCGTCGGGATGCGCGCGCGGCCGCAGGCGAGCGCTCGTCGCGCGCCGAGACGGGCGCTGCTCGGACGGACGCCGCGCGGCGCTGAGCGGACCGCCGTCGAGGCCCGGGGCCGGCCACCGTCAGGTCACGAGTTTGTAAAGAACCTGAACGAATTTCGTCGCAGGGGTTGCGCTGGGTTTGTTCGTAAGGTCTACTAACAAACGTGACGGCAACGGAAGCAGCACCCGGGCAGGCGCCCGCAGGCATCGCACTCGGCAGCGAGCGCCCGGCAGGGCCCGCGAGCCCGACGGCCGCCGCGGGCCAGCTCTTCGCAGGCCGCGCGCTGCGCACCTCGGGCAAGGTGCTCCCCGAGCACGCCCGCAGCCACAACCGCTCGCTGGTCCTGCAGACGCTCTACACCCTGGGCGCGCAGAGCCGTGCGGACATCGCCCGCGAGACCGGGCTCACCCGCGTGACCATCTCCGACCTCGTCGCCGAGCTCATCGGCGAGGGCCTCGTCGTCGAACTCGGCCAGCGCGAGGACGCCCGCCCGGGCAAGCCCGCGACGCTCATCGACATCGACCGCGCCGGTCACCACGTGGTCGCCCTCGACCTCTCCGAGCACACCCGCTTCCGCGGCGCCGTCCTCGACCTCGACGGAACGACCGTCGCCCGGGCGGAGGTCGCCCTCGACGGCGCGACGGGGGAGCGGGCGGTCGAACTCGTCACCGAGCTCCTCGACGGCCTGCTCGCCCTCACGACCTCACCGGTGCTCGGCATCGGCGTCGGCTCGCCGGGCGTCGTGGGTCCCGACGGCGTCGTCCGCTCCGCCCCGAACCTCGGCTGGACCGACCTTCCCCTCCAGGAGCGGCTGCAGGCCGCCTTCCACCTGCCCGTGCACGTCGCCAACGACGCGAACGTCGCCGTCCTCGCCGAGCACGCCGGTGCCCCGGGCGACCTGGTGCTCGTCAAGGTCGGCCACGGCGTCGGCGCGGGGCTCATCATCGGCGGCCGACCGGTGCTCGGCGCCGGCAGCGCCGCGGGCGAGATCGGCCACGTCGTGGTCGGCACCGACGGCGGGCCGCGGTGCGCGTGCGGCAAGCACGGCTGCCTCGAGGCCTGGCTCGCGGTGCCCCGACTCACCGCCGAGCTCGAACGACTCGGCGATGCGGACGCCGCGGCATCCGCTCGCGAAGAGACCCTGCGGGAAGCGGGCCGACGCCTCGGCATCGTGCTCGCCCCCGTCGTCGGTGCGCTGAACCTCTCCGAGGTCGTCCTCAGCGGACCGACGGAACTGCTTGACGGCCCGCTGCTCGAGGCGGCCGTCGAGACGGTCCGGAACCGGACGATGACGGAACACCACCGGGAACTGAGGCTCCGGATGACCGCGCACGGGCAGGACATCGTCCTGCGCGGGGCGGCCGTCATGGTCCTCTCCGGCCAACTCGGGGTCTCCTAGGCCCCAACCCCCTGCACCACGGGTGGCAGCACCCCCGCTCCCACCTTCCCCCTACGAAAGGAAACCACGCAATGAGGAACCTCGGCATCGTGGCGCTCGGCGCCGCGGCTGCGCTGACCCTCGCCGGGTGCGCCACCACCGGAGGCGACGCGGCCTCCGAGGAGGGCGCGGAGATCCGCGTCTGGCTCGTCGGCACCGACACCCCCGACGCGGCGCGCGAGCTGCTCGTCGAGACCTTCGAGGAGGAGCACCCCGGCTCCACGCTCGTCATCGAGGAGCAGTCGTGGGACGGCCTCGTGGACCGCCTGACCACGAGCCTCTCCGGCTCCGACAGCCCCGACGTCGTCGAGGTGGGCAACACGCAGGCCCCGGCCTTCACCTCGGCGGGCGCCTTCATGGACCTCACCGACCACTACGACGAGCTCGGCGGCGACGACCTGCTCCCCGGCTTCGTCGAGGTCGGCTCGTACGACGAGAAGTTCTACGCGGCGCCGCTCTACTCCGGCTCCTCCCTCGTCTTCTACAAGAAGGACGCCTTCGCCGCGTCGGGCATCGAGGTCCCGACCTCGCTCGACCAGTACGTCGACCAGGCCATCCAGCTCGCGAACGACAACCCCGACAAGTCGGGCGTCTGGTGGCCCGGCCAGAACTGGTACGCCGCGCTGCCCTACATCTGGGAGGCCGGCGGCGAGGTCGCAGTGCCGGACGGCGAGGAGTGGGACGCACAGCTCAGCTCGGCCGAGTCGATCGAGGGCCTCGAGATGGTCCAGAAGGTCATGACCGAGGCCTCGCGCGCCCCGAAGGACGCCAACGAGTCGAACCCGCAGGTCGGCTTCTGCGACGGCACGTCGCTGCAGCTCGCGGCTCCGGCCTGGGTCAAGTGGTCGATCCTCGCCCCCGAGGACGCCGAGACCCCCGGCTGCCCCGACCAGGAGGAGAACCTCGGCGTCTACGCGCTCCCTGGCGCTGACGGCGACGCGGCCCAGGTCTTCGCCGGCGGCTCGAACATCGGCATCTCCGCCAACACGAAGCACCCGGAGCTCGCCCTCGACGCGCTGAAGATCATCCTCTCGGACGAGTTCCAGACGATCTACGGCGAGAACGGCCTCGTGCCGGCGAAGCTCTCGCTCGGCGACACGGTCGGCACCGACGAGGTCGCCCAGGCGATCTCGGCCGCGGCCGGCAACGCCAAGCTCACCCCGGCCTCGCCGAAGTGGGCCGACGTCGAGGCTGCAGGAATCCTGCAGGACCTCTTCGTCAACATCGCGCAGGGCGGCGACGTCGCCCAGCTCGCCGAGGAGGCCGACCAGCAGATCGAGGACATCCTCAACGGCTAGTCCCTCCCCACGGTGCGGCCGCGCCCCCGACGCGACGCGGCCGCACCGACTCCCCACCGGGCCCCGGGCCGGCAGCGCCCCACACACGCTGCCGGCCCGGCACCACGAGCGGGCCACGCCCGCGGCATCCACACCCTCGCCGTCAGACGCAGGAGCCCCACATGACCACCACCGACACCGGCCTCCCCCCGGCCGTGAGCGCGGTCGACGGCGAACGCATCGTCACGCCGCCGCCCGTCGAGCCGCCGAAGCGACGTCGCTTCAGCCGCCGTGCCGGGGGCCTCACCCCGTACGCCCTCCTCGTTCCCGCCTCGCTCGTGCTCGCGGCGATCGTCGGCTGGCCCCTGATCCAGCTGCTCATCACCTCGATGCAGGAGTTCGGCCGCGCCCAGGTCTTCGGCGCCCCGCCCACCTGGGTCTGGTTCGAGAACTACGTCGACGTCCTCACGGACCCCACCTTCTACGAGGTCCTCGGCCGCAGCCTCGTCTTCGCGGCCGTGTGCGTCGTGTCCACGATGGTCCTCGGCACGCTCATGGCGCTCCTGCTGCAGCGCCTGCCCAAGGGCTTCCGGCTCCTGCTCTCGATCGGCATGCTGCTGGCGTGGGCGATGCCGCCGCTGTCGGCGACCATCGTCTGGGGCTGGATGTTCGACACCGACTACGGCATCATCAACTCGGTCCTCGTGAACGGCTTCGGCCTCGAGGAGTTCCGCCAGCACTCGTGGCTCATCGACCCGCTCAGCTTCTTCCTCGTCGCCGGCATCATCATCGTCTGGGGCGCCGTCCCGTTCGTCGCCTTCACCCTGTACGCCGGCCTCACCCAGGTGCCCGAGGAGGTGCTCGAGGCGGCCCAGCTCGACGGGGCCGGCGCGTTCAAGCGCTTCCGGCTGATCACGTTCCCGTACCTCAAGCCGATCTTCCTCATCACGACGATCCTGCAGATCATCTGGGACCTCAAGGTGTTCACGCAGATCTTCGCGCTGCAGGACATCGGGGGCATCCGTGCCCTGACCAATACGCTCGGCGTGTACATCTACCAGGTCTCGATCGCGGGCGGCGACTTCGGCACCGGCGGTGCGATCGCGGTGATCACGGCGATCATCCTGATGACCGTCTCCCTCTACTACGTCCGACAGACCATCAAGGAGGAGGAGCTGTGAGCGCCACCACCGCCACCGCACCGCGCACCGCGCGCGCGGGTGCCTCCCGCGACCTCGCCCCGCGCCGTCGCGGGGTCCGCAACCGACTCTCGACCGCGCTCTGGAGCGCTCTGTCGGTCGTGCTGTTCGCGCTGTTCGCATTCCCGGTCTACTGGATGGTGAACACCTCGTTCCAGCCGAACAACGAGGTCCGGGGCTCCGACATTCACTTCTGGCCCGACAACTTCACGCTCCGCAACTACGCCACGGTGCTGTTCGATCCGGGCCGCACCCCGTTCGCGCCGGCCGCGGTGAACTCGCTCGTCGTGACGCTCACCACGGTGGTCGTCGCGCTGGTCTTCGCGTTCCTGGCGGCGATCGCGGTGACGCGGTTCCGGTTCAAGAGCCGGCGCGGGTTCATCGTCATGATCCTCGTGATCCAGATGATCCCGGGCGAGGCGATGATCGTCTCCATCTTCCGGGTGATCGACGGATGGCACCTCCTGAACACGCTGATCGGCCTGACCATCGTCTACGTCGCGACCGTGCTGCCGTTCACGATCTGGACCCTCCGCGGCTTCGTCAACGGCGTGCCGGCCGACCTCGAGGAGGCGGCCATGATCGACGGATGCTCCAGGGCCGGCGCCTTCTGGCGGGTCACGTTCCCGCTGCTCGCGCCCGGCCTCGTCGCGACCGGCGTCTTCGGGTTCATCCAGGCGTGGAACGAGTTCGTGATCGCGCTCGTGCTGAACGCCCGACCCGAGATGATGACGCTGCCCGTGTGGCTGCGCACCTTCCTGGTGGCGAACGGCACGACCAACTGGGCGGCCATCATGGCCGGTTCGACGCTCATGGCGATCCCGGTCATCGTCTTCTTCCTCATCGTCCAGGGCCGGATGACGAGCGGACTCGTGAGCGGAGCGGTCAAGGGATGAACGACGTGATCCGGGGCGGCGACGGGCAGGACCTGCGCCGCGACATCCTCACGACCCTGCTGCCGGGCTTCGCCGGGCCCGAGGCGCCCGGGTGGCTGCTCGACCTGATGGCCGAGGGCCTCGGGGGCGTGTGCGTCTTCGGCTCGAACGTGGTCTCGCCCGCGCAGCTGGCCGGCCTCACGGCGGAGCTCCGCGCGGCCAACCCGCTCGCGGTCGTCGCGATCGACGAGGAGGGCGGTGACGTCACGCGCCTGTTCTTCGACCGCGGCGCGCCGTATCCCGGCAACGCGGTGCTCGGTCGCATCGACGACCTCGAGCTGACCCGCGCCGTCGGTCGCGCGGTGGGCGAGGCGCTCGTCGCGGTCGGGTGCACCATGACCTTCGCGCCCGACGCCGACATCAACTCCAACGCGCAGAACCCGGTCATCGGCGTGCGCAGCTTCGGCGCCGAACCCGGCCTCGTCGCACGGCACACGGCGGCGTGGGTCGAGGGCGTGCAGTCGGCGGGCGTCGACGCGAGCGCGAAGCACTTCCCCGGGCACGGCGACACCGCCACCGACTCGCACCTGGCGCTCCCGGTCGTCGACCTGCCGCTGGAGGCCCTGCAGGAGCGCGAGCTCGCGCCGTTCCGCGCCGCGATCGCGGTCGGGACGCGCTCGATCATGACCTCCCACATCCTGCTCCCGCAGCTCGACGCGGAGCACCCCGCCACCCTGTCTCCCCGCATCCTGCACGGCCTGCTCCGCGGGGAGCTCGGGTACGAGGGCGTCATCGTGTCCGACGCCCTCGACATGGCCGGGGCGAGCGGCGGGCGCGGCATCCCCGAGGCTGCCGTGCTCGCGCTCGCCGCCGGCTGCGACCTGCTGTGCATCGGCACCGACAACACGGGCGAGCAGATGGAGGCGATCGCGCAGGCGATCGCCGACGCCGTCGCCTCGGGCCGGCTGGCCCCGGAGCGCGTGGCGGATGCCGCGGCCCGGGTTCGCGGGCTCGCGGCCGTCGCACGGCCGACCGGCGGGGCCGCGGCATCCGCTGTTCCCGGGGTCGGGCTGCCGCTCGGCCTGCCCGCAGGTCTCGCCGGCCGCGTCGCGGCATCGTTCCACGTCGCGCCCGGTGCGCTCGATCGGCTCTGCGCGACCGGTTCGGTCGGCACGATCGTCCGCGTCGAGACTGTCGCGAACATCGCCGTCGGCGGCGTCCCGTGGGGACCCTTCGCCCTCGTCGCGGCGACCGACCCCGAGCGCCCCGCACCGGCCTGGCTGACGGACGCCGCTGAGACCCGACTCGACGCCGCGACCCCGCTGCCCGACCCGGCCGCGCTCGCCGGACCCGTCGTCGTCATCGGCAAGGACCTGCACCGGCACGCCTTCGCGGTCGACGCGATCGAGCGCCTGCGCGCGGCGCGCGCCGACGTGGTGACGGTCGACGTGGGCTGGCCGAGCGAGGACCTCGCGTTCGCCGACATCGCGACGTTCGGCGCCTCGCGCGGCGTCGCCGCGACGTTCGCCGAGCTCGTGCAGGACGCGCTGACCGCCACGGCGGAGGTGTCGTGAGGCTCGGGATCGACATCGGCGGGACCAAGACCGCGGCCGTCGCGATCGGCGCCGACGGCGAGCTCAGCGACCAGGTCCGCATGCCGACGGGGTTCGGGGCGGAGGCGGTCGTCGCGACGGCGCTCCGCACGGTCGAGCGGATGTCGGAGCTCGCCGGCGTCGACGCCCGCGCGTTCCAGTCGATCGGCATCGGCATCCCCGGTTCGGTCGACTCGGCGACGGGCCGCGTCACCCACGCGGTGAATCTCGGCCTCGAGGGCCTCGACCTCGGTCCGCGGCTCGCGGACCGGCTCGGCGTCGAGGTCCGGATCGAGAACGACGTGAAGGCGGCGGCGCTCGGAGCGCACCACCTGCTCGGCGTGGCCGACGGCATCCGCGCCCACTCCATGGCGTACCTGAACCTCGGCACCGGGCTCGCGGCGGGCATCGTCCTGGACGGGCACCTGCTGCGCGGAGGCCGCGGTGTCGCGGGCGAGATCGGGCACATCCCGGTCGACCCGGCGGGGGAGCAGTGCGCCTGCGGGCAGCGCGGCTGCCTCGAGACGCTGGCGTCGGGTTCGGCGCTCGCGTCGCAGTGGCCCGGGGTGCACCGGTACCCGGCGATCGACCTGTTCGACCGCGCGGATGCCGGCCAGCCCGACGCCGTCGCGGTGCGCGAGCGCTTCCTGGTGGGCGTGGCCTCGGCGGTGCGCCTGCTCGCGCTCACGACCGACGTCGACGACATCGTGATCGGCGGCGGACTCGCGGCGCTCGGCGATCGGCTGCTGGGCGGCACGCGGCGCGTGCTCGCGGCGTGGGCCGAGGACTCCGCGTTCCTCGCGTCGCTCGACCTGCCCCGCCGGGTGCAGGTCATCCCGCGCGGCTTCCCGGCGGCCGCCGTCGGCGCCGCCCTGATCGGAGAGGAAGTGGAGGAGCCGGCATGGCAGAGGTCGTGATCGTCCGTGACGAGGAGGAGGCCGGCGAGCTCGCGGCATCCGCCATCGCGGACCTGCTGCGCGCGCGTGCCGACGCCGTGCTCGGCCTGGCCACGGGCTCGACGCCGCTCAGCACCTATCGTGCGCTCGCGCGTCGCATCGATGCCGAGGGCATCGCGGTCGCCGGCGTGCGCGGCTTCGCGCTCGACGAGTACGTGGGGCTGCCCGCGGGGCACCCGGAGGGCTACCGCCAGGTGATCACGCGCGAGGTGGTCGAGCCGCTCGGCCTGACGCCGGAGCTCATCCGCGTGCCGAACGGCGATCCGGCGACCATCCGCACCGCGGCCGAGGACTACGAGGCGGCGATCGAGGTCGCCGGGGGCGTCGACCTGCAGGTCCTCGGCATCGGCCGGACCGGGCACATCGGCTTCAACGAGCCCGGTTCCTCGCTCGCCTCGCGCACGCGCGTGAAGACGCTCACCGAGCAGACCCGCGTCGACAACGCGCGGTTCTTCGACTCGATCGAGGACGTCCCGATGCACTGCATCACGCAGGGGATCGGCACGATCCTCCGCGCGCGCCACCTCGTGCTGCTCGCCTTCGGCGGGGCCAAGGCCGAGGCGATCGCCGCGGCGGTCGAGGGTCCGGTCTCCGCGAGCCAGCCCGGCTCCGCGATCCAGCTGCACCCGCACGCGACGGTCATCGTCGACGAGGCGGCCGCGTCGCGGCTCGAGCACGCGGGCTACTACCGTCACGCCTGGGCGAACAAGCCCGACTGGCAGGGCATCTGACCGCGACCGGCGGATGCCGCGGCGTCCGCCGGTCGCCATGGGCGAGACGCGACCGGGACGGGTCGCTCGCGGGTCAGTGGACCAGCGCCTCGCCGAGCGCGGCGAGGTAGGCGTCCTCGTCGAAGTCGTCGAGGAGGGCGCGCTGCAGGACGAATCCCGGTGCGGCGCTCAGGACGACCGGGGTGACGCGTTCCGCCCAGGCGGCCGGGTCGCCGTCGACGCGGTCGGGGTGCGCGCGCCCCCACTCGGCCAGCTGCGCGCCGATCGCGGTGCGCAGGCGCAGGAACACGACCTGCACGAGATCGCGGATCTCCCGGTCGACGATCGCCTCCGACCACAGCTGGGGGAGGACTGCGCTGAAGGGCTCGTTGCGGATGCCTCCGAGCAGCGTCGCGACGACCTCGCCGGGTGAGAGCGGGCCGCCGTCCCGGCGGCGTTCGGCGAGTTCGATGCGTCGCGACTCGAGCACGCGTGCCGCCGCCGCGGCGAACAGCTCCTTCTTGCCGTCGGGGAAGTTGCCGTAGATCGCGCCGGCCGAGAGTCCGGTCGCCTCGACGAGGTCGGCGATCGACGTCTTCGCGTACCCGCGCTCGGCGAAGCACCTGAGGGCGACGTCGAGGATCTCCTCGCGGCGCGCCGCGCGGTACTCGTCGCTCACCTTGGGCATCGGCTCTCCTCCCGTCGCTTGACGATCCTACGTCGCGGGTCCATTATAAAGAACGAGCATTCGTTTTTTATGAAGGAGCCGCTCATGTCCTCCCACACCACGCACCGCACGCCGATCGGCCGCGCCATCGGCATCGGCGCCGTCCTCTCACTCGTCGTCGGCGTCATCCTGCTCGCGTTCGCCTGGCCCTCGGTCACCGCCGAGCCCAAGGACCTGCCCGTCGGCGTCGTCGGTCCCGACGCGGCGGTGACGCAGGTCGAGGAGCGCGTCGCCGACGAGGCCGAGGGCGCGATCGCGCTCGAGCGGTACGACGACCGCGACGCGGCCGTCGCCGCGATCCGGACCCGCGAGGCCTACGGCGCGATCGTCCTCGGCGACGCTCCGACCGACGCGCCCGAGGTGCTCATCGCCACCGCCGCGAGCCCTGCCGTCGCGCAGAACCTCCGCGGCCTCGCCGCCGAACTGCAGGCCGGCATCGACGAACAGGTCCGCGCCGCCCTCCCCGGGCAGCTCCAGCAGGTGCTCGCCGACGCCGTGCAGGCCGCCGTCGCGCAGGCGACCGGCCAGGGCGGCGGCACCCAGCCCGGCACGCCGTCCGTGCCCGAGTTCCCCACGGTCACGGTGACGGTCACCGACGTCGTCCCGCTCGCCGACAGCGACCCGACCGGCTCAGGGCTCGCCGTCGCGATGTTCCCGCTGGTCCTCGGCGGAATGCTCGGAGGCATCGCGATCTCGCTCGCCGTGATCGGCGCCATGCGCCGGGTCGCCGCCGTCACCGCCTACGCGGTCGCGGGCGGCCTCGTGCTCGCCGGCATCCTGCAGGGCTGGTTCGGGGCACTGCAGGGCGACTACTGGCTGAACGCCGCCGCGATCTCGCTCGCGCTGGCCGCGATCGCCGCGCCCATCACCGGCCTCGTCGCCCTCATGGGCCGCGCGGGCATCGGCGTCGGCGCCGTGCTCTTCGTCCTCGTCGCGAACCCGATCTCGGCGGCCGCCGTGCCCGTCCAGTTCCTCGCGGAGCCGTGGGGCGCGATCGGCCAGTGGTTCCCGCCGGGCGCGGCGGCAACCCTGCTCCGCGACCTCAGCTACTTCCCGGACGCACCGACGGCGTTCCCGTGGCTCGTGCTCGCGGCCTGGGCGGCCGGCGGCATCCTGCTCTCGCTCATCGGCCACTTCCGCACCGCCGGCGGCGCCGAGCCCGACGCCGAGGCGGCGCACGCCGACGAGGAACTCGTCGCGTCCGAGCGGCAGTCCGGCGACGCCACCGACGCCGAGCCCGAGGTCGCCGCCGGACGGGACACGGCGCCGGTGGGCTGAGCCCCGGCGTCACCCGGACGGCAGCGCGCCGCGGCATCCCCCGACGGATGCCGCGGCGTCGGCGTCCGTCGGGCCGGATTAGGCTTGAACCTCGTGAACGACGCCACCCCCGAGCCGACCCCGAAGGTCGGCGTGAACGACCTGCTGCGCTTCCTGCTCGAGATCTTCGCCATCGTGACACTCGGCATCTTCGGGTTCGTCGCGTTCGCGCTGCCGTGGCCGGGCGTGCTCCTCGGCATCGGCCTGCCGCTGCTCGCGATCCTGCTCTGGGGCCTGTTCCGCTCGCCGAAGGCGGTCTTCGACGTCGACCCGTTCGTCAAGGCGCTCGTCGAGATCGCCGTGTTCTCGACCGCGGCGATCGCGTGGTGGATCATGGGCCAGCCGGTCGTGGCCGTCGTGTTCGCCGTCGTGGCCGCGGTCAGCGGCGTGATCAACGGGCGCCGCGAGTTCCGCGACTGACGCCGCGCCGTCCTGCGCGCGCCGGCGCGCGCCGAATCGGGCGGGCGATTCAGCGGAAGATGACCGTGCGCTGCCCGTCGAGCAGCACGCGCCGCTCGGCGAACCACTTCACCGCCTGCGAGAGGGTGCGGCTCTCCTCGTCCTGGCCGATCGCGACGAGCTCGGCGACCGATCGCGAGTGCTCCACGCGCACGACGTTCTGCTCGATGATCGGGCCCTCGTCGAGGTCGCTCGTGACGAAGTGCGCCGTGGCGCCGATGAGCTTCACCCCGCGGGCGTGCGCCTGGCGGTACGGGTTCGCGCCCTTGAAGCCGGGCAGGAACGAGTGGTGGATGTTGATGCATCGGCCGGCGAGCGCATCGCACAGCTCGGGGGAGAGGATCTGCATGTAGCGCGCGAGCACCACGAGCTCGATGTCGTGCTCGTCGACCGCCTCGAGGATGCGCCGCTCGAACTCGGCCTTGGTCTCGGGCGAGGTGACGGGCGCCGACTCGAACGGCACGCCGTAGAAGTCGACCAGGTCGCGCAGGGTGCCGTGGTTGGAGAGCACGAGGGGGATCTCGACCGGCAGCTGCCCGCCGCGCTGGCGGAACAGCAGGTCGTTCACGCAGTGGCCCGCGGTCGACGCGAGCACGAGCGTGCGCAGCGGACGGCCGACCTCGTCGAGGTGCAGCTCCATGCTCCACCGCTCGATCACCGGCGCGAGCGCGGCCTCGAACTCGGTGCGGTCGGCTGGCGACTCGACCTGCACGCGCATGAAGAACCGGCCGGTGTCGTGGCTCGCGAACTGCTGGCTCTCGGTGATGTTGCCGCGCGCCGCGACGATCGCACCGCTCACCGCGTGCACGATCCCCGGCCCGTCGGTGCAGCTCAGCGTGACGACCCAGTGGGACAGGTGCGGGCTGTGCGGCTCGGCCTCCGTGCTCATCGGGCCAGCGTACCGCCCGGCGAATACGCAGGTCGCGCCCGCTACACTGGACGCGGTCGTACGGACACCGTCGGCCCCGGGCGCGCACGTGAGCGCGTAGTCGACCCGCCGCAGGCAGTGCCGCGAGCGGGGAACGCCGTCGGATGACCTTCCTCATGCCGATCACCTCATCGCCGCGCGCCGGCGCGACCGGAGCCATGCCCTGGCGTGCGCTCCTCGCCCTCGCCGCGGCCGTCTTCCTGTCCATCACCATCGAGATGCTGCCCACCGGGCTGCTCCCCGAGATGAGCGCCGACCTGGGCGTCGGCGCACCCCTCGTGGGCCTGCTCGTCTCGGTCTTCGCCTTCACGGTCGTCGTGACCTCGACGCCGCTCACGGCGCTGCTCAAGCGGATGCCCCGGCGCACGCTGATCACGATCGTGCTCGTCGTGCTCGGGCTCTCGACCGCCGCCTCGGCGCTCGTCCCCGAGTACGGCCAGCTCGTCGCCTTCCGCATCGTCGGCGGCGTCGCGCACGGCCTGTTCTGGGCGCTCGTCGGCGCCTACCCCGCCCGACTCGTCGGCGAACGCCACCTCGGCCGCGCGGTGTCCGTCGTGCTCGGCGGCGGAACCCTCGCGCTCATCGCGGGCGTGCCGCTCGCCACCGCGCTCGGCCAGGCCGTCGGCTGGCGTTGGGCGTTCGGCGTCATCGCCGCCCTCACGCTCGCGGGCGCCGTGGTCGTACGAGCGGTGCTCCCGGCCGACGCCTCGACCGCGCCGTCGAGGGAGGCCGCCGAGCGCGGGGCCGACGCGACGGCCACCGCGTCCACCGCGACCGCGATCCTCGCGGGCCGTCGCAGCATGCGCGGGGTCGTCGCCGTGAGCGTCGTCACCGCCGTCGTGATGATCGGCCAGTACGCGGCCCTCACCTACGTCGCCCCGTTGCTCACCGACGTCGTCGGCGCCTCCTCCGCGGCGGTCGCCCCGCTGCTGTTCGCGTCGGGGCTCGCCGGTGCCGCGGGCCTCCTCGTCGCCGGCAGTCCGATCGCGCGCGACAGCGTCCGCGCGCTCGTCGGCGCCATGCTGCTGCTCGCCGTCGCGCTCCTCGTGATCGCGGCCGAGCCGGGGCTCTGGCCGGCGATCATCGCCTACACGGTGTGGGGCTTCGCCTTCGGCGCCATCCCGCCGCTGCTGCAGACGCGGCTGCTCCAGGCCGCGCCGCCCGAGCGCCGGGATGCCGCGAGCGCCCTCTACACGACCGCCTTCAACGTCGGCATCGGCGGCGGCGCACTCGTCGGCGCGGTGCTGTTCGACGCCGTCGGCGTGGGTGCGGTGCCGGTCGCCTACGCGGTGCTGCTCGTGGTGGCGATGCTCGTCATGGTGCGCACCTCGCGCGCGGAGCGCGCCCGCGCGCGCGTCGTCGAGGCGTAAGCCCTGCGGGCGCGCGCGCCGGTTCAGGCGTAGCGCGCCGTCGCGGTCCACTTGTGGTTCGCGGGCGCAAGGTACTCGACGACGGCGAGGCCCGATTCGTCGAGCACCACCGTCGCGAACGGGACTCCGTCGGCGAGCAGTTCGACCTCGGCACGCGGCTCGCCCGCGAGCGAGACCGTGAGGCTCGAGCCGTGCGCGTCGACGACCAGCCCGAGCTCGGCGACGGGCGCAGGCTCGACGGGCGGCTCGGGCTCCGGAGACGGTTCGGGGACCTCCTCCGACTCGGCGACGACCGCCGGCGCGGGCGCGGGCGCCGGCACCGGCGCGGGGTCGAGCGCGGGCTCCGGCTCGACGGGCGGGTCGACGGGCGCCGCCTCCGCCTCGGGCGGCGCCGGCGCGCCATCCGGTACCGGCCCGATCGGCGCGGGCTCCGGTTCGTCGGGCGCCTCGAGGGCGATCGACGTCGACCCCTGTCCCGGCGCGGCATCCGTCGGCGCGACCTGCGGCAGCACGAACAGCGCGACCGCGGTGGCGGCGACCAGCACCGCGCCGCCGACGCCGGCGCCGACGGCGACCGCGGCGCTCGTGCCGGACGCCGCGCTCGCCGCAGCCCCGCCCCCCGCGGTTCCGGCGGCGTGGCCGGCGCCCCCGACCGTGGTCCCGGCGATCACGTCCGCACCGGCCGCCGAGGCGCTGCCCGCCGCGCCGATCCCGGTCGCGGCCGCCGCCGTCGTCGCGACCGGGGCCGTCGTGCCGAGCCAGGCCGTGTACGCGGTGGCCGCGGCCGACCCGGCGGCGAGCGGGAGCAGGACCAGGGCGAGCCGCATGCCGACCTCGCGCGCCTCCGCCGCCACGACCGTGCACTTCGCGCAGCCGTCGAGGTGGGCCTCGACCTTGGCGGTGTCGCGCGCGCGCAGCCGACCGCGCATGTACGCGCCGAGGCGGTCGACCGTCCAGGCGCACTCGGGGCCGTGGTGGGCGTCGGCGAGGTGCGCCCGGATCCACTGCTGGCGGAGGCCCTCGCGCGCCCGGTAGGCGAGCGCCGCCGTCGCGTTCGCGCTCATGCCGAGCAGCGGGGCGATCTGCTGCGGCGACATCCGCTCGACCTCGGCGTACCAGAGCACCTCCTGCCATCGCTCGGGCAGCGCCCGGAACGCCGTCGCGGTCGTCGACCGGTCGAGCGCCTCGAGCGCCGCCGCGTCGCCGGACGCGGGATCCTCCAGCGACTCGAGGTGGTCGAGCGGCGTCTCCCGGTTGGCGCGACCCCAGCTCGCGGCCGTGTTCCGGATCGTCGCGAACAGGTACGGGCGGAACGCCCCCTGCGGGCCCTTGCCCGACCGGATCGCGTCGAAGGTCCGCGTGAACGCCTCGGCGACGAGGTCGTCGGCGTCGAGCGTCGTGTGCGATCGCGCGACGGTGCGGGCGGATGCCTCGTGGCGTCGCCAGAGCTCGGCGTACGCCTCGCGGTCGCCGGTGCGGGTCGCCGCGATCAGGTCGGCGTCGGCGGGCGCCGAACGTGCTGGGGTCACGTGCCTCGTCCTCCTCGTGCGGGCGCGCGCCCGGATCGCCTGCGCTGCCTCGGGTTGCCGGCGGTCCGCGCCGACGGGCCGCAGTGCGGTCCCGCTCATTCCACCAGATGGGCGGGGGAACGACGAAACGCGGTGCCCGCCGACCGGCTTCCGGCGGCGGATCGCGCGAAGTCGCGTCATGATCCGCCGCCGATGCCGTCTCTCATGGTGAGGGACCGTGCACCGGGGAAGGGCCGGGAGGTCGCTCGCGATCGAGTGGACCGCGTGGGGGATCGCGCGGGACGGCGACCGGGACGGAGCGAGGGGCGACGGGGAACAGGCCTCCCGCTCCGCCCGGGGCGACCGGTCGGGCACGCCGGCCGGGGCCCGCGGTGCCTTCGGACGCCGCAGCGCGACCGTCAGGCGATGCGCCGGCCCGCGCCCCACACGGCGGCGACGGCGAGGTCGTCGTCGAGCAGCACCGCGTCGGCGGCGAACCCGACGTCGAGGCGGCCGAGGTCGCCCGCACGCCCGATCGCGGACGCGGGAGTGACCGTGAGCGCGCCGACCGCCTCGTGCAGCGGGATCCCCGAGTCGAGGACGGCGCGACGCAGCGCCTCGTCCTGCGTGAGCGTCGACCCGGCGATCGCACCCGTGTCGGCGAGCCGCGCGACGCCGTCGCGCACGTCGACCGAGAGCGATCCGAGCACGTACGCGCCGTCGGACGCCCCGGTCGCGGCCATCGCGTCGGTCACCAGCGCGACGCGCCCCGATGCGCCCGAGAACGCGAGGCGCACCACGTCGGGGTGCACGTGCACCCCGTCGCCGATGACCTCGAGCGTCACGTGGTCGGCGCGCATGGCCGCGACGACCGGGCCGGGCGCACGATGGTGGATGCCGCGCATGCCGTTGAACGCATGCGTGAGGATCGACGCGCCCGCGTCGAACGCGCGGAGGGCGGTGTCGAAGTCGGCGCCCGTGTGGCCGACGGCGACCGCGACGTCGGCGTCGACCAGGCGCGCGATCGCCGCGGTCGCCCCCTCGTGCTCGGGCGCGATCGTGACCTGGCGAAGCGCGCCGCCGGCCGCCCCCAGCAGCCGGTCGAGCGCCGCGTCGTCGGCGGTGCGCAGCATCGACGGGTCGTGTGCGCCGCGGAACTCGTGGTCGAGGAACGGGCCCTCGAGGTGGGCGCCCAGCACGAGCGGGTCGGATGCCGCGACCGCCGCGATCGCGCGGAGCCGCTCGGCGAGCACGTCGACGGGCGCCGTCACCAGCGAGCAGACGCTCCGGGTCGTGCCGTGCGCCCGGTGCACCGCGAGCGCCGCACCGATGGACTCGGCGCCCTCGTCGAACGCCGCCCCGCCCGCGCCGTGGCAGTGGATGTCGACGAATCCGGGCGTGAGCCAGCGGCCCGCGGCATCCGTCACGTCGGCCCCGCCCGCCCGCACCGCGGGAGCGTCGCGCCAGGCCTCGCCGATGCCCCGCCCCGCGATCCGGTCGCCCTCGAACCGCACCCACGCGTCGGTGACGGCGTCGCCGCCGGAGACGATGCGGGCGGAGTGGATGACGGTCGTCGGCGCGGAGGTCACCGGGCCACGATATCGCCGGCACCCGCGAGGCGGTCGGGCGCCGCGACCGCGAGCGTCATCCACGGCGTGGGCTCGCGGCATCCGTTGCTATGCTTGGCGGCGTCGCGACTGGCGTTGAGATGGGTGACCATCGGGGAGCGACTGGCACGGACCGACCGCACGCCTGGGCCGGTACGCGAGGCCTCGGGGCGCGAGTCGCGCACGAGGCGATTTCCGCAGGTCCGCATGTCATCTTCGAAGGAGCCATCCATTGGCTGAGTCACTCACCACCGACGCCCCCGCCGACGCCGTCGCGGGCGCCGCATCCGTCTTCAACGCCCCTCTCGCCGAGGTCGACCCCGAGATCGCCGAGGTCCTCGAGCTCGAGCTGAACCGCCAGCGCTCGACGCTCGAGATGATCGCGAGCGAGAACTTCGTGCCCGTCTCTGTGCTGCAGTCGCAGGGATCGGTGCTCACGAACAAGTACGCCGAGGGCTACCCCGGCCGCCGCTACTACGGCGGCTGCGAGTTCGTCGACGTCGCCGAGAACCTGGCGATCCAGCGCGCGAAGAGCCTGTTCGGCGCCGAGTACGCCAACGTGCAGCCCCACTCGGGCGCGACCGCGAACGCCGCGGTGCTCTCGGCGATCGCCACGCCCGGCGACACGATCCTCGGCCTCGAGCTCGCGCACGGCGGTCACCTCACGCACGGCATGAAGCTGAACTTCTCGGGCAAGCTCTACAACGCCGTGGCGTACGGCGTCGACCCCGAGACCTTCCAGGTCGACATGGACGTGGTGCGCGACAAGGCGATCGAGCACAAGCCGCAGGTCATCATCGCCGGCTGGTCGGCGTACCCGCGCCAGCTCGACTTCGCCGCGTTCCGCGAGATCGCCGACGAGGTCGGCGCGAAGCTCTGGGTCGACATGGCGCACTTCGCCGGACTCGTCGCCGCGGGCCTGCACCCCAACCCCGTGCCGCACGCCGACGTCGTCTCCTCGACCGTGCACAAGACGATCGGCGGCCCGCGCTCGGGCTTCATCCTGTCGCGCGACATGGAGCTCGCGAGGAAGCTGAACTCGAACGTCTTCCCCGGCCAGCAGGGCGGTCCGCTCATGCACGTGATCGCCGCGAAGGCGACCGCGTTCAAGATCGCGGCGTCCGAGGAGTTCCGCGACCGCCAGGAGCGCACCGTCCGCGGTGCGCGGATCCTCGCGGAGCGCCTCGTCGCCGACGACTCCCGCGCGGCCGGCGTCGACGTGCTCACGGGCGGCACCGACGTGCACCTCGTGCTCGCCGACCTCCGCACCTCCGAGCTCGACGGCCAGCAGGCAGAGGACCGCCTGCACGAGGTCGGCATCACCGTCAACCGCAACGCGGTGCCGTTCGACCCGCGCCCGCCGATGGTCACCTCGGGCCTGCGCATCGGCACGCCCGCACTCGCGACCCGCGGCTTCGGCGACGCCGAGTTCACCGAGGTCGCCGACGTCATCGCGCTGGCGCTGCAGGCGAACCCGGATGTCGCCGCGCTCCGGTCGCGCGTCGAGGCGCTGACCGCGGCGTTCCCGCTCTACCCCGGCCTCCAGCAGTAGCCGGCCGCCGGGGCCCGGGGGCGAGCGATCGTTCGCCCCCGGGCCCGGGCCCTGGCCCGACTCGTCGGAGGAGATGCGCGGCGACGCGCCGACCGCGGCATCCGCTCACCGGCGTGTTCGCTGGAATCTCCTTCGTTCCGCACCCGATGACCAGCTCGGAAAGGCTCCCGAAATGACCGCGATCACCCTCGACGGCGTCGCCACCGCGTCGGCCGTGAAGTCCGAGCTCGCCTCGCGCATCACCGACCTCCGGGCGAACGGCGTCGTGCCGGGACTCGGCACCCTCCTCGTCGGCGACGACCCCGCCTCGCGCTCGTACGTGGCCGGCAAGCACCGCGACTGCGCCGAGGTCGGCATCGAGTCGATCCGCGTCGACCTGCCCGCCTCGGCGACGACCGCCGACGTGCGCGCCGCGATCCGCGACCTCAACTCGGCGCGCGAGGTGACCGGCTACATCGTGCAGCTCCCGCTGCCGACGGGCCACGACGAGAACGCGATGCTCGAGCTCATCGACCCCGACAAGGACGCCGACGGCCTGCACCCCACCAACCTCGGGCGGCTGGTGCTCGGCATCGAGGGCGAGCTCCGCTCGCCGCTGCCGTGCACGCCTGCCGGGATCGTCGAGATGCTGCAGCGCTACGACGTCCCGATCCGCGGGCAGCACGTGACGGTCATCGGTCGCGGCCTCACCGTCGGACGCCCGCTCGGACTGCTCTTCACGCGCAAGGGGCTGGACGCCACCGTCACCCTCACGCACTCGCGCACGCAGGACCTCGCCGCCGAGGTCGCCCGCGCCGACATCGTCGTCGCGGCCGTCGGCGTGCCGCACATGGTCAAGGCCGAGTGGGTCAAGCCGGGCGCAGCGGTCCTCGACGTCGGCATCACGCGCGTCGCCGACGAGGAGACCGGCAAGGGCCGGCTCACCGGCGACGTCGACCCGGCGGTCGCCGAGGTCGCCGGCCACCTCTCGCCGAACCCCGGGGGCGTCGGCCCGATGACCCGGGCCATGCTCCTCGCCAACGTCGTCAAGGCGGCCGAGATCAAGCTGCACGGACGCTGAGGCGGGCGGAGGTGGACGCGACGTCCGCTGTCAGCCTGAACGTCCCCCGGCGTTCACCGGGCGTGCACCCCGCGGACGCGTTGCACGCCTAGCTTCGCGGCATGAGCCGCAGCGACTCCACCAAGGCCACCGCCGCCGCGCGCGCGATCGCGATCATCCCGGCCCGAGGCGGGTCCCAGGGCCTGCCGGGCAAGAACGTGGCACGCGTCGGGGGCGTCCCGCTCATCGCCAGGGCCGTGCACGCCGCCCTCGCCGCGGAGCGCATCGCACGCGTCGTCGTGACCACCGACGACGACGAGATCGCGGATGCCGCGCACGACGCCGGCGCCGAGGTGATCGCGCGTCCGGCCGCCCTCGCGAACGCCACCGCCTCGAGCGAGTCGGCGCTGCTGCACGCGATCGAGGCGATCGCGCCCGAACCCGGCACGACCACCGTCTTCATCCAGGCGACCTCGCCGTTCATCGACCCGTTCGACCTCGACACGGCTGTCGCGCGCGTCGAGTCGGGCGAGCGCGACGTCGTGTTCGCGGCGACACCCACCCACGGGTTCCTCTGGCGCGAGCGCGCCGACGACGCCGACGGGGCGAGCGCGGTCGGCGTGAACCACGACCCGACGAACCGCCCGCGCCGGCAGGACCGCGAGCCCGAGTTCCTCGAGACCGGGGCGTTCTACGTCCTACGCACCGAGGGCTTCGTGCGGGCCGGGCACCGATTCTTCGGCCGCATCGGCATCCAGCGGGTCCACCCCGACACGGCGATCGAGATCGACGACGCCGCCGACCTCGCGCGTGCCCGCGTGCTCGCGCCCCGCGTCGACCGGCGGCTCGCGGGCGGAGTCGCCGCGTCGCTCGCGCGACGCGAGGGCGCGGCGTGGGTGGCCGACCCGCGGCATCCGTTCATCGACGTCGACGCTGTCGTCACCGACTTCGACGGCGTGCACACCGACGACACCGCCGCGGTCGACGAGCTCGGTCGCGAGTCGGTCCGGGTGAGCCGGGCCGACGGGCACGGCGTCGCGCGACTTCGCGACCACGGCATCCCGGTGCTCATCCTGTCGGCCGAGGCCAACCCGGTCGTCAGTCGTCGCGCCGAGAAGCTCGGGGTCGACGTGATCCAGGGGCTCTCCGACAAGGGCGCCGCGCTTCGCGAGTGGGCGGCCGCACGCGGCATCCGCCTCGACCGCATCGCCTACCTCGGCAACGACCGGGGCGACATCCCCGCGCTCGACATGGTGGGCTGGCCGCTCGCCGTGCCGGATGCGGCGCCCGACGCGCTCGAGCGCGCGCGCCACGTCCTCGAGCGGCACGGCGGCCACGGTGCGGTCCGGGAGCTCGCCGAGCTCGTGCTCGCCGCACGCGAGGCGAAACTCGGCTCCGGGGCATCCGACCTCGTGCGCGAGTCGCGCGAACTCGACCCGGCTCATCCCACTCGCGAGCAGCGCGAGGCCATCGCCGCGGCGACCTCCGCGACCTGACCGACCCACGAAAGCGAGCCACCATGTCCGTGCGCATCGGCCACGCCGCCATCGGCGAGTACGAGCCCGTCTACGTCATCGCCGAGATCGGCCTGAACCACAACGGCGACGTCGAGATCGCCAAGCGCCTCATCGAGGTCGCCGCGCGCGCCGGCGCGCAGGCCGTGAAGTTCCAGAAGCGCACGCCCGACCTCTCCACGCCCGAGCACATGAAGCTCACGCCGCGCGAGACGCCATGGGGCACGATGACGTACCTCGAGTACCGCCACCGCGTCGAGTTCGGCCGCGACGAGTACGCGGAGGTCGCGCGGCACGCCGCCCTGCACGGCCTCGACTGGTTCGCCTCGCCGTGGGACGCCCCGGCCGTGGCCGAACTCGAGTCGTACGGCGTCGTCGCGCACAAGATCGCGTCGGCGTCGGTGACCGACGTCGAGCTCCTCGAGGCGGTCCGCGACACGGGCAAGCCCGTCATCCTCTCGACCGGAATGTCGACCCTCGACGAGATCGATCGCGCCGTGGCCGTGCTCGGCGCCGAGCGGCTCGTGATCATGCACGCCACCTCGAGCTACCCGATGCCCTCCGAGGAGGCGAACCTCCTCATGGTCCCGGCGCTGAAGGGGCGCTACCCGGGGGTGCCGGTCGGCTACTCGGGCCACGAGCGCGGCCTCCAGATCTCGATCGCCGCGGTCGCCCTGGGCGCGGTCGCCGTCGAGCGGCACATCACGCTCGACCGCACCATGTGGGGCTCCGACCACTCCGCCTCGCTCGAGCCGCAGGGGCTGGAGCACCTCGTCCGGGACATCCGCATCATCGGCGAGGCCCTCGGCGACGGCGTCAAGCGCGTCTACCCGGGCGAAGAGGCTCCGAAGGCCAAGCTCCGCCGGGTGCTCGTGTGACCGGTGCGCCGGGGTCGGGTGCCACGAGGTCCGGTACGCCGGCGACGGATGGAACGGAGCGGCGCGTGCTCGTCGTCGGAGACTCCGACTCCTACGTGAAGTGGGGTGCGGCGCTCGCCTCGACGCTTCCCGGCGAGTGGGCCCCGCGGCTCGTCGTCATCGCCTCGCCGGTGCAGCCGAGCGAGCGGCAGCTCGAGCACGCGCTCGACGGGACGCGGTTCGCGCCGGGCGATGCGCGGGTCCTGCCGCTCGACGGGCGGGCGGGCCTCCCGGGACTCGACGACGAGCTGGACGCCTTCGATCCGCACGCGGTCCTGCTCGCGCTGCGCGGCCCGTTCGTCCGGGTGATCGCGCCGAGGCTGCTCCGGCGCCGGAACCGCCCGGTGCTCGTGAGCGGATTCCCGGGCCTCACCATCCCGGCCGTCCCGAAGGCCGTCGTGTACCGCGAGCAGACCGACCTGATCGTGCTGCACAGCCGCCGTGAGGTGCGCGAGTTCCGCGCGAACGCCGTGGACCTCGGAGTGGACCGGATGTTCGGACTCGCGACGCTGCCGTTCCTCTCGAGCGCCGAGCCGGCGGCGGCGGCCGCTCCGGGCGGCACGGACGTGGTCTTCGCGGCCCAGGCGAAGGTCCCCGTCGGCCCCGACCAGCGGAGTCTCGTCCTCTCCGCCCTCGCGGAGCTCGCCCGGCGGCAGCCCGATCGACGCGTCGTCGTCAAGGTCCGCGCGCGCGCGGGCGAGGCCCAGACGCACGAGGAGGCGCACGACTACGCCGACCTGATGGGCGACCTCGGCGCCGTGGGGGAGCTCCCGCGGAACCTCATCGTCGAGGACGGGCCGATGGCGGCCCACCTCGCGCGTGCCGGCGCGCTCGTGACGGTGAGCTCGACGGCCGCGCTCGAGTCGATCGCGCTCGGTCTCCCGACGCTGCTCCTCGACGACTTCGGGGTGTCGCCGGCGATGATCAACACGGTGTTCGAGGGCGCCGGGCTCTTCGGGTCGACGGACGACCTCGCGGCCGGTCGCTTCAGGCTCGCCGAGCCGGCGTGGCTCGCCGACAACTACTTCCACGGTCACGACGCCGACGATTGGGCCGCGCGGCTCACCGCGCTCGTGGAGTCGCGCGAGATCGTGCCCCTGCCGCACCTGGAGCGTCGCCACGACCTGTCGGGCGGCGCGCTGAGGTCGGCCTTCGAGCGGCGCCGCATGCTCGGCGAGCACGATCGCAGCCTCGCGGGTGCGCTCGCCTGGGGCGTGGGCGTCCCAGCTCGGGGGGCCGTCCGGCGGGTGCGGCGCGTGCGGCGCCGCCTCGCGCGCTGGCTTGGGGGCGGGACCACCGGGGATGCGGCGTCGTTCGCCGCCGAGGCGACCGCGGGCGCCGCTTCAGTCGACCGGAGCCGTGTGCCGCGCGACGTGCGCGAGGTACGCCTCGGCGTTGCGCCGGATGCCGGCCTGCTCGTCGGCGGTGAGCTCGCGGCGGACCTTGGCGGGGACGCCCGCGACGAGTGAGCCGGGCGGCACGACGGTGCCCTCGAGCACCACGGCACCGGCGGCGACGAGCGACCCCGCGCCGATCACCGCACCGTTGAGGATCGTCGCACCCATGCCGATGAGGCAGTCGTCCTCCACGGTGCAGCCGTGCAGCACCGCGCGATGGCCGACCGAGACGCCCGCGCCGATCACCACGGGGTAGCCGGCGTCGACGTGGCAGACGACGCCGTCCTGCAGGTTGGAGCGCTCGCCGAGCGTGATCGGCTCGGCCTCGGCGCGGAGCACCGCGTTGTACCAGACGCTCGACTGCGCGGCGAGGCGCACCTGTCCGACGACGACGGCGCCGAGCGCGACGAAGGCGGTCGGTTCGAGCACGGGCGCGGGCACGTCGGCGATGGTCAGGATGCGGGCGGAGGGGTCGGCGCTCATGCCGCCAGCCTATGCCGGGCGCCGCGATCGAACGGATGCCGTCCGCACCGTCTCGGGGCCCGACCGGTGCATTTGGCATCCCCTCGACGACGGGCTAGCCCTCAGGAGCGCCGGACCGCCGCCCGAGAACCAGGCGGATGCCGCGCACCGCGGCGCCCACGGCGAAGACCGCGACGCCCGCCGCGATGGACGTGATCGGCAGCGTGACCACGAGGACGACGCATCCGATCGCGCCGAACCACGAGAGCCACCGCGGCACGAGCCGCTCGGCGGCGGGCTGCGTGATGGCCGACGCGTTCGCCACGAGGTAGTAGAGCAGCACGCCGAACGACGAGAAGCCGATCGCCCCGCGGAGGTCGGCGACGAGCAGGAGCACGATGACGGCGGCGCCGGTCGCGAACTCGGCCACGTGCGGGACGCCGCGCGGATGCACCGCCGCGAGCGGGCGTGGGAGCTCACCGTCGCGCGCCATGGCGAGACTCGTGCGGCCGACGCCGGCGACGAGCGCGAGCAGCGATCCGAGCGCCGCCACGCCGGCGGCGGCACGGACGACGGGCTCGGCCCAGAGCCATCCGGCGACCGCCACGACGTCGACGAGCGGGGCGACGGATGCCGCGAGCCCGTCGGCCCCGAGGACGCCCAGCGACGCGGTGCCCACGAGTGCGTACACGACCACCACGATCCCGAAGGCGACGCCGATCGCGCGCGGGATGGTGCGGCGCGGCTCCCGCACCTCCTCGCCGAGCGTCGCGATGCGCGCGTAGCCGGCGAACGCGAAGAAGACCAGGGCGGCGGCCTGCAGGACGCCGTAGGCGCCCGCCAGCGCCCGGAGCTCGGCGGGCGGGGCTCCGATCGGCGGAACGAGCCCGCTGAGCTCGGCGGTGGATCCGGTCGCGCCGACGCCCCAGCCGACCCCGGCGATCGTGGCGAACCCGGCCGCGACGACCACGACGAGCACGGCGAGCACCGCCGACACGATCACCGAAGCCGCGCGCGCCGTCCGCGTCACGCCGAGGACGTTCACGCCGACGAGCACCACGACCGCGGCGATCGCGACCGGCTTCTGCCAGGCCTCCGGCACCAGGTAGGCAGCGGCCGTGAGCGCCATCGCGGCGCAGCTCGCGGTCTTGCCGATCACGAACCCCCACCCGGCGAGGAATCCCGGCCAGGCGCCGAGCCGCTCCCGGCCGTACCGGTACGCACCGCCCGACTCGGGGTACCGCACGGCGAGCTGCGCGGTCGAGCCTGCGTTCGCGAACGCGACGAGTGCGGCGATCGCGAGCCCGGCGAGGAGCCATCCGCCCGCCGCCTGCGCCGCCGGGGCCCACACCGAGAACACGCCCGCGCCGATCATCGCGGCGAGCCCGATGGCGACCGCGCCGCGGAGGCCGAGACGGCGGGCGAGGCGGTCGTGCGGTGCGGGCGAGGCGGTCACGCTCGAACCCTACGACAGGGCCGCGAACGGCAGGACACCGACGAGCGACGGATGCCGCGGCATCCGCTCGTAGGATCGAAGCCATGACCGCCGAGCCGACCGCAGCCCCCTCGCACGCCGCCGTCGATCGCGTGACGGCCGCACTCGCCGCCGACGGGATCGACCCGCGCATCGTGTGGTTCGACGACGCGGTGACGACGGCGAAGCTCGCCGCCGACGCGCTCGGCGTCGAGGTCGGGCAGATCGCGAACTCGCTCGTCTTCACGCTCGACGACGAGCCGATCCTGGTGCTCACGTCGGGTGCGCACCGCGTCGACACCGAGTGGCTCGGCGCCGAGCTCGGCGGAACGATCGGCCGAGCGTCGAAGGAGGTCGTGAAGGCCGCGACCGGGCAGGTCATCGGCGGGGTCGCCCCAGTGGGGCACCCCGCGCCGGTGCGCACGTTCGTCGACGTCGAGCTCGCGACCTACGACGAGGTGTGGGCCGCGGCAGGGCACGCGAAGACGGTGTTCCCGACGACGTTCGACGAGCTCGTGCGCATCACGGGCGGCACGCCCACCGCGGTCGAGCCGGGCTGAGCCCGGGTCGCGTCGCAGCGACCCGCGCTCGGCCGCGCTCAGGCGTCGCGCCGCGCGCCCTGCGCGGCGTGCACGGTGAACACGCCCGGCTCGCGGAAGCCGTGCTCTGCGAACGCCTCGACGACCTTGCGCGCGACCACGGGCACGAGGTCGTCGATGACGAGCGCGATCGCCGCACCGCCGAACCCGCCGCCCGTCATGCGCGCGCCGATCGCGCCGTTGGCCTGCGCGGTCTCGACCGCGAGGTCGAGCTCGGGCACCGAGATCTCGAAGTCGTCGCGCATCGACACGTGCGAGGCGTCGAGGAGCGGTCCGATCGCGCCCGGGCCCTGCTCGCGCAGCGTGCGGACCGTGTCGAGCACGCGCTGGTTCTCGGTGACGACGTGCCGGACGCGGCGGAAGGTCTCGTCGTCGAGCAGGTCGCGCGCGCGGTCGAGGTCGTCGACGCGCACTTCGCGGAGGGACTCCGCGCCGAGCGCGGCCGCACCCGCCTCGCACGACGCGCGCCGCGCCGCGTAGCCGCCGGTCGCGTGCGCGTGGCTGACGCGCGTGTCGATCACGAGCAGCGAGAGGCCCGCCTCGGCGAAGCCGAGCGGGATGACGTCGGCGTCGAGGCTGCGGCAGTCGAGGAACACGGCCGCGTCGGCCTCGCCGAGCAGCGACGCGGACTGGTCCATGATGCCCGTCGGTGCGCCGACGACCCGGTTCTCGGCGAGGCGGCCGATCTTCGCGAGCGTCGCGCGGTCGAAGCCGAGGCCCCAGTGCTCGTCGAGCGCGAGCGCGACCGCGCACTCGATCGCCGCCGACGACGAGAGGCCGGCCCCGACGGGCACGTCGGAGTCGATGTGCAGGTCGACGCCGCGCACGTGCGCGAGGTCGGCGCCGGATTCGCCGAGCGCCCACACCACGCCGAGCGGGTATGCGGCCCAGCCGCTCACCGCGTCGGGGGTGAGCGCGTCGAGGTGCACCTCGATCGTCTCGGGAGAGAAGGTCGACGAGACCCGCACGACGCGGTCGTCGCGGTCGCCCAGCGCGACCGTGGTGCGACGGTCGATCGCGAACGGGAAGACGAAGCCGTCGTTGTAGTCGGTGTGCTCGCCGATGAGGTTCACGCGGCCGGGTGCCGACCACACGCCGGCGGGGCGGCGGCCGTACTGCTCGGCGAAGAGGTGCTGGGCGGATGCGACGGCGTCGGTCACAGGTCAACTCCTTCGATGGCGGTGCGCAGCGCTGCGGCCTGCGTCTCGGGCGGCACGTCGCCGATCCAGGCGCCCATCGCGGCTTCGGACCCGGCGAGGTACTTGAGTCGGTCGGCGGCGCGACGCGGGCTCGTCAGCTGCATCGTGAGCCTGACGTCGTCCCGATGCTCGTGCACCGGGGCCTGGTGCCAGGCCGCGATGTACGGCGTGGGCGTGTCGTAGAGCCGGTCGACCCCGCGGAGCAGCCGGAGGTAGACGCGCGAGAGCTCGTCGCGCTCCTCGGCCGTCGTCTCGGCGAGGTCGGGCACGTGGCGGTTCGGAACGAGGTGGATCTCGACCGGCCAGCGCGCCGCGAACGGGACGTACGCGGTCCAGTGGTCGGCGGCGAGCAGCACGCGCTCTCCGGCGCGCTCGCGCTCGAGCACGTCGGCCTGGAGCGTGGGTCCGTAGGCGTCGATCGCGGCGAGGAGGCGCTCGGTGCGCGGCGCCACGTAGGGGTAGGCGTAGATCTGCCCGTGCGGGTGGGGGAGCGTGACGCCGATCTCGCGGCCGCGGTTCTCGAACGGGAACACCTGCTGCACGCCCGGGAGGGCCGACAGCGCCGCGGTCCGATGCGCCCACGCCTCGATGACGGTCCGCGCGCGCGAGACGGTCTGGGTGCCGAAGGAGCCCTCGTGCTCGGGGCTGAAGCAGACGACCTCGCAGCGACCGTGCGACGGCAGGCGGCGCTCGAGCCCCACGGCGCGAACGTCGGCGAGAGCGGATGCCGCGGCATCCGTCACGCCATCGGCCGAGTCCGGCCAGTCGGGCAGGTCGGGTCCGAACGACGGCGAGCGGTTCTCGAAGACGGCGACGTCGTACGTGCTCGGGATCTCGGACGGGTTCGCCGCCGTCTGCGGCGCGAGGGGGTCGGCGTCGGCCGGCGGCAGGAAGACGCGGTTCTGCCGCGCGGCGGCGATCGAGACCCAGTCGCCCGTGAGCGGGTCCTGTCGCATCTCGGCGATCGCGGGGCGGGGGTCGAGGGTGCGGGCGTCGACGGCGCGCTCGGGCGGGAGCGTCGTGTCGGCGTCGTCGAAGTAGATGAGCTCGCGGCCGTCGGCGAGCGTCGAGCGGCGCACCGCGATGCGCGGGTCGATGAGGCCTGGTTCGGTCTGGTGCACGGCGCCACGGTACGCGAGTTTCGTTTGAGAAACAAGTGGGTTTCATATTGCAAAGTCGGATGCCGCACCGCACACTGGTCCTCATGCAGCACGATGCCGCACACCGCCGCAGTCTCACCGCCGACCTCGTCGCCGAGCGCGGGTTCGTGCGCGTCGTCGAACTGAGCGAGTCCTTCGGCGTCACGCCCGTGACCGCGCGGGCCGACCTCGACGCGCTCGAGCGTGCAGGCCTCGTCCGTCGCGTGCACGGCGGCGCCGTGCCCGCGGGCGCGGGCGCCGCCGAGGCGCGCCCCGAGCGCGAGCCGAGCTTCGAGGAGGCGCTCGCGGCATCCGTCGTCCCGAAGCAGCTCATCGGCGAGCGAGCCGCGGCGCTCGTGCGGAGCGGCCAGAGCGTCATCCTCGACGTCGGCACGACGACGCTTCAGGTCGCCCGCGCCCTCCGCGCCCGAGACGACCTGGACGACCTGACGATCTTCACCAACGGCCTCTCGATCGCGCTCGAGCTCGAGCCCGAGATCCCGCGATTCACGGTCGTCGTGACGGGCGGGACGCTCCGCCCCCGCCAGCACTCGCTCGTCCACCCGCTCGCCGGCTCCGTCCTCGACGAGGTCCACGTCGACCTCGCCGTGATCGGCTGCAACGGCGTCGACCCCAGGCTCGGCGTCACGAACGCCAACCTCCCCGAGGCATCCGTCAAGGCCCTCATGCTCCAGCGGGCTGCGCGCGCCGTCGTCGTGGCCGACGCCTCCAAGCTCGGCGAGGTCCACCTCGGGCGGATCGCCCCGGTCGACGCGTTCGACGCGCTGGTGACGGATGCCGCGGCGCCCGGCGTCCTCATCGGCGAACTGCGCGACGCCGGACTCGACGTCCTCGTCGCCCGCGCCGCCGACCGGCCATAAGGTGGTGTGCATGAATCTCCCCACGGGCGATCAGTTCGAGCTCGAGACGACCACCTCCACGGGCGATGTCCGCGCGACCGTCACCGCCGTCGCCGCCGGGCTGCGCACCCTCACGATCAACGGGATCGACCTCGTCCCGCCCTACGGCGAGGACCAGACGCCGCCCTCGGGCTCGGGCATCGTCCTCGTCCCGTGGCCGAACCGCATCCGCGACGGCGTGTGGCGCCACGGCGAGCAGACCTACCAGCTCGCGATCACCGAGCCCGCGAGGCAGAACGCGATCCACGGACTGCTGCGCTACGCCGAGTACGTGCCCGTCGAGCAGGACCGCGACTCGGTGACGCTCGCGGCGACGATCTTCCCGCAGCTCGGCTACCCGTTCCTCGTGCGCACCGCCGTGCGGTACGAACTGGTCTCCGACGGGCTGAAGGTCACCCACTTCCTCGAGAACGTCGGCGGCGAGCCCGCCCCCGTCGCGGTCGGCACCCACCCGTTCCTCAAGATCGGCGGCGTGCCGACGGAGGACCTGGTGCTGCGGCTCGACGCGGCGAGCCACCTCGAGGTCGACGACCGCCTGCTGCCGACCGGAGAGGTGCCCGTCGACGGCACCGAGTGGGACTTCCGCGAGGGGCGCCGCGTCGGCGACGTCGACCTCGACGACGCGTTCGGCGAGGTCGCCTCGGTCGACGGGACCGTCGAGCACACCCTCTCCGCCCCCGACGGCCGGACGGTGTCGGTGTGGGCCGACGACGAGTTCGCGTACGTGCAGGTGTTCACGACCGAGAGCTACCCCGGCGAGAGCCGGGCGATCGCGGTCGAGCCGATGACGGCGCCCGCCGAGGCGTTCAACTCGGGCAAGGGCCTGCGCTGGCTCGATCCGGGCGAGCAGTGGGAGCTCAGCTGGGGCATCCGCTTCGCCGGATTCACCGCCGAGTGAACCCCCGTCCCGGGCCGGGGGCAGTTGGCGTCAGAACGCGCAGCTGCCCGAGTCGACGCGGTCGCTGAGCGACGGCGCCTCGTCGGCGAGCGGCTCGAGCGTGCCGACCGGAACGGCGAAGCCCACGTTGTCGACGGTCTGCGACTTCGCGAACACCACGCCGCCGACCTCGCCGTCGCCCGTGAGCACGGGGCCGCCGGAGTTGCCGTGGTCGACCTCGGCCGCGAGCGTGACGACGTCTCGCGACGTCGTGTCGCCGTCGATCGAGATCGTGATCGGCCCGTTCGCCATGACCCGCGCCGGTCGCAGCTCCAACGGACCGCCGAACGGGTAGCCCACGACGGCCACGTCGGCGTCCGCGCCGGGCGAGTCGGCGATCGCGAGCGGTGCGACATCGAGCCCGTCGACCGCGATCACCGCGAGGTCCGCATCGGGATCGAACGCGACGACGCGTCCCGCGACCGGGCCGCGGCCTGGCGCCTCGACGATCGGCTCGGTGACGCCTGCGACGACGTGCGCGTTCGTGACCACTCGGTCGGGCGCGACCACGAAGCCCGATCCGGTGAGGTTGCCACCGCATTCGAACGCCAGCCCGGTGATCCTGACGACGGATGCCGCGGCGGCGTTCAGCTCGGGATCGTCGACGCCGCCCGACGGCAGCTCGGGCGCGACCGTCGGCCCGTCGAGGACCCCGGTGAGCCACGGGATCGCCTCGCCGAACGCCGCGGTGCGGAGTTCGGCCATGAGCGTGCGTGCCGGCTGCGGCGTGACCTGGTCGATGCCGCGGACGACCCAGGAGCCCGCGGCCGCCGGCGAGACGACGGGGACGCCCATCGAGCCGACGCCGGATGCGACGAGCGCGACGACGAACGCGGTCACCATCGTGTTCACGACGGCGCCGAGCACGCGGTCGATCGGTCCGAGCTTCACGGACTCGGCTCCCCGGCCGAGCGCCCGCCCGATCGCGCTGCCGAGCGAGACGCCCGTGACGAGGAGCACCACGGCGACCGCGATCGCGATCGGCGCCCGCCACTCGGGAGCCGCGACGAACGACACCACCCACGGCATCGCGATGTACGCGGCGATGCCGCCGCCGACGAGGCCGAGGAGTCCGCCGAGGGTGCGGAGCAGGCCGGCGCGCCATCCGTGCACGAGCGCGCCGAGGAGGACGAGCACGAGCAGGATGTCGAGGACGAGGCTCCAGGTCATGCGGGTTCGCTCCGATCTGCCGAAGGACCAGCTTTCCGCATCCGCCTCGGAGCGCGCTGAGGGTGCCTCCGGTTCGGTCCGGTCCGGGCCGCGCCGGGCCGGGGTGCGCGCCGGGGACGGATGCCGACGGCCCCTCCAGCGTGCCGGAGGGGCCGTCGGTCGCGGGGCGGTGCCCGCCGTGCCCGCCTACTGGGGCATGAGCACCGAGTCGATCAGGTACACGGTCGCGTTGGCGGTCATGACGCCACCGCAGATCACGTTCGCGTCGTTCACCATGAGCTCGTCGCCCGAGCCGGTCACCTCGACGGTGCCGCCCTGGACCGTGGCCTGCGTGCCGACCACCTCGTCGGGCGCGAGCTGCCCCGGCACAACGTGGTACGTGAGGATCGAGGTCAGGAGCTCGCTGTCGCCCTGCAGGGTCTCGATCGTGGCCGCGTCGATCTCGGCGAACGCGTCGTCGACGGGCGCGAAGACGGTGAACTCGTCGCCGTTCAGCGTGTCGACGAGGTCGACGTCGGGGTTGATCCCGCCCGAGACGGCCGCGACCAGCGACGTGAGCAGCGGGTTGTTCGAGGCCGCCACGGCGACGGGGTCCATCGCCATGCCCTCGACGGAGCCGGCGCCGTCCGGCACCTGCTCGGCGTACCCGGCGCATCCGGGACCCACCAGGTTCGCCGCCGGGTCGGCCATCGTCTCCTCGGTCTCCATGGGCTCCTCGCTCATCGAGGTCTCATCGTCGGTCGCGGGCTCGTCGGTCGTGCCGGCGCTGCAGCCGGCGAGGCCGAGCGCGGCGACGGCCACGATCGAGAACGCCGCCAGTGCGGTGCGGTGCGTGCTGCGCGTGGATCGCATCGGTCTCCTCCTTGGATGGTGCGGCCCGCTGTCGGGGCCGTCGTGTGGGGTTCGGGGCGGCGTGCGCGACGGTTTGGTCGGGCCCGGCCCGGGCGTGTCGGCGGTGCCGGATGCCGCGGCGAGCGAGCGTGCGGTCAGGTTCCGTTCATCCGGCATCCCCTAGCCTCGTCAGATGACGACGACCCTCCTCGCCGCCGCCGAACCCGAGCTCACCGGCCTCGCCGCGTGGGCCGTCGACCTCATGGAGACCCTGGGCGCCCCGGGCGCAGGCCTCGCGATCGCGCTCGAGAACCTGTTCCCCCCGCTGCCGAGCGAGGTCATCCTGCCGCTCGCGGGGTTCACGGCCAGCCAGGGCTCGTTCTCGCTCGTCGAGGTGCTGTTCTGGACCACCCTCGGCTCGGTCGTCGGGGCCCTCGCGCTGTACGCGGTCGGCGCGCTGCTCGGCCGCGAGCGCACGCGGTCGATCATCAAGGCCGTGCCGCTCGTCGACGTCGCCGACGTCGACCGCACCGAGGCCTGGTTCGTCAGGCACGGCAGGAAGGCGGTGTTCCTCGGGCGGATGATCCCGCTCTTCCGCAGCCTGATCTCCGTGCCCGCGGGCGTCACGCGCATGAACCTCGTGCTGTTCCTCGTGCTCACCACGACCGGCAGCGTCATCTGGAACACGGTCTTCGTCCTCGCGGGCTACGTGCTGGGTGAGAACTGGGCGGTCGTCGAGCCCTGGGCCGACGGGTTCCAGGTGGTCGTGATCGTCGCCGTCGTGATCGCGGTCGGCGCATTCGTGGCGAAGCGGGTCGTCCGCAACCGCGAGCACCGGCGCCGCGTGGCGGCCGGACAGGAGACCCGCGGCGGCATCTGAGCCGCGGCGTGCCGTTCCCGCGGCACGCGGCCCGTGTCGCCCGTGCGCCGGCGAGTCCTCCCGGACTACCCTGATCGCGTGGGCAGCCCCCGAGGTCGTCGCGGAGCCGGAACGTGATCCCGGCGACACGGTACGCCGGTCGGAACGGCGTCGACCTCGCCTACAAGGTGTTCGGCGAGGGCGACCGCGACATCGTGCTCGCGTTCGCGTTCATCTCCAACGTCGACGTGTTCTGCGAGCTGCCGGAGCACCTCGAGTTCATCGAGCGGCTCCGGGGCCTCGGCGCCCGCGTCATCCTGTTCGACAAGCGAGGGACCGGGCTCTCGGATCGCGGCGGCCTCGACGCCTCGGTGGAGGACCACGCCGACGACCTCGTCGCGATCCTCGACGCCGCCGGGAGCGCGCGGGCGACCATCATCGGGTGGTTCGACGGCGGCGCGACCGCCCTCGCCGCCGCCGCCCGCCACCCCGACCGGGTGGAGGCCGTCATCGCCTACGAGGTGCTCGCGGTCGGCCGAGCCGATGCGGAGTTCCCCTGGGAGCTCGACGCCTCGTGGATCGCGAGCCTCATGGCAGGGCTCCAGCCGTCGGAGTGGGGTCGGGGGCACGTCGTGCGCCAGTTCTGGCAGGCGGAGGGCGCCGAACGCCTGGTGGCGTGGTGGGAGCGCTACGAGAGCATGTCGGCGACCCCGACGGCCGCGAGGAGGCTCGCCGAGGCCATCGTCCGGCTCGACGTCAGGCCGCACCTCGCCGGGGTGCGCGCGCCCGTGCTCGTGCTCCACGACGCTGCGCTGGAGGCGTTCGACGAGGCCCCGATGCGCTGGCTCGCCGATGCCCTCCCCGATGGACGGCTCCAGCTCGTCCACCGGTCCTCGGCCCTTCCGGCCATCCTCCCCGACAGCGCCCTCGTCGACGAGATGGAGGAGTTCCTGACGGGCAGCCGAAGCGGCGGACGGCGCGACGTGCTCACCACCGTGTTCACCGACATCGTCGGCTCCACGGCCGCGCTCGCGAGGACCGGCGACGAGAGCTGGCGCAGCATCCACGCGTCGCACGACGAGGCGCTCCGGCGCTCCATCGCCAGGTTCTCGGGGACCGAGGCCAACACGACCGGCGACGGGATCGTGGCGACCTTCCCGCTGCCGTCCTCCGCGCTGCACTTCGCCGCCCAGGCACTCGACTCGGCCCGTGCGCTCGGGCTCGAGCTGCGCGTCGGCGTCCACTCCGGCGAGTTGATCCTGCGCGGCGACGACCTCGTCGGCCTGGCCGTCCACGCGGCGGCGCGCATCTGCGCGGCCGCGGACCCGGGACGCATCATGGTGAGCGACACGGTCCGCACGCTCCTGCTCGGACTCCCGTTCGCCTTCGAACCCGCCGGCGAGCACGAGTTGAAGGGCGTGCCCGACCGATGGCGGCTCTGGTACTGCGTGGACGGGCCCGCCGGCGCCGAGGCGCGTCCGAGCTGATCGCCGGGAGGAGTCGCCGCGCTCGCGGTCCGGCCAATCCTCGCGGCGACCCGCGCCGAATCACCTGCGACCCTCCCCGCACCGCAGGAGCACCGCATGACCCTCGTCCAGGCGCCGCCTCCGGTCGCGCTCCGCGCCGCACCCGCGGCCGCGCGGCGCCGACCGGCTCGGTCTGACATGCTGGAACGCGTGACGGACGGCGAGCACGGGCCCGCGGCATCCGACCCGACCCTCGACGACCTGCTCGTCGCCACGGGCGTCGGCGATCGGGCCGCATTCGGCGCGCTGTACGACCGCACCGCGGCCCGCATCCTCGGGCTCGTGCGTCGTGTCGTGGTCGACCCGGCCCAGGCCGAGGAGGTCGCGCAGGACGTGTTCCTCGAGGTGTGGCAGACCGCTCCGCGGTTCGACGCGGCGCGAGGATCGGCGATCTCGTGGATGTTCACGCTCGCCCACCGCCGCGCCGTCGACCGGGTGCGGTCCGCGCAGTCCGCCCGAGATCGCGATGCCCGCATCGGGGCGCGCGACCTGGACGTGCCGGTGGACAGCGTCGCGGAGGCGGTCGAGGTGCGGCTCGACCACGAGCGGGCGCATGTCGCGCTCGCCGAGCTCAGCGACCTGCAGCGCGAGTGCGTGACACTCGCGTACTACGGCGGACTGACGCAGTCCGAGATCGCCGAACGGCTCGACGTGCCGCTCGGCACCGTGAAGACGAGGATGCGCGACGGCATGATCCGCCTGCGCCGCGTGATGGGGGTGAGCACATGACCGACGCCGAGACCCCGGCGCGCCGGGAGCCCGACCTGGACGCGCTGCTCGCGGCCTACGCGCTCGACGCGGTGAGCGACGAGGAACGTGCGATCGTCGAGGCCCGCCTGGCGGAATCGCCCGAGCTCCGAGCGGAGCTCGCGGCGCACCTCGAGGCGGCGACCGCGCTCGCCGATGCCGCCGCGCCCATCGAGCCGCCGCCGGCGCTCAAGGCGTCGATCCTCGACCGTCTCGACGACGTGCCGCAGGTCTCCGCCGCGGGCGCCGCCGCACCCGGGGTGCAGCCCGCTGCCGCGCCGGGAGCCGAGCCCGCCGCCGCATCGTCGGCCGACGAGCGCGAGGCCGCCGGACCCGCCGCACCCGCCGGACCCGCCGGACCTGCCGAACGCGCCGCCCGACGGCGCTGGTTCCAGCGTCCCGCCGCGATCGTCGCGGCCGCGGCGGCCGCCGTGCTCGTCATCGCGGGCGCCGTGGTCGGCGTGAACTGGCCGGGCCCGGCGGGGTGGGGCGCGCAGCGGTCGGTCCAGGCGATCGCGGAGGCCCCCGACGCCGAGTCGGTCACGGTGGCGTCCGCCGACGGCGGCGAGGTCACGATCGTGTGGTCCGAGGAACTCGGACGATCCGCCGTGCGGGCGTCCGACCTGCCCGACGTCGGCTCGGCCTCGACGTACGAGCTCTGGTACATCGACGAGGGCGGGGCGCGGCCGGCCGGCACGTTCGACCCCGACGCGGGCGAGGCCTTCGTCGTGCTCGAGGGGGACTTCACTCCGGGGGTCGTCGTCGGCATGACGGTCGAACCGGCGGGCGGCTCCGAGGCGCCGACCACCGACCCCATCGTCGTCGTCGAGACCTGATCGGTTCGGCTAGGGTCTGAGGGGGCTGCGCCCCCCCCCGACCCACACCCCCGACGACGAGGAGTGACGCATGCGCATCGGCATGTTCCTGAGCTACGCAGGCGGCTTCCGCGACGCCGCAGCCGAGGTCGCCGAACTCGAGCGCGCCGGCGTCGACCTCGTCGTCGTCCCCGAGGTCTACTCGTTCGACGCGGTGAGCCAGCTCGGCTTCCTCGCGGCCCGCACCTCGCGCATGACGCTGATGAGCGGCATCCTGCAGCTCTACACCCGCACGCCCTCGCTCACGGCGATGACCGCCGCCGGCCTCGACTACGTCTCGGAGGGCCGCTTCGAGCTCGGCATCGGCGCCTCGGGCCCGCAGGTCATCGAGGGCTTCCACGGCGTGCCCTACGACGCGCCCCTCGGCCGCATGCGCGAGATCGTCGACGTGTGCCGCATGGTGTGGCGCCGCGAGCGCGTCGTCCACGAGGGGAAGAACTACACGATCCCGCTCGCCGCGGGTCGCGGCACGGGCCTCGGCAAGCCGCTGAAGCTCATCAACGAGCCGGTGCGCGAGCGGATCCCCATCACGATCGCCTCGCTCGGCCCGAAGTCGGTCGAGCAGACGGCCGAGATCGCGGAGGGCTGGCTGCCGATGTTCTTCCACCCCGAGCGAGCGGCCGACGTGTGGGGCGCGTCGCTCGAAGCGGGCCGAGCCCGTCGGGCGCCCGAGCTCGGAGCACTCGACGTGTTCGCGAGCCCCGCGCTCGCGATCACCGACCGACCCGAACTGATCGAGGCGGCGATCGCGGCGGTCAAGCCGAACCTCGCCCTGTACATCGGCGGCATGGGCGCGCGGGGGAAGAACTTCTACAACGACCTGATCGCGAGCTACGGCTTCGCCGCGGAGGCCGAGCGCATCCAGGACCTCTACCTCGACGGCCGTCGCGACGAGGCGGTGGCCGCCGTGCCCGACGAACTGGTTCGCGCGATCTCCCTCATCGGCTCGCCCGCCGAGGTCGCCGAACGCGTCGACGCATTCGCGCGGGCCGGGGTCACGACGCTGAACGCGACGCCGCTCGGACGCGATGCCGATGAGCGACTCGCGCTCATGGCGGGACTGCGCCGCATCGTCGGCTAGCCGCCCCCGCTGGGAGCCGCGCTCGCCTCGCCGGATCCACGCGCGGGACGCCTGCGTCGCGGGGCATCGCCGCCACGCCGCAACGCCCCCCGTTCGAGGGTGTTCCCAGCGCCCGGTCGCGGACGTACGCTCGGTGCACCGCACGTGGCAGTGCGGAAGGGGACACCTGGGGAGGAGCCGCCGCGTCGGGGCATCGGGGCCCAGCACGTCCCCGTTCCCCCACGGCGGTGCCCCGGTCCGCCGCTCGCCGTCGACACGCCCGTCGCGTGACATCATGGTGCCGAACGCGCAGCGCACGCACGCGGACGGGGAGGTCGGATGGCCCGGGGTGACGCCGTCGACGCGATCGTGGTGGGCTCGGGGCCCAACGGGCTCGCCGCCGCCGTGACGCTCGCCCGCGCCGGTCTGTCGGTCCGCGTCCACGAGGCGGCGACGGAACCGGGGGGAGGCGCCCGGACCGCGGAGCTGACGCTGCCCGGGTTCCGCCACGACGTGTGCTCGGCCGTCCACCCGATGGCGCTCGCATCCCCGTTCTTCCGCGCCTTCGGCCTCGAGCGGCGCATCGAGCTGCGGGTCCCCGAGCTCTCCTTCGCGCACCCGCTCGACGGCGGACGCGCGGGCCTGGCCTGGCGCGACCTCGACCGCACCGTCGACGACCTCGGGCGCGACGGCCGCGCGTACCGGCGCCTGATCGCCCCGCTCGTCGCCCACGAGGAGGCCGTGACCGAGTTCACGGGGTCGACGCTGCTGCGCGTGCCGCGGCATCCGCTCGTCGCCGCCCGGTTCGGGGCGCGGGCGCTGGAGCAGGGCACGCCGGCGTGGAACCTGCGCTTCCGGGGCGACGTGGCACCGGCGATGCTGACCGGCGTCGCGGCGCACGCGATCCGCCCGCTGCCGAGCCTCGGGACCGCCGGCTCGGGCCTCGTGCTCACGACGCACGCGCATGCGCGCGGCTGGCCCATCCCGGTCGGCGGCAGCGGCGCGATCGTCTCCGCACTCGTCGACGACCTCGTCGCGCACGGCGGCGAGGTGGTGACGGATGCCGCGGTCGACGACCTCGCGGCGCTGCCGCCTGCCCGCGCCGTCCTCCTCGACGTCACTCCGCGCGCGCTCGTGCGCCTCGCGGGGGACCGGCTGCCGCGACGGTACCGTCGTGCGCTCCGCGGATTCCGCTACGGGAACGCGGCCGCGAAGGTCGACTTCGCGCTCGCCGGGCCCGTGCCGTGGGCGGATCCCGCCGTGGCGGGGGCCGGCACGGTGCACCTCGGGGGCACGCGGGAGGAGATCGGCGCCGGCGAGCGCGACGTGGCGCGCGGGCGGCATCCGTCGTCACCGTACGTGCTGGTGTCGCAGCCGTCGACGCTCGACGATTCGCGAGCGCCCGACGGGCGTCACGTGCTGTGGACGTACACGCACGTCCCCGCAGGATCGACGCTCGACCCGACCGAAGCGGTCACGCGGCAGCTCGAGCGCTTCGCGCCGGGATTCCGCGACCTCGTGCTCGCCTCGTCGGCGCGTTCGGCCGAGCAGATGCAGGCCGAGAACGCGAACTACATCGGCGGCGACATCGCCTCAGGCTCGCCGTCGCTCGCGCAGCTCGTCCGCCGCCCCGTGCTCTCGCCGGACCCCTGGCGCACCCCGCTCGCGGGCGTCTACCTCGCGTCGGCCTCGACGCCGCCCGGCCCGGGCGTGCACGGCCTCGCCGGCTGGCACGCGGCCGCGAGCGCCCTGCGTCACGAGTTCGGGCTCGGGATGCCGCGGCTCGCGCCGTGACGCGCGAAGTGCCCCCACAGGGACTCGAACCCTGGACCCACGGATTAACCTGCTGCACTGAGTTTCCCCAGCCACCGCGAACGGCTTGCAGTCTGGACTATATCTTCACCTTCGGCCGAGCCGGTCAGGTGCGCCGCGTGTAGTCTCTGAGGTTCCCTTGCGGTTACCTGCTGATTGCCCAATCCCTCGGATTTTCACTGCCCGGATGGGCGAGTACCTCGGGCTCTCAGGGGGTCCCAGCATATAGCGGCGTCCATCCACCGCATTTCTGCGGTGACGCTCCTTTTTGTGTTGAAGTCCGTTGCTCTAACCAACTGAGCTATAGGGGCGAACCCACCCTAACAGGCCCCCCGAGCCCTGTTCCGTGCTCAGAGTGGAGAGGCCCGTCGATAGCGCGACGGGTGTCAGCGGTCGTACCTATCGTCGGCACTACTTCCCGAAAGGACGCCATGAAGTCGTGCTCGACGTGCCGCCGGTCGCTTCCGACCACAGAGTTCAATCGCCGACAGCGTTCACGGGACGGCCTGCAAGCCGTCTGCCGTTCGTGCAACGCCGCGAGGGCGCGGCTCTACTACGCCGAGAACATCGAGAAGCATCGCCGGGCCGTCGCCGCGCAGGTGGCGAAGACGCGCTCGGCGCATCTGCAGCGAATCGGCGCGTACCTCCTCGAGCACCCCTGCATCGACTGCGGTGAGAGCGACATCCGGGTGCTCGACTTCGATCATCGGTCGGGAACAGAGAAGGTGGGCGAAGTGATGAAGCTCGCCAAGGCGGCGTACTCGTGGCCGCGGGTACGCGACGAGATGGCGAAGTGCGATGTCCGGTGCAGGAACTGCCACGCCATCGTCACGTACGAGCGAATCGGAGAGACCTGGCGGACTGCGGTACTCGCGGCTTCCATGCGGAAGGCCGCGGTCCACTGAACTGCCGGCAGCGACGATTCCGCCGACCGCGGAACGCCCGCCCGACCGTGGGCGGTTCCCGGCCGGCGGGGGTATCGTGTCCGCGATGACCGCAGACTTCCACCGCCCCACGCGGTTCCCGCCGCGCATGTTCGAAGGGTACCTGGGCGCCGAGGACCCGGCGTACGTGAGCCGTGTCGCGCACGACACCGCGGCAGCGGTGCTCTCGCGTGTGCGCGAGGACCCCGACCCCGAGGTGGTCGCCCGCCTCGTGTCGTACACCGACGAGCACGGCATCGATGCGATCGCCGAGCTGTGGTCGCAGGCGTCGCCGAAGAGCCTGCCGGGCGCGCTCTGGCGCATCTACCTGCTGCGCACGATGATCCGGCAGGATGCGCAGGGGGTCAGCCTCGCGTTCCAGCGCGGCACCGAGGTCTCTCGCACGATCGACCAGGTCGTCGCGGGCGCGCCCACCCCGGCCGGCCCGGCGGAGGTGCGCGAGCTCGCCGACACGATCCTCCGCGGCGTGTTCTCGGGCGACTTCGCCGCGGCGCTCGAGCGCGCCACGGCGTTCTGCCGGGTCGCCTCGGCCGGTTTCGCGAGCCTCGCCGACGATGCGGATGCCGCGGACGCCGCGCATCCCGACCGGCCGGGAATCCTCACCCAACGCGCGCTGCGGCTCTCCTCGCTCGCCGAGGAGCTCGCGGCGTGCGCGCGCCTCTGGCGTCACGACAGCCTGGACTGACCGCCCGGGACGCCGCCGGGAATAGACCCGCGGTCGACCTCGTTTAGACTGTTCGTGGCCGGTCGCAGTAACCCCGGGCTCCAATATTCGCCGCTTCGAGCGGCCTCGCGCCGAGAGGCGTTCTGCGGCCGGCCATCTTCCTGCCCGCCGGTTCGCGTGCCGACGAACGGCGCGTCGACGACGGGCTCCGGCATGTCGGCCACCCGCTCGGCGTAGCATCGAGGAATGGCCGACACCGTCTCGTTCCTCGTCGACCCGCTGCCCGTCGATGCGTCACCGGAGTTCTTCGAGGCGTCCTTTCGCGAGATCGAGCCGGGATCCGGTGCGCTCGCCGTGAACGACCTGGCGCCGCACCGCGGCGACGGCGTCTTCGAGACGCTCGCGATCGTCGACGGGCACGTGCAGGAGGTCGGGCCGCACCTCGCCCGCCTGGCGAACTCGGCGCGCCTCACCGAACTGCCCGAGCCCAACCTCGAGCAGTGGTCGCTCGTCATCCGCCGCGCTGCCGAGCGGGTCCCGAACGAAGGCGAGTTCGCCCTCAAGATCGCACTCAGCCGCGGGGTCGACCCGGGCACCACGCCGACGGGGTGGGTGCACGTCACGCCCGGCGCCGAGTTCCAGGCTGCGCGGGAGCGCGGCATCCGCGTCGTCAGCCTCGACCGCGGCGTGTCGCGCGGCGCGGGGGAGCGGGCACCGTGGCTGCTGCTCGGCGCGAAGACGCTGAGCTACGCGGCGAACATGGCGGCGATCCGCGAGGCCAAGCGCCGCGGAGCCGACGACGCCCTGTTCACCTCGTCCGACGGCTTCGTGCTCGAAGGGCCCACGTCGAGCGTGATCGCGCGGCTCGGCGATGAGTTCGTCACGCCCCCGCCCGCCTCCGGCATCCTGCACGGCACGACCCAGCGCAGCATCTTCGCGTACCTCGAGGGGCGGGGCCGCAGGGTCGCCTACCGCGACCTCACGCTCGACGAGCTCAGGCGAGCGGATGCCGCGTGGCTGGTGTCGAGCGTGCGCATGGCCGCGCCGATCGTCGAGCTCGACGGAGCGCCGCTCGCCGTCGACCTCGACGAGACCGCCGCGCTGAACGCGTACCTCCTGAGCCCGCGCGACTGACGATCGGGCGACCGCCGTGCGACCGGCGATCGACCGCCGCCCGCCGACCGCGGCGACGTCGCCCGACGAGAACGGCCCGGCCCCCTGCGGGGACCGGGCCGGACGGCGGAGCGAGGCTCAACCGAAGCGACCGGACACGTAGTCCTCGGTTGCCTTCTCGGACGGGTTCGAGAAGATCGTCGTCGTCTCGTCGTACTCGATGAGCTTGCCCGGCTTGCCGGTTCCCGCGATGTTGAAGAACGCGGTCTTGTCGGAGACCCGCGAGGCCTGCTGCATGTTGTGGGTCACGATGACGATCGTGTACTCCTGCTTGAGCTCCTCGATGAGGTCCTCGATCGCGAGCGTCGAGATCGGGTCGAGCGCCGAGCAGGGCTCGTCCATCAGGATGATCTCGGGCGAGACCGCGATCGCGCGGGCGATGCAGAGACGCTGCTGCTGGCCGCCCGACAGGCCCGAGCCCGGGCGGTCGAGGCGGTCCTTGACCTCGTTCCAGAGGTTCGCACCCTGCAGCGACTGCTCGACGAGGTCGTCGGCGTCGGACTTCGAGATGCGCCGGTTGTTGAGCTTCACGCCCGCGAGGACGTTCTCCTTGATCGACATCGTCGGGAACGGGTTGGGGCGCTGGAAGACCATGCCCACCTGGCGGCGCACGAGCACCGGGTCGACCTCGGGGTCGTAGAGGTTGTTGCCGTCGATGAGCACCTCGCCCTCGACGCGTGCGCCGGGGATCACCTCGTGCATGCGGTTGAGGGTGCGGAGGAAGGTCGACTTGCCGCAGCCCGACGGGCCGATGAACGCCGTCACGCTGCGCGGCTCGATCTCGAGGGAGACGCCCTCGACTGCGAGGAACTTGCTGTAGTAGACGTTCAGGTCTCGGACTTCGATGCGCTTGGACACTGTGGTTCCTATCTGGGGGTCAGCGACCGTACTTGGGGGCGAAGAACCGCGCGACGAGTCGGGCGACGAGGTTCAGCACCATGACGATGAGGATGAGCGTGAGGGCGGCCGCCCACGCGCGGTCGAGGTACGCCTCGGGCGGGTTCCCCTGGTTGGCGTACTGGGTGTAGACGAACACCGGGAGGGACTGCATGCGTCCCTCGGTCATGTCGTAGTTCACGCTGTTCGTGAATCCCGCGGCGATGAGCAGCGGTGCGGTCTCGCCGATGACGCGGGCGATCGAGAGCATGATGCCCGTCGTGATGCCGGCGATCGAGGTGGGCAGCACGACCTTCACGATCGTCAGCCACTTCGGCACGCCGAGGGCGTACGCGGCCTCGCGCAGTTCGACGGGGACGAGGCGCAGCATCTCCTCGCTGGAACGCACGACGACCGGGATCATCAGCACCGCGAGGGCCACCGCGCCGGCGATGCCGGTGCGCGTGCCGGGGCCCCAGAAGATCGCGAAGAGCGCGTAGGCGAACAGGCCGGCGACGATCGACGGGATGCCGGTCATGACGTCGACGAGGAAGGTGATGCCACGGGCGAGACGGCCGCGGCCGTACTCGACGAGGTAGATCGAGGTCATCAGCCCGATCGGGATCGAGATGAGCGCAGCGGTGCCCGTCATGAGCACGGTGCCGACGATCGCGTGCAGCGCACCGCCGCCCTCGCCCGTCACGTTGCGCATCGAGTAGGTGAAGAACTCGACGTCGAAGCGGTTGAGGCCGAACGTGACGACGGTGATCGACAGCGAGATCAGCGGGATCATCGCGAGGAGGAAGGCCCCGGTGACCAGCGCGGTCACGAACCGGTCGGTCGAACGTCGCCCGCCCTCGACGATGCGCGAGAGCAGCGTGATCGTGGCGACGTAGATGATCGCGGCGACCACGAACGTGCCGACCCAGTTGAACTCGGCGCCGCTCAGCGCGATGACGCCGAACAGGCCGGCCGAGACGAGGAGGCTCGCACCGAGCACCATCCACGGTGCGCCGTTGGGGAGCTTGCCCGCGGTGAGCGAGTTGCTGACCGGCGCCGCCGCCGGCCCGCGGGTCTCGGGAGGGGTGATCGTCGTGGTCATCAGTTCGCTCCCGAGAACTCGGCACGGCGAGCGACGATCCAACGGGCGATCGCGTTCACCGCGAAGGTGACGATGAAGAGGATGAGGCCGGTCGCGATGAGGACGTTGACGTTGATGCCGTACGCCTCGGGGAAGCTCAGGGCGATGTTCGCGGCGATCGTCGACGGGTTCACCGAGGTGAGCAGCTCGAACGTGATCGCTCCGGTCGCCGAGAGGACCATGGCGACGGCCATCGTCTCGCCCAGCGCGCGGCCGAGGCCGAGCACGGCGGCCGAGATGATGCCGGGGCGGCCGAACGGGAGGACCGCGGTGCGGATCATCTCCCACCGGGTGGCGCCGAGGGCGAGCGCGGCCTCCTCGTGCAGGACCGGCGTCTGGAGGAAGACCTCGCGCGAGATCGCGGTGATGATCGGGATGATCATGACGGCGAGCACGAGGGCCGCGGTGAGGATGGTGCGGCCGGTGCCGGAGACCGGTCCGGCGAAGAGCGGGAACCAGCCGAGGTTGTCCACGAGCCAGGAGTAGAGCGGCTGGACCGCGGGGGCCAGGACGCCGATGCCCCACAGGCCGAACACGACCGACGGGACGGCAGCCAGGAGGTCGACCACGTACCCCAGCGCCGACGCGAGCCGGCGCGGGGCGTAGTGCGAGATGAAGAGCGCGATGCCGATCGAGATCGGGAGGGCGATGAGCAGCGCGAGCGCCGCGGCCCAGATCGTGCCGAAGACGAGGGGGCCGACGTAGGCCCAGAAGTTGGTGTCGAGGATCGAGGCGTCCTCGCCGTCGGCGACGAACGCCGGGATGCTCTGGACGATGAGGAACGTCGCGACCGCTGCGAGGGTGACGAGGATCATCGAGCCGGCGAAGACCGCCGACTTTGAGAAGACGCGGTCGCCTGGGCGCTGCTTCGCCCGGATCGGCGCGGCTGCGGTGGTCATCTGGAGATCCTCCGGTCGGTGTGCATGGAACATGGCCGTGCCCGGCCCCGGCTGCTGCTGACGCTACCGGGGCCGGGCACGTGCCGCCTACTGGATCGAGTCGATCGCTGCGGTGACCTTCTCGCGGAGCGAGTCGGAGATCGGGGCCGAGCCGGCGGACTCGGCCGCGACGTCCTGGCCCTCGGGGCTGGCGATGTACGACAGGTACGCCTTCACGAGCTCGACGTTCTCGGGCTCCGCGTACTCCTGGCAGGCGATGAGGTAGCTGACGAGGACGATCGGGTAGACGCCGGCCTCCTCCGAGGTGCGGTCGAGCTCGATGGCGAGGTCGTGCTCGTCACGGCCCTCGACGAACGGCGATGCGTCGACGATGGCGGCAGCGGCCTCGGGCGAGTACTCGACGAACTCGCCGCCCACGCCGACCGCGACGGTGCCGAGGTCACCGGCGCGCGACGCGTCGGCGTATCCGATCGTGCCGGTGCCGTTGGTCACGGCGTCGACGACACCCGAGGTGCCCTGCGCGCCCTCGCCGCCCTCGAACGGCCACACGCCGTCGGCCTCGTAGGTCCACACGTCGGGCGCGGCCGCACCGAGGTAGTCGGTGAAGTTCTCGGTGGTGCCCGAGTCGTCAGAACGGTGGACCGGGGTGATCGCGAGGTCGGGGAGCTCGACGCTCTCGTTCGTGGCGGCGATCGCCTCGTCGTTCCAGTTGGTGATGTCACCGGCGAAGATGCCCGCGATCGTGGCCGGGTCGAGGTCGAGGCTGTCGACGCCCTCGAGGTTGAAGATCACGGCGATCGGCGAGATGTAGAGCGGGAGCTCGACGACGCTCGTGTCGGGAGCGCACTTGGCGAAGCCGCCCTCGGCGATCTCCTCGTCGTTGAACGCACGGTCGGAGCCGGCGTAGTCGCTGGCGCCCGAGAGGAACGTGTCGCGACCGGCGCCCGAGCCCGAGGGGTCGTAGTCGATGGTCACGTCGGGGTTCGCGGTCTGGAAGCCGGCGATCCACGCCTGCTGGGCCGAGTCCTGCGACGACGCGCCGGCGCCGACCAGGTTGCCCGAGAGCGTCGAGTCGGAGCCGGAGTCGCCCGAGCCGCCCTCGTTCGCGGCGCAGGAGCTGAGCGCGAGGGCCGCCGTCATGGCGATGACGGCAGGCGCGGCGAAACGCTTGAGGTTCACGTGATTCCCTTCCGGGGGTTGGATTGCAGGATGTGGGGCCGGGTGCCGACCCGCCTGCGACGCTAACCAGCGTGCGTGACGAGCGTCCCCCACGGTAGTGAACGGGAGGTGAACTGGGTCTGTCCGGGCGGGATGGCGCCGCTGTGAGTCCGCCGTGACGGCGGCGTCCCGCAGATCGTCGGGGCCGTGGGTGCTAGCCGCTGATGGATTCGATCGCCTGCATGGCGCGCTCGCGCAGCGACTCCGAGATCGGCGCCGATCCGGCCCCGACGGCGGCGGCCTGCTGGCCCTCCTCGCTCGCGATGTACGCCAGGTACTCCCGCACGACCTCGACGTTCCGAGGAGAGGCGTACTGCTGGCAGGCGATGAGGTAGCTGACGAGGACGATCGGGTAGACACCGGCCTGCTCGGTGGTGCGATCGATGCTGATGGCCAGGTCGCCGTCCGCTCGCCCCTCCTCGAGCGGGGACGCGTCGACGATCGCCGCGGCCGCCTCGGGGGAGAACGAGACGAACTCGTCGCCGACGCGGACCGCCGCCGTGCCGAGGTCTCCGGCGCGCGACGCATCGGCGTAGCCGATGGTTCCCACGCCGTTGCCGACCGTGTCGATCACGCCCGAGTTCCCCTGGGCGGCCTCGCCGCCCGAGAACGGCCACACGCCGTCGGCCTCCCATTCCCACACCTCGGGCGCGGCGGCGTGCAGGTAGTCGGTGAAGTTCTCGGTCGTGCCCGAGTCGTCCGAGCGGTGCACCGCGGTGATGGGGAGATCGGGAAGCGCCACCTCGGGGTTGGTCGCGGCGATCGCCGGATCGTTCCAGTCGGTGATGTCGCCGGCGAAGATCCCCGCGATCGTCTCGGGGTCGAGGTCCAGCGTGTCGATGTCGTCGAGGCGGAACACCACGGCGATCGGGGAGATGTACAGGGGCAACTCGATGACCGTGGAGTCCGGGGCGCAACGACCGAAGCCGCCATCCGCGAGTTCCTCCTCGGTGTATGCGCGATCCGACCCGGCGAAGTCGCTCGCGCCCTCCATGAAGGTGTCGCGTCCGGCGCCGGAGCCCGCCGGGTCGTAGTCGACCGTGACCGCGGGGTGCGCGGTCTGGAACGCCGCCACCCACGACTGCTGCGCGGCGCCCTGCGCCGATGAACCTGCTCCGACGACGTATCCGTCGAGCGTCGACCCCGTGTCGCCGGTCGACATCTCGTTGACGGCGCAGGAGGAGAGGACGGATGCGGCGACGGCGGCGAGCGCGACGGCCGCGGTCGGGCGGATGCGGTTCACTGGGACCCTTCGGGGAGGTTCGGGGGGATCGGGAGCGGGCGGCGGTCGACCGATGCGAGCCGGACTCGAGGTCGCGCCCCGGTGAATAGGGAAACCGAGTCAGGTGAACGGATGGTGAACACTCGGGGTCGTGGGGGTGTGTGGAACCTGCGTATCCCCTGCATCCCGCGGGCCCGCGGCTGCGGCTCAGGCGGTGGGCGCGTGCGTCTCGATCGCGATGATGCCCGATGACGGGTTCGAGGACGAGAGGTGCACGACGCTGAACGCGCCGACCTCGAGGCTCGCGGCATCCGTCACGTACGAACCGAGGGGGGTTCCCGTCGCGAGCGCGATCTCGCGCATCATCTCGGGCATGACGGGGCCGTGGCCGCAGATCACGGCGGTCTTGCCGACGCGCACGCGCTTGCCGATCACGCGGCGCACCTCGTCGTTGCCGGCTTCCCACGCGTCCTGGCTGATGCCCTCGTCGCGCTTGACCGTGATCCCCGTCTTCGCCGAGAGCGGGGCCACGGTCGTCACGCACCGGACCGCCGGGCTCGAGACGATCTTCCGCGGGCCCCAGGCGAGGATGGTGTCGACGAGTGCGGCGGCCTGCTGCACGCCCCGCTCGACGAGCGGCCTGGTGGTGTCGGTGCCCTTCCAGCTCGAGCGCGTCTGCGCCTTGCCGTGGCGGAGCACGATGAGCGCGAACGTCTCGGTCACGCCCTGGTCGACGAGCGCGGCGAAGTTGTCGAGGATCTCGCGGTCGGGGCCGTAGGTGAGGTAGCCGCGGGCGCGCTTGATGGTGACCCACTCGAGCGCCGCGATCTCGGCGTTCGGACGGAACGTCGAGGCGAGCACCGCCTTCTCCGTGACCTCGGCCGCCCAGTAGTGCACGATCTTCTCCCGGCCGCTCGGGAGCGGGTACCGCGAGACGCCGATGGGCACCCCCAGGGCCACGGTGAGCCCGGTCTCCTCCGCGATCTCGCGGACGGCGGTCTGCGGGAGCGTCTCGCCGGGGTCGACCTTGCCCTTCGGGATCGTCACGTCGCCGTGCACCGTGCGATGCACGACGAGCACGTGGATGCGCCCGTCGATCACGCGCCAGCAGACGGCGCCGGCCGCGTAGACGGCGGTGGCGACCTGGCTCATCGGCGCGCCGCTCGCGTCGCACGCTGCGCGATGCGCTTGCTGCGCTGCGCGACGCGCTGGATTCGCAGGGCCTGCAGGTCGTCGAGCGGGCGGCCGGAGTCGTCCGTCGAGTGCCTGACCCAGGTGCCGTCGCCGGAGAGCCACCACGCGCCGGTGCGCTCGTCCATCGCCTCGTCGAAGAGCCCGCCGATCGCGCTCACGTGGTCGGGGTCGGTGAGCCGGACCAGCGCCTCCACCCGACGGTCGAGGTTGCGGTGCATCATGTCGGCCGACCCGATGTAGACGACCGGGTCGCCGTCGTTCCGGAACGAGAAGATGCGCGAGTGCTCGAGGTAGCGGCCGAGGATGGATCGGACCCGGATGTTCTCGCTCAGCCCGGGGATGCCCGGGCGGAGGCTGCAGATGCCCCGCACCCAGACCTCGACGGGCACGCCCTCGTTCGACGCACGGTACAGCGCGTCGATGATGGCCTCGTCGACCATCGAGTTGACCTTGATGCGGATGCCGGCGGGCTTGCCCTCCTGCGCGTTCCGGGTCTCCTGCGCGATGAGCTTCAGGAGCCCCTTGCGGAGGTGGAGCGGAGCGACGAGCAGGCGCTTGAACTTCTTCTCGATCGCGTACCCGGAGAGCTCGTTGAACAGCCGCGTGAGGTCCTTGCCGACCTGGTCGTCGGCGGTCAGCAGTCCGAGGTCCTCGTAGATGCGGCTGGTCTTCGGGTTGTAGTTGCCCGTGCCGATGTGGCTGTAGTGCTTCAGGCCGTCCTTCTCCTGGCGGATGACGAGCGCGAGCTTGCAGTGGGTCTTCAGCCCGACGAGGCCGTAGACCACGTGCACGCCCGCCTTCTCGAGCTTGCGCGCCCACGTGATGTTGGCGGCCTCGTCGAACCGCGCCTTGATCTCGACGAGCGCGAGGACCTGCTTGCCGGCCTCGGCGGCGTCGATCAACGCCTCGACGATCGGGCTGTCGCCCGAGGTCCGGTAGAGCGTCTGCTTGATCGCGAGCACGCCGGGGTCGGCCGCCGCCTGCTCGAGGAACGCCTGGACGCTCGTCGCGAACGACTCGTACGGGTGGTGCAGCAGCACGTCCTTCTCGGCGACGGCCGCGAAGATGTCGGCGGGCCGGTTCGGCTCGGACGGCTGCAGCTGCACGTTCGTCGTGGGCACGTGCGTCGGGTAGTGCAGCTCGGGGCGGTCGATGCGCGCGAGGTCGAAGAGTCCGCCGAGGTCGAGCGGGGAGGGCAGGGTGTAGACCTCCTGCTCGGTGACGTCCAGCTCGCGCACGAGGAGGCCGAGCGTGACCTCGTCCATGTCGTCCGAGATCTCGAGTCGGATCGGAGGGCCGAACCGCCGACGCAGCAGCTCCTTCTCGAGCGCCTTGATGAGGTTCTCGGTCTCGTCCTCCTCGATCTCGACGTCCTCGTTGCGGGTGACGCGGAACACGTGGTGGTCGAGGACCTCCATGCCCGGGAACAGGTCGCCGAGGTGGTTCGAGATGAGCTCCTCGAGCGCGATGTACCGGGCGTCCTCGACGGGCTCCGCCGGGTCGACGCGCGCGAAGCGGGGGAGCATCTGCGGGACCTTCACGCGCGCGAACTCCTGGCGGCCGGTGCGGCTGTTCCGCACGCGGACCGACAGGTTCAGGGAGAGGCCGGAGATGTAGGGGAACGGGTGGGCGGGGTCGACCGCGAGCGGCATCAGCACGGGGAAGATCTGCGTGCTGAAGTAGTCATGCAGGTGCTCTCGGTGCGTCTCGTCGAGCTCGTCCCACGAGACGATCCGGATGCCGGCTTCCGCCAGCGCCGGCTTGACCAGCTCCTGGTACGCGGCGGCGTGGCGCGTTTGCAGTTCGTGCGCCTTCTGCGAGATGTCGGCGAGCACCTCGTGCGGGGTCCGCCCGATGTTGGTCGGGACGGCGAGCCCTGTGTTGATCCGCCGCTTCAGGCCGGCGACGCGGACCATGAAGAACTCGTCGAGGTTGGAGGCGAAGATCGCGAGGAAGTTCGCGCGCTCGAGCACCGGCAGGCGGGGGTCCTCGGCGAGCTCGAGGACGCGCTGGTTGAACGCGAGCCAGCTGAGCTCCCGGTCGAGGTATCGCTCGTCGAGCAGTTCGGGCGCACCGTCGGTGTCGAGCGGTTCGAAGTCGTCGTCGAAGTCGCTCGAGGTGCGGTCTTCGTCGAGGGTGCTCTCCGCAGTCATCCACACATCATGCCACCGGGCCGCGGCGCGGTGGTGAAGCGCAGGTCACCGGGCGGTGACGTTCGCGTCCTGCTCGTCCTCCTCGTGGACGTTGAAGCGGTAGCCCACGTTGCGAACCGTGCCGATCAGGCTGTCGAGGTCGCCGAGCTTCGCACGCAGCCGGCGGACGTGGACGTCGACGGTGCGCGTTCCGCCGAAGTAGTCGTAGCCCCACACCTCGCTGAGCAGCTGCTCCCGCGTGAACACGCGCGACGGGTGGGCCGCCAGGAACCGGAGCAGCTCGAACTCCTTGTACGTCAGGTCGAGCGTGCGACCGTGGACCTTCGCGGAGTAGCTGGCCTCGTCGATCACGACGCCGGACGTCTGGATGCGCTCGGCCGGCTGGGCCGCCTGCGCGCGGCCGAGCGCGAGCCGGATCCGCGCGTCGATCTCGGCGGGGCCCGCATGTTCGAGGATCACGTCGTCGATGCCCCAGTCGGAGGACACCGCGGTGAGTCCGCCCTCGGTCACGACGAGGATCAGCGGCACCGAGAGACCGGTCGTCCGCAGGATCTGGGCGAGTGCCTTCGCACCGGCGAGATTGGTCCTGGCATCGAGGAAGACGAGGTCGGCCTCGGGCGCGCGCACCAACTGGTCGGGTGACGCCGGGATCACGCGCACTCGATGTGTCAGGAGAGACAGGGCCGGAAGAACGTCTTCGTTTGCTGCCGGCGTCAGGATCAGCAGCTGCGCCACGCACACACTCCAGTAGTAAGGTGCGGTCAATACTACGGGACACCGGCGATGGACCACGGGGAAGGGCGGACGCTGTGACGCAGGACGACGCGGGAGCGCCGGCGACGGGCCTCGCACGGTGGGCCGTGCCCACCGTGTGGCTCATCTCCGCGATCGGGTCCGCGGTGGTGGTCGGCCTCGCATGGTCGGGCACGCGCGTGTGGTTCCACGACGCCGGCCCCTACGCCGCGCTCGGCGTGCTCGGCATGGTGTTCGCGGCATCCGTCATCGCGGCGCTGCTGCTGCAGCTCGCCTCGCGGAGGCCGCAGGGATACGTCGGACGGGCCAGCGCGTCGATCGCAGGAGCCGTCGTCCCGGTGGCCGTCGGGGCGCTCGCGCTGCTGCCGGTCGTCGGGTGAGCACCGGGTAGACTCGCACCATGTCCTCGCTGCTCGCGCTCGAACTCTTCTTCATCGGCCTGCTCGGTCTCGCGAGCCTCACGATCGCCTGGATCAGCGGCGTGGTCGTCTACAAGCTCTTCAAGGGGCAGCGCTAGATCGTGATCGAACTGCCGGTCGACCTCCCCGCGGAGCTCGTTCCGCTCTCCTGGCTCATCGGGGTCTGGGAGGGTTCCGGCGTGATCGACTACGCCATCGGCGACGGCTCGGTCACCCACGAGTTCGGACAGCGCGTGAGCTTCAGCCACGACGGCCTGCCCTACCTCAACTACACGTCGTACACGTGGCTCTTCCCGTCCGATGCCGACGGCGAGCCGACGCCGCTCGCTGCCGAGACCGGCTACTGGCGGCTCGCGCGTCCGCTCGGAGAGGGCGACCAGGGCCCGGCGATGCTGCCGGCGGTCGGCGCGACGCGGTTCCCCGACGCCGAGGCCGTCGAGACGCTGCGCAACGACGCCGGGGGATTCGACCTCGAGGTCTCGATCGTGCACCCGGGCGGCGTGAGCGAGCTCTACCTCGGGCAGGTGAAGGGACCGCGCATCGACCTCGCGACCGATGCCGTCATGCGCACCGCCGGCGCGAAGGAGTACGCCGCGGCCACGCGACTGTACGGGCTCGTCGAGAACCACCTCCTCTGGGCGTGGGACATCGCGGCCCTCGGCCAGGACCTGCGAACGCACGCGTCCGCCCGGCTCGCGAAGGTCGACTGATGTCCGGTTCGCCGTTCCTCGCGCTGCCCGGCGCGGTCGTCGGCGACGCCCCCGATGAGGCGGTCGCCGCGCACTACGGCAACCCGATGGTCGAGCAGCGACGGCTCGAGGAGGGGCGCGCGATCGTCGACCTGTCGGACCGCGGCGTGATCACCGTCGCCGGTCCGGACCGGCGGTCGTGGCTGAACTCGATGGCGAGCCGCGCGCTCGACCACCTCGCCCCGGGTGAGAGCGCCGAGGCGTTGTTCCTCGACGCCTCGGGCCATGTCGAGCACGCCGTGCACGTCGTCGACGACGGTGAGCGCACGTGGCTCGTGCTCGACGGCGGCGCGGCGCCCGGGCTCGCGACGTGGCTCGATCGCATGCGATTCATGCTGCGCGTCGAGGTCGCCGACGTCAGCGACGGGTTCGCCGTGGTCGCGGCGATGCCGCACGGCGACGGATTCCCGGTCGAGCTCCCGGATGGCGCACTGGTCTGGCGCGACTCGTGGCGGCAGGTGCTCCCCGACGGATACGGGTACGCCGCGGAGGTCGGGCATGCGGGCGCCGACTGGAACTACGCCGAGGCGATCGTGGCGCGGGACGCCCTTCCGGCCCTCGCCGGCGCCGTGCGATCGGGGGCGGTCGAGGTCGCCGGGGCGCTCGCGCTCGAGGCGCTGCGCATCGCGGCCTGGCGTCCGCGCTTCGCGACCGAGGTCGATGAGCGCACGCTGCCTCACGAGCTCGACTGGCTGCGGAGCGCAGTCGACCTGCACAAGGGCTGCTATCGCGGGCAGGAGACCGTCGCGAAGGTCGTGAACCTGGGCCGGCCGCCGCGTCGACTGGTGATGCTGCACCTCGACGGCAGCGACACGATCCTGCCGAAGTCCGGCGATCCGGTCGTCGGACTCAAGGCGCGTCCCGAACCCGCCGCCGGCGAGGCAGCGGAGCGACGCCCGGTCGGCGCCGTCACCTCGGCCGCCATGCACCACGAGCTCGGACCGATCGCCCTCGCGGTGATCAAGCGCTCCGTGCCCGCCGACCTCGAGCTCATCGTCGAGAGCCACGGCATCGACGTGGCTGCGGCGCAGGTCGAGATCGTGCCGGCGGGCGCCGCCGCGGCGGTCGACCTGCCGCGGCTGCCGAGGCTCGGCATCCGCCCGTGAACCGGTCGCCCGTCGGGGCGACCCGGCTGGCCGGTCGACTCGGTCGGCTCCGCGACTCGCTGCCGGCGATCGTGCAGATCACCGTGACCGCGATCGCGGCGTACTCGTTCTCCCTGTTCGTGGTCGGGCACGAGCAGCCGCTCATCTCCGCGCTGGTCGCCATCACCTCGCTCGGATTCGTGCGCGATGCGCGCCCCGTCCGGGTGCTCGAGACCGTGGTCGCGATGACGCTCGGCATCGCCCTGGCAGAGGCGCTGCTGCTCGTCGCGGGCAGCGGCATCTGGCAGTACGCGCTCGCGCTCGCGGTGACCCTCGCCGTGGCGCGATTCCTGTCGGGCAATGCGTCGTTCGCGATCGCCGCCGCCGTCCAGTGCTCGCTCGTGATGCTCGTGCCCGCACCCGAGGGCGGTCCGTTCGTCCGCACCCTCGACGCGGTGGTCGGCGGAGCGTTCGCGCTCCTCGCGACCGCGATCATCCCGCGCGATCCGCGCCGCACGGCGCTCCGAGACGGGCGGCGCCTGCTCGACGAGCACGTCGCGGTGCTGCTCGAGCTGGCGGCGGCACTCGGCCGGGGCGAATCGGATGCCGCGGGGCGGGCGCTCTCCCGCGCCCGCGCCACCCAGCCCGCGGTCGAGGCGTGGACCGCGAGCGTGGACTCGGGCATCGCGATCGCGCGACTCTCGCCGATCGTGCGCCGAGCCAGGTTCGACCTGGAGCGGCAGCGGGCCATGCTGTCGGGCGTCGACCTGGCGACCCGCAACCTCCGCATCATCGCGCGCCGGGTCGAGTGGAGCCTCCGGGACGGACGTCCGCGCGCGGAGGTCGCCGACGTGGTCGCCCGGATCGCGGTCGCCGTGGAGGTGCTCGACGAGTCGCTGCGCGACGTGGCGCAGCAGCCCATCGCGAGGCAGGGCTTCTCGGAGATCCTCCGGCACCTCGACCCCGTCGCGATCCTCCCGGACGGCTCGCAGGGCGACCGGAACACGCTCGCAGCGCTGCGCCCGTACCTCGTCGACCTCCTCACCGCGTCCGGGCTCGACCTCGACGAGGCGCGGGCGCTGCTTCCGGGCGACTGAGGCGCCGCTCAGCGGGGTGCGACCGACGCCCAGTCGAGCGTGAGCTCACCGAGGCGCCAGCGACGCGCCCCGCCGCGCACCGGCCATCCGGCATCGCGCAGGTCGCGGGCGAGCGCGATCCAGCGCTGCGACGGGCCGTACACGGACAGCGGCGCATGCACGCGCCAGCCGCGGTCGAGCGCCTCGAGCAGGTCATGGACGCGCTCGCCGGGGACGTTGCGATGGATCAGGGCCTTCGGCAGGCGCTCGGCCACCACCGACGGGGCGTCGAGCCCGGTCAGGCGCAGGCTGATCGTGAAGCTCTGCGGGCCGGCATCCGTCACGCCCACCCAGCTCGACACGCGGCCGACCTCGTCGCAGGTGCCCTCGACGAGCAGGCCGCCCGGCGCCAGCCGGCCGGTCATGCGGGCCCAGGCGTCGGCGACGTCGGACTCGTCGTACTGGCGGAGGACGTTGAACGCGCGGACCACGGCGGGCCTCCGATCGCCCGGCACCGGCACCTCGAAGCCGCCGAGGCCGAACGAGACGGGCAGGTCGTCGGGGAAGGGCGTGCGGCCGGCGCGCACCGCGTCGAGCTGCACCTCCGCGGCGCGCACGCGAGCCGGGTCGATCTCCAGCCCGAGCACCGCGACGTCCGGCCGGACGCGGCGGAGCCTCGCCGCGAGCTCGAACGCGGTCACGCCGCTCGCCCCGTAGCCGAGGTCGACCACGAGCGGCTCGGCGGCGCGGCGGAACGCCGCCTGCTCCGCGATCCAGCGATCGACGCGGCGCAGGCGGTTCGTGTTCGTCGTCCCCCGCGTGACCGATCCGACCGGCATGTCGTCCAGTCTCGCAGGACGGCGCAGCCGGGGCGGCCCGGGTGCCGGAGTCATCCGTCACGGTTCGACCCCGCCGACGGCCGGCGGCGACGGGGTCGCTAGGCTGGACCGCATGGTCTACACCCTCGTGCTGCTGCGCCACGGCCAGAGCGACTGGAACCAGAAGAACCTGTTCACCGGCTGGGTCGACGTCCGGCTCAGCGACCAGGGTCGCGCGGAGGCGACCCGCGGCGGCGAGCTGCTCGTCGAGAAGGGGGTGCTCCCCGACGTGCTGCACACGTCGGTGCTGACCCGCGCGATCCAGACCGCCGATCTCGCGCTGGAGGCGGCCGACCGCCTCTGGATCGACGTGCGTCGCTCGTGGCGCCTCAACGAGCGCCACTACGGTGCCCTGCAGGGCCTCGACAAGGCGGAGACGCTGGAGAAGTACGGCCAGGAGCAGTTCATGCTCTGGCGCCGCTCGTTCGACACGCCGCCGCCGCCCCTCGCCGACGACGCGGAGTGGTCGCAGGTCGGCGACCCGCGCTACGCGAACCTCTCCGACGACGAGATGCCCCGCACCGAGTGCCTGAAGGACGTCATCGCGCGCATGCTCCCGTACTGGGAGTCCGACATCATCCCCGACCTCCGGGCGGGCAAGACGGTGCTCGTCACGGCGCACGGCAACTCGCTGCGCGCGCTCGTGAAGCACCTCGACGGGATCTCCGACGAGGAGATCGCCGAACTGAACATCCCGACCGGCATCCCGCTCGTCTACGAGCTCGGGGACGAATTCATGCCGACCAAGCCGGGCGAGTACCTCGACCCCGAGGCCGCCGCCGCGGGCGCCGCGGCCGTGGCCGCGCAGGGCAAGAAGTAACCGGTCGCACACGCCGACGAGGGCCGAGCGGATGTCGCATCCGCTCGGCCCTCGTCGCGTGACGGTATCGGGGCCCGGTCAGCCGACCGGCTCGGGCACCCAGTCGCCGGTCGCGAGGTAGTCGACCTTCTGGGCGATCGCGACGGCGTGGTCGGCGAACCGCTCGTGGTACCGGCTGGCCAGGGTCGAGTCGACGGTGTCGACGGCCTGGCCCTTCCAGGTCTCGCCCAGCACCTTGTCGAACACCGAGAGGTGCAGGGCGTCGACCTTGTCGTCCTCGTTGCGGATGGCCTTGGCCAGCTCGACGTCCTCGTTCTCGAGGAGGGTGACGAGCTTGCGTGCGATCTCGACGTCGAGCGCCCCCATCTCGATGAAGGTCGGGCGGAGGGACTTCGGCACCACCTTGTCGGGGAAGCGGTACCGGGCCAGCTGCGAGATGTGCGTCGCGAGGTCGCCCATGCGCTCGAGCGAGGCCGAGATGCGCAGCGCGCTGACGACGATGCGCAGGTCGCGTGCCACGGGCTGCTGCCGGGCGAGGATCGTGATGGCGAGCTCGTCGAGCGCCTGGGCGCGCTGGTCGATCAGGTGGTCGTCGGCGATGACCTCCTCGGCGAGGCTGACGTTCGACTCGTTGAACGCGCGCGTCGCCTTCTCGATGGCCTGGGCGACGAGCGTCGCGATCTCGACGAGGCCGTCCTGAACCTCGCGCAGTTCCTGCTGGAACACCTCACGCATGTGTTTGACCCCTTCGATGGTCTCGGGATCCCACGCCGGGCACGCGGGATGACCGGTCACGGACCGGCACGCGACATCCTCGCCGTCGAAGGTGAACGGCAGGTGCCGTGCTGCTGAACTCTCCCTAACCTACCCCCGGCCGGCGTCCGCCCGGGGCAAAGGGGGGTGACCGGCATGGTTAGGGTGGTGCCATGGACTCCACCTGGTCGGTGCTGGTCGCGCTGACCTTCGGCATCCTCCTCGGGGCCGGGTTCACGGTCGTGCTGCACATGGCCGAACGACGCGGCCAGAGCGCGGCCCGCGTCGTCGCACCGACCATCCCCGACGGCGTCGACCAGGTGCTCGACGTCCTCGAGTCCGCCGGCGTCGTGCTCGATCCGTCCAACAACGTGCTGCGGGCGTCGCCCGGCGCCCTCGCGATGGGACTGGTCCGCAACCAGATGCTCGCGCACGCCGAGCTCGTCGACCTCGTCTCGGCCGTGCGCCGGACGGGCGAGCCCGTCGCGCTCGAGATCGAGCTCCCGCGGGGGCCGTTCGGCGACGCGACGATGCAGCTCCAGGTCCGCGTGGCCCGTCTCGGCACGCGGTTCGTGCTCCTGCTCGCCGACGACCGCACCGAGGCGCACCGGCTCGACGAGGTGCGGCGCGACTTCATCGCGAACATCAGCCACGAGCTGAAGACCCCGATCGCGTCAGTGAGCCTGCTCGCCGAGGCGATCGACCAGGCCGCCGACGAGCCCGAGCAGGTGCGCCGCTTCGCCGACCGCCTCGGGGTCGAGTCGACCCGGCTGGCTCACATCACGGGTGAGGTCATCGAGCTCTCGCGGCTGCAGGCGCGCGATGCGCTCCGGCGCGACGAGCTCGTCCAGGTCGACCGCGTGGTGGCCGCCGCGGTCGACCAGAACCGCGTGGTCGCCGCGGCGAAGGGCGTCGACGTCGCCGTCCGGGCGAAGTCCCGCGCCGAGGTCTACGGCGACGAGGCGCTCCTCGTCGTGGCCCTGCACAACCTCATCTCGAACGCGATCGCGTACTCGAGCGAGGGCGGGCGGGTCGGGGTCGGCGTGATCGTCGACGACGACGCCGTCGAGATCTCGATCGCCGACCAGGGCATCGGCATCGCGCCGGAGGACCTCGACCGCGTGTTCGAGCGCTTCTACCGCGTCGACCAGGCGCGCTCGCGGAACACGGGCGGCTCCGGTCTCGGCCTCAGCATCGTCAAGCACACGGTGCAGAACCACGGCGGCGACGTCCGCGTATGGTCGCGGCCCGGCCGCGGCTCGACGTTCACGATCCGCCTGCCGCTCGCGGAGCGACCGATCGAACGCGAGCCCGCGGATGCCGCCCCGCCGGCGTCCGAGGCACCGGCACCCGTCGCCCAGGACACCAAGACCCGTATCGCCGCGGTACTTCCGGCCGCGCCATCCCGAGGAGACCGAGAGTGACCCGCATCCTGCTCGTCGAGGACGAGATCGCGCTGAGCGAACCGCTCAGCTTCCTGCTCGAACGCGAGGGCTACGAGGTGGAGGTGGCCGCCGACGGACTCGCCGCGGTGGCCGCGTTCGACCGCGACGGCGCCGACCTCGTGCTGCTCGACCTCATGCTCCCCGGCCTGCCGGGAACCGAGGTCTGCCGCGAGATCCGCCAGCGTTCCAACGTGCCGATCATCATGCTCACCGCCAAGGACTCCGAGGTGGACATCGTCGTGGGGCTCGAGCTCGGCGCCGACGACTACGTGACGAAGCCCTACTCGACGCGCGAGCTGCTCGCGCGGATCCGCGCGGTGCTCCGCCGTCGCATCGAGCCGAGCGACCTCGACGACGCCGTCATCGAGGGAGGTCGGGTCAGGATGGACGTCGACCGCCACACGGTCGAGGTCGACGGCGAGGCGGTCGCGATGCCGCTCAAGGAGTTCGAGCTGCTCGAACTGCTCATGCGCAACGCCGGCCGCGTCCTCACGCGCGGCCAGCTCATCGACCGCGTGTGGGGGAGCGACTACTTCGGCGACACGAAGACCCTCGACGTCCACATCAAGCGGATCCGGTCGAAGATCGAGGTCACGCCCTCCGAGCCCGTGCAGCTCGTGACCGTGCGCGGCCTCGGCTACCGGTTCGAGGCGTAGCCGGAGAACGAGAGAGCGGATGCCGCCGACTCGCGCCGTGGCATCCGCTCTCGTGGTCGTGGCTTCCCCTACGGGACGAGGTCCTCGTATTCGGGGAGGCGGCCGTCGAGGACGGGTACCTGGATCTCGACGCCCTCGGCGCTGCCGGCCTGCAGGTAGACGGAGACGAGGCCGCCCACCTCGGCATCGAGGTTCTCGATGAGCAGCGGCTCCTCCTCGGCGGTGCCGAGCGAGACGGTCTCGCCGCCGTCGACATCGATCTCGAAGGTGTCGCCCTGGTCGACGAACTGCAGGGAGAGGGTCTCGTCGTCGGTTCCGGTGTTCGTGACGGAGATGACGAGGTTGCCCTCTTCACCCTCGTCGCTCACCACGAGGACGTTCCGCACGTCGAGTGCGCCGACATCGGCGGAGACGCCGTCGCTGGGGTCGTACTTCTCGGTGGTCGCCTGGTAGGTCAGCATGGCGCACCCGCTGCCGCCGATGGCGATGCCGAGAGCCAGTGCAGCGGATGCCGCGAGACGCGCCTTCACAGAACCTCCAAGGACGAGCGTGCGCGCAGCGGAATGCGACCCGCGCGCGTGGGATCGAGTCGAGTGTAGCCTACGGCGTCGAGGTCGCCCGGGAGCGGAGGCGGAACCTTAGCACTACCTCGGTGTGATATCCTGAAAGTTGCCGAAAGGACGTCTATTCATGCTTTTTGAGGTTGGCGAGACCGTCGTTTACCCCCACCACGGTGCCGCAACGATCGTCGAAGTCAAGAAACGCATCATCAAGGGCGAAGAGAAGCTCTACCTCAAGCTGAACGTCACGCAGGGTGACCTCGTGATCGAGGTGCCCGCCGAGAACGTCGACCTGGTCGGCGTTCGTGACGTGATCGGCAAGGAGGGCCTCGACAAGGTCTTCGAGGTGCTTCGCGCCCCCTTCACCGAGGAGCCGACCAACTGGTCGCGCCGCTACAAGGCGAACCTCGAGAAGCTCGCCTCGGGTGATGTCATCAAGGTGTCGGAGGTCGTGCGAGACCTGTGGCGCCGCGACCAGGACCGCGGCCTGTCCGCCGGCGAGAAGCGAATGCTCGCCAAGGCCCGCCAGATCCTGATCTCGGAGCTCGCACTCGCCGAGAAGACCGACGAGGAGCAGGCCTCGACCGTCCTCGACGAGGTGCTCGCCTCCTAGGCCGAGCCCATTCGACGATCGCCGCCGGCGCTGATGCGCACGGCGGCGATCGTCGTCTCCGGGTGCGGATCGGAACCTTGCCATCGGCCCGCACCTGAGCCGGGACGGCCACTACGGTGGAACCGTGAACGACTCCACCGTCGCCGTCATCGTCGTCGCCGCCGGCTCCGGCACCCGGCTCGGGCACCCGGAACCCAAGGCCCTCGTCCCCCTCGGCGGCGACACGATCCTCGGCGTCGCCCTGGATGCCGTCCTCGGCATGCGCGAGGCGCCGTACGTGGTGGTGGTGGCCCCCGCCGAACGCGTCGACGAGGTGCGCGAGCGCTGCGCGCCGCGCGCGGCCGCGGCATCCGTCGACCTCGTGGTCGTCGCAGGCGGCCTGACACGGCAGGAGTCCGTGGCCCGCGGTCTCGCCGAGCTCCCGCGCGAGATCGAGGTCGTGCTCGTGCACGACGCGGCCCGGCCGCTCGCGCCCTCCGCGGTGTTCGACGAGGTCGCGGCCGCGGTCGAGGCGCGCGGACACGGGATCGTCCCGGGCCTGCCCGTCGTCGACACCGTCAAGCGCGTCGACGGCGAGGGGCACGTCCTCGAGACCGTGGACCGCTCCGAGCTCGCCGTGGTGCAGACGCCGCAGGGCTTTCCTCGCGAGGTGCTCGAATCGGCGTACGTGGCCGCCGGGGCCGACTTCACCGATGACGCGGCTCTCGCCGCCGCCGCCGGTGTGCCGGTCGACGTGGTGCCGGGCGACGCGCGCGCGTTCAAGGTCACGGTGCCGTCCGACCTCAGGCGCGCCGCGCAGGAGCTGGCCGAGCGTGCCGCGTCCGCGGCCGAGCCCTCGGCCCCTCGCGCGCTGCCCGCCCACGCTCCGGTGCCGCGCGTCGGCACCGGCATCGACGTCCACGCCTTCGACGCCGCCGACGGCACCCCGCTGTGGCTGGCCGGCCTGGAGTGGCCGGGGGAGCGGGGCCTGTCCGGCCACAGCGACGGCGACGCGGTCGCCCACGCGATCTGCGACGCGCTGCTCGCCGCCGCCGGCCTCGGCGACATCGGCGGCATGTTCGGCACCGTCGACCCCCGGTTCTCGGGCGCCCACGGCGAGGTGTTCCTCGCCGAGACCGTGCGCCGGCTGGCCGCCGCCGGATGGCGCGTGGGCAACGTCTCCGTGCAGGTCGTCGGCAACCGACCGAAGCTCGCGCCCCGCCGTGCGGAGGCGGAGGCCCTGCTGACGGGCCTCGTGGGTGCGCCGGTGAGCGTCGCCGCGACCACGACCGACGGGCTCGGCTTCACTGGCCGCGGTGAGGGCGTCACCGCCATCGCGACCGCGCTCATCGTCCCGGCCTCCGGACGCGCCTGACCGGTCGAGCAGCACGCGCGCCGGTACGCTTGACCCGTGACCGTACGACTCCACGATTCGAAGGCCCAGGCCCTGCGTGACTTCGTGCCCCTCGAGGAGGGGCACGTCGGCATGTACGTCTGCGGACCGACCGTGCAGTCGAGCCCTCACATCGGGCACCTCCGGAGCGCGCTCGTCTACGACATCATGCGTCGCTGGTTCGTTGCGAGCGGGTACGCGGTCACCTTCGTCCGCAACGTCACCGACATCGACGACAAGATCCTGAACGCCGCCGCCGAGGAGGGCATCGGCGAGCAGTGGTGGTCGCTCGCGTACCGGGTCGAGCTCGAGTTCACCGCCGCCTACAACGCGCTCGGCATCCTGCCGCCGACGTACGAGCCGCGGGCGACCGCGAGCGTCACGCAGATGCAGCGGATCATCCAGCGGCTCATCGATCGCGGGCACGCCTATCCGGCGCCCGACGGCTCCGGCGACGTCTACTTCGACACCGGCAGCTGGCCGGCCTACGGCGAGTTGACCCGGCAGACGCGCGAGAACATGGAGGCCGCTGCCGACTCCGACCCGCGTGGCAAGCGCGACCCCCGCGACTTCGCACTGTGGAAGGGGCAGAAGCCGACCGAGCCGCGCTCGGCCGGATGGGAGTCGCCGTGGGGTCCCGGCCGTCCCGGATGGCACATCGAGTGCTCGGCGATGGCCGCACGCTACCTCGGTGCGGAGTTCGACATCCACGGGGGCGGCCTCGACCTGCGCTTCCCGCACCACGAGAACGAGCTCGCCCAGTCCACCGCTGCCGGTGATGGTTTCGCGCGCCATTGGGTGCACAACGGCCTCGTGAACATCGGCGGACAGAAGATGTCGAAGTCGCTCGGCAACTCGGTCTACGCGCATGAGCTCACGGAGCTCGCCTCGCCGCTCGCGGTCCGGTACCTGCTGGGCCAGGCGCACTACCGATCCACGCTCGACTACTCGCCCGACTCGCTCGCCGACGCCGAGGCGGCGGTCGACCGCATCCGCACGTTCCTCACGCGCGTCGAGCGGCGCCTCGCCGGCACCCGGTACGCCGAAGCGGGTGCGGATGCCACGTGGCCGGACGCGTTCGCCGAGGCGATGGACGACGACCTGGGCGTGCCGCAGGCGCTCGGCGTGCTGCACGAGACCGTGCGCGCCGGCAACCAGGCGCTCGACGGCGAGGATCTCGCGACCGCCGCAGGCCTGCGCGGGCAGGTGCTCGCCATGGTCCGGGTGCTCGGCATCGACCCGACCGACTCCATGTGGGCGACGGATGCCGGCCCCGCGGCCACCGCGCTCGACACCCTCGTCGCCAGACTCCTCGAGGATCGCCGCGCCGCGCGCGCCTCGAAGGACTGGGCCGCAGCCGATCGCATCCGCGCCGAGCTCGCCGATGCCGGCATCACCATCGAAGACAGCCAGACCGGAACGCATTGGAGCCTCACCTCATGAAGGGCAGCAGCGGAAAGCCTCGCGCGGGAGCCGTGCGCAAGAAGGGCAAGGGCCAGAAGGTCGGGACCGGCGGCCACAGCCGCAAGGCCCTCGAGGGCAAGGGCCCGACGCCGAAGGCCGAGGACCGTCCGTACCACCAGGCGCACAAGCGCAAGGCGGCCGCCGAGCGCGCCGCAGCGAAGTCCGGCGGGCGCGGCGGGCAGCGGTCCGGCGCCCCGCGCGGCGCGTCGGGCGCGGCACGCCGGTCGAAGTCGGGCGACGAGTCCGAGATCGTGACCGGGCGCAACGCCGTCGTCGAGGCCCTCCGCACCCGGATCCCGGCCACGACGCTCTACATCGCCGCCCGGATCGAGATGGACGACCGCGTCAAGGAGGCCCTGAAGGTCGCCACCAACCGCGGCATCGCCATCCTCGAGGTCATGCGTCCCGAGCTCGATCGACTCGCCGGTGAAGGCGGGGTGCACCAGGGGATCGCGCTCAAGGTCCCGCCGTACGAGTACGCGCACCCGGTCGACCTGCTCGACGAGGTCGTCGACTCCGGCGAGACGCCCCTGTTCGTCGCGCTCGACGGCGTCACGGATCCGCGCAACCTCGGCGCGATCATCCGCTCGACCGCCGCCTTCGGCGGCCAGGGCGTCATCGTGCCGCAGCGCCGGAGCGTCGGCGTGACCGCGTCCGCGTGGAAGACGTCGGCGGGCGCCGCCGCACGCGTGCCCGTCGCGATGGCCTCGAACCTCACGCAGACGCTGAAGGCGCTGAAGGAGCGGGGCGTCTTCGTGCTCGGTCTCGACGGCGGCGGCGACGTGTCGCTCCCGGGCCTCGACTTCGCGGACCGGCCGATCGTGATCGTCGTCGGCTCCGAGGGCAAGGGCCTCTCGCGCCTCGTCACGGAGACCTGCGACGCAGTGGTGTCGATCCCCATCTCGGCGTCGACCGAGTCGCTGAACGCCGGCATCGCGGCATCCGTCACGCTCTACGAGATCTCCAAGCTGCGCGCCGAGTCCCCGGAGTAGCCCGAGCCGTCCGACGTCGGAGTCGCCCGGCGGGGACCGCCCGGCGGCTCACACCTTGAGGCGCCAGTCGCCCTCGTCGTCGGGGTCGTGCACCGCGACGGCGGCGGTGTCGGGGGCAACCGCAGGGAGCTCCGCCGTGATCGCCTCCGTGGGCGGGCCGATGACGGTCGCCTCGTCTCGGCGGTGGCGCAGCACGTCGTTGATGTACGCGGTGAGCGCCTCGGCGAGGGGGATGTCGCGGCTCTCGGTCTGCGCCATGTACCACCGGTGCTCGAGCAGCTCGTGGAACACCTCGGCGGGTTCGAGCTTGCCGCGCAGCTCCTGCGGCACCGCGCGGACGACGGGCTCGAAGACGCGCATGAGCCACTCGTGCGCGACCATCTCCTCGTCCTCGTCCCGGCGGTAGGTGGCCCGGTACGAGTCGAGGTCGTTGAGCAGGCGGCGCGCCTGGTTCTCGCCGGCGTCGAGGCCCGTGAGCCGCAGGAGCCGGCGCTGGTGGTGCCCGGCGTCGACCACCTTCGGCTGGATGCGCAGCGTGGTGCCGGTCGTGTCGGTGCGGATGGCGAGCTCCTCGATGTCGAAGCCGAGGTCGTTCAGCCGGTTCACCCGTTCGTTGATGCGCCAGCGATCGGCGACGCCGAAGGACTCGCTGCCCGTGAGCTCGCTCCAGAGCTTGCGGTAGGCGTCGACGATGCCGTCCGAGATGCGCACGGGGTCGAGTTCGTCGGCGACGCGGCCGCCCGCCTCGAGGTCGAGCAGTTCGCCCGCGATGTTGACGCGCGCGATCTCGAGGTCGTTCTCGCGCTGCCCGTTGGAGAGGCCGCCCTCGTAGAGCTTGCCGGTCTCGGCGTCGACGAGGTACGCCGCGAACGCGCCGGCGTCCCTGCGGAAGAGCGTGTTGGAGAGCGAGACGTCGCCCCAGAAGAAGCCGATGATGTGCAGGCGGACCAGCAGCACGGCGAGGGCGTCGACCAGTCGTGTCGCGGTGTCGGGCCGGAGCGTCTGCGAGAACAGTGCGCGGTAGGGGAGCGAGAACCTGAGGTGGCGCGTGACGAGCACGGGCCTGAGGGCCTCGCCGTCGGCATCCGTGCGATTCGTGATGACGGCCACCGGCTCGACGCACGGGATCTCCATGCGCTGCAGCGTCCGGAGCATCTCGTACTCGCCCTTGGCCATCTCGGCCGTCGTCTCCTTGATGGCCACGACGTGTCCGCTGAGGTGGGCGAAGCGGACGAGGTGCCGGGAGATGCCCTTGGGAAGCGCGGCGATGTGCTCGCTGGGCCAGGCCTCGAGTGGAAGGTCCCACGGAAGGTCGAGCAGTGCGGGATCGGTCATCGCCGACGTGATCGAGAGTGTGCCGCTCATCAGGTCCAGCGTAGTCGCGGGCGTCCGAGGGCGGATGGCGCCGGCGCCGAACGTGCCCTACGATTGCTGCAATCGATTGCGAGTCCGACCGACTCAACGCGACTGGAGCGTTCGCCATGAGGTCCGAGAAGGTGGTGCTGCCGCTGCTCCTGTTCGCGGCGTTCCTCACGTTCGCCGACCGAGCCGTGCTGCCGCCGCTCTTCACGACCGTGGCCGTCGAGTTCGCGGTCGACCCGGCGGTCGTCGCCATCGCCATGACCGCGTACGTGGCCGCCTACGCGATCGGGCAGCTCGGCTGGGGGATCGCCTCGACGCGGCTCGGCCGGATCCGGGTGATCGTGCTCGCGCTCGTCGTGGCATCCCTGGGCCAGTTCGGCACCGCCGTCGCGTGGGATCCCGTCTCGCTCGCGGTCGCGCGGATCGTCGCCGGGGCGGGGTTCGCGGCCATCGTGCCCGCGGCGCTCGTCTGGATCGGGGACCACCTCGACCTCCGCTCCCGCGGCGTCGCCGCGGCGAACCTCGCCGCGGCCCTCTCGCTGGGCATGACCGCGGGGACGCTCGGCGCCGCGTTCGCCGGAGACCTGGGCGTCTGGAGACTCGTGCCGATCGGGGCGACGGTGCTCGGCGTCGTCCTCGCGGTCCTCTTCGCGCGGGTGCGCGAGCCCGCGCCGGCCGCGCCGTCGCAGCCGGTCCTGGCGGGGTTCCGAGTCGTGCTCGGCGACCCGTGGGCCGTCACCGTGCTCGCGCTCACCCTCGTCGAGGGCGCACTCCTGGTCGGCGTGCTCAGCTACCTTCCGCTCGCGGCGGAGCAGGCGGGCGCCGGCACGCTCGTGGCAGGGCTCGTGACGTCGGTGTACGGCGTGGCGGTCATCGGCTGGAGCCTGCTCGTGCGGGTCGTCGTGCGGCGCATCGGCGGGTCCGTCATGCTCGGCATCGCCGGCGCCGCGATCCTCGCCGGGTACGCCCTCCTCGCGGTCCGGGCGGATGCGGCGACGGTGGCGGTCGCCGCCCTGCTGCTGGGGCTCGCCTGGGCCACCGGGCACATCCAGCTGCAGGTCTGGATGTCCGACGCCGTCCTGCGCTCCCGGCCCATCGGCATGGCCCTGTTCGCGGTCGCCCTGTTCGGCGGCGGGGCGATCGGCGCGGGATTGGGCGGACTGGCGGTCGCCGGCGGAAGGCTGGGCCTGCTGTTCGCGGTCGCCGCGGTCGCCGGCGGCGCGTTCATGATCGCGGCCCCCGTGAGCCGGGCGGGGTACCGTGAACGGGAAGCATGACCCGCCGAGGGGCGGGAGACCGGGGGACGGATGCCCAAGCGTGTGACGATGGACGACGTCGCGAAGCTCGCCGAGGTCCACAAGGCCACCGTGTCCCGAGCGCTCGATCCGCGGACGCGCGACCAGGTGAACGCCGACACGGTCAAGCGGGTCAAGCGCGCGGCCCGGCAGCTGGGCTACGTGCCGAACGCGATGGCGCGGGGGCTGCGGACGAGCGTGTCGATGACGGTCGGCGTCATCATCCCCGACCTGATGAACCCGATCTTCCCGCCCATGGTCCGCGGCATCGAGCGCGTCCTGCAGCCGCGCGGGTACACCGCCCTGCTCGCGAACACGGACGGTCATGAGGACGTGGAGGCATCCGTCTTCGAGTCGCTGCTGCAGCGGCGCGTCGACGGGTTCGTCATCGCGACCGGGCGACTCGAGGACCAGCCGATGCTGCGACGAGCGCAGGAGTCCGGGGTTCCCGCCGTGATGGTGAACCGGGAGTCGGGGGCGGGGTTCTACCCCGCCGTCACGGGTGACCAGCGCGGCGGTGTCGAGGCGGCGCTCCGCCACCTGTTCGGGCTGGGGCACCGCAGCATCGTGCACCTCGCGGGTCCGCGCACGTTCTCGACCACCAGGGCGCGCGCCGAGGTGTTCGAGGCCCTCTGCGCGGCCGAGCCGGGCGTCACCGGGTCGGTGGTGGACGCCGGGGCGCTCACCGCGGAGGCGGGCGCGGCGGCGATGGAGCGCATCATCGCGACGGGAACGTGCCCGACCGCGGTCTTCGCCGGCAACGACCTCGTCGCCCTCGGGGCGGTCCGCGCACTGCACGCGCACGACCTCAGGGTCCCGGACGACGTCTCGATCATCGGCTTCAACGACATGCCCTTCGCCGCGGACTTCTCGCCGGCGCTCACGACCGTCCACGTGCCCCTCCAGGAGATCGGGGCCGAGGCGGCGCGTCTGCTGCTCACGGCGATCGAGACCGGGGCGCAGCGGCCCGTGAGCGTCTCGATGCCCGTGGAGCTCGTCGTCCGCGCGTCGACCGCGCCAGCCAGGACGGACTGAGACTCCGCCGTTGACAACCCCTCGATGCGTGCCTAAACTGACCGCAATCGATTGCAGAAACAGATGCGCAAATCCCCCCGTCGCATCCCGCATCGAATCTGACAGAGAGGTTGGAAGCCATGCGCAATCCCATCAGTCCGCGCGCCGCGCTCGCATCGGTCGGAGCCGCGGCCGTGCTCCTCGGAACGGCGGCATGCGCACCCGATGCCTCCGGAGCCGACGCCGGCGGCGACGGCCCCATCGTCATCGGGGCCTCGCTCCCGCTCACCGGCGAGTTCAGCCAGGGCGGTCTCGACACCCAGCAGGGGTACGAGGTCTGGGTCGAACTCCAGAACGAGGCAGGTGGCCTGCTCGGCCGCGACGTCGAGATCACCGTGAAGGACGACGCCACGAACCAGAACGCCGTCGTCACGAACTACAACACCCTCATCGACCAGGACGGCGTCGACCTGCTGCTCGGCACGCAGTCCTCGCTGCTCAACATCCCGGCATCGGCGGTCGCCGAACGAGCCGGCATGCTCTACGTCTGCCCGTCGTGCGCCTCGCCCGACATGTTCAACCGCGGATTCGAGTACATCTTCTTCTCGCAGCAGGCGATCGCTTCGACGCAGGCGAAGCCGTTCGCCGATTGGGTCGCCGAGCTCCCCGATGGCGATCGCCCGGCGACCGCGGCCTACCCGTCCCTCGACGATCCGTTCGCCGCTCCCGTCGTCGACGGCGTGCGCGAGACCCTCGAGGCCGCCGGCGTCGAGACCGTCTACGCCGACGTCTACCCCGCGACCACGAAGAACTTCGACGCGATCGTGAGCGCCATCCGCGACTCGGGCGCGGAACTGGTCGTGCAGGGAGCGCAGTTCGAGGACGGCGTGAACTTCGTCCGGGCCATGAACCGCGCCGGGTACGCCCCCGAAATGCTCTACCAGAGCTCGTCCCCGACCTACGGGGAGCAGTACCTCGAGGGTGTCGGCGAGGACAACGCGCAGGGCGTGTTCTTCTCCTCGAGCTACCACGTCGCCGCCGAGACGAGCGGGAACGCGGACTTCGTCGCGAAGTACGACGAGATGTTCGGCGGCCTGCCGCCCGAGGACGCGGCCGACGGCTTCGCCGCAGCCCAGGTCGTCGCCGCGGCGGTCGAGGGCGTCGGCGGCTACGACGACCAGGCGGCGCTGGCGGACTGGCTCCGCGAGAACAGCGTCGAGACGATCCTCGGCACGCTCACCTGGAACGAGGACGGGAGCCCGGACGGCCAGTTCCTGGTCGGGCAGTGGCACGACGGGGTGAGCGAGGTCGTGCTCCCGGCCGACGTCGCGACGACCGACGAGATCCTCCGCTGGCGCGGCACGGCGTTCTGAGCCGAACGGGTCGATCTCATGAACCTCATCCAAGCGCTCATCTCGGGGCTGCTCGTCGGCGCGGTCTACGCGCTGATGGCATCCGGCCTCACCCTGGTGTTCGGCGTGATGCGGGTGATCAACCTCGCCCACGGCGCGTTCGCCATCCTCGCCGCCTTCCTGACGTTCAGCCTCTGGCAGTGGTTCGGCCTCGACCCGCTCGTGAGCATCCCGATCCTCACGGTCGTGATGTTCGCGGTCGGCTGGCTCGCCTACGTGCTGATCGTGCGGCACGTCCGCAGCAGCCACGTCAGCATGTCGGTCCTCGCGACGTTCGGCATCGCACTGCTCCTCGAGGGCGTCATGGGATTCGTCTGGGGCAACCAGTCGGCGGCCGTGCGCACCGCGTACACGGATGCCTCGATCACCGTCGGTCCGTTCTACGTCCCGACCGCCACGCTCATCGCGGCGGGGATCGCGGTCGTGGTGCTCGTCGGCCTGCACCTGCTCCTCGACCACACCTGGGCGGGACGCGCCATCCGCGCCTCGTCCGCGAACGAGAGCGGGGCGCTGCTCGTCGGCGTCAGCGTCAAGGCGATCGCGGCGACCACGTTCGGCATCGGGATCGCGACGCTCGGCGCCGGAGGCGCCATCATCGCCGCGACCTACCCGTTCATCCCGGGCAGCCACTACCAGTGGATCGCCAGGCTGCTCGCGATCGTCGTCCTCGGCGGCCTCGGAAGCCTCCCGGGTGCGGTCATCGGGGCGCTCGTCATCGGCGTCGCCGAGCAGCTCGCCACGCTCTGGCTGGGTGCGTCGTGGGTGGTCGCAGTGCCGTTCCTCGTGATCTTCATCGTGCTGCTCGTCCGCCCCCAGGGCATCCTCGGGCAGCGACTCAGAGAGGATGCCGTCGCATGAGCATCGACAAGGGCTCGGCCTACACGACCAATCTCCCGGTCCCGCCGGACCGGTCCACGGACTCGGTGCCGGTCTGGGCGCGGCCCCGGACGATCCGCATCGCCACGATGCTCGTGCTCTCCATCGCGACCGTCGTGCTGGTGCTCTTCCCGCTCTCGCCGAGTCGATCGGCGCAGAACACGGTGATCATCGCCCTCGTCTTCGCCATCGGCGCCGTCGGGCTCAACATCATCACCGGCTACGCCGGCTACCTGTCGCTGAGCCAGTTCGCGTTCGTCGGCATCGGGGCGTACACGGTCGCGATCCTCGCCCGCGCGGTGCCCGACGTGTCGCCGTTCGCCTGGGTGGCGGTCGGCGGCGTGCTCTCCGCGGCCATGGCCGCCCTGCTCGGGCTCGTGACCTACCGCTCACGGGGTCCGTCGTTCGTGATCATCACGATCGCGTTCCTCTTCCTCGTGCAGTTCGTCGCGATCGAGTGGGACGAGCTCACGAACGGCACCGCCGGCATCACGATGCCGTTGCCGGACTGGCCGCGCGAATGGGGCGACTGGCCGTTCCACATCGCGCTCGTCATCCTGCTCGGCCTGTCGCTGCTCATGAGCTGGTGGATCCGCCGCACGAAGTTCGGGCTCGGGCTCATCGCCATCCGCGAGGACGAGGGCAAGGCCGGCACGGTCGGCGTGAACGCACCGATCTACAAGGTGCTCGCGTTCGCCGCGAGCGCGCTCTTCGTGGGCATGGCGGGCGGGGTATACGCCTACTACCTCGGGTTCGTCGACCCGATCAACATGTTCTCGATCCTGTTCAGCGTGCAGATCGTGCTCTCCGTCATCCTGGGCGGACGCGGGACGCTGTTCGGCCCGGTGCTCGGCGCCTTCCTCATCGAGCCGTTGAACACGTTCGCGAACAACCTGTCGATCGGTCCGCTGCAGGGCGGCGGCAACCTCCGTCTCGTGCTCTTCGGAAGCCTCCTCCTGGTCCTCGTCGTGCTCCTGCCCAAGGGCATCCTGCCTTCGCTGCAGGGCCTCATCGAGCAGGCGCGGACCAGGGGACGCGTCGGGCTCTCCGGCGCACGTCTCGCGCCCTCGCCGCTGACGACGATCTCGACGACCGAGCGAGTCGCACCGCCGGCCGAGCCGGCCCGCCCGCTCCTCGAGGTGCGCGGCGTCTCCAAGGCGTTCGGCGGCAACCGGGCCGTCGACGACTGCACCTTCACGGTGCCCGAGGGGTCGATCACAGCGCTCATCGGGCCGAACGGCTCGGGCAAGACGACGGTGTTCAACCTCGTCTCGGGAACGCTGCCGCTCGACGCGGGCGAGATCCTGCTCGACGGCGAGCGCATCGAGAAGGTCCCGTCCTGGGGCCGGGCGCACCGCGGCATGGGACGGACGTTCCAGATCACCCGCCTCTTCCGGGAGATGACGGTGCTCGAGAACATCGTGACGCCCCTGCGGAGCTTCTCCGTCCCGCAGCTCGGGCTCGGTGCCGTCAGCGGCAGCGAGGCGGCCCGAGCGATGGAGCTGCTGGACTTCGTCGGCCTGTCGGCGTACCGCGACGCCAAGGCGGGGTCGCTGTCGTACGGCCAGCAGAAGCTCATCGAGCTCGCCCAGGTACTCGTGCTCGATCCGAAGCTGATCATGCTCGATGAACCTGCCGGCGGCATCAACCCGACCCTGATCGAACGGATGGGTGAACTCATCCGGGACCTCAACCGCCAGGGCAAGACCTTCCTGCTGGTCGAGCACAACATGCCGTTCGTGCTCGGGCTGTGCGATCCGATCCGGGTGCTCGCGAAGGGCCACGTGATCGCGGAAGGCGATCCCGACCGCATCCAGAAGGATCCCGCCGTGATCGACGCGTACCTCGGCGACGACTACCTGCTCGAGGGGCGACCGGCGTCCGCCGGGGACTCCATCACCGAAAGGAGCGTCCGATGATCCGGCTGCGCGGCGTCGTCGCCGGATACGGCGGCGGGAATGTCCTCCAGGGTGTCGACCTCGAGGTCGGCGCCGGGGAGCTCGGCTGCATCGTCGGTCCGAACGGGGCCGGCAAGTCCACCGTGCTCCGGACCGTGAGCGGCCTGCTGACACCGAGCAGCGGCACCATCACCCTCGACGGCGACGAGCTCACGGGCCTGGCGCCCGATGAGATCCTCGCCAGGGGCGTCGCGCAGGTGCCGCAGACGAACGGGCTGTTCACGAACCTGACGGTGCGCGAGAACATCCTGATGGGTGCCTACGTGATCCGACGCGAGCGCGCGCTCGTGCGCGATCGCCTCGCGCACGTGCTCGACCAGTTCCCGCTCGTGAAGAGCCGGCTCAACACGAGATGCGGCCTGCTCTCCGGCGGCCAACGGCGCATGGTCGAGTTCGCCCGGTCGCTCATGCTCGATCCGAAGCTCGTGCTGCTCGACGAGCCGTCGCTCGGCCTCGATCCGAGGTCGCTCGGCGTCATCGACGAGTCCGTCTCCGTCATGCGGGAGCGCGGGACCGCGATCCTCATGGTCGAGCAGAACGTGCGGTTCGGCATGCGCATGGCCACGACCGGAATCGTCATGGAGAGCGGCCGGGTGCTGCTGAGCGGCCCCGCAGCCGAGATCCTCGAGAACCCCGAGATCGCCGATCTCTACTTCGGCGGCGCCGTCGCGCACGGCAGCGATGCCGACGTCGACGACTCCGCCTCGTCCCGTCCCACCACCACCACCACGCAAGGATGATCTGATGTCCACTCCTCTCCCCACCATCGGCTGGATCGGCACCGGACGCATGGGCTCGCAGCTCGTGCACCGCCTGATCGACGCCGGGTACGACGTGACCGTCTACAACCGCACCGCGGAGAAGGCCCGGCCCCTCGTCGAGAAGGGCGCCACGTCCGTCGCCCGACCCGTGGACCTGGCCGATCGCGATCTCGTGTTCACGATGGTCTCCGCACCGAAGGACCTCGCCGAGGTCACCACCGGACCGAACGGCCTGCTGACGCATCCCGAGCACGCGCCGAAGTACCTCGCCGACTCGTCGACGGTCTCGATCGCGGCGAGCGAGGTGCTCCGCGCCGCGGCGGCGGAACGCGGCGCCGAACTGCTGGCGACGCCGGTCAGCGGGAATCCCGCCGTCATCGCGGCGGGCAAGCTCACCGTCGCCGCATCCGGGCCTCGCTCGGCGTTCGACGCCGTCGAGCCCGTGCTCCAGCACTTCGGCCGGGGCGTGACCTACGTGGGCGAGGGCGAGGTGGCGCGGCTCGTGAAGATCGCGCACAACGTCTTCCTGGGCGTCGTCACGCAGTCCCTCGCCGAGATCACGGTGCTCGCCGAGAAGGGCGGCGTCAGCCGCGAGGCCTTCCTGGGCTTCCTCAACGACTCGGTGATGGGGTCCGTCTTCACGCGCTACAAGACGCCCGCGTTCGTGAACCTCGACTTCACGCCGACGTTCACGAACGTGCTCCTGCAGAAGGACTTCGACCTCGGGCTCGAGGCAGGGCACGAGCTCTCCGTGCCCATGCCGATCGCCTCGGCGACGCGAAACATCGTGGCCCAGGAGGTCGGCAACGGCAACGTCGAGCTCGACTTCGCCACCCTGCTGCTCACGGTGGCACGCGGGGCCGGCCTCGAGCTGCGGCCCGAGGACGTGGACGTCACCGACGGGCTGGAGGCGGAGTCGGCGCCGGCATACCTCATGGAGCAGGTCGGATGACGATCCTGGACGACGACCCCCGGGCGCACGGCGCCCGGGGGGGCTCCCGGTTCGAGCGGCCGTCGCCGCGGCCGCCGGGCACGCGCCCACTCGGGGCGCCCGGCCAGGCCGGCGTCGACTACGAGCACCGCGTCGACTTCGACCGGCTGCGGAGGTACCGACTCGACCGCGCCAAGGCGGCCCTGGAGGCGAGCGAGTGCGGCGCGTTCCTGCTGTTCGACTTCTACAACATCCGCTACACGACGCAGACGTGGATCGGTGGCGCACTCGGCGACAAGATGATCCGGTACGCGCTCCTCATGCGCGGGCACGATCCGATCCTGTGGGACTTCGGCTCGGCGGTGCGGCACCACAAGCTCTACTCGGACTGGGTCCCGGATGACCACTACCGGGCCGGCTTCCTCGGCTTCAAGGGCGCCGTCGCGCCCGAGGGAGGTGCCGGGCTCATGCGCGACGCGGTCGCCGAGATCAAGTCGCTGCTGTCCGCGGCGGGTCTGGCCGATGCACCGCTCGGGATCGACCTCGTCGAGCCGCCCTTCCTGTTCGAGCTCGAGCGCCAGGGTCTCCGCGTCGCCGACGCGCAGCAGGCCATGCTCGACGCGCGGGTGATCAAGAACCAGGACGAGATCATGCTGCTGAACCAGGCAGCTGCGATGGTCGACGGGGTCTACCAGGACATCGTCGACGCCCTGAAGCCGGGCGTGCGCGAGAACGAGATCGTCGCGCTCGCGAACGCCCGCCTCTACGAGTACGGCAGCGACCAGGTCGAGGCCGTCAACGCGATCTCCGGCGAGCGGTGCAACCCGCACCCGCACAACTTCACCGACCGGATCATCCGGCCCGGTGACCAGGCGTTCTTCGACATCATCCACTCGTTCAACGGCTACCGGACGTGCTACTACCGCACCTTCGGCGTGGGGTGGGCGACCGAGAGCCAGCGCGACGCCTACAAGCAGGCGCGCGAGTGGATGGATCTCGCCCTGGACGAGATCCGGCCGGGCGTCGGCAGCGACGACGTGGCCAAGGTGCTTCCCAAGGCGACCGACTTCGGGTTCGACAATGAGCTCGCGGCGTTCGGCCTGCAGTTCGCGCACGGACTCGGGCTCGGCCTGCACGAGCGCCCGATCATCTCGCGACTGAACTCCCTGAAGGACCCGGTCGAGCTCCGAACCGGCATGGTGTTCGCGATGGAGACGTACTGCCCCGCTTCCGACGGGACTTCGGCGGCGCGGATCGAGGAGGAGGTCGTGGTCACCGACTACGGCATCGAGGTCCTCACGCGGTTCCCCGCGCAGGAGTTGTTCGTCGCGAACCCCTACTCCTACTGATGCAACCGAGGCGCATGAGGAAGGGCCCGGCCGGTCGGCCGGGCCCTTCCTCGTGCGCGATGCGATCGGTGCCGGTCAGCCCTTCCAGACCGTCTTGAGGTTCGTGAACTCGCGGATGCCGGCGGCGGCGAGCTCACGCCCGTAGCCGGAGGCCTTGATACCGCCGAACGGCAGTTCCGGGTAGGAGACCGTCATCCCGTTCACGAACACGGCGCCCGCGTCGAGTGCGCCGATGAACCACGCCTCCTCGTCGGGATCGTTCGTCCAGACCGCAGAGCTCAGGCCGAAGGTCGTCTGGTTGGCGATGCGCACGGCCTCGTCGCGGTCGGCCACGCGGTACAGGGACGCGACGGGTCCGAACGCCTCCTCCTGCACGAGTCGCGCTTCGTCGGGCAGGTCGGCGAGCACGGTGGGGGCGTAGAACCACCCGGCGCGGTCGGGCACGGTCCCCCCGGCCAGGACGCGGGCGCCCTTCGAGACCGCGTCGTCGACGAGCTCGGCGAGCTCGTCGCGACCCGAGCGCGTGGCGAGCGGGCCCACCTCGACCGACTCGTCGAGCGGGTCCCCGACGCGGAGCGCCGCCATCTTCTCGGCGAATCTGCGTGCGAACTCGTCGTACACGTCTGCGTGCACCAGGAACCGCTTGCCGGCGATGCAGGACTGGCCGTTGTTCGACACGCGCGCGTTCACGGCCGTCGTGGAGGCGGCGTCGAGGTCGGCGCTCGGCATCACGATGAAGGGGTCGGAGCCGCCGAGCTCGAGCACGGCCTTCTTGACGGCCCGTCCCGCGGCGGACGCGACGGCACGTCCCGCCGGTTCGCTGCCGGTGAGGGTCACCGCCTTCACCCGCGCGTCGGCGATCACGGCGTCGACCTCGGCCGAGCCGATCAGCAGGGTGCGGAACGAGCCCTCGGGGAAGCCGCCGCGCTCGAACAGGGTGTCGAGGTAGAGGGCAGACTGGGGGACGTTCGACGCGTGCTTGAGCACGCCGGCGTTCCCGGCCATGAGCGCGGGCGCGGCGAAGCGGACCACCTGCCAGAGCGGGTAGTTCCAGGGCATGACGGCCAGGACGACTCCGAGCGGCTCGTATCGCGTGTAGGCGCTGGATGCTCCGACGGTCGAGGGGTCGTCGAGCGGCTCGTCGGCGAGGAAGCGCTCGGCGTTGTCGGCGTAGAAGCGCATGTTCCGGGCGCACTTGAGCACCTCGGCGCGGGCCTGCGATATGGGCTTGCCCATCTCGACGGTGAGCGTGCGCGCCAGTGGTTCGACGTCGGCCTCGATGGCGTCCGCGCTCGCCCGCATCCAGTCGGCGCGCTCGGCGTACGTCGTGGACCGCAGCGTCCGCGCCGCAGCATCGGCCTGCGCGAGTCGTCGCTCCACCTCGGCGGCGTCGTGCGGCTCGAACTGCCGCACGGACTCGCCCGTTGCGGGGTTGACGGTGGCGATGGGCATGGGTGTCTCCTTCTCTCGGCCGTGCGGTGCGCTGGCGCTCACCGCACGAAGATCTCGGGATGCCGCGCGAGCGCGAGCCGCGTGCGACGGATGTGATCGGCGAGGACGCGCTCGGCCTCTTCGGCGTCGCGTCGTCGGATGGCCGCGACGATGAGCCGGTGGTCGTAGTGGGCGCTACGGTCGCCGTCGGACTGGAACAGCCGCGTGAACGCGCGCCGGTAGTGCTGCGTGCGGTTCCACAGCTGCGTGACGGAGTCGCCGAGCGTGATGGTCGTCGCAGCGGCGTAGGTGGCGAAGTGGAACCGGCGGTCGAGTGCGAGGAACTCCTCCGTGTCCCCGGCCTCCTCCATCTCGCGGGCCAGCTCGTCGAGCTCGTCGGCCGTGTCCTCCGTGAGCAGCGGCACGTTCATGGCCAGCAGCAGCGGCTCGAGTCGCTCGCGGACGCGGTAGAGCTCGTCGCACTCGGCGGGTTCGAGCGCGGAGACCCACGCGCCGGTGTTCGCGACGAGGGTGACGAGGCCCTCGGCTGCGAGCATCCGCAGTGCCTCGCGCACCGGCAGGCGGCTCGCCCCGTGGCGACCCGCCACCTCCTCCTGCCGCACACGGTCGCCCGGGGCGTACTCGCCGGCGAGGATCGCGTCGCGGAGCCCGGCAGCGATCCGGGCGGCTGCCCCGCCGTGGCCGCTGAGGGTGGACTCGAGATCGCCCGGTCCGACGAGGGGCCGCGGGCTCATCGTCCGGGCTCCGCCGCGAGAGCCGGGACCCGGTTCGTCATCTGGACCCGCATATGGCTCTCCTCGTCAACGAAGTAGTTATTGGATCCATTGTGCACCAGGAATCGACGAATAGTCCAGTGGATGTGTGACGCAACGGTTGTATTGAATCCAATCTGAGGGTACCTTCTGTGGTCACGGCCCACGCAGGGCGGGCTGTGCACGAGCGAGGAAGCGGGCCGAGATGCCGAGACGACGACGTTTGCAGACCGGGGTCGACTGGATCGAACTGACGACCACCGCGGCGGACTGGGATCGCGCCGACCCAGACCTCCTCCGGACCATGCTCGGGCAACTCCACCTCATCCGCGCCTTCGAGGAGGCCGTGCTCGAGCTCGCCGCCGAGGGCCTCGTGCACGGGCCGGCGCACTCGAGCATCGGCCAGGAGGGCGGTGCGGTGGGATCGATCATCGGCCTGCGCACGACCGATGCCGTGAACGGCTCGCATCGCGGGCACCACCAGTTCCTCGCGAAGGTGATCGGCCACGTGTCGAGCGGTCGGCTCGATGTCGCGTCCCTCGTCCCACCCGAGCTGCAGGCCGTGCTCCAGCGCTCGCTCGCCGAGATCCTCGGGCTCGCCCAGGGCTTCTCGGGCGGTCGCGGCGGCTCGATGCACCTCCAGTGGCTGGAGGCGGGCGCGCTCGGCACGAACGCGATCGTCGGTGGCGGCGCTCCGCTCGCCACGGGCAACGCCTGGGCGCAGAAGCACGCCGGCACCGACGACCTGTCGGTGAACTACTTCGGCGACGGCTCGGCGCAGATCGGCTCGGTCCTCGAGTCGATGAACCTCGCGGCGGCGTGGAACCTCCCGGTCTGCTACTTCATCGAGAACAACCTCTACGCCGTCTCGACGCACGCCGAGGAGGTGACCGCGGATGCACGGTTCTCGGTGCGCGGCCAGGGATTCGGCATCCCGTCCTGGCGGGTCGACGGCATGGATCCGCTCGCCGTGCACCTCGCCATGAACGAGGCGGCCGAGCGCATGCGCAGCGGTGACGGGCCGACGATCATCGAGGCCCAGGTCTACCGCTTCCTCCACCAGAACGGCCCGTACCCGGGTAGCGCATTCGGTTACCGCACCAAGCAGGAGGAGGCCGGGTGGCGGGCCCGCGACCCGCTCGACCGCGTGGCCGCGGAACTGCTCCGACGCGGGCTCCTGGACGACGACGGCGTCGCCGACGTCCGCGCGCAGTCGCAGGCGGCGATGCGGTCCGCCATCGCCGCGCTCGTGGAGGACGATCCCGACCACGCGGGCACGCGGCGCATCCGCCCGGACCTCTGGCCGGACCCGGCGGTCGTCGACACGGGCATCCGCGGTGACGCGAGCGAGCTCGAGGGCCTCGCCGTCGCCGAGCCCCTCGACCACGACCGGGCGTGGCGCGACCTGAAGTTCGTCGAGGCGGTCGCCGGCGTGATGGATCGCCGCATGGAGGCCGATCCGCGCATCGTCCTGCTCGGCGAGGACGTGCACCACCTCAACGGTGGAACGAACGGCGCCACGAAGGGGCTCGTCGCGAAGCACGGCCCCGACCGCGTCATCGGCACGCCGATCAGCGAGAACGCCTTCAGCGGCCTCGGCGGCGGGATGGCGCTGGACGGCCGGTTCCGCCCAGTCGTGGAGTTCATGTACCCCGACTTCGTCTGGGTCGCTGCGGACCAGATCTTCAACCAGATCGGCAAGGCGCGCCACATGTTCGGCGCCAACAACACCGTGCCCCTCGTCCTCCGGACGAAGGTCGCGATGGGCTCGGGCTACGGGTCGCAGCACCTGATGGACCCGGCGGGGATCTTCGCCACGGCCGCGGGATGGCGAATCGTCGCGCCCTCGGACGCCGCCGACTACGTCGGCCTCATGAACGCCGCGCTCGCACTGGAGGACCCCGTCCTCGTGATCGAGCACGTCGACCTCTACGGACGCGCCGATCGCGTGCCCGAGGGACCGCTGGACTACGTCATCCCGCCCGGCACTGCGGCGATCCGGCGACAGGGGTCCGACGTGACGGTGATCAGCTACCTCTCGATGGTGCACCACAGCGTCGAGGCGATCGAGCAGACCGGCGTCGACGCGGAGCTCATCGACCTGCGCTGGCTCGACCGGGCGTCGCTGGACTGGGACACGATCGGCGCGAGCATCAGGAAGACCAATGCCGTGCTCATCGTCGAGGAGGGCGCTCGCGGCACCTCCTACGGGGGCTGGCTCGCGGACGAGATCCAGCGCCGCTACTTCGACTGGCTCGACCAGCCGATCGAGCGCGTCACCGGCGGCGAGGCGAGTCCGAGCATCTCGAAGGTGCTCGAGCGGGCCGCGATCGCACGGACCGAGGAGATCGTGGCCGGGCTCGAGCGCGTCCGCGCGGGAATGGGCGGTGCGTGATGGGCACGGTCGTCCGCATGCCCGCCGTGCTGGCGGGATCCACCGAGGCGGCGCTGCAGTCGTGGCTCGTCGAGGAGGGCGCGGAGGTGTCGCTCGGCATGCCCATCGCAGAGGTCGAGACCGAGAAGGCCGTCGTGGAGTACGAATCGGAGGCGGCGGGGACGGTCGCCGGGTTCCTCGTGCCCGTCGGCGAGAACGTCGAGGTCGGCACGCCGATCCTGGTGCTCGCCGAGCCCGGCGAGAGCGCCGAGGCGGCCATGCGCGCCGCCGGCGTCGAGGGGAGCGGGTCGACGGATGCGGCCGTGGAGACGACCACGGGACCGGAGTCGACCGCGGCGACCGAGCACGCGCCGACCGGCTCCGTGGCGGAGTCCGCGCGCGAACCCAGCCCCGATCCAGCGGCGAGCCGGGCGTCCGCTGAGACCGCCGGCACCGAGGCCGGCGACGCCCGACCCGAGCGACGGTTCGCGAGCCCGATCGTGCGCCGGATGGCGCGCGAGCGCGGCCTCGACCTCGAGGGAGTCCGCGGCACGGGGCCGGGAGGGCGCATCGTCCGACGCGACCTCGAAGCCGCCATCGCCGCCGAGCCCTCGACGGGATCGCGCTCGGAGCACTCGGCGTCGGAGGCCGCCGACAGGCCCGTTCCGGCCGAGCAGACGACGGACACCGCGCCTCCAGCCGGCGCCACCGACGTGCCGCTCACGGGGATGCGCCGCGCGATCGCCCGTCGACTCACCGAGTCGGTCACGACGATTCCGCAGTTCCAGGTCGTCGCCGACGTCCGGCTCGACGCCCTGCTCGGCATGCGAGCGCAGGTCGTCGAACAGGTGGGCGTGAAGGTGTCGGTCAACGACTTCGTCGTCAAGGCCGTCGCCGGCGCGCTCGTCGACGTGCCCGAGGCGAACGCGATCTGGACCGACCGCGCCGTCCGTCGCTTCGAGCATGCCGACATCGGCATCGCCGTCGCGATCGACGGCGGGCTGGTCACCCCGGTCATCCGTGCCGTCGACCGACTCTCGATGGGTGCGGTCGCCGCAGCGGGACGAGACCTCGCCGAGCGCGCGCGGGCCGGGCAGCTGCGCCAGGACGAGCTCGAGGGCGGGTCGTTCGCGGTCTCGAACCTCGGGATGTTCGGCACGAAGGAGTTCACCGCGATCATCAACCCGCCGCACTCGGGGATCCTCGCGGTCGGCGCGGCCGGGCCGCGCGCGATCGTGGTCGACGGCGAGGTGCAGGTCGCGACGGTGATGACCGTGACTCTGTCGGCTGATCACCGCGTGATCGACGGCGCGCTGGCGGCGCGCTGGATGGCTGCGCTCGTCGAGCGCCTCGAGCACCCGCTCGGCCTGATGCTCTAGCGGGGGCGGCGAGCGACGAGCCGGCCACGGACGCGGATCGGCCGGGCCCCCGAAGGGAGCCCGGCCGATCCGATCACGAATGCCGTCAGCTGGCGACCGCCTCCTTGAGCAGGCGCTCGCCCGACTCGGCGTCGAAGACGTGCACGTGCTTCGGGGTCGGGAGCAGGTAGACGGTGTCGCCCGCGAACGGGTGGCTGCGGCCGTCGACGCGCGCGACGATGTCGGTGCGCTTGCCCTCGATCTCGGAGTGGCCGTAGAGGTAGCCGTCGGCGCCGAGCTCCTCGACGAGGTCGACCTTCACCTCGAGGCCCTCGCCCGGCGTGTTCGAGACCTGGATGTCCTCGGGGCGGACGCCCACGGTCACGATGTTGCTCGAGGCGGTCGCGAGCGCTTCGCGCTGCACGTCCACCGTGGCGGTGCCGAACTTGATGCCGCCATCGACCAGCTCCGCGTGGAACAGGTTCATCGCGGGCGATCCGATGAAGCCGGCGACGAACACGTTGCTCGGCCGCTCGTACAGCTCGCGCGGGGTGCCGACCTGCTGGAGGACGCCGTCCTTGAGGACCGCGATGCGGTCGCCCATGGTGAGCGCCTCCGTCTGGTCGTGCGTGACGTACACGGTGGTGACGCCGAGGCGGCGCTGCAGCGAGGCGATCTGGGTGCGCGTCTGGACGCGGAGCTTGGCGTCGAGGTTCGACAGCGGCTCGTCCATGAGGAACACCTGGGGCTGGCGCACGATCGCGCGGCCCATGGCGACGCGCTGGCGCTGACCGCCGGAGAGCGCCTTGGGCTTGCGGTTGAGGTACGGCTCGAGGTCGAGCAGCTTGGCCGCCTCGAGGACCCGTGCGGCGCGCTCCTCCTTGCCGACGCCCGCGATCTTGAGTGCGAAGCCCATGTTCTCGGCGACGGTCATGTGCGGGTACAGCGCGTAGTTCTGGAAGACCATCGCGATGTCGCGGTCCTTCGGCGGCACGTCGGTGACGTTGCGGTCGCCGATGAAGATGTTGCCCTCGTTGACCTCTTCCAGGCCCGCGAGCATGCGGAGCGAGGTGGACTTGCCGCAGCCCGAGGGACCGACGAGGACGAGGAACTCGCCGTCTTCGATCTCGAGGTCGAGCGCATCGACGGCGGGACGGGTGCCACCCGGGTAGAGGCGGGTGGCCTTGTCGAACGTGACTGACGCCATGGTTCTGTTCTCCTTCACCGGCAGGTACGTGCCGGACGATCCGTAGTGAATGGAAACGCCGACTTCGATGTCGACGCCCCCTCAGTATGCCATGGGTTCGCTGGACGTCCCGTCCCGTGACGTCCGCACCGTCCCCGGGGGACGCCGGGCCGGCTGCCGCGTCCAGCCCGCGTCCGGGCGCCGTTTGGACGATTCCCAGTGATCGCTCCTACACTCTTCGGTGCGTGCGCCTTCATGCGCGCGCGCCCCCACAGCGACCCGGAGTTGACCCACGATGAGCACTGGCGGATCAGAGCCACGCCCCACCCGAAACCAGCGTCGCGAGGCGGCCCGCGAGAAGGCCCGCGTCCTTCGGGAGGAGCAGCGCAAGCGCGACCGCCGGAACAAGTTCCTCATCCAGGGCGGCGTCGTGCTGGCGATCGTCGCGGTCGCGGCGCTGATCGGCGGCCTGATCTTCAACAGCATCCGGCCTGAGGGCCCCGGCCCGCAGAACATGGCGAGCGACGGCATCCTCCTCGTCGGCGGCGAGGCCGGCATCGAGGCCGTCGAGACGCCCGCGATCCCCGCGGGCGGCCAGCCGACCCCGACGGTGCCCGACGAGAGCGGCACGGTCGCCAACATCGTGGTCTACCTCGACTACCTGTGCCCGTTCTGCGGCCAGTTCGAGACGACCAACTCCGACACGATGCGCACCATGATCGAGCAGGGTGCGGCGACCCTCGAGATCCACCCGATCGCGATCCTGACGAACAAGTCCGCCGGCACCCAGTACTCGCTCCGTGCTGCGAACGCCGCCGCGTGCGTGGCCGAGGAGTCGCCCGAGGCGTTCTTCGACTTCAATGTGCTCATGTTCGAGAACCAGCCCGAGGAGCTGACCGCGGGGCTCACGAACGACGAGATCAAGGACATCGCCGCTGAGGCAGGTGCCACCTCGTCGGTCGACTCGTGCATCGACGACACCCGGTTCAAGAGCTGGGTGCAGGATGCCACGGAGCGGGCGCTCACCGCGCCGATCCCGAACTCCGAGCTCGCGTCGGTGACGGGAACGCCCACCGTGCTCGTCAACGGCAAGCAGTACGTCGGCTCGCTCGAGGACCCGGCCGAGTTCCAGGCGTTCGTGCTCCAGGCCGCCGGCGAGAGCTACTCGGAGTCGGAGGCGACGCCGACGCCGACGCCGACGCCCGAGGCGGGCTGAGCCGACCGCGCACGACTCCGAGGGTCCGGCCGCCGGCCGGGCCCTCGCAGTGCGTGCCGGACCCGGGCATCGGTAGGATGTCAGGGTCCCTGCCGGCTTGGCGCAATTGGTAGCGCACCGCTCTTGTAAAGCGGTGGTTACGGGTTCGAGTCCCGTAGCCGGCTCGATGTCGAGATCCTCCGGCGGCCCGGCTCCGAGGCCGGCCGCGCCCCCTCCCGCCGCGCCTGCCGGCTCGGACCGCGCTCAGCATCACGCGCACGCCGAGTCCTCCCGGATGCCGATGTGGGCGGCCATCGCGCTCACGATCGTGTCCGGCGGGCTCGTCGCGCTGCAGTCGCGCGTCAACGGCGAGCTCGCGCGCGAGCTCGACGACTTCTCGGTCGCCGCGGCGATCTCGTTCGGCTCGGGCCTGGTGATCCTCGTGCTGCTCGCGGCCGCCTGGCCCGAGGGGAGACGGGGCCTGGTTCGCCTGCGGGGCGCGCTGCAGGCGGGCCGCCTCGCGTGGTGGATGCTCCTGGGCGGCACCGCGGGAGCATGGTTCGTGGCGACGCAGGGGCTCGCGGTGGGCGTCCTCGGCGTGGCCCTGTTCACGGTGGCCATCGTCGCGGGCCAGACCCTCGGCGGCGTCGTCTTCGACGCGATCGGGCTGGGACCTGGCGGTCGCCGGCCGCTCAGCCCGACCCGCATCGCGGGGGCCGCGCTGGCGCTCGTCGCCATCGGCTGGGCGGTGTCCGCCCAGGTCGCCGGGGACGTGCCGCTCTGGCTCATGCTGCTGCCGTTCTCGGCCGGGATCGGGGCGTCCTGGCAGCAGGCGATGAACGGCCGCGTCCGCACCGCATCCACGAGCGCGCTCGCGGCCACCTTCATGAACTTCCTGGTGGGCACCGCGGTGCTCGTCGTCGTGATGCTCGCGCACGCGGCATCCGTCGGCTGGCCGACCGCGTTCCCGACTGCGCCGTGGCTCTACGCGGGGGGCGCCGTCGGGTGCGTGTTCATCGCGGCGCAGGCCGTGCTGGTTCGGCGGGTGGGCGTGCTCGTGCTCGCGCTCGGCCTCGTGGCCGGCCAGCTCGCTGCCGCGCTCGCGCTCGACGTGCTGCTTCCGACCTCGGCGCGGCCGGTGGGCTTCGCGACGGTCGGCGGGACCGTGCTCGCGCTCGTGGCCGTCGCGCTCGCGAGCATCCGCTGGCGGCCTGCGCGGCACGTCGCCGCAGAGGCCGGACCGTCGGTGCAGGCCGGGGAACCCGGCGAGGTCACGTCAGGGCGGTGAACCGCTCCGCGACGCGGGACCCGGCGCGGCGTTGCGGCCGGTCGGCCGTGCTGCGGCCGCCGACGTAGAGCCAGCCGAGCAGGTGCTCGCCGTCGGCGAGGCCGTGCATCCGCGCCACCGCCGGGTGGCGGGTGAACGGCCCCGTGCGCCACATCACGCCCCAGCCGGCGTCGTCGAGCAGCAGGGCCAGCGCGTGACCGACGCCGGCCGCGGACACCTCCTGCTCCCACGCGGGCACCTTCGGGTGCGGTCGTGGCACCGCGACCAGTGCGAGCAGGAGGGGAGCGCGCATGGGCTTGGCCGCGAGCTTCGCGGCGGCGGCGCCATCGAATCCGGATGCCTCGACGAGCGCCTCGCCGAGACGGGCCCGCGCATCGCCGCGCAGCGCGATCACGCGCCACGGCGCGAGGGCGGCGTGATCGGCGACGGTCGACGCGGCCTCGAGCAGCGAGACCAGCTCTGCGTCGCCCGGCGCGTCATCCGTCACCTTCGGCCAGGAGCGACGTGCGAGGACGGCGTCGCGGGCGGCTCCCACGTTCAGGACTCGGGCGTGAACTCGAGCGCGATCGAGTTCATGCAGTAGCGGTCGCCGGTCGGGGTGCCGAAGCCGTCGGGGAAGACGTGGCCGAGGTGCGAGCCGCAGTTCGCGCAGCGCACCTCGGTGCGCAGCATGCCGAGCGACGTGTCCTCGATGAGCTCGACCGCCTCGGGCCGCACCGACTCGTAGAAGCTCGGCCAGCCGCAGCCGGAGTCGAACTTCGTGCCCGACTTGAAGAGCTCGCTGCTGCAGGCGGCGCACGCGTAGATCCCGGCGCGCTCCTCGTCCAGGAGCTCGCCCGTCCACGGGCGCTCGGTCGCGGCCTCGCGGAGCACGGCGTACTGCTCGTCGGCGAGCTGCGCGCGCCACTCGTCGTCGGACTTGTCCACCTGGTACGTCATGCAGTCTCCTCGGGGTCGGCGGGGCGTCTTCCATCGTCGCAGCTTTGCGAGACGTCGAGTGCAACGTGTCCCGGTACGACGGTGTTCCCGGTGCCGACGAGGACGAGCCCGGGTCCCGCATTCGGGCCGCGCCGACGCGCGGGGGAGGCTCCCGGCATCCGCTCCCTAGGATGTGGTCGACGGCGGATGCGGGGAGCGAGGTGCGATGGACGCGGACGGGCTCGACGAGGTGGATCGCGCCATCCTCGCCTTCGAATCACGGCCGTGGCGCGACCCCGCCCGGAAGGTCGACGCCATCCGCGACGAGCTCGGACTCTCCGCCGCCCGGTACTATCGCCTCCTCGGCGCGCTCGTCGACTCGCCGGCCGCCCTGCGGTTCGATCCGATGCTCATCGGTCGCCTGCAGCGGCAGCGAGACGCGCGTGCGCAGTCGCGTGCGCGCCGAACCATCCCGACCGCCCGGCCGCTCGCCTGAGCGCCCCGACCGACTGGACGACAGGTGCAGAAGTTCCCACGCGACCGGTTCGATTCGATCCCGCACGGCATGGACCGGGTCGGCGCCCACCGTGCTCCGGCGCGTCGCGGCCGCCGCTGGGTGACCTTCGCGTGGGCGGCGCTCGCGACCGTCGTGCTCGCGGGGGCCGGCATCGCCGCCGTCGCGGCCTACAACCAGCGGCTCGACTTCGACGACGCCGTGCTGCCGACGGCGCCGGCCTCGGACGTCCCGACCGCGGAGCCCACCCTCGCGCCCGACGTGACCGTCGCGGTCCTCAACGGCACGACGACCGGGGGCCTCGCCGCTCGGGCGGGCGAGGTGCTCACCTCCGCGGGCCTTCCCGTCGGCATCACCTCGAACGCCGACCGCTCCGACATCGAGCAGACCGTCGTGTACTACGCGTCCGCCGATCTCGAGGGCGCCGCCCGAGGCGTCGCGCAGCAGCTCCCCGAGGCCGAGGTGCGGCTGTCCGAGGAGTTCGGCGACCAGGGCATGCAGCTCGTGGTCGTCCTGGGGGCGGACTACGCGGATGCCGTCGCCGAGTGACGACGCGGCGAATCGTTGCCATTCTGCGACCATTCGCGGCGCCGGAACTCTTGTGCGGGGCCGCCGCGCCGTGAGTATCTAGAAACGGCCGCTCGAACACCCGTGTGAGCACCCGACGCCGGTCCCCGTCGTCGACGTCGGCACGACGACGGCCCGGTACAGCCGACGGCACGTGCTGACTTCGATACACGGCAACATGGGAGCAACGCATGGCGAACGGAACCGTGAAGTGGTTCAACGCTGAAAAGGGATACGGATTCATCACCGTCGACGGTGGGGGCCAGGACGTCTTCGTCCACTACTCCGCCATCGACATGGCCGGCTACAAGGTCCTCGAAGAGGGTCAGCAGGTGACCTTCGAGGTGGGCTCCGGCTCGAAGGGCCCGCAGGCCGAGGCGGTCCGCCCCGCCTGAGTTCGATTCTTCGGAAGCGCCGCCGGATGCCCCCGGCGGCGCTTCCGCATGTCCGCGGGTCGCGAACCGACGTCGTCCTCGCTTGCACTCGGCGCATGCGAGTGCCAGAATCGGTTTAGCACTCGCTCGTTTCGAGTGCTAACCCACGGTTCTTAGACGTCCGGGAAGGGACGAGAGACACACATGGCAAAGATCATTGCTTTCGATGAGGAGGCCCGCCGCGGCCTCGAGCGTGGCCTCAACACGCTCGCCGACGCGGTCAAGGTGACCCTCGGCCCGCGCGGCCGCAACGTCGTGCTCGAGAAGAAGTGGGGCGCCCCCACGATCACGAACGACGGCGTGTCGATCGCGAAGGAGATCGAGCTCGACGACCCGTACGAGAAGATCGGCGCGGAGCTCGTCAAGGAGGTCGCGAAGAAGACCGACGACGTCGCCGGTGACGGCACCACGACCTCGGTCGTGCTCGCCCAGGCGCTCGTGCGCGAGGGTCTCCGCAACGTCGCCGCCGGCGCCGACCCGATCAGCCTCAAGAAGGGCATCGAGAAGGCCGTCGCCGCCGTCTCCGAGGAGCTCCTCTCCGCCGCGAAGGAGGTCGAGACCAAGGAGGAGATCGCCGCGACCGCGTCCATCTCGGCCGCCGACCCGCAGATCGGCGAGATCATCGCCGAGGCGATCGACAAGGTCGGCAAGGAGGGCGTCGTCACGGTCGAGGAGTCGAACACCTTCGGCACCGAGCTCGAGCTGACCGAGGGCATGCGCTTCGACAAGGGCTACCTGTCGGCGTACTTCGTCACCGACCCGGAGCGCCAGGAGGCGGTCTTCGAGGACCCGTACATCCTCATCGCCAACCAGAAGATCTCGAACATCAAGGACCTGCTCCCGATCGTCGACAAGGTCATCCAGTCGGGCAAGCAGCTCCTGATCATCGCCGAGGACGTCGACGGCGAGGCCCTGGCCACGCTCGTCGTGAACAAGATCCGCGGCATCTTCAAGTCGGTCGCCGTCAAGGCGCCGGGCTTCGGCGACCGCCGCAAGGCCCAGCTCCAGGACATCGCGATCCTCACCGGCGGCCAGGTCATCTCCGAGGAGGTCGGTCTCAAGCTCGAGAACGCCACCCTCGACCTGCTCGGCCAGGCGCGCAAGGTCGTCATCACCAAGGACGAGACCACCATCGTCGAGGGCGCGGGCGACCCCGACCAGATCGCGGGCCGCGTCGCCCAGATCCGCTCGGAGATCGAGAACACCGACTCGGACTACGACCGCGAGAAGCTCCAGGAGCGCCTCGCCAAGCTCGCCGGCGGCGTCGCCGTCATCAAGGCGGGCGCGGCCACCGAGGTCGAGCTCAAGGAGCGCAAGCACCGCATCGAGGACGCCGTCCGCAACGCGAAGGCCGCCGTCGAGGAGGGCATCGTCGCGGGTGGCGGCGTCGCGCTCATCCAGGCCGGCAAGGTCGCCTTCGCCAAGCTCGAGCTCTCGGGCGACGAGGCGACCGGCGCGAACATCGTCAAGGTCGCGATCGAGGCTCCGCTCAAGCAGATCGCCCTCAACGCGGGCCTCGAGCCGGGCGTCGTCGCGAACAAGGTCTCGGAGCTCCCCGCGGGCCACGGCCTGAACGCCGCGACCGGCGAGTACGGCGACCTCCTCGCGCAGGGCATCATCGACCCCGCCAAGGTGACCCGCTCGGCGCTGCAGAACGCCGCGTCGATCGCCGGCCTCTTCCTCACCACCGAGGCCGTCGTCGCCGACAAGCCGGAGAAGTCTGCGCCGGTTCCCGCCGACCCGACGGGCGGCATGGACTTCTAGTCCGCCGCGGACCCTCGGTCCGCACCGCGGCGGCAGCCGCACCAACGCGCGAAGGGCGCCTCCCCAGGGAGGCGCCCTTCGTCGTGCGGTGGCGCGGAGCGGGCGCGTCCGGCCGCCGCGTCTTCAGCGCACGAAGAGTCGAGCGTTCGCCTGTTCGGCATCGGCGTAGTGCATCGCGGCCGCGCCGAGCGCCTGGTTCAGTCCGGCGAGGCTGTGCTCGACGTGCTGCTGCGTCGACCGCCAGTCGGCGACGGCGGCCTGGAACGCGACCGACGCCTGGCCCGACCACGAGGCCTGCAGCCCCGTGAGCTGTGCCAGGAGAGCGGCCACCTCGGACTGGATCCGACCGATCGTGCCCTGCATGCTCTGCGTCGCCGCGTGCACCTGCTCGCTGTCGACCTGGTACCTCGTCATGGTCATCCCTCCGGTTCGTGATGCAGCCGACCGTACGCCGGCGCCGCTCCACCGGACGGGCTGCGAACCCGAAGCCGAGGGACGCCGCCACGTGGGTGGCCGTGTGGAGGACGGGCCCGCGAATGCGGTGCGGCTCAGGCGTGCGCGACTCGCTGAGGGGCCGCGTTCGAGCCGGCGAGGGGGAGCGACACGCGGAAGGTCGCGCCGCCGCCGGGCGTCTCGACGACGTCGACGTGACCGTTGTGCGCCGAGACGATGGAGGACACGATCGCGAGACCGAGGCCCGATCCGCCGGTCTCGCGCGTGCGCGAGGTGTCGGCGCGCCAGAAGCGCTGGAAGATCTTCTCGCGGATCTGGGGCGGGATCCCCTCACCGTGGTCGATGATCTCGAGGAGCGCCCGCTCGGCGTCGTCGTCCACCGAGACGCGGATCTCGATGGGGCTCTCGACGGGCGTGAAGCGGATCGCGTTGCCCATCAGGTTCGTGATCACCTGGCGGATCTTGTTCTCCTCGGCGAGCACGATCGCCCGGCGCACCGGCACGACCACCGTGGGTGCGGCCGCAGAGCCCGAGTCCACGTCGCGGTCCCCGCCCGCTGCGTCGGAGGTCGTCGCCGTCGCCAGGGCGGGGTCCGCCGTCGCCGCGACGCGCGCCGATCCGCCGCGGCCCGATCGCGCCGTCGTCGCGGCACGACCGCCACGACGACCCGGGCGGGCCGAGGCGCCGTCCTCGTCGCCCTGCTCGTTCGCCCTCCGGCCGCGCAGCCGGGCGAGCGTGGCTCCGGCGAACGCCATGGGACCGGACGATCGCGTCGACGCGGAGTCGAGGTCGACCTCGACATCGGCCGACACGACCTCGGTCGAACCGGTCTCGATCGCCTCGGGCGCGATCACGGTCACGGTGCGTCCGGGATTCGCGGCCATGGTGTCGAGCGCGGCGTCGCGCGCGAGCGGCACGAGATCGACCTCGGCCAGGTCGAGCGGCTTCGCCTCGTCCAGCCGCGCGAGCGCGAGGAGGTCCTCGACGAGGCCACCCATCCTGACGGCCTCCTTCTCGATGCGATCCATCGCCTGGGCCACGTCCTCCGGGTTCTGCAACGCGCCCATGCGGTACAGCTCGGCGTAGCCGCGCACGGAGACCAGCGGCGTGCGGAGCTCGTGCGAGGCATCCCCAACGAAGCGCCGCATCTGGTCGATCGTCCGCGCTCGATCCCGGAACGCCCGGTCGATGCGGTTCAGCATCGTGTTGAGCGAGCGGTTGAGTCGCCCGACCTCGGTGTTCGGCGTCGCCCCTCCGAGACGCTGGCCGAAGTCGCCGTCGGCGATGGCGGCCGCCGTCGCCTCCACCTCGCGCAGCGGCGTGAACGTCGTCGTGACGAGCATCCGCGTCAGGAGCGCGCCGACGAGCACGACGCCGATGCCGAAGCCGAGGAAGATCGTGAGGTACGCGGCGAGCAGCCGCTCGGTGTCCTGCGACGAGATCGCGATGAGGATCGGCGCGAGGTTGCCCTGGTCGTCCGCGTACATGACCGCGTACACGCCGCGGAACGTGAGGTCGCCGTTGGCGTCCGGGAGCGAGAAGACGCGGTAGCCGCCGCCGGCGTTCTGCGAGTAGACATCGGCCTGCGTCAGCTGCTTGGGGATGAGCGGGAACACGCCCGGGTCGCGCGTGCCCCAGTTGTGCGCGAGGAACGTGCCCGAGTTCGCATCGTAGATCGCGACGAAGACGTCATCCGAGGCGTTGAAGTCGAACGCTCCGCCCTCCGACCCGGACGACCCGCCGTCGCCGCGCGTGAGGTACTCGGAGATCTTGCTCGACGCGATCGACTCGAGCTTGGTCTCGAGCTGGGACTCGACGTACGACCGCAGCATCGCCGCCGTGCCGATGCCCGAGACCAGGAGGCCGAGCGTCAGCATGAGCACGGTGACGCCCGTGATCTTGGTCCGGAGCGAGATCCGGCTCCAACGGTCGGCGAGGGTCTGGTGCATGGCGGGCCGAGTCTACGGATCCTCCCTGTACCGGGCCTGTACTAGGACTTCGACTTCAGCATGTACCCGAAGCCGCGCTTGGTCTGGATGAGCGGCTCGGAGGAGTGCTGGTCGAGCTTGCGTCGCAGGTACGAGATGTAGCTCTCCACGATGCCGGCGTCGCCGTTGAAGTCGTACTCCCACACGTGGTCGAGGATCTGGGCCTTCGACAGCACGCGATTCGGGTTCAGCATGAGGTAGCGCAGCAGCTTGAACTCGGTGGGGGAGAGTTCGACCGGCGTGTCGCCGACGAGCACCTCGTGCGTGTCCTGGTCCATCGTGAGCTCGCCGGTGCGGATCACCGCATCCTCCTCGGCGTGCATCGTGCGGCGCAGGATGGCGCGGATGCGCGCGACGATCTCGTCGAGGCTGAACGGCTTCGTGACGTAGTCGTCGCCGCCGACCGTGAGGCCCGTGATCTTGTCCTCCGTGTCGTCCTTCGCGGTGAGGAAGAGGATCGGCGCAGTGTACCCGGCCGACCGCAGTCGCTTGGTCACGCCGAAGCCGTTCATGTCGGGCAGCATGACGTCGAGGATGATCAGGTCGGGCTCCTCCTCGAGGACGGCCGAGATGGTCTGCGCGCCATTGGCCACCGCGCGCACCGCGAAGCCGGCGAACCTGAGGCTCGTCGTCAGCAGGTCGCGGATGTTGGGCTCGTCGTCGACGATGAGGATGCGAGGTCCGTCGCTCATGCAACGATTCTGCTGCGCGTGGGCTGGAACTTGGCTGGGAATTGCTCGAATGGGATTCGAGCGGATGCCCTGAGCCTTCGACGCCCGCGGGCGGCCGTGCAAGACTCGCGACATGGCACGCGAACGAGTGGTGGTCGTCGGCGGAGGCCTCACGGCGGCGCGGGCGGTCGAATCGATGCGCGAGCACGGGGTCGACGACGAGATCGTGGTGGTGACCGAGGAACGGCGCCGGCCGTACGAACGGCCGCCCCTCTCGAAGGGATACCTCGCGGGCGACGAACCGTCCGGCGCGATCTACCCGCTGGATGCCGCCTGGTACCGCGACCACGACGTCGAGCTCCGCATCGGCGTGCGTGCGACCGCGCTCGACCCCGGTGGGCGCACACTCGCGACCGATGCGGGCGAGCTCGCCTGGGACCGGCTGCTGATCGCGACGGGCGCCTCGCCCCGACGCTTCGACGGTCCCGGTGCCGGGCTGCGAGGCGTCCACCTGCTGCGCTCGCTGCCGGATGCCACGCGCCTTCGCACCGCGCTCCGCGCGGGCGACCGGCGCGTGCTCGTCGTCGGCTCCAGCTGGATCGGGCTCGAGGTCGCCGCGGCCGCCCGCGGGTACGGGAACGCCGTCACCGTGCTCGGACGCAGCGAGGCACCGCTCGTCGGTGCGGTCGGGCGTGAGCTCGGGGGGATGTTCGCCGGGCTGCACCGCGAGCACGGCGTCGACGTGCGCACCGAGGTCGCGGTGTCGGCCATCCGCGGCGAGCGAGGCCGCGTGCGCGGCGTCGTGCTCTCGACGGGCGAGGAGCTCGCGGCCGACCTCGTCGTCGTCGGCATCGGGGCGACGCCGAACGTCGGGCTCGCGACATCCGCCGGCCTGACCGTCGACGACGGCATCGTGACGGATGCCGCGTTCCGCACGAGCGCGGACGGGGTCTACGCCGCCGGCGACGTCGCGAACGTGTTCAACCCGACGCTCGGGCACCGGCTGCGCGTCGAGCACTGGGCGAACGCCGACGCGAGCGGGCGCGCCGTCGGGCGCGTGCTCGCGGGGGAACAGCTCGAGTACGACGAGATCCCCTACTTCTACACCGACCAGTACGACCTCGGCATGGAGTACTCGGGCTACGGCGAGCTCGCCGACCGCGCGGACCTCGTCGTGCGCGGTGACCTCGCCGCACGCGAGTGCATCGCCTTCTGGGTCCTCGACGGGCGGGTCGTCGCCGGGATGAACGTGAACGTGTGGGACGTCAACCACGACGTGCAACGGCTGATCCGCACGCGCGTCGCGATCGATCCGGCCGTGCTCGCCGACACCGGAACGCCCTTGGCCGAGATCGGCGCCGCCGCGTGAGCGGCACGGTCAGGCGCATCGGCCCGCGCGAATTCGACTTCGCGAGGCAGGTCGCGGTGATGGCGATCGTGAACCGCACGCCCGACTCGTTCTACGACCGGGGGGCGACCTTCGCCCTCGACCGCGCCCTCGAGGCCGCGCACGCGGCGCTGGCCGACGGCGCCGACTGGATCGACGTCGGCGGTGCGAAGTTCGCGCCCGGACCTCCGATCCCGGTCGACGAGGAGGCGGAACGCGTCGTTCCCGTGGTCGCGGCGCTCGCCGGATCGGGTGCCGTCGTCTCCGTCGACACCTTCCACCCCGAGGTCGCCCGGCGGGCGATCGCGGCCGGTGCGCACGTGATCAACGACACGACCGGGATCCACGACCCCGCCATGGCCGAGGTCGTCGCCGACAGCGACGCGACGATCGTGATCACGCACAGCCTCGCCGCGCCGCGGACACCGCACCCCATGCCCCGGTACGGGGACGTCGTCGCGGAGGTCGCCGCGTTCCTCCGCGATCGGATCGACCTCGCCCGCTCCCGCGGCGTGCCCGAGGAGCGCATCGTGATCGATCCGGGCCACGACCTGAACAAGAACACCCTGCACTCGCTCGAGCTCACCAGGCGCCTCGACGAGATCTCGGCGGTGGGGCCCCCGTTGCTCGTCGCGCTCTCCAACAAGGACTTCGTGGGCGAGAGCCTCGGGCGCCGGGACCGTCGCGACCGACTCGCCGGCTCCCTCGCCGCAGCGGTCTACTGCATCGGGCGGGGCGCCCGCATCGTCCGGGTGCACAACGTGCGCGAGACCGTCGACGCGGTCCGGATGGTCGAGGCGATCGAGGGATGGCGCGAGCCGGCCTTCCTCGAGCACAACCTGCAGCCGGACGGTTCGGCGTGAGCGCCGGGATCACGGCGGCCGACCGCGCGCCGTTCGACGCGGATCGGATGCACGCCGCATACGCGGTCGACGTCGTCGACTCGGGCGGTGGCCCGGACGCGGTGTTCTGCCGGGCCAACATGGTCGAGAGCCTCGACGGCGCGGCGAGCCTCGGCGGTCGCAGCGGCGGGCTCGGCGACCCGGAGGACCAGAGGCTGATGTCGGTGCTGCGCTCGCACGCCGACGTGGTGCTCGTCGGGTCGGGCACGGTCCGCGCCGAGGGCTACGGCGGCGCAGCGGTCGTCGAGTCGGATGCCGCGTGGCGTGCCGCGCGCGGCCGCGAACCGCAGCCTCGGTTCGCGGTCGTGTCGTCACGGCTCGAGCTCGAGCCGGGGCATCCGTTCTTCGCCGACGCGGTCGCGCGGCCGATCGTCGTCACGAGCGACGCGGCACCGCGCGACCGGCGCGACGCGCTCGCCCGGGTCGCCGACGTGATCGTCGCAGGCGATCGCCGCGTCGACCTCGCCGGCGCCGTGGCCGAACTCGGGGAGCGGGGCATGCGCTCGATCCTCTCGGAGGGCGGGCCCGGCCTGCTCGGCGCCCTCGCCGAGTCCGACCTGGTGGACGAGCTGTGCGTGACGCTCAGCCCGGTGCTCGTCGGCGGCTCGGCTCCGCGGATCTCGGGCTCGGCCGAGGAGCGCCCGCGAGCCATGCGACTGGTGCACGCGATCCCGGGCGAGCGCATGCTCTTCCTGCGATACGCACGAGGCTGACCGGCTCGGGCCGCGGAACGGATTGACACGATCGGAGGGCGCCGCCTAGCCTCTGCGTGCGGCGCGCGATCCGCCCGCTCGTTCGACGAGGAGAGGTGATGGAGTGAGCGTCGACGCCGCCGATCTGACCCGGCAGCAGCAGTTCCCCGACGAGGCGCGGCGCGTGAACGCGTGGGCGAGCCCGGCGTTCTGGTGGCGCGTCGCGATCGTGCTCGTCGTGCTCTGGGGCCTCGTGGCCGGCGAGCGGCGGCTGGCGTACTTCACCACGCAGAGCAACGTGATCGTCTTCGCCTACTTCGCCGGCGCGCTGTACTGGATGGCCCGTCGCGGAACCGCAGCGGCGCCGGCACCCGTCCTGCGGGGCGGCGTGACCACCTGGATCCTCACGACCATGGTCGTCTCGCACGTCCTGCTCAATCACTTCGAGAACCCGATCCCCGGCCTGTTCGTCGCCGACCCGACGGACGAGCTCGCGAATCGCGCGATCTTCGCGATGCACTACGTCGTGCCGCTCATGGTCCTCGTGGACTGGGTCGCGTTCGGCCCGCACCGCGTCGTGCGATGGCGGGATGCCGCGTGGTGGCTGGCGTACCCCGCCGCCTACGGGCTCATCTTCCTGTGGCGCGCGCTCGCCCTCCCCGAGGTGCCCGACCGGTTCCCGTACCCGTTCCTCGACACCGACGCCCTCGGGGCCTTCGGATCACTGCTCGAGATGCTCCGCGTCGTCGCCTACATCGCGGTGCTCGGGGTCGTCGTGATGGCCCTCGACCGGCTCGCCTGGTGGGTCGCGGAACGGCTGCGCCGCGTGCGGCGGGGGGCGGAGGCATCCGCCTGACCGCGACTCAGGCGGCCGCGAGGGCGTGCGCGTCGAGGATCGTGTAGCTGTAGCCCTGCTCGGCGAGGAAGCGCTGGCGGTTGAGGGCGAAGTCCTGGTCGACCGTGTCGCGCGCGACGAGCGTGTAGAAGTTCGCCGACAGACCCGACTCCTTGGGGCGGAGCAGGCGGCCGAGGCGCTGGGCCTCCTCCTGGCGGGAGCCGAACGAGCCCGAGACCTGGATCGCGACCGTGGCCTCGGGGAGGTCGACCGAGAAGTTCGCGACCTTCGACACCACCAGCACCGGCGTCCTGCCGTCGCGGAACTCTTGGAAGAGCCGCTCGCGTTCGTCGACCGGCGTCGCACCCGTCAGCTGGGGCGCCCCGAGCGTCTCGGCGAGCTCGTCGATCTGGTCGAGGTACTGGCCGATCACGAGGATGCGCTCACCGGCGTGCTTGGCGACGAGCTCCTTGACGACGCCGAGCTTCGCGGGGGCGGTCGCGGCGAGGCGGTAGCGCTCGTCGTCGGCGGATGCCGCGTACGCCAGCCGCTCGGACTGCGGCAGGTCGATCCGCACCTCGTAGCAGGCGGCGGGGGAGATGAAGCCCTGTGCCTCGATCTCCTTCCACGGCGCGTCGAATCGCTTGGGGCCGATCAGTGAGAACACGTCGCCCTCGCGACCGTCCTCGCGGACGAGCGTCGCGGTGAGTCCGAGCCGGCGGCGCGCCTGCAGCTCGGCGGTGAGCTTGAAGACGGGCGCGGGAAGCAGGTGCACCTCGTCGTAGACCACGAGCCCCCAGTCGAGCGCGTCGAGGAGTGCCAGGTGCGCGTACTCGCCCTTCCGCTTCGCGGTGAGGATCTGGTACGTCGCGATCGTGACCGGCTTGACCTCCTTGGTCTGGCCGGAGTACTCGCCGATCTCCTCGGCGGTCAGGCTCGTGCGGCGTAGCAGCTCGTCGCGCCACTGGCGTGCCGAGACGGTGTTCGTGACGAGGATGAGCGTCGTCGTCTTCGCGGTCGCCATCGCGCCCGCGCCGACGAGGGTCTTGCCCGCGCCGCACGGGAGCACGACGACGCCGGAGCCGCCCTCGAAGAAGTTGTCCACGGCCTTCTGCTGGTAGTCGCGCAGGTGCCAGTCGTCCTGCTCGAGGTCGATCTCGTGCGGCGTGCCGGGCGTGTACCCCGCGAGGTCCTCGGCCGGCCAGCCGAGCTTCACGAGCTCCTGCTTCAGTGCTCCGCGCGCCCACGCCTCGACGAGGAAGCTCGTGTCGTCGATCCGCTCGGTGAGCAGCGGAGCGATCCGCCTCGCGCCCGCGACCTCGGTGAGCACCGCCAGGTCGTCGCTGCGGAGCCGCAGCGCGCCGTCGTCGGTGCGGTCGACGATCAGGCGGCCGTACCGGTCGACGGTCTCGCGCATGTCGACCGCGACCGTCTGGGGCACCGGGAACTTCGCGTAGCGCTCGAGGGTGCCCAGCATGTCGTCGGCCGTGTGCCCCGCAGCCCGCGCGTTCCAGAGGCCGAGCCTCGTGATTCGGTAGGTGTGGATGTGCTCAGGTGCGCGCTCGAGCTCGGCGAAGATGGCGAGGTCGTGCCGGGCGTCCTCTGCGAGGGGGTTCGCGACCTCGAGGAGCACGGTGCGATCGCTCTGGATGATCAGGGGGCCGTCTGACATAGCGGACCAGTCTATCCCGGGTTCCCGGGGGTCGGCGCCGAGGGCGACGGATGACCCGGCCGCGCCGATCCGGACCGCGCTGGTGCAGCGGTCAGCTGCCGGCGGGTGCCGGTGCGACCGCGGCGATCGCTGAGATCGGCAGCGTCCGCTCGATGTCGGACTTGCGGTCCCGAGCCCGGAGGCGGCCGTTCGCGACGCTCGCCGGGGCGAGGAGGTAGTCGGCCGTGTCGCCGCCGGGCATGCGCACGGTGACCGTCAGCGTCTCCTTGGCGCGCGCCGCCGCCTCGAGCTGCCTCGCGAGCCAGGCCTGCTCGGTGCCGCCCTCGGCGTCGGCCTCGGCGAGTCGGTCGAGCAGCGCCTCGAGCGGGTCGGTGCGCGGAGCCGGCGTCGGCGCGTGCCCGACATGATGGCGTCGGAGGCGGACGATCCGTCCCTCCGCGTCCTCCGCGGCGACCGGATAGCGCGCGTCGCTCAGCCCCCAGAAGACCACGTCGGGCGGGAACCGCGACAGCAGGCGGTGCGCACCGTCCTGTCGGAGCCCGAGCGACGAGAGGGACTGGTCGACGAGGAGGGTGCCGATCAGCTGCGGGTCGTCCGACCGCACGGACGCGCGCGCGGGGGCCTCGGACACGTCGGCCGCGCCGACCCGGACGGCCCCGAACCGCGCCGCCGACTCGCTCAGGAGGTAGGCGAGCGGCTGCGGGATGCCGGTCAGGGAGATCTCCTCGAGGAAGGCGCGGATGCCCTCCTCGCTGTCGCCGGCCGCGAGGGCGCGGTTGACGGATGCCGCGGTCACGCGGTAGCTCGAGGCGAGGTCGCGGCCCTCGACCTCCGCGAACGCCCGGAGCCGGGCGTCGAGGGACGGCTCGAGCGGGCCGGGGGAGACGATCGTGAGGTCGTGCTGGACGTAGACCTTGTCGACCTGCTTCGGGAAGTGGCGGGAGAGGCGATCGGCGGCGCCGGCCAGGTCGCCGGAGAGCACGAGTGACGCGGTCTCGAGCGGTTCGCCGGCGACCGCGAGGCCGAGTGCCTCGGCATCCTCGAGGAGGCGGTCCATGCCGTCGCGGAGCCACGCGCCGCCGCCGGGGTAGTACCAGGCGACGTCGTCCCTGATGGACGAGGAGCTCAGGGCCTCGCTCCGGCGGACGACCAGTTCGCGAAGCGGCGCGGGGATGCGGGCGCGCCACGCCTCGGCGAGCCGGGTCCAGCGGGACCCGGTGCCGAGCATGATCCATTCGGCGCCCGCGTCGGACTCGAGCCAGACCGGACCGTCGCGGACGATGAGCCCGGCCTCGATCGCGCGGCGCACGAGTCGCGGGAACTCGTCGAGTTCGACCCCCGCCGCCTCGGCGAGGCGCTTCGCGTCCGGGAGCGCGAAGCCGCCCTTGGCGAGCTCGCGGGCAGGCTGGACGGCGAGTCCGGAGAGCAGCTCGGCGGTCGCGGCGACGGTGCTGTGCGCGGTCTCGGCGGCGCGTCGGTCCAGCAGGCCCGTGTCGGGGCGATCGCCGGGCACGGCGACCGGCGGCGCGTGACCCGCGAGGGATTCGAGGCTCGGCAGGTCGTCGTCGAGGCGCGAATCCAGCCGAGCGGCGATCTCGGTCGGCACGTGGATGCGCTCCCCGTCGCGCAGCAGCAGCAGCCTCGCCTCGAGGCGCTCGAGCACCGAGGCGGGATCGGCGGCCAGTGCCTCGGCGAGGTCGTCGGCCCCGAGCCCGCGCAGTTCGTCGCCCAGGCGGCCGAGGTCGGTCCAGCCCGCGTCGTCGGAGGTCGCCGCCGCGGCGGCGAGCACGGCGAGCGACGGGCGCTCGAGACGGTCGACGGCGTGGTCGATCGAGTCGGTCGCGGTCAGGGCCTCGGCCAGGTCGAAGAGATCCCGGACGCTCGAGTGATCGAGCTCGCGCGCGGCCAGCGCAGCCGCGAGCCGCTCGCGCGGGATCGCGCGGAGGCTCGCGGCGAGCACCAGCATGGCGGTCAGTCCGTGCCCTGTCGTGACTCCCGTGAGCGACGCACGCCGTTGACGATGAGCAGCGCGATCAGGAGGACGAAGCCGATGGGCAATCCGATGAGCGGCAGTACGAGCACGAACGGCCAGATCCCCTCGCTGAAGCCGTCGTCGGCGCCGACTCCCGAGAGGGTGCCGATCATGACCGCGAAGAAGGCGATGATCGAGAGCCCGACGGTCGCGGCGACCATGTAGGCGAGGATGCGCTCGAGACGATGGTCGGTGATCGGGCCCTGATTGCTCACCGTCCCAGAATAGGCCCCACGACCGTCCCGGGGGGTGCCGGACCGTAGACTGGGCGCTGAGGTCGCCGCGGTTTCCGGCGCGCCCACCGAGACAGCGGGAGATCCATCGATGCCCACCGGCAAGGTCAAGTTCTACGACGAGGAGAAGGGGTTCGGCTTCATCAGCGGCGATGACGGCCAGGAGGTCTTCCTCCACGCCTCGGCACTTCCCGCCGGCGCGACCGTGCGGTCGGGCACCCGCCTGGAGTTCGGGATCGCCCAGGGCAAGCGCGGCGCGCAGGCGCTCTCGGTGCACGTGCTCGACGCGCCGCCGAGCCTCGCGCGGATGCACCGCAAGCCGGCGGACGACATGGCGGTCATCGTCGAGGACCTCGTGAAGGTCCTCGACGGCATCGGTGCGAACCTGAAGCGCGGCCGGTACCCCGACAACGCGCACAGCCGGAAGATCGCGGCCCTGCTGCGCAAGGTTGCGGACGAGCTGGATGCCTGACGCCGAGTTCCCCGACGACGCGACCGACGCATCCGACGGCGGTACGGCCGCCGACGACCGCGCGCCGATCGTCGCCGACGACGTGCTGCTCGCCGCGGTCGACCTCGCGCGCGGCGCGCTGCTCGAGGTCACCGCGGCGCAGACGGTGGGCTCCGTCGTGGGCCACGTCGCCGAGGACGAGCACGTGCTCTCGCTGCACTTCGCCGCCGACCTGCCCGGCTACCCCGGCTGGCACTGGTCGGTCACGCTCGCGCGCGTCGAGGGCGGCGACCCGACCGTGCTCGAGACCGAGCTGCTCCCCGGCGAGCAGTCGCTCCTCGCTCCCGAGTGGGTGCCGTGGTCGGAGCGGCTCGCGGAGTACCGCGCCGCCCAGGCTGCGGCCGCCGCGGAGGCCGAGACCTCCGAGGGCGACACCGACGCCGACGAGGAGTCGGACGGCGACGACGTGCTCGACGGCGATGAGCGCGTCGACGACGGCGATGCCGACGAGTTCGGCGACGAGGACGCCGGAGACGACGTGTTCGACGGCATCGACATCGACGCGCTCGACGCCGACGACGACGACACCGACGACGACGAGGGCGACGACGACGAGGGCGCTGACGACGAGGGCGCTGACGACGACGAGGGTGCCGACGAGTCGGACTGACGTGTCGGGCTGACGCGTCCGGGCGTCGCTCAGTGCGAGCGAGTGTCGTCGGAGTCGGGCCGGTGCCGCCGACGGCGAAGCTGCACCACGACGAGTCCGACGACCCCGAGCACCACGCCGGTCCCGGCGGCGGCGATGAACCAGCCGAACCCGGCATCCGCCAGTGCGCCTGCGAACCCCAGGGCGAGGCCCAGGGCGACGACCCACGCGACGGTTCCGGCGAGCAGCGCCTTGCGTGCGTCCGCCCGGACCGGCTCCGGATCGGGATGCCGTTCGGTCTCCGAGAGCCACAGCCGCATGGCGGTCACCCTATCCGTTCTGCGCGAGCACCCAGTCCAGCGACGCGGTGAGCGCGCGCACGTCGTCCGGCTCGATCGCGGTGAAGGTGGCGACGCGCAGCTGGTTCCGGCCGAGCTTGCGATAGGGCTCCGTGTCGACGATGCCGTTGGCGCGAAGCGTCTTCGCGAGTGCCGCGGCATCCGTCGACTCGTCGAAGTCGATCGTCACGACGACCTGCGAACGGTGCTCCGGGTCGGCGACGAACGGCGCCGCCGCCGGGGTCCGCGCCGCCCAGTCGTAGAGGATCCCGGAGGACTCGCGCGTGCGCGCGTCGGCCCACGCGAGTCCGCCCGAGGCGTTCATCCAGTCGAGCTGGCTCTCGAGCAGCAGCAGCGTGGCGAGTGCGGGCGTGTTGAGCGTCTGGTCGAGGCGCGAGTTGTCGACCGCGTTCTTCAGCGACAGGAAGTCGGGGATGTAGCGGTCGGATGCCGCGATGCGCTCGATGCGCTCGATCGCGGCCGGCGACATGATCGCGAACCACAGCCCGCCGTCGGAGGCGAAGTTCTTCTGCGGGGCGAAGTAGAGCACGTCGAACTCCGCCGGGTCGGCGGCGGCGCCGCCTGCGGCGCTCGTGGCGTCGACGACCGTGAGCGCGCCCTCGTCGCCGGCGACCCGACGGACGGGCGCCTGGACGCCGGTCGACGTCTCGTTCTGCGGCCAGCCGTAGACGTCGACGCCCTCGAGCGGCACGGCGTCGACGCGGGAGCCGGGCTCGGCCCTCCGGACGTCGGGCGCGTCGAGCCACGGCGCGGCAGCGGCCTTGGCGAACTTCGCGCCGAACTCGCCGAACGAGCAGAGCTGCGCGCGACGCTCGACGAGGCCGAACGCCGCGGCGTCCCAGAACGCGGTCGAGCCGCCGTTGCCGAGCACGACCTCGTAGCCGTCCGGGAGGGAGTAGAGGTCGGCGATGCCCTGCCGCACCCGGCCGACGAGCTGCTTGACGGGCGGCTGCCGGTGCGAGGTGCCCAGCAGGCTCGGGCCGACCTCGGCGAGGTGCGCGAGCTGCGCGGGCCGCACCTTCGACGGGCCGCAGCCGAAACGGCCGTCGGCGGGCAGGAGCGACGAGGGGATCACGAGCTCAGGCATGGTCCGATCTTAGGCGCGGCGCGTTCGCCATGGCGGCGGATGACGCGGGGTCCGACGTTCGCCGCGTCCACCCTCGGGGCCCGACGGCATGTCGGCTGCGGCCAGTAGTCTGTTCTGATGCACGAGGCGCCCGCGGGCCGAAGGGGAGCGAATTGACCGACCTCATCGACACGACCGAGATGTACCTGCGCACCATCCTCGACCTCGAGGAGGAGGGCATCGTGCCGCTCCGCGCCCGCATCTCCGAGCGACTCGGGCACTCCGGTCCCACCGTGTCGCAGACGGTCGCGCGGATGGAGCGGGACGGGCTCGTCGTCGTCTCGGGCGACCGCCACCTCGAGCTCACGACCGACGGGCGCCAGAAGGCGGTGCACGTGATGCGCAAGCACCGGCTCGCCGAGCGCCTGCTCGCCGACGTGATCGGCCTCGACTGGGAGTACGTCCACGAGGAGGCGTGCCGCTGGGAGCACGTGATGAGCGAGCACGTCGAGCGTCGCCTCGTCGAGATCCTCGGCCAGCCGACCCACTCGCCCTACGGCAACCCGATCCCGGGGCTCGAGGAGCTCGGGGTCGAGCCCGCGGCGCCGTTCATGCAGGGCGTGCGGAACGTGCTCACCGCCCTCGACGAGGGCGACGGCTCCGCCGACGGCGTGATCCGCAGGCTCGCCGAGCCCGCGCAGTTCGAGCCGGAACTGCTCGGTCGGCTGAAGGCGGCCGGCGTGCTGCCGGGCACGAGGGTCTCGCTCCGCCGCGAGGGCTCCACCGTGGTGGTCTCCGTGGAGGGTCGCGACGACGCGCTGGCGCTGCCGTCGGAGCTCGCGGGCCACCTCTTCATCGGGGACTGATCCGGCTGCGGTCCGCGACCGGAGCGTCCGTGGTCCGGGGGTTCCGAATCCGGCAGTCGCCCCCGGTGCGGAACGCGGATTCCGGCGCACCGTGACCGAAATGTGACAATCGACGAGCTCTCGCGTATTGTCGATCGAGTCCGCCGGCGACAAGCCCGTCGGAGGAACAGGGTCGAGACGCCTCCCGCGCTCACCGCTCGGCCCCGATACCCGTGACGCGCCCCCAAGCGCACAGGTGAGACGGAGCTTCGGCATCGTGGGGCGGAGGACACGTTTTGGCTCGATTCCCCCGGCGCCGTTCAGGCGCGATCACCGCCCCCAAGCCCAGGACCGGCACCGCACTCGTGCGTCGCGCGACCCCGTCCGCATCGGAGGCCGCGACGGATGTCGCAGTGGAGGCGCCGATCCGGAAGGACTCGCTCGGTCGTCGTCTCCGCCGCGGCAGCGCGAAGAACGTGATGGTCATGTCCGTCGCTGCCGGCCTCGTCGGCACGCTCGCCATCCCCGCGTACGCGTTCGCTCCCGGGAGCGACGGCATCCAGTTCGGTGCCACCGCGCAGACGCAGCTGACCAAGGCGGCCCCGCAGGACGTCGAGGTGGCGGAGGACGTGATCGCCGCACCGATCTCGGAGGACGGCTACGACGCGGTCTCCGGTGAGGAGATCCGCGCCGCCGAGGAGGCCCAGCGCGCCGCCGAAGAGGCCGAGGCCGCCGCCGAGGCCGCCCGCCAGGCCGCCGCCCAGGAGATGACCTCCTACGCCGCGGCCGCGAGCGAGTACACCCCCGCCGCCGTCTACGGCTCGGCGGACCCCGCCAGCGTGTACTCGGTCGCCCAGCAGTACCTCGGCGTCCCGTACGTCTACGGCGGTGCGACGCCGGCCGGCTTCGACTGCTCCGGCCTCGTCCAGTACGTCTACGCGCAGTTCGGCATCAACCTGCCGCACTCGTCCGCCGCGCAGGGTGCCGCCGGCACGCAGATCCCCGTCTCCCAGGCGGTGCCCGGCGACCTCGTCGTCATGAGCGGCCACATCGGCTTCTACGCCGGCAACGGCATGATCCTCCATGCGCCCTACGAGGGCACGGTCGTCCGAGTGCAGCCGATCTGGACGAGCAACTACTGGATCGTGCGGATCTGACGTGTGAACAGCGCATGAAGCGCGACACGAATGGCGTGCCGGGAGGACCCGGCACGCCATTCGTGTCGTAGCCTTGAACCTGACGATTCCGAATACCGGGTAGGGGAAGTCCGATGGTCGGTCCACGCAGCAGCACCCATTCCGCGGGTGCGCGCGTGCTCTACGACCAGCGGCGCAGTAGTCAGCCGAGTCGCGACCGCGCCGGGATGCCGACGGGCACTGTCTTCATGACGGTGCCCGTTTCGCGTCTCCGGGACGGTTCCGCGCCCCCCGCGGCATCCGGATCGTCCTTCCCTTCACGCTGCTGGAAGCCATCCAGCACCGATCGAAAGGCACCTCATGCGCACGCTCGTGCTCAACGCCGGATATGAGCCCCTCGCGGTCGTGTCGTTCAAGCGCGCCCTCCTGCTCGTGATGAACGAGAAGGCCACCGTGATCCTGCACGACGAGGGCAATCCGGTGCACGGGGCGAACGGCGAATGGGTCCGCCCCAGCGTCATCCTGCTCACCCGCTACGTGCGGACGCCGCGCGTGCACCAGGTGCCGGTCAGCCGACGGGGGGTGCTCAGGCGCGACGAGCACCGTTGCGCCTACTGCGGCAAGTCGGCGGGGACCATCGACCACGTGCTGCCGCGATCGCGCGGCGGGCGCGACACGTGGGAGAACCTCGTCGCGTGCTGCCTGCGATGCAACAACTCCAAGGGCGACCACACCCCGGCCGAGATGGGCTGGACGCTCCGGATCACTCCCCGCATGCCGCACGGGCGCGGGTGGGTGGTGCGCGGGTTCGAGCGGCCGCTCCCGCAGTGGAGCGACTACCTCGAGCGCGCCGCCTGACCCGCGCCTCGGCGCGCCGAGTCGCCGCGCGGTGACAAGCGCTCCGGCCGTGCCCTAGGGTGGTACGAGTCCGGAGCACCCCCGGCTCCGGAGAACCCGCAACGCCCCCGCTTCCGCCTCCCCCCGAGCCGGCGCGGGACCGGAGGTACACGATCCTTGTACGGTGACGACGCGCACGGCCAGCCCCCGGGCCTGCGGCCCCGACGCCACTCAGCGCTGCCCGCAGACGGGTCCGCGAGCTGGTCGCCCGAGTACCGCGATGCCGCCCCGCGCCCGGATGCCGCGTCCGGCCCGCCCGTGACGGGCCGCCGGGCCGACCGCGAGCGTCCGGCCGACGGCGCGGTCGCACGAGACGCGTCGGCGCTGCGCGACCGATCGGCGCTCCGCGATGCCGGAACGGCCACGGGACTGCCGTCGGCTCCTCCCGACGTCGACGAGTGGCGCCGTGAGCGAGCTCGGCCCGCAGCAGGGGCGCCGCACTCCGGTCGACCCGACCTCCCCTCGCCCGCGCCACGGCTCGATGCGGCGCCGGACCGCCGCGCCATGCCGGGTGGCGCCGTCCCTCCGGGCCGCAGGCCCGCCTCCGGGTACTCGCCGATGCCCGAGCGGCCGGCGGCACCCGCGCGTCCGACCCGTCCCGCAGGACTCGAGGCGACGCGGGATGGCCGCGGGGCCGTTCCCGCCTCCGGGTCCGCCCGTCCCGCCGAGCGACCCGCTCCGCCGCCCGTCGCCCGTCGCACGCCGCCGCCCGCGTCGGTCGCCGTCCCGGTCGCGACGCAGGCCGATCCCGCCGGCATCCCGACGACGGCGGCCGACGCTCCCGCTGCGGGCTCGCCGTCCCTGGCCATCGCGGTGGCCGCCGCGGGCGGCACCGCGTCCCCGTCGGTCGACGCACGACCCGGCGGCCGGCGTCGCGGCGCCTCACGTGCCCCCGCCCGGCGTGCCGCGACCCCGTCTCCGCCTCCCGGCGCACGCGCCTCCGGGCCGGTGTCGCGGCGGAACGGTCCGTTGCGCGTGGCGGCCACCGTGCTCCTCGTGCCGGCCCTCGTCGGCACCGTGGCACTTCCCGCATATGCGTTCCTGCCCGGTGGACACCTGCCTGGAGGGGCGCCGACCAAGTTCAGCCTCTCGGTCGCCGAGGCGCAGGCCCTCGAGGTCTCAGACCTCGCCACCGGGGCGCCGGTGTCCAGCGACACCTTCGCGGTGACGACCCGCGAGGAGATCGACGCCGCGGCGGCCGAGGCCGAGCGTGCGGCCTGGGAGGCCGAGCTCGCCTCGCGTGGCACCGGCGAGTACGCGATCGTGGCGCAGCGAGCCGAGGGCGACGACTACCCGTGGTGGAACCAGACGCCCGACGACTACGGCGGCGGGCTGTCGCCCCTGCGCTACTACTACCGCGAGTGCGTCGACTTCGTGGCCTGGCGCCTGAACCGGGACGCGGGCGTGACGGGCGCGCCGTGGAAGTGGGACTGGGGCAACCTCGCCTCGGGCAGTGCGTGGATGTGGGCGGACGCCTGGGCCGCGAAGGGCTGGCCGTCGAGCAGCGAACCCGTCGTCGGCGCGGTCGCATGGTTCCCGTACAACCACGTGGCGTACGTGCAGGCGGTCAACGGCGACGGCACGGTCACGATCGAGGAGTACAACTGGAACTCCGACCACTCGTACCACGTGCGCACGATCCCGGTCGGCGAGGCGCTCTACCTCTACCCGCCCGCCTGAGCGAGCGACGGCCGCTTCGCGTTGGGTGACACCATGGCGAAACGGCCGCGAGATCTTGGACGTTCCGGACAATGACCGCGGTGTCGTCCCGCCGGTAGCCTGAGGCTTCCCTCCCCAGAGAAGCGAAGCATGGTGACCGCGATGACGCAGCCCTCAGACGACAACCGGTTCGACGAGAACGGGTTCGTCGACGAGCTCGCCCCGTCGACGTCCGCGATCGTGGTGCTCGGCTACAACTGACGCCCGGTCCGCTGCGCCCTTCGGGCCGAGCCGGTCTCGCGCGCCCGCTAGACTCTTCCGGTCAGCCTCTGTAGCTCAATGGAAGAGCAGCTCCGTCCTAAGGAGAGGGTTGGGGGTTCGAGTCCCTCCAGGGGCACCAGCGCGCGTGCCGCGCCCGTCCCGATCCCGTAGCCCGACGTCGCACGGGTTCACGCGCCCGATCGGTGCGGGTAGCGTGAGGCGGGTGAGCACGCCGATCGATCCCACCGCAACCTCCGCCTGGTCCGAACTCGAGGCCCACCGTGCCCCGTTCGAACCCGACCTCCGCGACTGGTTCGCCGCCGATGCGGGCCGCGTCGAGCGACTGAGCCTGCCGCTCGCAGACCTGCACGTCGACCTGTCGAAGAACCTCGTCACCGACGAGATCCTCGCCGCCCTGGTCCGGCTCGCTGAGCAGACGCACGTCGCCGAGCGGTACGCCGCGATGCTGGCCGGCGAGCACATCAACACGACCGAGGACCGCGCGGTGCTGCACACGGCGCTCCGGCGCCCGAAGGGCGCCGCGCCGGCGCTCGTCGTCGACGGACAGGACGTCGACCACGACGTCCACGAGGTGCTCGATCGGCTGGGCGCCTTCGCCGAGCGGGTCCGCTCGGGCGAGTGGCGCGGCGTGAGCGGCAAGCGCGTCACGGATGTCGTGAACATCGGCATCGGCGGCTCCGACCTCGGCCCGGTGATGGTCTCCGAGGCGCTGAAGCCCTACGCGGATGCCGGCATCCGAGCGCACTTCGTCTCCAACATCGACCCGACCGACGTGGCGCAGAAGACGGCCGGGCTCGACCCGGAGACCACGCTCGTGATCGTCGCGTCGAAGACCTTCACCACGCTCGAGACGCTCACCAACGCGCGGCTCGCGCGCGACTGGCTGTGGGCCGGGCTCGAGTCGGCCGGCGCGATCGACGGCGACGAGGCATCCCGCACCGACGCGGTCGCGCACCACTTCGTCGCGGTCTCGACCGCGCTCGACAGGGTCGCGGCCTTCGGCATCGACCCGCAGAACGCGTTCGGCTTCTGGGACTGGGTCGGCGGCCGCTACTCTGTGGACTCGGCGATCGGCCTGTCGCTCGCGATCGAGCTCGGGCCCGAGGTCTTCCGCGAGCTGCTCGCCGGCTTCCACGCCGTCGACGAGCACGTGCGCACGACTCCGCTCGAGCGCAACGTGCCGGTCCTCATGGGGCTCCTCAACGTCTGGTACACGAACTTCCTCGGTTCGCAGTCGCACGCCGTCCTGCCGTACGCGCAGCAGCTGCACCGGTTCCCCGCGTACCTGCAGCAGCTCACGATGGAGTCCAACGGCAAGTCCGTCCGCTGGGACGGCTCGCCGGTCACGACCACGACGGGCGAGGTGTTCTGGGGCGAGCCCGGGACGAACGGCCAGCACGCGTTCTACCAGCTGATCCACCAGGGCACGCGGCTCATCCCCGCGGACTTCATCGCCTTCGCGAACCCCGCGTACCCGTCGACCGACGACGGCCGCGACGTGCACGGGTTGTTCCTCGCCAACTTCCTCGCGCAGACGAAGGCGCTCGCCTTCGGCAAGACCGCCGAGGAGGTCGAGGCGGAGGGCACCACGGGACCGCTCGTCGCGGCGCGCACGTTCGAGGGCAACCGCCCGACGACGTCGATCTTCGCGCCGGCGCTCACGCCGTCGGTGCTCGGCCAGCTGATCGCGCTCTACGAGCACATCACGTTCACGCAGGGCGTCGTGTGGGGCATCAACTCGTTCGACCAGTGGGGCGTCGAGCTCGGCAAGCAGCTCGCCCTGCAGATCGCCCCGGCGATCGAGGGCGATGAGTCGGCCCTGGCGGGGCAGGACGCCTCGACGCGTGCGCTGCTCGAGTACTACCGGTCGCACCGCCGCAGCTGAGGCGCAGGTCAGCGGGTGCCGGGATCGCTCCTGGCAACCCCTGTTCCCCGGCCCGTCCGCGGGCTACGCTGTGCGTCAGGCTGTGCAGCGCCGGAGGTGGACGTGGGGAAGTTGACGTACGATTCGACGCTCGGCGTGGACTTCGACGATCGCGTACTCGCGCACCTGCAGCTCGTGATCGGCGCGAAGCTCCGCCGAGGCGAATCGTTCTACTTCAGCTGGCGCGACGACCCCGCGATCGGCGACGGTCGCAGCACGCTCTGGATGCACCCGAGGATCCCGCTCGTCTTCAAGTACGCGGGCGGGCGTCAGCCGTCGATCAACCGCGCATGGGTCGACGCGCTCATGTCGACGGCGAACTCGCCCGGCGGGCTCGTCCTCGTCCCCGAACCGGAGACGAGGAACGGAGTCGACGCGAACGGGGGGAACGAGTCGTGAAGCGCGTGAACATCATGTACGGCGGCGCCCAGTACTCGGTCGGCGAAGCCGACGTGGAGGCGATCAAGTCGGCGATCGAGCGAGCGCACGAGCGTGGGCTCGCCGACTGGATCACCGTGAACTTCGGCGAGGGCCGCCCGCAGCCCGCCGAGCTGCTCGTCGGACCCGGAATTCCCGTCAGCATCGTGCCGATCCCCTCGGACGACCCGATCCCCGGCGAGGTCGAGGCTCATGAGGAACCGGCCGAGCCGGCTGCCGCGGAGCCGGGAGCGGGCGGCATCGACAAGGTCGACCTCGGCGACTGAACGTCGGTCGCGTGCGACCTCAGCGGATCGGCGGCCACTCCAGTTCATCGGTGTCGCCGCCGGCGCCGTACCCGGGTTCCGGTGCCTCGACCATGGGACGGATGGCGGAGAGCGCCGTCGTCGCGGCCCTGAGCCGTGAGACCAGCTCCTCGTCGACGAGTTCCTCCTGGTCGGTCTCGACCGGTTCGGTGAGGAGCTGGCTCGCGGGTCCGACCAGCAGGTGCGCGCGTGCGGTGGAGCCGTCCTCGCCACGGATCGGGATGTCGATGGAGGCCGCGGACCGACGCGACGCGAGCGCGGCCGCGTAGTCGACGATCGCATCGGCGATCGCGCTTCCGGTGAGCAGCTCGCCGCCCGCGTAGTGGATCCGGTCCATGCCCTCAGGTCTACCGGTCCGTCGGGGTCGACTCAACCGCTTGCGCTCTCGCGCCGAACGTGGTCTCATCCCGTGCGCGATCAGGTCCAGTCGGCGGCGTGCGTCCATCCGGCGAGGTACGCGCGCTCGTTCGCGCCGAGCCGGATCCCGGATCGCGGGACGGGCCGATCATCGAGCTCGCAGAGATCGAGGATCCGCCGCACGATCGCCGTACGAAGCGGTGCGGTGGGGTGCTCGAGGATCTCGCGTTGCAGCGGCGCCTCCAGCATCGGCCACCAGACCCCGATCGACGGAAGCAGGTCGGTCTCACGGCCGGTGCCGTGGTCGGGTCGGTCGATCACGGAGCTCATTGCGCGCGCTCCTCGGTGATCCGCCCCTCGTCGTCCCGCACGGCGACGCGCTCCTCTGCGTCGGCGTCCTCCTGTGCGCGTGCGCGTCGCTCGACCTCGTCGACCGCGGCATCCAGGACGCGGTCCTCCTCCGAGCGTGCGCTCCTCGGTCCGTGTCCATCCGTTTCGGACATGGTCACCCTCACCCCTCCGGGGTCGGTTGCGCCCCGAACGCGTTCCCCGTCGTGGAGGGTACGCCGCGGGCCCGCGCGATGGCAGACCCTTGATCGCTCGTGGAGGTGGTGCTACCCGCGCGGCGCCCCGGGCTCCCGTGCTCCGCGCGAAGGGATGCCGGGTGCGCGTGTCGGAGGAGGGGAGCATGATGGGCGGATGGACCTGCCGGTGATGCCGCCCGTCAAGCCGATGCTCGCGAGATCGGTGAAGGGCATCCCCGACGTCGGTCACGTCGAGCCCAAGTGGGACGGCTTCCGGACGATCGTGTTCCGCGACGGCGACGAGGTCGAGCTCGGCAGCCGCAACGAGCGACCGATGACGAGGTACTTCCCCGAGCTCGTCGAGGCGTTGAGGCGGCATCTCCCCGGACGATGCGTCGTCGACGGCGAGATCGTGCTCGTCCGCGACGGCCGACTCGACTTCGATGCACTGCAGCAGCGGATCCACCCCGCCGCGAGTCGGGTGAAGCTCCTCGCCGAGCAGACCCCCGTCTCGTTCGTCGCATTCGACCTGTTGGCGCTCGGCGACGACGACCTGACGAGCCGGCCGTTCGCCGAACGGCGCGCGCTGCTCGTCGAGGCGCTCGCCGCGGCATCCGACCCGGTCTTCGTCACGCCGGCGACGGCCGATCCCGCCGAGGCCGACGACTGGTTCGCGCGCTTCGAGGGAGCCGGGCTCGACGGCGTCGTGGCGAAGCCGCTCGACGGCACCTACCAACCCGACAAGCGGGTGATGTTCAAGGTCAAGCACGAGCGGACGGCCGACTGCGTGGTCGCCGGCTACCGCTGGCACAAGACCGGTGGGATCGTCGGGTCACTGCTGCTCGGGCTCCACGGCGACGACGGGCGCCTGCACCACGTGGGCGTCGCCGCGTCCTTCCCGATGGCGAAGCGTCGCGAGCTCGTGGAGACGTTCGCGCCCTACGTCGAGGGCGACCTGTCGCGGCACCCGTGGGGGGAGTGGGCCGATCAGGAGGCCCATCGCACCGGCCGCATGCCCGGCGCGGTCAGCCGCTGGAGCGCGGGCAAGGACCTCTCGTTCGTCCCGCTGCGCCCCGAACTCGTCGTCGAGGTCGCCTACGACCACATGGAGGGCGATCGGTTCCGGCATACGGCGCAGTTCCGGCGCTGGCGCCCCGATCGCACTCCTGAGAGCTGCACGTACGAGCAGCTCGAGGCGCCGACCGGGCTCGACCTGGGCGAGATCCTGCCGATGTCGCACTGAGGCGCGGCGTCGGCACCCGCGACCCGCATCACAGCACGGCGCGCAGCCCGGCCGATTCGGCGGTGTGGTGCTCGAAGACGAGGTTGGTCTCGGTGAGGGCGACGGCGGGGTTCGCCGAGAGGTTCTTCAGGACGAACTGGCGGACGTGCTCGCTGTCGCGCACGCGGACGTGGATGAGGAAGTCCTCGCTGCCGCCGAGGAAGAAGAGCTGCGCCACCTCGGGCTCGCGCCGGAGGTCGTCGGAGATCTGCTCCATGAGGTGACGAGCGCCGGGCCGGATGCGGACCGAGACGAGCGCCTGGAGCGTGAAGCCGAGCGCGGTCGGGTTGATCTCCGCCGTGTAGCGCGTGATGACGCCGCGCTCGCGCAGCGAGCGCACGCGCGCGAGGCACGTCGACGGGGAGACGCCGACCTCGCGGGCGAGGTCGACGTTCGGGATGCGGGCGTTCTCGTGCAGCAGCGCGATGATCTGCCGATCGATGTCGTCGAGCACGACCCGAGCGGGTTCGCTGAACTTCGGCAGATCGGACATGGCAGCACTCCTCGACGAACATTCGAGACGGATGCCGCGAGTCTACCGAACATCATGCGGAAGCACTTCACAAACAACGAATATGAGGCGACCATGGAAGCACACATCCACACAGCATTCGGAGCGTACCCATGCACGTCGGCGTGCCTGCAGAGATCAAGAACAACGAATTCCGCGTCGCGATGACGCCCGCGGGAGTGAACGCCCTCGCCCTGCGCGGGCACCGGGTCGACATCGAGGCCGGTGCCGGCGAGGGCGCGGGCTACCACGACGACGAGTACCGCGCCGCCGGCGCGAACATCGTCGCGACCGCCGAGGAGGCATGGGCCGCGGAGCTCGTGCTGAAGGTCAAGGAGCCCATCGAGCAGGAGTACGGGTTCCTGCGCGAGGACCTCACGCTGTTCACCTACCTGCACCTCGCGGCAGACCTCCCCCTCACCCGGGCCATCCTCGATTCGGGCGTCACCGCGATCGCCTACGAGACCGTCCAGCTCGCGGACCGTTCGCTTCCGCTGCTCACCCCGATGAGCGAGGTCGCCGGCCGGCTCGCCCCGCAGGTCGGCGCGGCCTCGCTGCACGCGTCGAAGGGCGGCCGCGGCGTGCTGCTCGGAGGCGTCCCCGGCACCGCTCCCGCGAAGGTGGTCGTGATCGGCGGCGGCGTCGCCGGCGAGCAGGCGGCGGCGACCGCGATGGGCATGGGCGCCGACGTGACCGTGATGGACATCTCGCTGCCGAAGCTGCGCGAGCTCGACGCGCGCTACGAGCACCGGATCAAGACGCTCGCGTCCTCGCCCTACGAGACCGCCCGCCAGGTGCGCGACGCGGACCTCGTGATCGGCGCGGTGCTCGTTCCCGGCGCGGCGGCGCCGAAGGTCGTCACCGACGAGATGGTCGCCACCATGAAGCGCGGCGCGGTGCTCGTCGACATCGCGATCGACCAGGGCGGATGCTTCGAGGGGTCGCGCGCGACCACCCACGCCGACCCGACGTACCGGGTGCACGACGCGATCTACTACTGCGTCGCGAACATGCCCGGTGCGGTGCCCGCGACCTCGACGCCGGCACTCACGAATGCCACGCTGCCGTACGCCCTGAAGATCGCGGACCTCGGCTGGGAAGCGGCCCTCGCGGCCGACCCCGCCCTGGCCAAGGGCCTGAACGCCACGGCCGGCAAGCTGACCAACGAGGGGGTCGCGAAGGCCCACGGCCTGGAGCTGTCCTCCCTCGTCTGACGCCGGGGTGCCCGACCAGGCGCTCCGTGAGCACACGACGGCCGCCGACCCGATCCGAATCGGGCGGCGGCCGTCGTGGCATCCACTCAGGACAACGACAGGAACAGCTTCTCGAGCTCGTCGAAGTCGAGGCGCTCGCCCGAGCCGTCGACCTTGCCGTCGGGGTCCGCAGCGCAGTCGCGCATCGCGGTCGAGATCACGGCGAAGCCCGCACGGTCGAGCGCGCTCGACACGGCGGCGAGCTGGTTGACGACCGTTCGGCAGTCGGCGCCCGACTCGACGGCCTCGATCACGGCGTTGAGCTGCCCGCGGGCGCGCTTCAGGCGGTTCGCGATGCGACGCTGGGCGTCGGATGTCGACTCCGTGGCGATGTTGATGGTCATGCGGTACCTCCGATGGTGAGGGGGAGACCGGCGCGGTGCCACTCCATGATGCCGCCCGAGATGTTCACGGCGTCGACGCCCCGTGCCGAGAGGTACTCGGTCGCCTGCGCGCTGCGGCCGCCGCCGTGGCACATCACGTAGACGGTCCGGTCGCGGGGCACCTCGTCGAGTCGTTCGACGAGCGTGCCGAGGGGGATGTGGTGGGCGTCGTCGACGCGGGCCTGCTCGAGTTCGTGGTCCTCGCGGACGTCGAGGATCCACGCGTCGGCCGCGGCGTGGACGTCGGCGGGGGAGATCGACTTCATGTGCTGCTCCTCGTGCGATCGGGTGCCAGGGGAAAGCATACCCCCATGGTATCAATACCCGGCGGGTATCGAAATCCCGCGGAGTGCGGCGATGCTCCGGGGGATCCGCCCGTGCCGCCGTATGGTGTCGATGTGCAACGGCTCGATCGGAACGACGGGGACGAGTTCCCCGACGACGGGACCGAGACCCCTGCCGCCGAGCGTGCCGGGTCGAGGGATCCCAGACGCGACCCCGCGACACCGCACGCGGTGACGATCGGCGACCCCTCGGTCGTCGCGGGCAACATCGCCGAGCCGAGCTGGCGTCGCTGGCACGCCGAGCTCCGCGACCTCGGCGGCCGATCGCCCCTCATCCACTTCGACGACGCGCCGCGGACGCGCATCGAGCTCTCCACGACCCACCCGGGCGGCCTGCCGCAGTTCATCACCGGCAAGTCCACGCTCCTGTCGAGCCTGATCCGCGACGAGCTCGCACTCCGCAACGCGCGGCTCGCGGCGGCCGAGATCACGCAGAAGGGCGTCGAGCTCCGATCCGTCCGCGGCATCGAATCCGTCCACCTCGCGATCGGCCTGGCGTCCTGGCAGTCTGCGGGTGAGGACTTCCTCGCCCCGGTCCTGCTGCGTCCGCTCGCGATCCGCCGGTACGGGCGCGACTTCGAGCTGAAGTTGAAGGGACAGCCCTTCCTCAACCCGGCCCTCGCCCGCGAGCTGCACGAGCGCTTCCAGATCACGCTCGATGCCGACGCCTTCGTGGCGCTCGCGATCACGAACGGCATGTTCAAGCCGCAGCCCGTGATCGACCGGCTTCGAGGGCTCACCTCGCACCTGCCGTACTTCCATGTCGCGCCGCGCCTCGTGGTCTCGTCGTTCGCCGAGGTCGGTCCGTCGATGGGGGCGGACGCCGCGCGGCTCGAACACCCCGTCATCGACGCGATCGCCGGCAACCCGAACGCCCGTGCCGCGGTGTCCCGGCAGGCGGAGCCTCCCCGCATCGTCCCCCAGGACGAGCGGCCGCCCTCGACCGACCGTCTCCTGCTCGACGCCGACGCCGAGCAGGAACAGGTGATCGCCCGCATCGAGCAGGGCGACTCGATCGTCGTGAAGACCCTTCCCGGCACGGGCGGCACGCAGACCATCGTGAACGCGATCGGCGCGCTGCTCGCGAACGAGCGTCGAGTGCTGGTCGTCGGCGCTCGGCGTGCCAGCCTCGACGGCATCGCGCACCGACTCGGGCAGGTCGGGCTCGGCGGGCTCGCCGTGAGCACGGATCGCCTGCGGCGGGACCTCATCCAGTCGATCACGCGCAACGAGAAGGCCGAGCAGCCGCGCATCGCCGACATCGACGACGCGCTGGTGCGCCTCCGCCGCGTGCTGCTCGACTACCGGAACGCGCTCACCCGGAACGACGGCGAGCTCGGCGTCTCGGTGCTCGACGCGCTCACCGCACTCGCCGGCCTCGCGTCGATGCCCGTGCCGCCCGACACCACGGCGCGGCTGGACCGCGATTCGCTCGTCGCGCTCGCCGAGGAGCGCGACCCGGTCGCGGCCGACCTCGTCCGTGCGGCGACCCTGGGCGAGTTCCGGTACGGCCCGGGCGACTCGCCCTGGTACGGCGCGGACTTCGCCACCTCGGAGGAGGCGACGGCCGCCCACGAACTCGCCAAGCGACTGAGCACGACGGACGTGCCCCGGCTGCTCGAACGCGGCCGGGCGCTCATCGCGCAGACGCGCCTGCGTCAGTTCGAGTCCGTCGCCGAGCTCGGCGTCTTCCTCCGACTGCTCCACGACGTGCGCGACACGCTCGACAAGTTCCTGCCGTCGGTGTACGACCGCCCGCTCGGCGAGCTCATCGCCGCCACCGCGCCGCGCCGCGAGACCGGCATGTCCGGCGCGAACCGCCGCCGCCTGAAGCGCCTCGCGCTCGAGTACGTGCGCCCCGGGGTGCACGTCGGCGACCTGAACGGCTCGCTCCGGGGCATCCAGCAGCAGCGCACGCTGTGGCACCGGTACTCGGAGGCGGGCGCCGTGCCCACCGTGCCCGTCGGGCTCGACGACGTGCACGTGGCGTACCACACGGTCGCGGCCGACCTGCAGGAACTCGACGCCCCGCTCGGACTCGCGGGGACCCCCAAGCGACTGGCCGCCCGACCGCTGCGCGACCTCGAGGCGACGCTCCTCGGGCTCGCCGCGGAGTCCGAGGTGCTCCTCAACCTGCAGGAGCGGACGGCGCTGCTGCAGAAGCTCCGCGGCCTCGGACTCGACCCGCTGCTCGTCGACCTCGCCAAGCGGCACGTCCCCGAGCAGCAGGTCGCCTCCGAGCTCGAGCTCGCCTGGTGGCAGTCGGTCTTCGAGACGATGCTCGCGGGCGATCCCGCACTGCTGGGTGCGAACACGAGCGTGCTCGACCGCCTCGAATCCGACTTCCGCCTCGTCGACGACGCGCACGCGTCGGCGGCGGGACCGTTGCTCGCGTGGCGCCTCGCCGAGGCCTGGCGCGTCGCGCTCGTCGACCATCCGGACGAGGCCGAGCGACTGCGGCGGATGCTGCGCGGCGACCGGGTGCGTCCGGACCGACTGCATCGCGAGGCGCCCCACCTGTTCCGGCTGCTCGCTCCCGTCTGGCTCGCCTCGCCGTACGAGGTGCCCGACGTCGACGACGCCATCCGGTTCGACACGGTGGTCCTCGTCGACGCCGGGGCGACCACCATCGCCGAGAACCTGGGCGCGATCCGCCGGGCGAGCCAGGTCGTCGCGTTCGGCGACCCGGTCACGCAGACGCCCACGCGGTTCGAGGTCGCGATCCCGGCCGATCCCGACGATCGTCCGCGGGCGGAGCACGGCGTGGACGCGCTGCACGCCGACTCGGCGCTCGCACGCCTGGCGGACCTGCTGCCGACCCTCACCCTCACCCGGAGCTACCGGGCGGGCGGCGAGGATCTCGCCGAGCTCGTGAACCGCCGGTTCTACGGCGGGCGCATCGTGTCGATGCCGTGGGCGGGGAGCTTCCTCGGCCACGGCAGCCTGGGCCTGCACTACGTCCGCGGCAACGGGCTGCCCGACGCCGTGACCGGCACGGTCGAGAGCCTCGACGCCGAGGTCGCGAAGGTCGTCGAGCTCGTCATGGAGCACGCGGTCAAGCGCCCGCGCGAGTCGCTCATGGTCATCACGGCGAGCGCACGGCACGCGGCCCGCGTGCACCAGGCCGTGCTCGCCGCGTTCGCGAAGCGCACGGACCTGTCGGACTTCATCCTGCGCGACCGCGCCGAGCCGTTCACGGTGCTCACCCTCGAGCAGGCCGTCGCGCAGAGCCGCGATCGCGTCGTGTTCTCGATCGGCTACGGCCGCACGCCGCACGGACGCCTGCTGTCGAACTTCGGCGCGCTCGGCGAACCTGGCGGCGAGCGGCTGCTCGCCGTCGCCATGACGCGCGCGCGTCGCTCGATGGACATCGTGTCGGCCTTCCGCCCCGACGACATCGACGCGGACCGCCAACGCCACGGCGTCGTCGCACTCGCGAGCCTGCTCTCGCAGACCGAGGAGCAGAAGGACGCAGCCAAGGACCGCGGGCGGGGCGACCCGATGCTCGTCGACCTCGCAGCGCGGCTCGAGCGCCGCGGCATCCGGGTGAGCGTCGGTCACCGCGATACGCTCTCCCTCGCTGCCTCGTACGCGGGCAAGGCGGTCGTCGTGGAGACCGACCAGGCGCTCGTCGGCCAGAGCCTGCGAGAGTCGCTGCGACTGCGCCCCGACGTGCTCCGACGGCTCGGATGGCACTACCTGCGCGTGCACAGCTTCGAGCTGTTCGGCGACCCCGAGTCGGTCGCCGAACGCGTCGCCTCCGTGCTCGGGAGGGGAGCGCCGCCGGTCGAGGAGGCCGAGACCGCGTGACGGCGCCGGCCGATCGCGACGACGAGGGGGCGGATGCCGCGGCCCCGCGCCAGCGAGTCGAACGCGCGCGCGACGCGCGACGCGCACGCCTGACCCCGGCGCCGGGCACGGATCCCGAGCCCGAGTCGGCGGTGCCCGGGGCGCACGACGAATCCGACGTCGGCCAAGCGCGGGAGTCGCACCCGGAGGACGACCGCATCACGCGCGAGCGCCCGCCGCACTGGTGAGACGCCGAGGCGCCCGACGACCGACTCGCTCGGCGGGCGCTGCTCACCGCGGAGCGCCGTTACTCGGTGCGCTGCGAATCCGGCTGCCGCGCGCGATCGGCGGCGAGCAGGTCCCGGATCTCGGCGAGCACCGTGAGCTCGGTCTCCGGGTCCTCGGCCTTCTGCTCACCGGCCTGGCGGCGCGCCTCGGCGCGTTCCTTCAGCAGGTTCATCGGCAGGACGAAGACGAAGTAGACGACGGCGGCCACGATGACGAACGTGAGGATCGCGCCGAGCACGGCGCCGAACTTCACCTCCGCGACGCTGCCGTCCATCGTGGGGATCTCCCAGACGAACGCCGAGTCGAGGCTGTCCGCGCGGAACAGCGCACCGATCAGCGGATTGAACAGGTTGCCGACGATCGAGTTCACGACCGACGTGAACGCGGCGCCGATGACCACCGCGACCGCGAGGTCGATCACGTTCCCCCTGAGGATGAACTCCTTGAATCCCTTGAGCACTCGCTGTTCCCCCTTCATCTGCGGTGCGGTGTGCGCGGGCAGGACGTCGACCCTACGCGGCGGTCGACGACGAACCCGTCGTCGAGTTCGACGAGGACCCGGACGACGTCGACGGCGACGTCGAACCGGACGACGACGAGGACGAGGACGATCCGTCCGAGCCGGACTCCGAGCCGGACGAGGATCCGCCCTTCCCGCCGGTCGCGCGGGAGTCGGTCCGGTAGAACCCGGACCCGTTGAAGGTCACGCCGACCGTGCCGAAGAGCTTGCGCAGGCGGCCGGAGCACGCCGGGCACTCCGTCAGCGTGTCGTCGGTGAAGGCCTGCTGGATGTCGAAGGCCTCGCCGCACTCGGTGCAGCGGTAGGAATAGGTGGGCATGGTGGTCTCTCGGGCTCCGTCGGTGGAATGCGGGGGTGCACGCCTCGCGGGTCAGAACGCGACGATCCGCGTGGGGGTCACGACGCCGTTCACCGGCTGGTCGTGGACCTCTCGCGGCACCTCCTCGACGAACTCGCCGTCGAAGACGATGGCGTACACCGGGGGACATTTTCCCATCGAACCGAGGGTCTTGTCGAAATACCCTCGTCCCCAGCCGAGGCGCATGCCCGTGGCATCCACCGCGGCGGCCGGCACGAGGATCAGGTCGACGTCGTTGATCGCCATCGGGCCGAGGAGCTCGCCGACCGCCTCGGGCATGCCGTGCAGCCCGGTCACCTCGTCCTCCTCCTCGCCGACCGTCCAGTCGAGGAGACCGTCCTCGCGCGTGATCGGGAACAGGACGCGGATGCCGTTCGCCTCCGCCCAGTTCACGAAGGGCCGGGTGTCGGGCTCGGTGGGCATCGAGAGGTAGCACGAGATCGAGGTCGCCTCGCTCGAGCCGACGAGTTCCTGCAGGCGTGACGTGAATCCCTCGGTGGCCTGGTCGCGCTCGTGCGCGGGCATGTTCCGCCGGCGCTCCCGGAGCTCGGCGCGGAGGATCCGCTTGACCACGGTCGGATCGTCGGGCATGCCAGCCATCCTAGGACGATGCATCCGTCCCACGCCCACGCCGTACGGCTACGCTGATGCGCATGACTGAACGGATCACGAAGGCCGTCATCCCTGCTGCCGGCCTGGGAACGCGCTTCCTGCCCGCGACCAAGGCGATGCCGAAGGAGATGCTGCCGGTCGTCGACAAGCCCGCCATCCAGTACGTGGTCGAGGAGGCCGTCGGCGCCGGACTCACCGACGTGCTCATGATCACGGGCCGCAACAAGAACGCGCTCGAGAACCACTTCGACCGCGTCGCCGAGCTCGAGTACACCCTGGAGCAGAAGGGCGACACGGCCAAGCTGCGGAAGGTCAACGAGTCGACCGAGCTCGCGCAGATGCACTACGTCCGCCAAGGCGACCCGAAGGGCCTCGGCCACGCGGTGCTCCGCGCCGAGATGCACGTCGGGGACGAGCCGTTCGCGGTGCTGCTGGGCGACGACATCATCGACGAGCGCGACGTGCTGCTCACCCGCATGCTCGCCGAGCAGGTCGCGCGCGACGCCACCATCGTCGCCCTGCTCGAGGTCGACCCCGACAGCATCCACCTCTACGGCGCCGCCGAGATCGAGGAGACCGACGACCCCGACGTCGTGCGGATCACCGGCCTCGTGGAGAAGCCCGCGAAGGAGGTCGCGCCCTCCAACTACGCCGTCATCGGCCGCTACGTCATCAAGCCCGAGGTGTTCGAGGTGCTGCACCGCACCGAGCCGGGCAAGGGCGGCGAGATCCAGCTGACCGACGCGCTCATGGAGATGGCGGGCGACGTCGAGGGTACGGGTGGCGTCTACGGGGTCGTCTTCCGCGGCCGGCGGTACGACACGGGCGACAAGCTCGACTACATCAAGGCGGTCATCCAGCTCGCCTCCGATCGCGAGGACCTCGGCGCCGACCTGCGCCCATGGCTCATCGATTTCGCCGCCGGGCTCGAACGAGGCTGACGTGCCGGTGGCATCCGTTCCGACCCTGGTGGACGGGTCGTTGACGCTCCGACCGATCAGGGTGCGCGATGCGCGCCAGCTCGAACGGGTGCTGCTCGACAACCGTGCGTGGCTGCGGCGGTGGGAGGCGACGTACCCCGGAGGGGGTACCGTGATCGACGCGCGAGCGAGCATCCGCAACCTCAACGCGCACGCTCGCGCCGGCACCGCGCTGCCGTTCGTGCTGGAGTGGGAGGGCGAGCTCGTCGGCCAGTTGAACGTGTCCTCGATCACGCACGGGTCGCTGGCGTCGGCGTCGATCGGGTACTGGGTCGCCAAGGACGTCGCCGGGCGCGGCATCACGCCCACCGCCGTCGCGCTCGCGACCGACCACTGCTTCCGGAGCCTCCGGCTCCACCGCATGGAGATCTGCATCCGTCCCGAGAACGGGCCCTCGCTCCGGGTCGTCGAGAAGCTGGGATTCCGCTACGAGGGGCTCCGCCGCCGCTTCATCCACATCGACGGCGACTGGCGCGACCACTTCGCGTTCGCGCTCGTCGCGGAGGAGGTGCCCGGCGGGGTGCTGCGGCGGTGGCGCGAGGGGCGCGCGCCGTCGGCCGCCGCGTCGATCCCGGAGGCGGATCGCGAGGCCGCGCGCACCCCCCTTCGGGTGGGGGATCGCTGACACGCCCCACGGCGAGTGGGACCGGCAGCGCCGGGTGACCTAGCGTGGTGCCATGGATCCGATCGGCGGTGGCGTACTCGTGGCGGTCGCCGCGACGCTCTGGATCGCCTACCTGCTCCCGAGCTGGCTCCGCCGACGCCAGTACCTCGCCACCGAGCGCAACGCGGTGCGCCTGCAGCAGACCCTCCGGATCCTCGCCGAGACGGCTGAGGCGCCCGAGGAGGTCCGCACGGGTGTGACGGCGCGCGAGGTCGCCGCGCAGGAACGGATCCTCCACGAGCACGAGCTCGCGGCCCGACTCGAGGCCCAGGCCGCGGAGAACCTCGCGATCGCCGAGCGCATCGCCGCCGAGGAGGCGGCCGCCGCCGCGGAGCGGGAGCTCGCCGCGCAGGCGGAACGGACCGCTGCCGCCGGGAGGGCGGCGGCCGCGCAGCGGAACGCCGCGCGCGCGGTCGAGGCGGACGCCGCGTCCTCGAGCAGCGCGTCGTCGCCCGGCTCTGCGAGCTCCGCCGCAGCCCGTCGCTCACGGCGCCGCCGTCGCGCGATGTGCTCGCTGCTGCTCCTCGCGTCGCTCGTCGCGGTCGTCGTCGGGCTCGTCATGCTCGCCCTCGGCGGCACGGGCCTCGTCGCCCTCGGCGGAGGCGCCGGAGTCGTCATCGCGATGGCGGGCCTCGTGGTGCTCGGCCGCCGCCGTCCCGCCCCGGCCGCCGCTGCCCCGATCGCGATGCCCGTCGCCGAGCCGTTCGAGCCCATCGACGTCGAGGACGCCGACACCGCCGAGGCGCCCGGGTGGACGCCACGGCCGCTTCCGAAGCCGCTCCACCTCTCGCGCGGCACGATCGCCGCGAGCGTCATGGCGTCGATCGCCGAGGCCGAGCAGCTGAAGCGGTCCGCGACCGACGCAGAGCTCGCCGAGCGCGCCGAGCGGATGGAACCCCAGGTCCCCGTGCTCCGGCCGCCCGCGGCATCCGTCGACCAGGCACCGACGCAGGCGGCCGGCGACGCGGCGACGCGGCGCCCGGCCGCTTCCGCGTCCGAGCCGGCGAATCCCTACGCGCGCATGGGCATCGTCGAGGGCGCCGAGCCGGGCATGCGAGACCTCGACCAGGTGCTGCGCCGCCGTCGCACCGCCGTCTGATCCGGGTGGTCCGGACCACCCCTCCCGGGATGGTAGAGTCGTTGTCGGCTCGGGCCCATGGCGCAGTTGGTAGCGCGTCTCGTTCGCAATGAGAAGGTCGGGGGTTCGAATCCCCCTGGGTCCACCAACCTGATGAACGCCCCCGGAATCCGCTCGGATCCCGGGGGCTTCGTCGTCGCCTCGTACGCTTGAGGCATGAGCGACGCGATCGACCCCGACCGGATCGACCGGGCCGTCGAGCACGCCCTGACGCGGCGCAAGGACTACGGCGAGGAGCGGCTCGACGAGGGGCAGCTCGCCCCCGACCCGTTCGTGCAGTTCGACCGCTGGCTCGCCGAGGCCGACGACCGCGGGGTGTACGAGCCCAACGCGATGGTGCTCGGCACGATCGGTGCCGACGGCACGCCGTCCAGCCGGACGGTGCTGCTGCGCGGGGTCGACGATCGGGGGTTCGTCTTCTACACGGACCGTTCATCGCGGAAGGGACTGGCGCTCGCGGCGAACCCGACCGCGACGCTGCTGTTCCCCTGGTACCTCATCCACCGGCAGGTGATCGTCACCGGCGCCGCCGCGACGGTCGACGACGACGAGTCGGATGCGTACTGGGCGACCCGACCGTACGGCTCGCGCATCGCCGCGACCGCGAGCCGCCAGTCGCGGCCGATCGGTTCGCGTGCCGAGCTGGAGGAGCGCGTCCGCGAACTCGAGGAGGAGTACTCGGGCGTCGACGACATCCGCCGCCCCGAGCGCTGGGGCGGCTACCGGCTGCATCCGTGGCGGATCGAGTTCTGGCAGGGGAGGACCTCGCGGCTGCACGACCGCCTCGTGTTCGAGCGCGACGCGGACGCCGGGCCGGGATCGCCCTGGCGCGTGGAGCGCCTGCAGCCGTAGCCCGGTCGGCGCTCGCGCGCGAGTCGGGGACGCCGGATCGCGCGACGGAAGCGTCCGAGGACCGGGCGTAGGCTGGACCGGATGTCGCAACCCCCCGTGCCTCCCGTTCGCGAGGCGAACGATCACCGGTGGCGCGCCTACTGGGTCTGCGTCGGCGTCGCCGCTCTCACGATCATGGACCTGACGAAGGTCAACGTCGCGCTACCGTCGATCGAGGAGGCGCTCGGCGCCGGGCCGACCGAGCTCGGACTCCTCGTCTCCGGCTTCGTGCTCGCGTTCGGGCTCACCCTGGTGCCTGCGGGCCGACTCGGCGACCAGGGGTCGCGCAAGACGATGTTCATCGTGGGGCTCAGCCTGTTCGCGCTCACGAGCCTCATCTGCGCGATCGCGCCGAGCGCGCCGGTGCTCCTCGTCGGCCGCCTGCTGCAGGGAGTGGCCGCCGGCATCCAGATGCCGCAGGTCCTCGGCATGGTCCAGCAGCTCTTCCAGGGCGCGGAGCGCGGGGCGGCCTTCGGCCTGTTCGGCGCGACGATCGGCATCTCGACCGCGTTCGGCCCGACGCTCGGCGGGCTCGCGATCGCGATCGGCGGGCCCACCGACGGTTGGCGCGGGATCTTCTGGATGAACGTGCCGCTCGCCCTCGTCGCGATCGCGTTCGCCGCGCGCCTGCTGCCGGGGCGGCCGCCCGGCGACACGCGGCGCATCTCGCTCGACCCGGTCGGGGTCGCGATCTTCGGCGTCGTCGTCGCATCGCTGATGTGGCCGTTCCTGCTCACCACGGGATCGCCCGACGACGACCCGGCGCGCTGGTGGACGCTCGTCGTCTTCGCCGTTGCGCTCGCGGCGTTCCTCTGGTGGGAGCGTCGGTACGCGGCATCCGGCCGTGCCCCGCTCGTGCCCCTCGACCTCTTCTCGCTCCGCTCGTACCGGAACGGCACGCTCCTCGCGACGGTGTACTTCGCGGCGATGCCGGCGTCGTTCCTGCTGACGACGCTGTACCTGCAGCAGGGGCTCGGTCTCGAACCGGTCTTCGCCGGGATGGTGACGATCGGCTTCGCGCTCACCAGCGCCTACACCTCGTGGCTCGGGGGCCGGCTCGTGAACCGCGTCGGGCGACCCCTCGTCGTCGCGGGACTCGCGATGCTCCTCATCGGCTTCGGGCTGCTCGTCCTCGTCGCCGTGTCGACGCCGCCGGAGCTCACGCCCTGGCTCATGGCGGCCGTGATGCTGATCGGCGGCGCCGGCGGCGGGTTCGTGATCGCGCCGAACCAGGTGCTCGCGCTCGCCGACATCCCGATCCGGCGGGGCGGGCTGGCGGGGTCCGTCGGCCAGCTCGGACAGCGCATCGGCACGGCGATCGGCACGGCCGTCGCGCTCTCGCTGTTCTACTCGACGGTGTACCGCACCCAGGGCGCCGAGCCCCGGATCGACGTGTTCCACCAGGCGTACGCGGTCGGCATCGCCGCGGTCGGGGCGCTGCTCGTCGTCGCCCTGGTGGTCGGCCTCGTCGACCTGCGCCAGCGCCTCGGGACGGCGCGCATCGAGCGCGAGCGTTCCGCCGACGAGGAACCGCCTCGGCCGGTGAGCGACCCGGAGACGGATGGGCCGGTCTCGGCCTGACCCGTCAGCGCCGCGGACCGACGGTCGTCACGCGGCCACCGCGCGCTCGGCCTCGAGCAGGCTCGCGAGCTCCCTCGCCGAGAGTTCGCGGCCGAACGCAGGGTGGCCCGGCTCGAGCGCGCGCCCGTTGCCGAGCGCTCCGCCGTCGACGGGATCGAAGCCGAGGTCGTCGATGATGCGCGCGACCGCCTCGCGCGCGTCGGCGTCGTCGCCGACGACCGCGATCGCGCGCCGGAGCGGCGAGCCCGGCGGCATGGGGTCGTCCTCCATGTCGTGGTAGCCGAGGTGGTTGAGGGACTTCACGACGCGGGCCGCCGGGTTCAGGGCCGCGTGGATCTCGCTCGTGGTGCGCTCGTCGGCGTCGACCTCGGGGATGTGCCCGTCGACGGGCGGCCAGTAGTTGGTGGCATCCACGACGACCTTGCCGTCGAAGGCGTCCCAGGGCACGGTCGGCGCCTTGCCGAACGGCACGGCGACGACGATCACGTCGGATTCGTCGGCCAGGCGCGCGGAGTCGGCGACGCGCGCTCCGGGTGCGACGACCGAGACGAGCAGTTCGAGCGCGGTCTGCCGCGGCGAGCCGGCGAGGGCCACCTCGTAGCCCGCATCGACGAGCAGGCGCGCGAGCGCCGTGCCCACCTTGCCGGCTCCGAAGATGCCGATCGTCGGTCGTTCCGCCACGTGCGCTCCTCCATCCGGGCCGACTGCCGCGGGCGCGTCGTCGCGACGTCGGCCGATCGGCGTCGTCTCCATCGAGAACGCGATCGCCGGGGCGGACATTCCCCGAGCCGTACGGAATAGTCTCTCAGCTGACGGGGTTTCGATCAGGTGCATGCAGATGCATCGATCACACGACAGGGGAGCAGCGGATGGCGCGCAACCACGAATTCGGACTCGACACCTTCGGCGACGTGACGCTCGGACCGGACGGCGATCCGCTTGCGCAGGCCCAGGTCCTGCGCAACGTCGTGGCGGAGGCCGAGCTCGCGGACCGTCTCGGCCTCGATTTCTTCGGCGTCGGCGAGCACCACCGCCACGAGTTCGCCATCTCAGCCCCCGAGGTCGTGCTCGCGGCCATCGCAGGGCGCACCGAGCGCATCCACCTCGGATCCGCGGTCACGGTCCTGAGCTCCGACGACCCCGTGCGCGTCTACCAGCGGTTCGCGACCCTCGACGCGGTCTCCGGAGGCCGTGCCGAGGTCATCCTCGGACGCGGATCGTTCATCGAGTCCTTCCCGCTGTTCGGCTACGACCTGAGCCAGTACCAGGACCTGTTCGAGGAGAAGCTCAACCTCTTCTCGGCACTGCTCCCGCAGGAGCCGGTGACGTGGACCGGGAAGCTGCGCGCCTCGCTGACCGACCAGGAGGTCTTCCCGAAGGTCGAGCACGGACGACTGCGCACCTGGGTCGGCGTCGGCGGCAGCCCCGAGTCCGTCGTGCGCGCCGCGCACTACGGCCTGCCGCTCGTGCTCGCGATCATCGGCGGCAGCCCGGCCCGCTTCGCCCCACTCGCCGACCTCTACCGCAGGGCGCTCACGCAGTTCGGGCACGAGTCGCAGCCGATCGCGGTGCACTCGCCGGGCATCGTCGCCGACACCGACGAGCAGGCGCTCGAGACCCTCTGGCCGCACTACGAGGTCATCATGAACCGCATCGGCCGCGAGCGCGGCTGGGGCGCCGTCACCCGGGAGCACTTCGAGGGCGAGGCGAGCCCGAACGGCGCGCTCTACGCGGGCTCGCCCGAGACCGTCGCGCAGAAGATCGCCGCGACGCTTCGCTCGCTCGGTGCGCAGCGCTTCGACCTGAAGTACTCCAACGGCACGCTGCCGCACGAGGCGATGCTGCGCACGATCGAGCTCTACGCGACCGAGGTGGTGCCGCGCGTGCGGGAGCTCCTGGCCGAGGAGGAGGACGGCGGCGACGTCGCAGCGGACGCCGACGGAACCGGGGACGACGGCGCCTGACCGGCTCGCCGCGGCGCGCTACGCCTTCGCCGCGGCGAGCCGCTTCGACCGGCGGCGCACGGCGGCGCGGAACCACTCGACGTCCGGCAACCGCGCGAGGAACGAGCCCGCCAGGATCGTGATGAGCACGTAGCCGGTGGCGAGCGGGGCGAGTGCGGGCTCGATGCCCGAACCGACCGCGAGCCCGGCGATGACGATCGAGAACTCGCCGCGAGGGGCGAGCACGAGGCCGGCTCGCCACTGGCCCAGCGTGCCCACGCCGGCGCGCCGGGCGGCGTAGGCACCCGACACGAGCTTCGTGAGGATCGTCAGGGCGGCGAGTCCAGCGGCGGGCAGCAGCATCGAGAGGATCTCCGACGAGTCGGTGGCCAGCCCGAAGAAGACGAAGAAGATCGCCGCGAAGAGGTCGCGGAGCGGGGTGAGCACCGCACTCGCGTTCGCCGCCACCCGCCCCGAGAGCGCGATGCCGACGAGGAACGCCCCGACCGCGGCCGAGACGCTCACCTCCGCGGCGAGTCCGGCGACGAGCATCACGAGACCGAGCACCCCGAGCAGCAGCGGCTCGGCGTGCTCGGCGGGGAAGAACCGCGAGATGACGTGGCCGTGCCGGAGGGCGAGGAAGAGGATCACGATCACGATCGTGACGGCGATCGCGACCCCGATCGCGCCCTGCATCAGGCTCGCCCCCACCACGAGTGCCGACAGCACCGGGAGGTAGAACGCCATGGCGAGGTCCTCCATGACGAGCACGGCCAGCACCGAGGGCGTCTCGCGGTTGGAGAGTCGTCCGAGGTCGCGCAGCAGCTTGGCGACGACGCCGGACGAGGAGACCCAGGTGACGCCCGCGAGGGCGACGGCGGCGATGGGACCCCAGCCGAGCAGGAGCGCGACCGCCGCGCCGGGCAGCGCATTCATCAGCGCGTCGAGGATGCCCGCTCGTCTGGACGACTTGAGGCCGATGACCAGCTCCTCCGCGGTGTACTCGAGTCCGAGGAGCGCGAGCAGCAGGATGACGCCGATCTCGGCGCCCGTGGCGAAGAACTCCTCGCTGGCGTCGAACGGGAGAAGGCCGCCGTTGCCGAACGCGAGACCGAGCAGCAGGTAGAAGGGGATCGGTGAGAGGCCGATGCGGATGGCGAGGCGCCCCAGGAGGCTCATGGCGAGGAGCAGCGCGCCGACTTCGATCAGGAGCAGCGTGGTCTCGTGCATCGGGCCCCCGGCGTCAGTCGGGGCCGTTGGAGAGCAGTCGGGCCAATCCGTCGAGTCCGCCGCGTGTTCCGACGGCCACGATCACGTCACCGGCGCGCAGGACGTCGGCGGGGGTGGGCGACGGCATGACCTGGCCGTCGCGCATGATCGCCACGATCGACGAGTGCGTGCGCGTGCGCGCCTTGGTGTCGCCGAGCGGGTGATTCAGGTAGGGCGAGTCCGTCGGCAGAGCGATCTGCTCGGTGAACAGCCCGGTCGCCATGTCGGACAGGCTGGTCAGCCGAGCGAGCATGACGGAGGCGCCGAGGACGTCGGCCAGGGCGGCCGCCTCGTCGTCGTTCAGTGCGATGGTGTCGCGGCACTCGTCGGGGTCGTCCTCGTCGAAGACCCCGAGGTCGCGTTCGCCGTCCCGGTGCGACACCACGCTGATTCGCCGACCGCTGTCGGTGACGAGGTCATGGCGGAAGCCGATCCCGGGCAGGTCGACCTTCTCGATGCGAATTCCCACGGTCCACATCGTATCCCCGTCAGGCGCCCTCGCGGCTGAGGAACGCTCAGGGATCACGACGTGCGCGTCGGCCCGCGGCCGAGGGCACCCCGAGAACGATCAGGCGGATGCCCCGGCGCGCGTGGTCATCACGAGGACGGGCGTGCCGCCGTCGTCCTGGACGGCGAACGAGACGTCCACGGTGCCGAGTTCGCCGAGCGACGCCACGTGCGTCCCTCCGCACGGGATCCGCGCGGATGCGTGCGGCAGTTCGCAGACCCAGGTGCGGCGGTCGGTGAGGTCCTCGCCCACGCGCTCGATGCGCACCTTCGCGTCGTCGGCGATCCACTCGGCGAGCGTCGAGTCGACGGATGCCGCGAGCCGGTCGAGTCCGTCGGCGAGCCCCGCCGCGTCGAACCCGGCCCGACGCAGCGACTTGTTCAGCCGGTAGCGGTCGACCGAACCGGATGGCTCGATGCGGGACGAGGCGATGGCGATGCCGTCGAAGTCGGGCGAGCCGAGCGCGTCCTCGCGCGCGGCCTTCGACCAACGGTCGGCCAGCGCGCGGTTCAGGGCGAGCGAGGCCGCGTGGCATGCCGTGTGGCCGATCGACAGCGCCCGGCGGGTCGCGGCATCCGCCTCGAGCTCGACCTCGTCGCCCTCGCCGACCTCGGCGTCGGCGTCGAGGAGGTGCGCGACGAGGAACGACCAGCCCTCGGTGCCGGGACGCACGGGCACGCTGCCGATGTGCAGGTCCTCGCCGTCGGTCGCGGCGACGACCGCGTCGCGGATCGCGTACTCGCGCGCGCCGGCGCGGAGCACTCCCGCGTCGGCGGGCTGGTCGGGCCACGCCGCATCGACCGGGTGGATGCTCGTGCGGTCCGCGATCACGGCGAGGTGGTCGCCATGGGGCGAGGCGACGAGCACCCGGCCCTCGGCGCGCAGGTCGCCCGCCGGATACGTGACGATCGTGTCGGCGTCGGGCAGCCCCATCAGACGCCGGACTCGCGCCGGCCGAGGACGTTGAACGGGATGGCGAGCGAGAGCGACACGCACACGATGCCGCTGAAGAAGACGATCGCCTCGAAGCCCGGCACGACATCGGCGATGCTGAACACCCACATTCCGAACACGAACAGCGCCATGGCGATGAGGAACGGGAACACGCTCACGAGGGACCTCCTTCGGACGCGGCGGGGCCGCCGCGGCGCCAGTCTAGCGATCGCGAGGGGTGCTCCGTCGGGCGGTCAGTCCTGCACGGGGCCGAGCCACGCGTTCGCGATCGTGTTGAGCGCGGCGTCGTCGCTCGAGGGGTGGAAGACGCCGGCGAGCACGTCGCGCTGCAGGCGGCCGAGCTCGTTCCCCGCGAAGTACGTCGCGCCGCCGGCGACCCGGACCGCCGCGTCGACGACGTCGCGCGCGGTCTCGACGGTGCGCACCTTCACGCCGGAGAGCTTGGCGAACCAGAGGGCTCCGTGGTCGGTGCCGTCGGCGACGTCGGTCGCGAGCCCGACGAGCTGCGGGGGCACTCCGTCGAGTGCGAGCGCGGCCTCGGCGATGCGTCGGCGCACCGATGGGTCCTCGGAGCTGGGGAGTCCGGTGCGCGCCGACGTCCGGGCGCGCGCGGCGTCGACGGCGAGTGCGAGCGCCCGCTCGGCGAGGCCGGCGTAGACGGCGCTGAGGAAGAGCTCGAAGCACGCGAAGATCGCGAAGACGAACGGGTCGGGGTCGGGGCCGGGGTCGAGGCGGCGCACGATCCGGTCGGGTGCGACGACGGCGCCGTCGAGGACCGTCGTGCGGCTCTGCGTGGCGCGCATGCCGATCGTGTCCCAGTCGTCGAGCGTGCGCACGTCGGGGTCCTCGCGGTCGATGAACCCGTACACGAGCTTGGGAGCGTCCGCCGAGGCGGTGTCGAGCCCGTGCACGCCGAGCCGCGTCCACGCCGGCGAGAGCGACGTGAAGATCTTCCGGCCCGTGTAGCGCACGCTGCCGTCGGGCTGCGGATCGGCCACCGTGCCCGAGCCGAAGAGCATGAGGTCGTTGCCGGCCTCGCTGATGCCGAAGGCGAAGACCTCGCCGGCTGCGGCCTCCTCGAGGACGAAGTCGAGGCCGTCGTCGCCGCGGTCGTGCAGGAGGCGCGCGACGCCCGTCCAGACCAGGTGCATGTTCACGCCGAGCGCGGTCGCCGGTGCGGCGGTCGCGAGCCGCGACTGCGCGCGGACGACGTCTGCGAGGCTCCAGCCGAGGCCGCCGAGCTCGGCGGGCACGAGGGCGCGGAGGTACCCGCGCTCCGCGAGTTCGTCGAGGTCGTCGGCGAAGAACGCGTTCTCACGGTCGTAGCGCGCCGCCCGATCGCGGAACCGTGAGAGCAGGTCGTCGTCGAGCAGGGAGTCCACGGTCGTGTCGGCGGTCACGGCGCCAGCCTACGCCGGGCCGTTCCGGTCGGTGCCGGCCCCGCCGGGGCCGACCGGAGAGGTCGGCTGCCCGGTCGCGGCCGGCTCCGCGCCCGATCCGCTCGTGTCCGCCGTGCCCTGTGCTCGACGACCGCCGCGGCTCGCGAGCACGATGATCCCGACGACGATCGCGGCGATCACCGCGAGCAGCGCGAGCCAGGGCAGCATGACGCCGATCGCGACGAGCAGGCCGGAGACGAACGCCGTCAGCGCGTTCCATCCCGCGACGACGCCGCTCCAGAAGTCGTTCGGGCCGGCCTGCGGCGCGAGCCCCTCGGAGAGCAGCTCGACCGTCAGGGTCGAGTAGTCGACCTGGTCGGCGAGCCAGTCGCGCTGCGTCGTCAGCGCGTCGAGCTCCGTCTGGCGGGTGGTGAGCTCGGACTCGATCGCGATGAGGTCCCCGACGTCGTCCGCCTGGGCGATGAGCGCGCGGAGCCGGTCGACCGAGGTCTCGAGCGAGGCGATCCGCGAATCGAGGTCGCGCTTCTGCTGGGTCACGTCGGAGGCGTCGAGCCGCACGGAGTCGACCTCGCCGAGTTCGCGCAGGTCGCCGAGCACGGCGTCGAAGCGGTCGGCGGGGATCCGGACCACGAGGGTGGCCCGCGCCTGCTGGGTCTCCGTTCCGGGCGTCTCGTTGCGGCCGTCGACGCGCCCGCCGGCGGCGCCGACGATGGCGGCGACCTCGGCGGCGGAGTCGATGGGGTCGTCGACCGTGATCGCCATCCAGCCCGTCGTGATGACGCTGCGGCCCTCCTCGATCGTCCCCGCCTGCTCGTCCTCGGTGAACGGTTGCTCGTCGCGCGGTGCGACGCCGCCGTCGGCGGGCGCCTCGAGGCCGACGTCGGGCTCCGACGCCGTCTGGTCGGATCCTCCCGAGCCCATGCTGCAGCCCGTGAGGAGGAGCGCGGAGAGGGCGACGAGCCCTGCGAATCGGATTCCTCGGCTGGTCATGCGGTCACCGTAGCGCCGAGGCGGGAGCCGATGTCTGGACGCCCGCTGCAAGTCGGGTCACGATCGGGTTGCGGCCGCCTGTGAGTCCCGAGTCGCCGGAACACGGTCGGATGGCGCGTCGAGCGGCGCGGGCCGTCAGTCGTCGTCGGGATCGCGGCCCGTGCGCGCGCCGGACTCGAGTGCCGCGATCGCCGCGACGTCCTCGTCATCGAGCCGGAACGAGAACACGTCGAGGTTCTCGGCGATGCGCTCGGGGCTCGACGCCTTGGGGATCACGATCGTGCCCTGCGCGACGTGCCAGGCGAGCACGACCTGCGCGACCGACCGCCCGTGCTTCGCCGCGATCGGCTCGAGCACGGGATCGCCGAGCAGGCGCCCGCGCGCGAGGGGCGACCACGCCTCGGTGCGAATGCCGATCCGCTCGTGGAACGCGCGGAGCTCGCGCTGCGGGAGCCACGGGTGCAGCTCGACCTGGTTCACGACCGGTGCGACGCCGGTCTCGTCGATGATCCGCTGGAGGTGGTGCGCGTGGAAGTTCGAGACGCCGATCGAAGTGACCCGGCCCTCGTCGCGCAGTCGGACGAGCGCGCGCCACGTGTCGACGTAGCGGTCCTGCGACGGCACCGGCCAGTGGATGAGGAAGAGGTCGAGGCGGTCGAGCCCGAAGCGCTCCATGGCGGCATCGAACGCGCCGAGCGTCTCGTCGTAGCCGTGGTCGTCGTTCCAGACCTTGCTCGTGACGAAGAGCTCCTCGCGCGGCAGTCCGGACTCGCGCACGGCGACGCCGGCCTCGGCCTCGTTGCCGTACAGGGCGGCGGTGTCGAGGTGGCGGTACCCGAGCTCGATCGCGGTCAGCGCGAGCCGCGTGGCATCCGCTGCCGGCACCTTGTACATGCCGTAGCCGACCTGCGGGATCGCCCGACCGTCGGCGAGTCGGACGTGGGGTGCGACGGGCGGATGCGTCATCCGTGCGCCTTTCGTTCGGGGTCCGGTCAGCGTCGAGCCCGGTCAGCTCGGGGTGATCGTGACCGGTTCGGTATCGGGGATCGGGCTGGCGTCGCGGCCGCGGAGGTCGGGATGCCACCGCCGCGCGAGCGCCGGGACGAGGAAGCCGAGGAGCGCGAGCACGGTCGCGGCCCAGAACGCGCCGACCGCGTCGAAGCCGTCGATGAGGAAGCCCGCGAGCGCGGAGCCCAGGGCGGCGCCGATGAGCTGGCCCGTGCCGACCCATCCGTATGCCTCGGCCGTGTCGGAGAACTTCACGCTCGCCGAGACGATCGCGAACAGCACCGCGAGGGCCGGGGCGATGCCGATTCCCGCGATGAAGAGCGTGATCGAGAGCCACCAGAAGTCCATCGAGAAGGCGGCGAGCGCGGTTCCGGCGAAGACGATGAACATGCGGCGGGCCGTGGACCACGGGCCGATCGGCACGTGGCCGAGCCCGAGGCCCCCGGCGAGGCTGCCGATCGAGAAGATCGCGAGCACGATTCCCGCCTCGGCCCCGTCGTGGCCGAACGCGGCGACCACACCTGCCTCGATCGCGGCGCACGCGCCGATGAGGAGGAAGCCGACGATCGTCGCGAGCATGACGGGCGGGCGGGCGAGCACCTTGCCGAACGCGCGCTTCGAGCGCGGGATGCGCACGCGGCCGAGCTCGGGGGAGGAGATGAACCAGATGCCGCCGACCACCATGAGCGCGGCGGCGAGCAGGATGCCCCAGACGGTGCCGACCTGCGTCGAGACGAACGTCGTCACGACCGGTCCGACCACCCAGATGATCTCCTGCGCGGACGCGTCGAGGGAGAACAGCGGGGTGAGCTGTCGCGAGTTCACCATCTTCGGGTAGATCGTGCGGACGGCCGGCTGCACGGGCGGCGTCGCGAGGCCGCAGACGAACCCGATCGCCATGTAGAGGGGCACGGTGAGCGGGAGCACGCCGATCGCGACGACGGCGGCCACGCACACGACGAGGGTCGTGACGAGCACTGGCCGCATGCCGAATCGGCCCATCAGCCGGCTGGTCATCGGGCCGGCGATCGCCTGCCCGATCGAGGTCGCCGCGAGGACGAGGCCCGCGGCGCCGTACGATCCGGTCTGCTGCTCGACGTGCAGCAGGAACGCGAGCGAGAGCATGCCGGACGGGAACCGTGCGGTCAGCTGGGCGGCGATGATGCGCGCGACGCCCTTGGTCCTGAGGAGATCTGTGTAGCCGGCCACGGTGGCTCGATCCTATCGACGCGAACGGAGCCCGCCTGCGCATCCAAATCGCATCAGTTCTTCCCTATATAACCTCAGAATGATAGTCTGTCGCCGTGCACGCGTTCGACGTCCTGGGCGACCCGGTGCGCCGCCGCATCCTCGACCTCCTGGCCGACGGCGAGCGGCCGGCGGGCTCCGTGGTCGACGTCGTCGCGGCGGAGTTCGGCATCACGCAGCCGGCCGTGTCGAGGCACCTGCGCATCCTCCGCGAACACGGGTTCGCCACGGTGCGGGCCGACGGCGCACGCCGCATCTACGCGCTCGATCGCGCCGGGCTCAACGAGGCCGACGCGCAGCTCGAACGGTACCGCCGGCTCTGGCCGCAGCGACTCGACGCACTGCACACCGAGATCGCGCGCGGAGCGCGCGCCCGACGGAGGGACGCATGATGGCCGTGACCGGAGAGATCCACGCCGACGAGCCGGGCTTCCGACTCGCGTTCGACGACGTCTACGACACCGACCCCGACGACCTGTGGGAGGCGATCACCACCCCCGAGCGGCTCGCCCGATGGATGGCGGCGTACCGCGGCGACTTCCGGCTCGGCGGGCGCTGGCAGGCCCTCACCCGCGACGGGGACGTCTACTGCGACGGCGAGGTCGTCTCCTGCGAGCCGCCGAACGGCTTCGCCACCACCTGGACCGTGGTCGGCGAGGCGCCGACGCTCCTCACCGTGCGCCTCGAGCCCGAGGGTGCCCGCACCCGGCTGCGCCTCCTGCACGAGCACGTCACGCGGCCCGACTACGGCCCCGGCTGGCACACCTACCTCGAGAGCCTCGGCTGGCACCTCGCCGACCCGGCGGCGCCGAAGGATCGGGCGCGATGGGACGCGCGCTTCGAGGAGCTCGAGCCCGGCTACGCGGCGAGGCTCGCCGCGCTCACTCGGCGAGCGCCCTGACGATCCGCTTGACCGAGACGGTCTCCGCGGTCCGGAGCTCCTGGGCGAACAGCCCGACGCGCAGCTCCTCGAGCATCCAGCGCACGCGCACGAGCCGTGCGTCGGCCTCCGCGTCGATCGGCACCGTGCCGCCGGCCTTCTCGTAGGCGGTGCGCGCCTGGTCGAACTCCGTGAGCCACTGCCGGTCGCGGCCCGGGTTCTCCTGCATGCGGCGCACGCGGACGGTGATCGCCTCGAGGTACCGGGGCAGGTGGCGGAGCCGCTCGAGGCCGGTGGCCGAGACGAAGCCGGCCGGCACGAGCGACTCGAGCTGCGAGCGGGCATCGGCGAGCGCCGACATGAGCTGCAGGCTCGACGCCTTCGAGATCGCCCGGTCGGCGTCCCTCGCTGCGACGAGGATCCGGGAGACGAGCCCGACGGCCTCGAACATGCGGTCCATCACGCTCGCCGAGACCGCGTCGCGCACCGCCTCGAACTCAGCGCGCGTGCGCACCAGGCCGTCCGCATGGCGCGCCCGCATCTCGGCGTCGACGACGGCCGCGAGGCAGTCGTCGAGCAGCGCCCGGGGGCCGGGGTACGCGCTGGAGGCCAGTGCGAGCTTCTCCTGGTTCGAGAGGTGCTCCTGCACGTACGCCACCGGCGTCGGCGTGGCGAGGATCAGGAGTCGACGGATGCCGCGGCGCGACGCCCGATCGCGCTCGTCCTCCGTCGGGACCAGTCGCAGGGCGACGGACGCGCCCTCGTCGACGAGCGCCGGGTAGGCGCGCACGACGTTGCCGGCCTGCCGGGTGTCGACGTGGCCCGGGAGGTCGTCCCAGTCCCACGTCGTGAGCCCCGAGCGTTCCGCGAACGACGGGCCGGATGCGTCGGCGGAGCCGCGACCGCCGCGTCGTGAGGGGGCCCGGTCGTCACGGCCGGTGGCCCCGTCGCCGCGCACCGGAGCCGAGGCATCCGCCCCGCCCCGCCCCGGCCTCGCCGCGGGTCCGACCGAGAACGTCGACGCGACCGCGCGTCCCGCGCGCTCGGCGAGCCGGGACTGGAGCGATACGAGGTCCTTGTCGTCGCCCGCGGGGCGGCCGTGCTCGTCGACCGCGCGGAACGTCACGCGCAGGTGCGGCGGCACGCGGTCGATGTCGAAGTCCCCGGCCGTCACGGGCGCGTACGTGAGCCGCTTCACGACCCCCGCCACGGTCTCGTCGAACGGCGCACGCGCTTCGCCCGACTCCGGCCCCGCCGGCAGCTCGGCGGCGACCTTCGCCGCCCACTCGGCGGCCGGCACCACCTGGCGGCGGAGCACCTTCGGCAGCGTGCGCAGCATCGCGGTGATGAGCTCGTCGCGGAAGCCGGGCACCTGCCAGTCGAACCCGGTCGGCTCGAGCCGGGGCAGCAGCACGAGCGGCACCTGCACGATCACGCCGTCGTCGTCGGCGCCCGGCTCGAACCGGTAGCGGAGCGTCAGCGTCTGGTCGCCCTGGCGCCACCGGTCGGGGAGCCCGTCGTCGGCCGCGACCCCGTCCTCCCCGAGCAGGTCGGCCCGGGTCATCGTGAGCAGGTCGGGGTGCGTGCGGTGCTCGCGGCGCCACCAGCGCTCGAACGCGCGCGCGTCCGTGGCATCCGCCGGCAGTCGCTGCTCGTAGAAGGCGACGACCGCCTCGTCGCCCGCGAGGACGTCGCGGCGGCGGGTGCGCTCCTCGAGTTCGCCGAGCTCGCGGCGCAGTTCGCGGTTCCGGCGGACGAACGCGAAGAGGCGCTTGTCGAGCCGGTTCCAGTCCCAGTCCTCCTCGACGAGCGCGTGCCGGACGAACAGCTCGCGCGCGAGTGCGGAATCGACCCGGGCGAGCTGGATCCGCCGCTTCGGGATGATCGGCACGCCGAACAGCAGCACCTTCTCGTCGGCCACCGCCGAGCCCTGGCGCCGCTCCCAGCGCGGAGACGAGTACGAGCGCTTCGCGAGCGGACCGGCGAGCTGCTCAGCCCAGGCCGGATCGATCGCCGCGGCGGTGCGCGCGAACAGGCGACTCGTCTCGACGAGCTCGGCCGCCATGATCGCGGCCGGCGGCTTCTTCGCCAGCGCCGAACCGGGGAACACGACGAACCGCGTGTTGCGGGCCCCCGCGAACTCGGCCTGCTGCCGGCGCCCGCGCCGCTCGGCGTCGCGCTGGGTCCCGGCGCCGCCGCGTCCGCTCGACGTCCGGCTGTCGTCGCGGATGCCGATCTGCGAGAGCAGTCCGGCCAGCAGCGAGCGATGGATGCCGTCGGGGTTCGGTGCGCCGGCCTCCGCCGCGACGTGCAGGCCGAGCGGCTTCGCCAGGCGCACGAGCTGGCGGTAGAGGTCCTGCCACTCGCGCACGCGCAGGTAGTTGAGGAACTCGCTCCGGCACATCCGGCGGAACGCGCTGCCGGAGAGCTCGCGCTGCTGCTGCTCGAGGTGGTTCCAGAGGTTCAGCAGCGTGATGAAGTCGCTCGTCGGGTCGACGAAGCGGCGATGCATCTCGTCGGCCTGCTCGCGTCGTTCGAGCGGCCGCTCGCGCGGGTCCTGGATGGTGAGCCCGGCGACGATCGCGAGCACCTCGCGGCTCACCCCCTGCGCCTTCGACTCGAGCACCATGCGCGCGAACCTCGGCTCGATCGGCAGGCGGGCCAGCTGCCGGCCGGTGCGCGTGAGCTCCGGGCCGCCCGCGGCATCCGCCTCGTCGATCGCGCCGAGCTCGCGGAGCAGGTCGACGCCGTCGCGGATGCCGCGGGCGTCGGGCGGCGTCAGGAACGGGAAGTCCTCGACGGCCCCGAGCCCGAGCGAGGCCATCTGCAGGATGACCGCGGCGAGGTTGGTGCGCAGGATCTCGGGATCGGTGAACTCGGGCCGCTTCTCGAAGTCGTCCTCGGAGTAGAGGCGGATGGCGATGCCGTCGCTCGTCCGGCCCGAACGCCCGGAGCGCTGGTTCGCCGAGGCCTGCGAGATCGGCTCGATCGGGAGCCGCTGCACCTTCGAGCGGGCCGAGTACCGGCTGATGCGCGCGGTGCCGGCGTCGACGACGTAGCGGATGCCGGGCACGGTGAGGCTCGTCTCGGCCACGTTGGTCGCGAGGATGACGCGTCGACGGAGCCCCGCGACCTTCGAACGCTCGAACACCCGGTGCTGGTCGGCCGACGAGAGCCGCCCGTAGAGCGGGAGCACCTCGGTCACGTCCGCCGCACCGCGCCGCGTCGCGTGGGCCCGCACCGCGGCCTCGGCGTCGCGGATCTCGCTCTCGCCCGAGAGGAAGACGAGCACGTCGCCCGGTGCCTCGCGCCCGAGCTCGTCCAGCGCGTCGAGGATGCCCCGCTGGATGTCGCGGTCCTCGGCGGCCGCGCCCTCGTCGTCCGCCTCCTCGCCCGGACCCGACCCGGCGGACTCCGCCACCAGCGGCCGGTACCGGACCTCGACCGGGTAGGTGCGGCCGGAGACCTCGATGATCGGGGCCGGCGTGCCGCCGGCATCCGCGAAGTGCGCTGCGAAGCTCTCGGGGTCGATCGTCGCGCTCGTGATGACGACCCGCAGGTCGGGTCGGCGCGGGAGGAGCCGCTTGAGGTAGCCGAGCAGGAAGTCGATGTTGAGGCTGCGCTCGTGCGCCTCGTCGATGATGATCGTGTCGTAGCGGCGCAGGTCGCGGTCCCGGTGGATCTCGTTCAGCAGGATGCCGTCGGTCATCACCTTGATGCGCGTGGCCTCGCTCGCGCGGTCGGTGAACCGGACCTGGTAGCCGACGAGGTCGCCGAGCTCGACGCCGAGCTCCTCGGACACGCGTTCGGCGATCGTGCGCGCCGCGATCCGGCGCGGCTGGGTGTGCGCGATCGACTCCCGCCCGAGCTCCAGGCAGATCTTCGGCAGCTGGGTCGTCTTGCCCGACCCGGTCGCGCCTGCGACGATGACGACCTGGTGATCCCGGATGGCGCGTGCGATGTCGTCGCGTCGACCGCTGACCGGCAGGTCGGCCGGGTACGTGATCGTGGCGGGGACGGGCGCGGGCATAGCCCTCAATCCTACGCTCGCGTCGACCCGCCCGAGGATGCCCGGTCGGGGGCCGCGGGAGCGCGGGACCGCCCGCCGGGCATCGGCATCGGGACTCAGCCGGCGGACGCCGCCGCCGGCACGTGGTGGTTCCCGCGGACGAGGTCGGCGGGGTCCCAGGTGGACTTGACGTCGCGGAGCCGGGCCCAGGTCGCCTCGTCGAAGAATCGGCTCGCGTCGACCGGGTGCTCGACGAGGTTCGGGTACTCGCCCACGGCGAGGGGCCCGAGCACCGCGTCGAGGCCGTCGAGCCCGCGGCCGACCGCGGCATCCGATTCGGCGTCCATCGGCACGCCCAGCGCGAAGACGAGGATCTCGCCGGGGAGCGTCGCCCGCGCGCCCGCGCCCTCGGGGCGCCGGCCGAACGCACCGCCGATGTGGCGGACCTGGAGCATCGCGAGGGCGCCGCCCGCACCGCCGAGCCCGGCGATCGCATCGGCGGCCTCGTCGGGCAGCTCGTCGACGAGTGCGGTCGTCGAGCGGTATGGGAGCGGGGACTCGGGATCCATCGCGAGCGTCCCGAGCGCGATGGGCTCCTGCGGGCCGAGCGTGTCCATCACGGGGGCGAGCTCCTCGAGGGGGTGCAGCAGGCGTCGGGCCTCCGACTCGCGACCGAGGTGGGCGGCCATGACGATCGCGAAGGACTGCCCGCGCACGACGTCGGGCACGTCCGGGGTCGGCGGGAAGTGGATGAGGCTCACCCAGGTCGTGAGCTCCTCGGGGAAGGACGGCAGCAGCCTCGTCCACGTCCGCAGCACCTCGGAGGCGCGCTCGATCGGGAAGAAGAAGGATCCGGCGGCGAGTTCGGGCAGGGCGACGACCTCGAACTCGATCGCGGTGACGATGCCGAAGTTGCCGCCGCCGCCGCGCAGCGCCCAGAACAGGTCGGCGTGGTGGTCGGCGTCGGCTCGGACGGGTTCGCCCTCGGCCGTGACGAGCTCGATCGCGCGGACCGCGTTGGCCTGCAGCCCGTGGCGCCGGGTGAGCCATCCGATCCCCCCGCCCATCGAGTAGCCGGCGATGCCGACGTCGAGCGACGAGCCGTGGAGTCCGGCCAGTCCGAGCTCGGACAGCATCGGTGCGACGTGCTGCCACCTGGCCGCGGCGCCGACGCGCACGCGGCGTTCGGCGTGGTCGATCTCCACCTCGGTCATGCGGGACGTGTTCACGAGCATCGCGCCTGCGAGCGTGTCACGCGAGGAGGCGCCGTGGCCGGTGCCCTGCGCTGCCACGCGGAGGCCCGCGCGGCGGGCCAGCGCGACGGCCTCGACGACCTGGCCCGCGTCGCGCGGGAGGGCGATGAGCTCCGGTCGCTGGTCGTCGAGCAGGTTGAACGTCGCCCGTGCCTCGTCCCAGCCGTCGTCGCCGGGTGAGAGGACCGTGCACGCCGCGGCGGCGGTGTCGATCGTGGTCATGGTGGTGCTGCCTTTCGAAGAACAGAGGTGTGCGATGAATGAACCGTACGACCGGACGGCGGCGATGTCAATTGATCGAACACATATGTGCGTAGAATTAGGGGATGGCACGGAGATACGAGCAGCGAGCGCGAGCGGAGCAGCAGGAGCAGACGCGTCGGCGGATCGTCGAGGCCGCCCTCGAACTGCACCGCACGGCGGGCCCCGCCGCGAGCTCGTTCAGCGCCGTGGCGGATCGGGCCGGCGTGCAGCGCAGCACCCTCTACCGGCACTTCCCCGACGACCGCGCGCTCTTCCTCGCCTGCTCCGGCCTGCACCTCGACCAGCACCCGTTCCCCGATGCCGCGCCGTGGCGGGCCATCCCCTCACCCGTGGCGCGCGCGGAGCACGGGATCGCCGCCGTCTACGCGTACTGGGCGCAGAACGAGGCGCTGATCGCCAACGTGCTGCGCGATGCCGAGCGCGACGCGGTGCTGCACGAGGTGAACGAGCTCCGGATGGGCGAGCCGATGGAGGCCGCGCGAGACGCACTGGTCGAGGCGTGGCCGGCTCGTGAACGGAGTCCCGAACTCGCCGCCGCCGCCGCGCTCGCGATGGACTTCCGGACCTGGCAGACGCTCGTCCGCCGCAGCGGCCTCGGGCAGGGCGCCGCGGCGGCGCTCATGGCATCGAGCCTCGCGCACGCCGCCGAGCGCGGTGCCGCGGCGGCCTCCGCGGCCTGAGCGGCAGCCTGCGGGCGAACGCCGCCGCGGCGCCCTGCGCCGGCCATCCCGCGTTCGCGTCCCGCGAACGAGGGGTGGCCCTCGCAGGCGGAACGTGTTGCATGGCCGTATGACCCAGACGCTCGTACCGCGAATCCAACTGAACGACGGCCATTCGATCCCCCAGCTCGGCTTCGGGGTGTTCAAGGTCGATCCCGCAGAGACCGAGCGGATCGTCGCCGATGCGCTCGACGTCGGCTATCGCCACCTCGACACCGCGCGCATCTACGGCAACGAGGAGGGGGTCGGCCGTGCCGTCGCCGCCTCCGGCATCCCGCGCGAGGAGCTCTACGTGACGACGAAGCTCTGGAACGACGACCAGGGCACCCAGTCGGCGTTCGACGCGTTCGAGGGCAGTCTCGAGCGGCTGGGGCTCGACTACGTCGACCTCTACCTGATCCACTGGCCGGTGCCGGCGCAGGATCGCTACGTCGAGTCGTGGCGTGCGCTCGAGCAGATCCGGGAATCGGGTCGCGCCCGATCGATCGGCGTGTCGAACTTCATGGTTCCGCACCTGCAGCGCCTCCTCGACGAGACCGACGTCGTGCCCGCCGTCGACCAGATCGAACTGCACCCCGCGCACCAGCAGCCGGAGACGACCGCGTTCGCTGCCGAGCACGGCATCGAGATCCAGTCGTGGGGCCCGCTCGGCCAGGGCAAGTACCCGCTCCTCGAACTCCCCGAGGTGACCGAGGCCGCAGCGGAGCACGGGAAGTCGGCTGCGCAGGTCGTCATCCGCTGGCACCTCCAGCGCGGCTTCATCGTGTTCCCCAAGTCGAACCGACGCGAGCGCATGGCGGAGAACTTCGACGTCTTCGACTTCGCGCTCTCCGAGAGCGAGATGGACCGCATCACGGCGATCGAGCGTGCCGGCCGCCTCGGCCCCGATCCGCAGCACTTCGGTTGAGGATCCGACCCCTGACCGGGGGTTCGGCCCGATGGCCGGGCCCTCGGGCGGGGCGGCGGATGCCGCGACACGCGCGGGATCCGAGACCGATTTGTGATGGCGGGCGCGCGCTGCGTATGGTTGTCCACGTCGCCGCGGCGGCCGGGAGCGAGAGCCCCTGGCGAAGCGGTCAGGTCTTAGCCAAACAGCCTCGAAGGCGCTCCATTGCGACTCGGTTGCTTCAAGCCTAAGATGACGATTCCACACCTCCCACGGACTCGACGGCCTCGCGGCCACGGTCCGGGATCACGACCCATCTCGGCATCGCCGAGCAGGTCGGATCCGCAGGAGCACGTGGTATAGTAGGGAAGTTGCCTCGGTGGTGCTGGCTCGGTTTCGGGTTGGTGGGTCGGGTGCGTCCGTTCCTTGAGAACTCAACAGCGTGCACTATGTTCAA
>NZ_JBHXVJ010000009.1:0-205827 GCF_042672355.1 Agromyces binzhouensis | reverse complement strand
GCTCGGAACCCGGGGGTTCCGAGCCGCCGACCGGGCACCGAGGCGGATGTCGCGCGTCCTCGATCCGTCACCGCGCCGCGACCGGGAAGCGAGTGGCGAGGTTGTCGAGGATCGGAACGAGGTCGAGCGCCATCTGGTCGAAGAACTCGTTCTCCCAGTCCGCTCCACTGCCGTACGCGCTCGTGACGACGCGCACCACGCAGGTGCCGCCGGAGACGGCTTCGATGAGGAACTCGGTGGCGATCGGGGTGACCCGCTCCAGGCCCTCGTAGACCTCCGCCAGCGGCACGCCGATCGTCTCGAACCACTCGGCCATCTCCGGCGCCAGGTCTTCGGGTCGGTCGCCGACCGGCCACGGCTCCTCGTACGCGAACCGTTCATTCGGGGTGTACTCGGTGACCACTCCGGTCGTGGTGAGGCCGCCGAGGTCGAACGACACCTCCCCGCCGACGCGGGGCTCGAGGCGGGTCGGCACCATCCACGACGAGATCCCGTCGGCGGTCGCGATCGCCTCCCAGACCTCTTCGGGAGTGGCGGCGAGGTCGTACGTGCGTTCCATCCGGTGCTCGACGCGGTCCGGTCGGTCGGGCGTGTTCATGACGACTCCTTCGGTCGGGGGTACGACGAGACGGTGAGGCGGTGCGGACGGCCGTCGTCGTGGTGGTACTTCGCGGCGAGGGCGGCGATCGCCGACTGGAGCTCGGCGGCGAAGGCCGCGCGGTCCTGCGGCGAGGCGAACCCGATTACGGCGTCGACGGTCAGCGTGGGCACGCGCGTCTCGGTCGCAGGGTCGCCGGCGATCGCGCCGACCTCCGACACGGTCCGCGCGTTCACCGCGATCAGGTACGCGGCGGAGAGCCGGTCGCCGATCGCCTCCGGGTCGACCGCGGTGCGCTGCAGCACGTTCGGCGAGACGACGAGGTGCCGTGCGGTGCGACGCACGAAGCGCTCGCTGATGCCGCCCCAGGCCCGTGTCTCGACCGGCTCGACGAGGCCGTGGGCCTCGAGCGCCTTCAGGTGGTAGTTGACCTTCTGCCGGGTCGACCCGATCTCCGCGGCGACCGTGGCGGCCGACCCGGGCTCGCTCAGCACGTCGAGGATGGACGCGCGGATCGGGTCGAGTGCGACCTCCACGGAGGCGCCGTCTGCGAGCACCCGGACGTCATGCATGCAGTCACGGTACGCCTTGACAGGAAAAACTGTCAAGGGGTCGCGTCGAGCTCCTCACGCTCGTCGACCCGGGCGGCCCGGTCGTCGAGGTCGAGTCCGCGGGGACCGACGCCGTCACGGGAGAGCGGATCGAACGCGTCCGGCTCGACGCGTTCGACCGGGCCATGGTGGTCATCGGCTGACGGCCGTACGATGCAGCCGAACGAGGAGGTTCCGATGCGCGCCATCATCCTGAGCGGTGCCGGGCGGTACGCCGACCCGTGGCATCCCTTCGCCGAGACGAGCGCGCGCCTGGCCGAGCTCGTCGCCGAGGCGGGCTTCGACGTCGAGATCAGGGAGGACGTCGATGCCGCCCTCGGCTCGCTCGAGGACGACGTGACGCTGCTCGTCGTGAACGCCGGTGATCCGGATCGCTCCAGCACCGACGGCGAGCCGCTGCCGGCCGATGCCGAGTGGCCCGCGGTCGACGGCGGCCCGCTGGCGTCGGCGCTCGAGCGCGGCATCGGCATCCTCGCCGTCCATGCGGCCGCGTCGAGCCTGCGCGACGTCGACGCGTTCGACCGTGCGATCGGCGGGCGATGGGAGTGGGACGTGTCGTGGCATCCGCCGTTCGGCGAGGCGCACGTGCACCTCGTCGGCAACCACGCCATCCGCGAGGGCCTCGACGACTTCACGCTCGAGGACGAGCGCTACAGCTCGCTGCTGCTGCACGACGTCATCGAGCCGATCGCGGAGCACGAGCAGGACGGCATCCGTCATCCGCTGGTGTGGGCCCGCGAGATCGGTCCGTCGCGCCTGGTGTACGACGCGCTCGGCCACGACAGTCGTTCGTACGACTCGGCGAGCCACCGGGCGCTGATCGCGAACGCGCTCGACTGGCTGCGCCGCGTGCCCGCGCCGACGGCGGCAGGGCGACTCCCTGCGGCGGGCGCCCGGTGAGCCGCCGGATCGTCGTCGCGCCCGACTCGTTCAAGGGCACCGCGACCGCCGCCGAGGCCGCCGACGCGCTCGCACGCGGGTGGCGCTCGGTCGCGCCCGACGACGAGCTCGTACTGAAGCCCATGGCCGATGGTGGCGAGGGCACGCTCGACGCGTTCGCGGCCGCGGTCGCGGGTTCCGAGCGCGTGCCCGTCACGGTGCAGGGTCCCGACGACCGACCGGTGGATGCCGCGTGGCTCCGACTGCCCGACGGCAGCGCCCTCGTCGAGCTCGCGCTCACGAGCGGGGTCACCCTGCTCGACCCGCTCCGCCCGTTCGACGCGCACACGATCGGATTCGGGCAGGCGATCGCCGCGGCGCTCGACGGCGGCGCGACGAGGGTGCTCCTCGCGATCGGCGGCAGCTCGTCCACCGACGGCGGCGCCGGCGCCCTCGCGGCGCTCGGCGGACGATTCCTCGACGGCGAGGGGTGGCCGGTCCCCGCGGGCAATCGCGGACTCGGCTCGATCGCCCGGGTCGACCTGTCGGGCCTCCGGGAGCGGCCTCCGCGCGGTGCCGCGATCCTCAGCGACGTCACGAATCCGCTGCTCGGTCCGTTCGGCGCGGCCGCGATCTTCGGTCCGCAGAAGGGCGCGGCGCCGGAACAGGTCGAGCCGCTCGAGCGCAACCTCGGCCGGCTCGTCCGCGCGATGCCCGACAGGTCGGCGTTCGCCGACGCGGCCGGCGCCGGCGCCGCAGGCGGGACCGGCTTCGGGCTGCTCGTCTGGGGTGCGCACATGGCCGGCGGGTCGGCGGCGGTCGCCGACGCCATCGGGCTCGGCGACGCGTTGGAGGGCGCGACGCTCGTGATCACCGGCGAGGGGCGCTTCGACGGCCAGTCCGCCGCGGGCAAGGTGCCGAGCGAGGTCGCCGCGCGAGCAGCGGCCGCGGGCGTGCCCATCGCGCTCGTGGCAGGCGCGATCGACGCCGATTCGTCGGGCTTCGCGGCATCCGCGTCGCTGGCCGACCTCGCAGGCGGGGGAGCGGGCGCCATCGCAGACCCGCTGCGCTGGCTCGAAGCGGCGGGAGCGGAACTCGCTCGATCGTTCGGCTGACCGGGCGGCGCTCAGCCCTTGTGCATGCCGGGGTGCGGCTTCGGGTGGCCCTCCTCGGAGCGCGTGTAGTCGCCGTGCTCCTCGGACGCCGCGTGGACGTCGGGGTGCTCGTCGGTGGAGGTGTAGTCGCCGACGACGGATTCGTCCTCCTCGACGCCGTTCCTGCGCGTGTACTCGCCCTCGACGGTCCGCTTCCGCGGTGCCTCGCCCTCGACCTCGGTGTACGTGCCCTCGACGTCGTCGGGATCGGTCGCGCGGGCCTCATCGGGTTCGGACATCATCATCGATCCTCCTGCTCGGTCGGAGGGGCGTCGTCGGACGACGACGTCCTCCTGCCATGCTACGCGCCGAGCCTCGGACTCCGCCCGGACCCGCCCGCGTCCGCCGATCGTCAGGTCGACGCCTGCGCCTGCGCCGCGTAGCGCTGTCGGATCTCCGGACGAGTGTCGACCGGCAGCGGGGCGCCCGCCTCGATCGGCCACGCCGGTCGCCGGCCGGTCAGCACCCAGGCCGCCTGCCGCGCCGCGCCGTCCGCGACGTACTCGCCGAGGGCCGGCACGACGACCGGGGCGTCGAACACCTGCGTGGCGGCGACCCGCACGGCGGGGTTCTGCGCGGCACCGCCGATGAGCAGGATCCGCTGCGCGTCGACGCCCTGTCGGCGCACCGCGTCGAGCCCGTCGGCGAGCCCGCAGAGCAGGCCCTCGACCGCGGCGCGCGCGATCGACGGGCGGGTCGTGTTCGCGAGCGTCAGCCCGGCGAACGAGGCGGTCGCATCCGGGAGGTTCGGCGTGCGCTCGCCCTCGAAGTACGGCACGAGCACGGCGCCGGACGCCCCGGGCTCGGCCTGGAGCGCGAGTCGGCCGAGCTCGGCGTGGTCGACGCCGAGGAGCCCGGCGGTCGCGTCGAGGACGCGCGCGGCGTTCAGGGTCGCGATGAGCGGGAGGAAGCGCCCGGTGGCGTCGGCGAAGCCGGCGACGGTGCCCGACGTGTCGGCCACCGGGGCGTCCGTGACGGCGAACACCGTGCCGCTCGTGCCGATCGAGACCACCACGTCGCCGGATGCCGCGTCCAGCCCGAGCGCGGCGCCGGCGTTGTCGCCGGCGCCGGGGCCCACGAGGATGCCGTCGGGCGTCCGCCCGGCCGCCTCACCGGGACCGAGCACGCGCGGCAGGATCGCGTCGTGCCCGAGCGCCCGCACCAGAAGCTCGCGGTCGTAGCCGCCGGCGCCCCAGTACGCGGTGCCGCTCGCATCCGACCGATCGGTCGTGAGCTCGTCGAGCACCGGTCCGAGCGGCGATTCCCCCTCCGGCCCGAAGCCGCGCAGCCGCCAGGTGAGCCAGTCGTGGGGGAGCGCCACGGCGGCGACGCGCGCCGCGTTCTCGGGTTCGGCGTCGCGCAGCCAGCGCAGCTTCGTCGCGGTGAACGAGGCCACGGGCACGACGCCCGTGCGCTCGGCGTAGGCCGGCGCACCGACCTCGTCGATCAGGTCCCGCGCGGCCTGCGCCGAGCGGGTGTCGTTCCAGAGCAGGGCGGGGCGGATGACGCGGCCCTCCGCGTCGAGCACGACCATGCCGTGCTGCTGGCCCGCGATCGAGATCGCCGCGACGCCCTCGAACCCGCCGGCATCGGCGAACGCCGTGAGCAGCGCGCCCCACCACGCGGCGGGGTCGACCTCGGTGCCGTCCGGGTGCGCTGCGCGACCGGAGCGCACGAGCGCCCCGGTCGCGGCATCCCGGATCACGACCTTGCACGACTGCGTCGACGAGTCGACTCCGGCGACGAGCGTCATGGTGTCCTCCTGACTGGTTCTGTCGGTCTGCTCCGCGGTCTGAGCGCGCGGGTTCGCGTTCACGATGACGGAGTCCACTGCCACCCGGCGGCATGTCGGCCGCCCCGGCCGGCGTGTCGGCGGAGAACTCCGTCATCCTGCCCGCTCGGGCGACCGCCGAGCCGGGAGGCGCGGCGGGGCGGGAAGGATCGGTCAGCGCGCGCCGAGCAGGTGCTCGGTGGCGAGCTGCTGCAGGCGCACGAAGCCGAAGCCCTTGCCGCCGAGGTAGGCGTTCGCGTCGAAGTCCTCGTAGGCCGAGCGGTCGGCGAGGAAGTCGTCGTAGGTCTCGCCGGGGTTCAGCGTGGGCGTGGCGAGCTCGTCGACCTTGGCGGCGGCGAGCGCCTCCTGCACCTCGGGGTCGGCGCGGAAGGCCGCGGCGCGCTCCTTGAGCAGCAGGTAGGTCCGCATGTTCGCGGCGGCGGACTCCCACACGCCCTTCTCGTCCTCGGTGCGCGACGGCTTGTAGTCGAAGTGACGCGGGCCGTCGTAGGCGGGCACGCCTCCGGGGCCGCCGTTCTCGAGCAGGTCGACCAGCGCGAACGCGTTGTGCAGGTCGCCGTGGCCGAAGACGAGGTCCTGGTCGTACTTGATGCCGCGCTGGCCGTTGAGGTCGATGTGGAAGAGCTTGCCGTGGTAGAGCGCCTGCGCGATGCCCGCGGCGAAGTTGAGGCCCGCCATCTGCTCGTGCCCGACCTCGGGGTTGAGGCCGACGAGCTCGGGGCGCTCGAGCGAGTCGATGAACGCGATCGCGTGGCCGAGGGTCGGGAGCAGGATGTCGCCGCGGGGCTCGTTCGGCTTCGGCTCGATCGCGAAGCGGATGTCGTAGCCCTTGTCGGTCACGTAGTCGCCGAGCAGGTTCACGGCCTCGCGGTACCGCTCGAGGGCGGCGCGGATGTCCTTCGCCGAGTCGTACTCGGCCCCCTCGCGGCCGCCCCACATCACGAAGGTCTTGGCGCCGAGCTCGGCGCCGAGGTCGAGCTGGCGGAAGACCTTGCGGAGCGCGAAGCGGCGCACCTGGCGGTCGTTCGAGGTGAACCCGCCGTCCTTGAAGACGGGCGCCGAGAAGAGGTTCGTGGTGACCATCGGGACGATCAGGCCGGTGTCGGCGAGCGCGTCCTTCAGCCGGTCGATCTGCTTGGCGCGGTCGGCGTCGGAGGAGCCGAACGCGAACAGGTCGTCGTCGTGGAAGGTGAGGCCGTAGGCGCCGAGCTCGGCGAGCTGCTCGACGACGTGCACGACGTCGAGGGCGTTGCGGGTGGGGCCGCCGAACGGGTCGGTGCCGTTGTAGCCCACGGTCCAGAGGCCGAAGGAGAACTTGTCGTCGCGGGTGGGCGCGGTGGCCATGGGTGATCCGCCTTTCAGCGTCATCGATGATTTGTTGGCAAGATAAACATAACCGGATGTCGCGTTGACGGCAAGTCCGCGGCGGCCCGCGGGGAAGCCATTTGTTCTCGAATTCCACAAAACACTTGCGAAGCGCTTCGACACCTGCGTAGAGTCCCATCGCAATCAGTCGAAACGCTTCGAGACGATGGAGTCGGCATGGCGAAGATCCACGAGGTGGCCGAGGCCGCCGGCGTGTCCATCAGCACCGTGTCGTACGCGCTGAGCGGCAAGCGCTCGATCTCGCCCGACACCCGGCGGCGCATCGAGGAGGCGGCCCGCGAGCTCGACTACCGGCCGAACGCCGGCGCGCGCATGCTCGCCGGCCGCCGGACGCAGATCTTCGCGCTCACCGAGCCGTTCCGGGCCGACACCCACGCGCCCGCGCACATGGCGTTCGTGCTCGCGACGTCCATCGCCGCGCGCAGGTACGAGTACGACATCCTGCTCCTCACCGAGGAGGAGGCGTCGGCCGGCATGCGACGCGTCGCGTCGAGCGGCCTGGCCGACGGCGTGCTCGTGCTCGACGTGGCGCCCGACGACGAGCGCGTCGACCTGGCTCGACGCATCGCGCTGCCCTCCGTGTTCATCGGCGTGCCCGACGACCACGAGGGCCTCGTCTGCGTCGACCTCGACTTCGAGGCGGCCGCCGCGCTCGCGGTCGACCGGGTGGCCGACCTCGGCCACCGTTCGATCGGGTTCGTCGGCCACCCGCCGGCCGCGTACGAGAAGTCGAACTTCCCGCCGCGCGTCCGGCGCGGGCTCGAGGCTCGCGCCGCCGAGCGGGGCGTGGCCTGCACGACCGTGCTGCCCGAGGCCGACGGACCGAGGCGTGCGCCGGTCCGTGCGGCCGTCCGCGACCTGGTCGAGGGCGGCGCCACGGCGCTCGTGCTGCACTGCGATGACACGAGTCACGCGGTCGCGCTCGACGAGCTCGCCGCGCTCGGCCGTCGCGTGCCCCAGGACGTCTCGGTCGTCTCCGTCGGGGCGACCTTCGAGACGTCCTCGTTCCACCCGCCGATCGATTCCGTCCCGCTCGTGCCGAGCGCGTCGTGCGAGCTCGCGGTCGAGCTCGCGATGCGCATGGTCGACGGCGGCGAGGTCCCGGCGGCCGTCCACCTGATCGCCCCCGAGTACCGGGCGCACGGCTCGACCGCGCCGCCCGGAGGCGCGTCGGACTGACGGGCCACCGCGGCCACGCGGCATCCGTTCGTCATCGATCGAAGCGCTTCGACAATCGCCCGACCCGACCCGAGACCACCACCGGAACATCCCCGGCACCCTCCCCGACCCGCCGGGAACCGCACCACACACACACCAGGAGGTAGCAATGAAGCACACCAGAACCCTCGCCGTCGCGGCCTCGGTCGCCGTCGCGGCCCTCGCCCTCAGCGGTTGCTCCGGCGGCGACGCCGGCGGCGACGAAGACGTCCTCCGCCTCTGGCACTACGAGGGCGCGGACTCGGCCATGGGCATCGCCTGGGCGGAGGCGATCGAGGTCTTCGAGGAGGAGACCGGCGCGACGGTCGAGTTCGAGGAGAAGAGCTTCGAGCAGATCCGCTCGACGGCCAGCCAGGTCCTGAACTCCGACGAGGCGCCCGACCTCCTCGAGTACAACAAGGGCAACGCGACCGCGGGCCTGCTCTCGAGCGAGGGCCTGCTCACGCCGCTCGACGACGTCGTCGACGAGTACGGCTGGGGCGACCGGCTCGCACCCGCGCTGCAGACCACCGCCAAGTACGACGAGGACGGCATCATGGGCTCGGGCAGCTGGTACGGCGTGCCCAACTACGGCGAGTTCGTGCAGGTCTACTACAACAAGGACGCGTTCGCCGAGGCCGGCGTCGAGGTGCCGACCACGCTCGCCGAGTTCGAGGACGTCCTCGAGGCGTTCGCCGACCAGGGCACGACGCCGCTCGCCGAGTCCGCCGCCGAGTACCCGCTCGGCCAGCTCTGGTACCAGCTCGCGCTGAGCGAGGCAGACCGGCAGTTCGTCGACGACTACCAGCTCTACGAGAACCCGGTCGACTGGTCGGGTGAGGAGATCTCCTACGCGACCGAGACCGTGAAGGACTGGGTCGACGCGGGCTATATCTCGACGGATGCCTCGGGCCTGAAGGCCGAGGACGCCGGCGTGAGCTTCATCAGCGGCGACGCCCCGATCTTCTACTCGGGCAGCTGGTGGTACGGCCGCTTCGTGAACGAGATCACCGACTTCGAGTGGGGCACGTTCCTCTTCCCGGAGGCCGAGCTGTCGCCGGGTTCCGCGGGCAACATGTGGGTCGTGCCCGAGCGGGCGAAGAACAAGGAGCTCGCCTACGAGTTCATCGACATCACGATGCGCCCCGAGATCCAGGCGCTGCTCGGCAACAACGGCGGCGTGCCCGTCGCGGCCGACCCGGCCGACATCACCGACGGGAAGTCGCAGGAGCTCATCGCGAACTTCAACGCGCTGAACGACATGGACGGCATCTCGTTCTACCCCGACTGGCCCACGCCGACCTTCTACGACGAGCTGAACGCCGGACTGCAGGAGCTCGTGAACGGCACGAAGTCGCCGTCCGAGGTGCAGCAGCAGCTCGGCGAGCAGTACCAGTCGGGCGTCGACGACATCGTCGGCTGACCGGCTCGGATGCCGCGGCGAGTGCGTGCGCCGCGGCATCCGCCCCTCGGGGCCACGCCCCAGCAGGGCCGCAGCGCGGCCCGCCGGACCACCGGAAGGAACCACCCATGTCAGCCCTCGACACCAGGGCCGCGACGACCATCGAGGCGACGGATGCCGCGGGCGGCCGCCGCAGGTCGCGCCGCCCCGCCGGGCCGGAGGACGGCCTGATCCCCGGCGCCCGCCGCGGCACCTACTGGCTCTACCTCGTGCCGGGCCTCGCGCTCCTCGCCGTCATCGTGGTCGTCCCGCTCGTCTGGAACGTCTACCTCACGTTCACGGAGTACCGCGGCATCCGCCCGCCCGAGTGGATCGGCCTCGAGAACTGGGTCGAGCTCATGGGCGATCGCGTCTTCTGGACCAGCTTCGGCAACTCGATCGCCATGATCCTCGCGATGGTCATCGCACCGACGCTGCTCGGCCTGCTGCTCGCGGCGATGCTGTTCGACCTCATCGGCCGCAAGTTCGGCGGCAGGTTCGCGAGCTTCCTCCGTGCGACGTACTACCTGCCGCAGATCCTCCCCGCGGTCATCGCGGCCATCGTGATCGGGTGGATCCTGCGCCCCCAGAACGGCGCCCTCAACCAGGTGCTCGAGGCCGTCGGCCTCGGCGACCTCACCCGCAACTGGCTGGGCAGCCCCGACACGGCGCTGCCGAGCCTCATGGTCATCATGGTCTGGGTCCAGCTCGGCTATCCGATCGTCATCTTCATGGCGGCGCTCCAGCGCGTCGACCCGGAGCTCTACGAAGCCGCCGAACTCGACGGCGCGAACTGGTTCCAGCGGTTCCGGGCGATCACGCTCGGCATGATCCGCCCCGAGATCTTCGTCGTCACGCTGACCTGCACGATCGCGGCGCTGAAGGTGTTCGGCCCCGTCTACGCCCTCACGGGCGGCGGGCCGGGCACGTCGACGATCGTGCCCGCGTACTACGCGTACAGCGAGTTCTTCCAGTCGCAGCAGGTCGGCTACGGCGCGACCATCGCGACCGCGCTCACGATCGTGATCGCCGCGGTCAGCGTGCTGTTCATCCTCGCCCAGCACCGCATGGAGAAGAAGGAGGCCGAGCGATGAGCGCCATCATCGAGGAGCTCGACCCCGAGCACCGCGACGTCGAACTGCCGGCCGATGCCGCACCCGCCCCCGCTCCCGCCGCTCGGCAGCCGCGCGGCAGCGCCCGCCCGCGGCGACGCGGCCCCGCCAAGCGCACCCCCGGCGACTGGCTCGTGCTCGTCGTCGCGATCGTGCTCGGCTTCTTCATCGCCGTGCCGTTCCTGCTGATCCTGGTCAACTCGTTCAAGTCGCCTGCCGACTACAACACCTCGGGTCCGCTCGCGCTGCCGACCGAGTTCTACGTCGACGGCCTCGTCGCGTTCTGGGAGCGCGTGAACTTCCCCGAGAAGCTGTGGAACAGCGTCTTCATCTCGGGCCTCGTCGCGGTGTTCGCCGTGCTCATCTCGATGTTCAACGCCTTCGCGCTGGGCATCGGGCGCGTGAAGGGCCGGCTCTGGATCGTGGTGCTCATCCTGCTGGCGAACATGCTGCCGCAGGAGGTGCTGCTCTACCCGCTGTACTTCATGTTCAAGGAGGCCGGGCTCTACGACAGCCAGTGGGCCGTGATCATCATCTTCACGGTCATCCAGTCGGCGTTCGGCACCTACCTGCTCGCATCGGTGTACGGGACCTTCCCGAGGGAACTGCTCGAGGCCGCGTCGCTCGACGGCGCCTCGCGCTGGCAGATCCTCTGGCGCGTGGTCTACCCGATCTCGCGTCCGACGCTGTCGGTGCTGCTCATCTTCTTCTTCATCTGGACCTGGAACGAGTTCCTGATCCCGCTGACGTTCCTCGTGTCGAATGCGACCCAGACGGTGCCCGTGGCGATCACGGTCCTGCAGGGCGACCGGCTGATGGACGTCACCACCACGAGCGCGTCGGCCCTCCTGGGCCTCATCCCGACGCTCGTGTTCTTCCTCATCTTCCAGCGCACCCTCACCAGGGGCATCACGGCAGGGGCGGTCAAGTAATGAAGTTCACCGACGGGTTCTGGCACGTCCGCCCCGGCGTCGAGGCGCTCTACGCGCAGGAGGCGCGCGACCTCGCGATCGAGCGGGGCGCCGACGGGCGCGACGAGCTGGTCGTCTGGGCGCCGACGCGGGTGATCGCCGCGCGCGGCGACACGCTGAACCGGCCGATGCTCACGGTCTCGCTCGCGAGCGTCGCCGAGGGCGTGATCCGAGTGCGCGTGGAGCACCACTGCGGGACTCCGCGCGACGTCGGGTTCGACCTGGCGGAGGATGCCGCGTTCCGCGCCTCGATCTCGGTCGACGACGAGGGCGGCCTGGTCGACGCGGGCTCGCTTCGTGCGCGCGTCCGCCGAGGCGCCCCGTGGGAGCTGACGTTCGAGGACGCCTCCGGCGCGGCGATGACGACGAGCGGGCACAAGTCGGTGGGCTACCTGAGGCTCGCGGCCGGCGCCCCGGTCGCGGCCGAGCCCGCGGGAGTGACCGGCATCTCGACCACGGGGCTCGCCGAGGCATCCGCATACCTGCACACCCAGCTCTCGCTGGGCGTCGGGGAGCTCGTCTACGGGCTCGGCGAGCGGTTCGGCCCACTCGTGAAGAACGGCCAGACGGTCGACATCTGGAACGCCGACGGTGGCACGTCGAGCGAGCAGGCCTACAAGAACGTGCCGTTCTACCTGACGAACCGCGGCTACGGCGTGCTCGTCAACCACGCCGGGCACGTGTCGTTCGAGGTCGGCTCGGAGGCCGTCGAGCAGGTGCAGTTCTCGGTCGCCGGGGAGTGCCTGGAGTACCTCGTGATCGCCGGGCCGACACCCGCCGAGGTGCTCGACCGCTACACGCGCCTCACGGGGCGGCCCGCCCGCGTGCCCGACTGGTCCTACGGGCTGTGGCTCTCGACGAGCTTCACGACCGACTACGACGAGGCGACCGTGAACTCGTTCATCGACGGCATGGCCGAACGCGACATCCCGCTCGAGGTCTTCCACTTCGACTGCTTCTGGATGCGCGAGTTCCACTGGACCGACTTCCAGTGGGACCCCGCGGTCTTCCCCGATCCCGAGGGCATGCTCGCGCGGCTGCACGAGCGGGGCCTGCGGGTGAGCGCGTGGTTGAACCCGTACATCGCACAGCGATCGCAGCTGTTCCGCGAGGGCCTGGAGCACGGCTACTTGGTGCGACGGGCGGACGGTTCGGTCTGGCAGTGGGACCTGTGGCAGGCGGGCATGGCGCTCGTCGACTTCACGAACCCGGAGGCGACGCGCTGGTTCCAGGAGCACCTGCGCGGCCTCGTCGCGCAGGGCGTCGATGCGATCAAGACCGACTTCGGCGAGCGGATCCCCATCGACGTCGTCTGGCACGACGGCAGTGACCCCGAGGCGATGCACCACCGGTACACCGACCTCTACAACCGCGCGGTGTTCGAGGTGCTCGAGGCCGAACGGGGCGCAGGGGAGGCCGTCCTGTTCGCGCGCTCGGCGACCGCGGGCGGCCAGTCGATGCCCGTGCACTGGGGCGGCGACAACTCCTCGACCTTCACCTCGATGGCCGAGAGCCTGCGCGGCGGCCTCTCGCTCGCGATGACGGGCTTCGGCTATTGGAGCCACGACATCGGCGGCTTCGAGGGCAGCCCCGATGCCGCGGTGTTCAAGCGCTGGCTCGCGTTCGGGCTGCTCTCGAGCCACTCGCGCCTGCACGGGTCGACGAGCTACCGCGTGCCGTGGGCGTTCGACACGGGCGACGAGGCGCCGGGCCAGTCGGCCGTCGAGGTCGCGCGCACGTTCGCGAAGCTCAAGGCGTCGCTGCGGCCGTACCTCGTCGCGGCGGGGGAGCAGGCGCACGCCGCCGGCATCCCGATCATGCGGCCGATGCAGCTCGCCTTCCCCGGCGACCCCGCGGTCGCCCACCTCGACCGGCAGTACCTGCTCGGACCCGACCTGCTCGTCGCGCCGGTGTTCTCGGCGTCGGGCGAGGTCGAGTACTACCTGCCCGAGGGGGCCTGGACGAACTGGTTCACGCGCGAGGTCGTCGAGGGCGGCGGATGGCGCCGCGAGCGGCACGGCTTCGACACGGTCCCGCTGTGGATCAGGGGCGGGGCGGCGATCCCGGTGATCGACGAGGACGGAGCGCCCGGCATCGTGCGCGGCTGAGTGCATTTCGGAAGTTTCGTGGCTAGGCTTCGAAACATGACAACGGATGCCGCGCCCGAGCGCGTCACGCTCGCCGACATCGCCGCGGAGGCGGGCGTCTCGCTCGCGACGATCTCCAAGGTGCTGAACGGCCGCTCGGATGTCTCGGCCACGACCCGCGCGCGGGTCGAGCACGTGCTCGCCGAGCGCGGGTACCGGCGCCGCGGAGGCGGGCGCTCCGAGGCGCGCGCCGAGCTCATCGAGCTCGTCTTCCACGAGCTCGACCCGATCTGGTCGATGGAGGTCATCGACGGCGTCGAGTCGGTGGCGAAGGAGCACGGGCTGAGCGTCGTGCTGACCGTGAGCGGCACCCGCCACTCGCCCGACCCCGACTGGGTCGAGGGCGTGATGCGCCGGCGGCCGGTCGGCGTCGTGCTCGTCTTCAGCGACCTGGCACCCGAGTACCACGAGCAGCTCCATTCGCGCGCCATCCCGTTCGTCATCGTCGACCCGGCCGGCGACCCGTCGCCCGACGTGCCGTCGGTCGGCTCGGCGAACTGGTCCGGCGGCCTCGCCGCGACGCGCCACCTCATCGAGCTCGGCCACCGGCGGATCGCCGCGATCACCGGGCCGGCCGATATGATGTGCTCGCTCGCGCGCATCGACGGCTACCGGTCCGCCATGAACTCGGCCGGACTCCCGGTCGACGAGGAGTGGATCCGCTTCGGCGACTTCCACGTGTCCGGCGGCCGCGACCGGGCTCGCGAGCTCCTCGATCGCGAGGACCGTCCCACGGCGATCTTCGCCGGCAGCGACATGCAGGCGCTCGGCGTGCTCGAGGCCGCGCGCGAGCGCGGCATCCGCGTGCCCGAGGACCTCTCGGTCGTCGGCTACGACGACATCCCGCTCGCCCGCTGGCTCACGCCGAAGCTCACGACCGTCCACCAGCCGCTGCGCCGCATGGGCGAGGAGGCGGCGCGACTCGCCATCCGCCTCGCCGAGGACCCGCACGGCCCGGGTGCGCCGACGCCGCGGATGGACCTCGCGACGAGCCTCGTGGTGCGGGACAGCACGGCGGCCCCGGCCGAGGCTGCCTCGCGGTCGTCGCAGCCTCGGGCTAGAGCAGCGAGGGCACCGTCGGCGTGACCGGCACGACGATGACCGACGTGCCCCCGTGCTCGAGCGCGTGCGCGAGCGCCGAGCGCACCTCGTCGTCCGTGCCGGCCTCGACGCCGCGGCATCCGTAGCCCTTCGCCAGCGAGACGATGTCGAGCCCCGGGATCTCGAGGCCCGGCACGCCGGGGGTCTCCTCGAGCTCCGCGAACGACTTGAGGATCGCGTACTCGCCGTTGCGAGGCACGACGACGATCAGGTTCGCGTCGTGCTGCGCCGCGGTCCAGAGCGCCTGGATGGAGTACTGCAGCGAGCCGTCGCCCATCACGGCGAGCACCGGGCGGTTGCGACCCGTCCTGCGCTCCGCGAGCGCGATGCCCACGGAGGCCGGCAGGTTCCACCCGAGGCTGCCCGAGGCGAACGTGAAGAACGTGTCCGGGACCTCGACGGGCCACGCGGCGTGGAGCTCGGCGAGGTTCGACGGGGACTCCTCGACGAGCACGGTGTCGGGCGGAGTCGCATCCCTGAGGATGCGGAACAGCTGCAGCGGGGTGAGGACGCCCTCGGGCGCCTCCTGCTCGGCGTCCGCGGAGACCGCGGTCGGCGCCATCCGGTGCGGCAGCATCTCGACCGTGCGCATGGGCGCCGGGCGGGCCTCGATGATCTCGGTCAGGGCCTGCATCGTGAGCAGCGGGTCGCCGATCAGGCTGTCGCCGACCGGCGCCTTGGCGGTCTCCGCAGGGTCGTCCGAGACGTGCAGGAGCTGGAGGCCGTCGGGCAGGTACGGCCCCGCGACGTACGGGTAGTAGCGGAAGACGGGGGCGCCGATCACGATCGCGACGTCGTGCCCGGCGAGCTTCTCGGCGAGCGGGCCGATCGCGAACGGCAGTCCGCCCGCGTACAGCGGGTGGTGCTCGGGGAACGGCGCCCGCTCCGAGGCCGGTGCCGCCCAGACCGTGGCGTTCAGCCGTTCGGCGAGCGTGACGGCCTGGTCCCATCCCTGCTCGCGGGCGACCGAGGCGCCGAGGATGAGGGCCGGATGCTCCGCCGACGACAGGCGCACCGCGAACTCCGCGATGCGCGCCGGATCGGGCGCGATCCGGTTCGCGACGCGGCGGACGACCGCGTGGCCGTCGGCCTCCCGATCCCAGTCGTCCAGCGGGATCGAGAGGAAGACCGGGCCCTGCGGCGGCTGGGTCGCGATCGCGTACGCGCGCATGAAGGCGGCCGGGACGTCACCGGCCCGCACCGGCTCGTAGCTCCACTTCACCCACGGCTTCGGCAGCACCGACGGCTCGATGTTGGTCAGCCACGGCTCCATCAGCAGCATGTCGCGCGTCTGGTTGCCCGCCGTCACGATGAGCGGCGTGCGGTTCATGAACGCGGTCAGGATGTTCGACATCCCGTTCGACAGGCCCGCCGACGTGTGCACGTTGACGAGCGTCGGCGCCCGCGTGGCCTGCGCGAACCCGTCCGCCGCGCCGACGGCGGCCGCCTCGGCGAGCGTCTGCACGTAGGTGAAGTCCGACGGGAAGTCCTTCAGGAAGGTCTCCTCCGTGGAGCCCGGATTTCCGAACACCGTCGTCAGGCCCAGGTCGCGGAACAGCTGGAACGTCGCTTCTCGTACGGTGACCACGTCGCCTCGCCCCCTCGGCATCCCGGGGCGTCTCGGCTTCCCGGGGTCGTCTCGGCGCACACCCTGCCAGAGCGGCACGGATGCCGCAACGGACCGAAGGCCCGAGGCGCCGCGCGTCGCAGCCGCGGCCCGTCGCGCTCAGGCGCCGCCCGCGACCGGGATCGGCCGCGTGAGCGGCGGCTCCGACTCGCGCCGCGACACGATGAGCGCGCGGTGCACGCGCCAGGCCGCGAACACCGCGAGCACGCTCACGCCGAGGTGCATCCACAGGAACCCGTCGACGAGGCCGGCGCCGAGCAGGACCCCCGCGACGAGCGGGCCGGCCGCCGTGAACGCGGTCTGCAGTGCCGCCATGGTGCCGAGCGTCTGCCCGACCATGCCCTTCGGGGCGAGCGAGGCCGTGAGCGGGTTCAGCACGGGGCTGTAGATCGTCTCGCCGACGGCGAAGATGCCGTAGGTCGTGACGAAGATCGCCGCGGCGAGGCCGGGCGCGAGCTGCGCCGCCGACAGCCCGAGCCAGGCGATCACCCAGATCGCACCGACGCCCATGAGCAGCACGGGCGCGCTGCGCTTGGCCGTGAGCCGGACCATGACCACCTGGATCGCGACGATCACGAGGCAGTTGACGGCCGCGGCGGTGCCGATGACGGTCGGGTCGACGCCGAGCACGGTGATTCCGTACGCGGGCAGCCCCGACTCGAACTGCGCGTAGAAGCCGAGGGCCAGGGTGATCGTCACGATCGCGGTCCAGCGCAGCGCCGGGGTGGCGAAGATGATGCGCAGGATGCCGCGCGAGCGCGCCTCGACGGCCGTGATCGAGCCGGTCGGGTCGCTCGCGAAGTCGACCGGCTCCGGGGCGCCGCGACCGGCGATCGCGATGATGGCGGACGACACGGCGAACCCGGCGGCGGCCATGAGGAAGCCGACGTCCAGGCCGTCGTGCCGGTCGAGGTCGACGAGCAGCCCGGCGATGAATGCACCCGCGGCCATGCCGAGCGCCTCGCCCGTGAACTTGTAGGCGAACACCTTCCGTCGGTCGTCGCTCGAGGACCACTGCAGCGCGAGCACCTGCTTCGCGGGCGCGGCCGCCGAGAGGCCCATCCCGAACACGAGCATGCCCGCGAGGAATGCGCCGGGCTCGTCGGCGATGATGAGCGACGCCGCCGCCGCGGCACCGATCATCTGGGCGACGACGGCGACCCGGACGGCCGGGAACCGGTCGCTCAGTCGACCTGCGAGCGGCGCGGCGACGAGCGCGCCGACCGAGAACAGCGATGCGGCGCCGGCCGCGACGAGCGCGCCCCAGTCCCTCGTCTCCGCGGCATAGGCGTACTGGTAGGGCAGGATCCCGCCCCATCCCAGAGAACCGATGCTCGAAGCGAGAACGAGCAGCATCGCGCGCACGGGCGCACCCCTTTCACGTGGTCGACCGCGAGGTCGATGACGGATGCCGCGGCCGCACGCCGCGGCGACGCCGTCGCCCTCGTGGCTTCGGCGTCGAATACTTCGATGTCGAAATCTTAGCAACCGAAAGACGTGTGCGAGAATTCCCGCATGGCGAGACGCGGGCCGAGTGCGGCCGAGCAGCACCGCAGGGCCGTCGCGGCCTACGTGGCCGCGGGCGGCGAGGAGTCGGTGCAGCGCGTGATCACGGCCGTGCAGAGCCTCTCGAAGAAGCTCGACCAGTGGTACGCCAGGCAGCTCGCCGACCTCGACGTCACGGCGGGGGAGTGGGCGGTCGTCGCCACGCTCGCGAAGGACGGCGGCGCGCTCACGCCGAGCCAGCTCGCCGACCTCACCAACGTCGCACCCTCGTCGATGACGCATCGGCTCGACAAGCTCGTCGATCGCGGCCTCGTCCAGCGGACGCCCGATGCCGAGAACCGCACGCGCATCCTCGTGAAGCTGACCGACGGCGGGTGGGAGCTGTTCAGCCTCGCGATCCGCAGCTCCGACGTCGTCGAGTCCGACGTGCTGCAGGACCTCGGCGACACCGAGCGCGGCGAGCTCGCGCGCCTGCTCGAGGTCGTCATCGCGCGACTCGACGACATCGAGGCCTGAGTCAGCGTCGCGCCTCGCGAGCGAGTCCCCACCCCGGGCCCGTCGGCCGAGTTCGCGTCAGACGGGACCCGGCATCGCGCCGCCGGACGCGAGGTGGTCGAGGATCGTCGTGCGCCACTCCTCGAGGTAGGCGTCGTACCCGTCGGCGAACCGCGCCAGGTCGGCCGCGGCATCCGTCGTCATCGCGGTGAGGTCGTAGGCGACCTGCACGACGCAGCCCTCGGCGGCGTCGACGAGTTCGACCGTCACGGTGCCCGCCGTCCACGCCTCGGCGACCCGCGCGTACCGTGCCGCGCGGCCGGGCTCGCAGTCGAGCACGACCCACGTCGTCGGGCGGCCGTCGTCGTCCCGCGTCTGCCACACCGTGCCGACCTCGAGGTCGTCGGCGTCGTCGACGAAGAACCGCGGCGTCCAGCCCGGAACCCGGAGCTCCTCGCCCCGGGCCGTGAAGAGCCGGAACGCATCGTGTCGCGCCAGCGGGAGCGCGAACGATCCGCGCAGGACGACACGGCAGCCGGTCGTCGCGCCCGGAGAGCGCGTCACCGCTCGGCCTCCTCCGCGCTGGGGAATCGCCAGCGGTGCGGACGGTCGGCGATCCGGTCGCCGCGAAGACGACGGTCGACGTAGTGCATGACCAGGCCGGCGGCGATGAGCGCGGCGCCGAGGGGCGCGAGCGTCGTCCGTGCGATTGCGAGGACGACCTCGAAGACGACGGTCGCAGCGCTCCATTCGGCCGTGTTCATGCCCCACCACGCTGTCAGCGCGTACGGCGCGGCCGCGATGAGTGCACCGCCGGCCAGGGCGATCACGACACCCCACCAGATCACCGTTCTCGGCATGGAATCCGTGCTCATCGCTCTCCTCGTCGCGCCGTCGCGTGTTCCATCACGCTACCGCGCTCGCGTGCGCGACCCCGCCGGTCACCCCGTCAGACGCCCACCCGTTCGATCGCGACCGTCGGATGCAGCGCCCGTCGATGGTCGACCACACGGGTGGGACCATCCAGCCGCACGGCGTGCGCGTGCACCAGGTCGCTGCTCGACCGTCCCACCGAGAGCACGAGCTCGCCCGGCTCGACGATCCGCTCGCCGGCGCGCGACGTGAACGACGCGAGGTCGGCGGGCACCGTGAACCGCACCTCGGCGGCGGCGCCCGGCGGCAGGTCGACGCGCGCGAAGCCCACGAGACGCTGCACGGGCCGCACGACCGATGCGACCGGGTCGTGCAGGTAGAGCTGCACGACCTCGGCGCCCCGACGCTCGCCGGAGTTGCGCACCCGCAGTCGCACGGTGGTCGCACCGTCCGTCGCGATCGACGCCTCGTCGCCCGCGAACGACGACCAGTCGAACGCGGCGTAGCCCAGTCCGTGACCGAACGGGAACGCCGCCGTCGGATCGATGTTCGAGACATCGCTGGCGCGCGCGAGCGGCGGCGCGAGGTAGGTCGTCGGCTGCGCCCCCGGCGACGCCGGGATCGACACCGGCAGGCGCCCGCTCGGGTTCACGCGGCCGCTCAGCACGCCGGCGATCGCGCCGGCGCCCTCCTCGCCCGCGAAGAACGCCTGCACGATGCCCGCCGCCTCCGACGCGGCACGCCCCAGCGCGTACGGGCGCCCGGCGAGCATCGTCAGCACCGCCGGCGTGCCGGAGTCGAGCACCGCGTCGACGAGCGCCTGCTGCGCTCCCGGGAGCGCGAGCGACTCGGCATCGCAGCCCTCGCCGCTCGTGCCGCGTCCGAAGAGCCCCGCGCGGTCGCCGAGCGCGAGCACGACGACGTCGGCGGTCGACGCCAGCTCGACCGCCTCGGCGATGCCGTCGGTCTCCCCGCCGTCCACGCTCGTGCCGACCGCGTGCCGGACCTCGCTGCCGGGGAACTCGGCGCGGAGCGCGTCGAGCAGCGTCGGGATCCGGATGCCGATCGCGACGCCCGGATGCTGGGTCACCACGTGCGTCGGGAACGAGTAGCAGCCGAGCATCGCGTACGGGTCGTCGGCGTTCGGGCCGATCACCGCGATCACCGGCGGCGCCTCGAGCGGCAGCGTGCCGTCGTTGCGCACCAGCACCACGGCGCGCTCGGCGAGCTCGCGCGCGAGCGCGCGGTTGCCGGGCGGGTCGAGGTCGATGCGGCCGCGCAGCCGCCCGGCGTGCGACGCGTCGGCGTCCGCGAGGTCGGCGTCGGCGAGGCCGAGTCCGGCGAGCGCGGCCGGCACGGGCGTCCAGTCGGCGTCGAGCAGTCCGAGCTGGGCCTTCTGCCGCAGCACGCGCCGCAGCGCCGTGTCGATGAGCCCGACGTCCACCGCGCCGGCCTCCACGGCCGCGCGCAGCGGCTCGCCGAACGCCTTCACGGTCGGGAGTTCGACGTCGAGCCCCGCCTCGAGTGCCGCGGCTGCGGCATCCGCCCAGGTGTCGGCGACGCCGTGCAGCAGCTTCAGGAACGCCACCGCGAAGTAGTCCGCGACGACCGTGCCGTCGAAGCCCCACGTCTCGCGCAGCAGTTCCGTGAGCAGCCGCCGGTCCGCGGCCGACGGCACGCCGTCGAGGTCGGAGTACGAGTTCATGACGCTGCGCGCCCCGCCCTCGCGCACCGCCATCTCGAACGGCGGCAGGAGCACGTCGCCGAGCTCGCGCGGTCCGATCGAGACGGGAGCGAGGTTGCGCCCGGCCTTCGAGGCCGAGTAGCCGACGAAGTGCTTCAGGGTCGCCACGAGGCCGGATGTCTCGAGCCCGCGCACGTACGCGGTGCCCACCGTCGCGACGAGGTAGGGGTCTTCGCCGATGGTCTCCTCGACGCGGCCCCAGCGCGCATCGCGGACGACGTCGAGCACGGGCGCGAGGCCCTGGTGCACCCCGACCGAGCGCATGTCGGCGCCGATGCGCCGAGCCATCCGCTCGACCAGCGCCGGGTCGAATGACGCGCCCCACGACAGCGGAACGGGGTAGGCGGTCGCACCCCACGCGGCGAAGCCCGCGAGGCACTCGTCGTGCGCGATCGAGGGGATGCCGAGGCGGTTCGCACCGACGATGCGCCGCTGCATGCGCGCGAGCGAGAGCGCGCCGACCGCCGCGTCGACGGGCGCCGTGCCGAACGGACGCGTCACCTGGCCGAGGCCCGATGGGAGCAGCGCGTCGAGGTCGACGTCGTCGTTCAGGTCGTGCTGGTGCGGGGCGACGTCGCCGCCGCCGTCGTCGGCCGCGCCGACCCACACGCCGTAGAGCTGCGCGAGCTTCTCGTCGAGCGTCATCTCGGCCATCAGCGCGGCCACGCGCTCGTCGATGGGGCGGGCGGCGTCGCGCCACGCGGCATCCGCCACCTGCGTCGCCCCGCCGATGGGCGTCGAGCCGTCGAGCGCGGTCATCCCTTCACCGCCCCGGTGAGGCCGCCGACGATCCGGCGCTCGAACACGCTGAAGAAGATGAGCGCGGGGATCATCGACAGCGACGTGAACGCGAGGACCTTCGCCGTGTCGACGGAGTACTCCGAGGAGAACGCCTGCACGCCGAGCGGCAACGTGAAGGCCGTCTGGTCGTTGAGGATGAACAGCGGAAGCAGGTAGCTGTTCCAGCTTCCGACGAACGCCAGGATGCCGACGGTCACGACGCCGGGCACCGAGAGCGGCAGCACCATCCGCCAGAAGAAGCCGAGTCGGCTGCAGCCGTCGATCGCGGCCGCTTCCTGGATCTCCTCGGGGATCGCACGCAGGAAGGGCACCAGGATGATGATCGTCACCGGAAGCGCGAACGCGATCTGCGGCAGGATCACCCCGCCGAGCGAGTTCATGAGGCCGAGCGAGCGCACCACGATGTACAGGGGGGTGATCGCCACGGTGAGCGGGAACATCAGGCCGGCGGCGAAGAGGGCGTACAGCGCCCCGCGTCCGGCGAAGTTGTAGCGCGCCAGGACGAAGCTCGCCATCAGGCCGAGCACGATGACGCCGAGCGTGGTCGCGAAGCCCACGATGGCGGAGTTCAGCACCTGACGCCAGAACACCTCGCCGGTCAGCACGTCCAGGTAGTTCGCGAAGACCCACGGGTCGGGCAGCCCCGACGGGTCCACCGTGATCTGCGAGTTCGTGCGGAAGCCGCCGATGATGATGTAGGCGATCGGCGCGAGCATCAGTCCGATGACGACCAGTGCGACGAGGTACACGATCGGGCTCGCGGCCCGCAGACGGGGCGACTTCGATGGACGGCCGCGTCGACGGAGCGGAAGCACCGCGGCCGCGGTCTCGGGGTAGGCGGTCATCGCTGGAACCGGCCCTTCTTCTGGTCTCCGGTGATCGCGCCTTCGGTGTCGCGTCGGAGGACGAATCGCTGGTAGACGAGTGCCACCACGAGTGAGATGACGAACAGGACGACGGCCACGGCGTTGCCGTATCCGAAGTTGCCGGCGTTCCTGCCCTCGGCGACCATGTACGTCGCCATGGTGGAGGTGCCGGCGGTCGAGGCGACGTACTGGCCCCAGATGATGTACACGAGGTCGAACAGCTGGAGTGATCCGATGATCGACAGGAACGCCCAGATCCGGAGCGTCGGGCCCATCAGCGGCAGCGTGATGTGGCGCTGGATCTGCCAGAACGTCGCACCGTCGATCGCGGCGGCCTCGTTGAGCTCGTCCGGGATGCCCTGCAGGCCGGCCAGGAAGAGGATGACGGCGAAGCCGATGTACTTCCAGGTGATGATGCCCATGAGCGTCCAGATGGCGAGATCGGGATTGCTCAGCCAGTCCTGGGCGAGGAAGCCGAGGCCCATCTTCTCGAGCTGGTCGTTGACCGCGCCGTTGGTCTGGAGCATGAGGCTCCAGCCGGTGCCGACCACGACCTCGGCGATGACGTACGGGACGAAGATGAGGACGCGGATGATCGACTGGCCGCGCATCCGGCGATTCAGGAGCAGCGCGAGCAGGAACGCCGCGGGCCCCTGCAGGAGCAGCGACAGCACCACGATCGTGCCGTTGTGCAGCACCGCCTCCTGGAAGGCCGGATCCTGGACGATGGTGAGGTAGTTCCGGAACCCGATGAAGTCGGTGGGCGGTCCGAACCCCTTCCAGCTGAAGAAGCCGTAGTAGGCGGCCATGACGACCGGGAAGATCACCAGGCCGAGGAAGACGATGAGTGCCGGTCCGACCAGCAGGGCGATCTCGAGCCTGGCGCCCCACCCGTTGCCGCGACGGCGCCGGGGGGACGGGGGCGTCGCCTGGGCGACGCCCCCGTCGCGGTGCGCGGGCCCTGTCGGCACGTCGATCTCCGTCGCAGAGTCCACGCGAGCGGTCATCGCCTGATCACTCCTTGGCGGCGGCCGCGTCGACGGCCTCGATGATCTGCTCGGGCGAGCCGCTTCCCGCGAGCATGTCGACGACCGCGACGTTCAGCGCGTTGCCGACGTTCTGCCCGTAGACCGTGTCGAGCCACTGCGACGCGTAGGGCGCCGCGTTGTACGCCTCGAGGATCTGCTGCAGGTAGGGCTCGGTGACCGCCTCCTGGGCGACCGTGTTCACGGGCGGCGCGTTGAAGGCCTCGTAGTAGGCCTGCTGCACGTCGGCGGTGCCGATGTAGTTGAGGAAGTCCACGCACGCGTCGGGGGCATCCACCGAGCACGAGTAGCCGTCGACGCCGCCCATCATCGAGCCGGGCTCGCCGTCGCCGCCGTCGACCTCGGGGAACGGGAACCAGGCGAGGTCGGGGAGCGGCTGCTGGTCGGGCGTGAGCGAGGCGATCACGCCCGGGTTCCAGGCGCCCATGAGTTCCATCGCGGCCTCGTGGTTCGCCAGGAGACCGGCGGAGCTGCCGGCGCCCTGCTGGGCCGACGTGGTGAGGAACCCCTGGTTGAAGGGCTCGGTGTCGGCGAAGTCCTGCAGGTCCTCACCCGCGCGGATCCAGCACTCGTCGCTGAAGTCGCGCTCGTCGGCGGCCTTGGCGAGCGTGTCCGGGCTGCACTCGCGGAGGGCGAACCAGTAGTACCAGTGGGCAGCCGGCCAGGCGTCCTTCGCGCCGAGCGCGATCGGCGCGACTCCCGTCTCCTTCAGCTTCGCGACGGCGTCGTCCAACTCGTCGACCGTGGTCGGGTTCTCGGTGATGCCGGCCTCGTCGAAGAGGTCCTGGCTGTAGAACAGTCCGCCGGGCAGCACCGCGATCGGCATCGCGTAGACCTTGCCGTCGAGGGTGTTCGCCGAGTAGGCGGCGTCCGGGATCTCCTCCGCGGCCGCCCCGGTGATGCCGTCGGTGAGGTCCTTGAGCTGGCCGGCCTCGACCATGGCGGCCATCTTGCCGCCGCCGCGCTGGAGGAAGACGTCCGGCGCGTCGCCCGCGTTGAGGGCCGTCTGGAGCTTGCCGTCGAGGTCCTCGTTCTGGATCGCCTGGATGTCGACGGTGACCCCGGGGTTGTCGGCCTCGAAGTCGGCGACGGTCTGCTCCCAGAACTCCTTGCCCGGACCCGTCGAGGCGTTGTGCCAGAGCGTCAGTTCGACGTCTCCGCCGTCCTGCGAGTCTCCCGCACTGCACCCCGCGAGGGCGCCGGCTGCGAGGAGTGCGGTGGTTCCGATCACCGCGATCCTGCCGATGCTGCGTCTGTTCATCATTGAACCTCTCGAAAATTTCGACGTCAACGTCGAAAGTGATGTGGACGTGATGAATATACGCCTCAGCCGATATGCGGTCAAGCGCAACAAATCTGGCGAGGGTGGCCCCGTTCGCTCGCTCGCGAACCTAGAGTGGTGCGCGTGACCGACCGAAACGGCAGTACCGGGAGTTTCGACGGGGTGCATCGACGCAACCTGGCGAGGATCCTCGGACTCGCGCACCTCGAGGGACCGCTGTCCCGGGCCCGCATCACCGCGCTCACGGGGCTGAACCGTTCGACCGTCGCCTCCCTCGCCGGCGAGCTCGTCGAACTCGGGCTCGTCGAGGAACGCGCTCCCGACCCCACCAATCGCGTCGGGCGCCCGTCGCCCGTCGTCGCAGCGGACCCCGGTGTCGTCGCGGTCGCCGTGAACCCCGAGGTCGACGCCGTGACCCTCGCGGCCGTCGGTCTCGGCGGTCGGATCGACGCCCGCGAGCGCATCGAGGTCGATGAGCTCGTGACGCCCGAGCGCACCGCGCTGCTCGTCGCCGACGCGATCCGGCGCTGGCGCGACGGCGACCTCGCCCACGCCCGATTCGCCGGCGTCGGCCTCGCGGTCCCCGGCCTCGTGCGCACCTCCGACGGGCTCGTCCGGTTCGCGCCGCACCTCGAATGGCACGAGGCGCCCGTGCGCGAGTTCGTCGAGGAGGCCACGGGCCTGCCCGCCTCCGTCGGCAACGATGCGAGCCTCGGAGCGCTCGCCGAGCACCTCTTCGGAGCAGGACGCGGCGTCGACGACCTGGTCTACCTGAACGGCGGCGCGAGCGGCATCGGCGGCGGCCTCGTCGTGCACGGCCGTGCCGTCGAGGGCCGGAGCGGCTACGCGGGCGAGTTCGGCCAGAATCGGCCCGGGATCGCCTCGCCCGGGGACCGTCGCGCGGGCGGCGGCGTCCTCGAGGACGAGGTCGGTCGCGCGAGGCTCCTCGAGGCCCTGGGGCTGAGGACGGCGGACGAGCCGACCCTGGCCGGCGCCATCCGCTCGGCCGTCGACGCCGGCGACCCGGCGATCGCCGCAGAGCTCGATCGGCAGCGCCGCATCCTCGCGACCGCCCTCGCGAACGCCGTGAACGTGCTGAACCCGTCGCTCGTGATCCTCGGCGGGTTCCTCGCGACGCTCGCGGAACTGGATCCGGCCGCACTGCGGGCCGCGGTCGCCGCGCAGGCCATGCCCGCGGCGATGGAGGACGTCGACGTCGTGGTCGCCGCACTCGGCGAGGATCGCCTCATGATCGGCGCCGCCGAACTCGCGTTCGCGAGGCTCCTGGCGGACCCGCTGTCGGTCGCCGGCTGACGGGCCGAGGGCGCCGGGAGCCGCCGCCGAATGGCCTCGGCTTGCGTCCACGGGGGGTCGGGGCGCTACACTCGAAGCTCAGTCGAATCGATTCGAGGCCGCGATGGCCGAGATCGCTCCCGGCGGCGCCCCACGGGGCGCCGTTCCTGTTCGCCCGGCGCCCGACGGTGCGCGCCAGCACAGCCGCCTCCGCACGTCCGCACTCCAGCACGCCTCGGGAACCGCCATGTCCACCGCCTCCATCCCCATCGTCCGACCGGACGACTACACCGCCGCCCGCCACCCCGGCGACCTCCTCAGCCGCCGCCAGCGCCTCGTCTACGTGCTGGTGCTCGGCGCGCTCACCGCGCTCGGCCCGTTCACGGTCGACCTCTACCTCCCCGCGTTCCCCGCGCTCGAGTCCGAGTTCGGCGTCGGCGCCGCCGCCGTGCAGATCACGCTGACCGGCACGATGATCGGCTTCGGCCTCGGCCAGCTCGTCGTCGGCCCGTGGAGCGACAAGGTCGGACGCCGGCTGCCCCTCATCCTCGCGACCGCCCTGCACATCGCCGCGTCGATCGCGGCCGCGCTCGCGCCCGACATCGCCTGGCTCGCGTTCTTCCGCCTCATGCAGGGCTTCGGCGCCGCCGCGGGCGGCGTGGTCGCGATGGCGATGGTCCGCGACCTGTTCGGCGGCAAGCCGCTCGTGCGCATGCTCTCGCGCCTCGCACTCGTCAACGGGCTCGCACCCGTGATCGCGCCGGTCATCGGCTCGCAGCTGCTCGCCTTCATGGACTGGCGGGGCGTCTTCTGGGTGCTGGCCGGCTACGGCGTCGTCGTCGTCGTCTCGGTCGCGTTCCTGATCGTCGAGACGCTGCCCGAGTCGCGCCGCCACGTGGCGGGCCACTCGTCGATGCGCGAGCGCTACCGCGCGCTCTTCCGCGACCGCGTCTACCTCGGCGCCGCGATCATCGGCGGCATGACGTTCACGGGCCTGTTCGCGTACCTGACGACCTCGTCGTTCCTGTTCCAGCAGGTGTACGCGTTCAGCCCGCAGGAGTTCGGCCTGATCTTCGCCGTGAACTCCGTCGGCGTCATCATCGGCGTGCAGACGGCGTCGAGGCTCATCCGCGGGCCGATCCCGCCGCAGTACGTGCTCGCGGGCGCGACCATCGTGCACGCCGCGATGGCGATCGCGATCATCGTGCTCGACTCGTCGGGCGCGGGCTTCTGGGGCACCGCGATCCCGCTGTGGATCTACATCACCGCATGCGGGTTCAGCTTCCCCTCCGTGCAGGTGCTCGCCCTCGCGCACCACGGCGCCGAGGCCGGTACGGCCGCGTCGCTGCTCGGCGCGCTGAACTTCGGCCTGGCCGGCGCGATCTCGCCGCTCATCGGCCTGTTCGGCGTCGACAGCGCGGTGCCGATGGCGGCGTTCATGCTCGGTGCCGCGGTGGTCGCGATCGCCTCGGTCTGGCTGCTCGTCCGCCCGAAGACGGTCCCCGCGCTCAGCGACTGATCGCGCATGGGCGGATGCCGCGTGCCGCATCGGCTGCGGCATCCGCTCGCCGCGCGACCCCGGGCACGGCCCGGCCCGGGGCGCCGACCTGCGCGGGGTCCGAGGCACGCGGCGCCGGTGCACCGCGGGCTCGCTCCCACGCGACTAGCGTGTCGACATGAGCGATCCGGACAGCGCCCAGCCCGCAGCGGGGAGCACCTCCGCCGACGACGACGGCGGTCGCGACGGCAGGACCTCGGCGGAGGTCACCGAACGGGGCCCGGTCGACGCGACCGGAGAGAGCCTCCATCCGGCGGCTCGTGCGAAGCGCACCGAGCACGTCGGCCGGTTCGTGCCGTTCGCGGCGGGGATCGCGGCGCTCGTCATCGCGCTGGTCCTCGGCATCGTCATCGCGCTCCGCGGCCTGTTCGAGATCGACGAGGAGTGGGCGGAGGACATCTTCACGCTCCGCGGGCCGATCGGCGACCTCTTCGCCTACGGCATGAACGCCCTCGGCGGCGGAGTGATCGGCGTGTTCGTCGTCCCGATCACCATCGCGGTCATCCTGCTCGTGGTCCGGCGACCGTGGGCGGCGCTGTACTTCGTCACGGCGTCCGCCGCGAGTGCGCTCATCGTGCAGCTGCTGAAGAACCTGTTCGGCCGGTCCCGCCCGGAGGACATCATCGTGCTCTCGGACTTCGGCTCCTTCCCGTCCGGCCACGTCGCGAACGCCGCGACGATCGCGGTCACGATCGGCATCATCGTGCCCCGCGGGTGGGTGTGGTTCTGGGGCGTCGTCTACACGGTGCTGATGGCGATCAGCCGCACCTACCTCGGCGCGCACTGGATCACCGACACCATCGGCGGCGCCATGGTCGGGGCCGGTGCCGCGCTGCTCGTCTGGACCGTCTTCGCCCAGCGGATGGAGCGCGAGCGCCTCACGCGGGCCGCGGAGATCGCCGAGCGCAACGGCGCCTTCGCGGCGTCGCACGTCACGCCGCCGGCGGTGCCGCGCGCCTAGCGCGCGGGCCCGTGCGCCCGCATCGGGAATCGGCGGGTCGCGGAGCGCGGTCGTGCGTCCCGGCGGTCGGGAGGAACTTCCCGGCGGCCGTCGGCGTGTCGCACGGCGGCACGCCGACGAGGATCGAGAAGTTCCTCCCGAAGGCGAAGGCGAAGGCGAAGGCGAAGGCGAAGACGAGGGTGAAGGCCTCAGTGCGCTCGCTCCGCGGCGGCCTGCTCGATGCGCTGCAGCAGCTCTGCGGCGACGCTCACCGCGATCGCGGCGGGCTCCTTCGAGCGGATGCCGTCGATGCCGATCGGCGTCTCGACACGGGCGAGCGCGTCGTCGTCGTGGCCCGCCGACGCGAGCCGGGCGCGGAAGCGCGCCCACTTCGAGCGCGAGCCGATGAGCCCGATCGAATCGAGGCCGGGCGTGCGGAGTGCGGCGTCGCAGATCGCGAGGTCCTCCGCGTGATCGTGCGTCATGACCAGCACGTGCGCGCCCGTCGGCAGGTCGGCCAGCGCCGCCTCCGGCACCGGCAGGTGGTGCACGCGGATCGTGGCGACCGCGTCGGCGAACGGGCCCGAGGCGCCGAGGTCCCCCAGGCGGTCGGGCGAGAGCATGGCCTCGCGCGAGTCCACGAGGTCGAGTTCCAGCGGATGCCGCGCGAGGATCCGCGCCAGCTCGAGCCCGACGTGCCCGAGGCCGAAGACGGCGACGACCGGGACGACCGGCAGGGGTTCGAGCAGCATCGTGACCTCTCCTCCGCAGCACTGCACGCCGTAGTCGACGGCGGCCCGGTCGCTCAGCGTCAGGGTGAGCAGTTCGGGCTCCGCCGTGCCCGCCGCGAGCAGCTCGCGCGCGCGGGCCAGCGCCGTCTGCTCGAGGTTGCCGCCGCCGACGGTCCCGGTGACCTCGTCTGGGGCGACCACCATCTTCGCCCCGCCGTTGCGCGGCGCGTGACCGCGCACCATCGCGAGCGTCACGAGCACGGCCGGCGTCCGTGACGCCCGATGGCGCTGCACGGCGTCGACCCAGTCCATCGGCGGCCGTCCGTCAGCGCTCGGCGGTGACGCGCCCGGGGCGCGCGGCCCGGGACGCGGCATCCGTCGCGCCGGCGTCGACCGCACCGGCCTCGCGGCCGCCATCCGTCGACCGCGCGGCATCCGTCGACCGCGCGCCATCCGTCGCGACGCTCCGGCTCGCCTGCCGCGCCGCCTCGATCGCCCAGAACACCGCCTCCGGCGTCGACGGCGCCGTGAGCTCGACCGAGTGCCCGGCCGGCCCGAACGCCGCGACGGCCTCGCGGATCGCCTCGCGCACGCTGAAGGCGAGCATGAACGGCGGCTCGCCGACCGCCTTCGAGCCGTAGATCGCGCCGTCCTCGTGCGCGCGCTCGAGGAAGTGCACGTTGAGCTCGTCGGGCAGCTCCGAGAAGCTCGGCAGCTTGTAGGTGCTCGCCGACGGCGTGAGCAGGCGCCCGCGCCCGGGTCCGTCGGTCTCGTCCCAGCGCAGCTCCTCGAGCGTGAGCCATCCGACGCCCTGCATGAAGGCGCCCTCGACCTGCCCGAGGTCGATGAGCGGCGAGAGCGAGTCGCCGACGTCGTGGACGATGTCGACGCGGCGCAGCCGGGTCGCGCCCGTGAAGCCGTCGACCTCGACCTCGCTCGCGGCCACGCCGCAGGCGAAGTACTTGAACGGGGTGCCGGTCATCGTCGCCGGGTCCCAGCCGAGGCCCTCGGTCCGGTAGAAGCCGGCGGCGAAGAGCTGCACGCGCTCGGCGTAGGCGGTCGCCGCGAGCTCGCCGAAGAGCACGGATGCCGCGGGGTCGCCGCCGTGCACGCGGCCGTCCTCGAACCGCACATCGGCCTCGTCGACGCCGAGGACGTTCGCCGCGACGGGCCGGAGCCGGGCGATGATCTGGTCGCAGGCGTCCTTCACGGCCGCGCCGTTGAGGTCGGCACCCGAGGATGCCGCGGTCGCCGACGTGTTCGGCACCTTGTCGGTGCGCGTGGGGGCGAGGCGCACCTGCGCGAGCGGCACTCCGAGCGCGGTCGCCGCGACCTGGAGCATCTTGGTGTGCAGGCCCTGGCCGAGTTCGGTGCCGCCGTGGTTCACGAGCACCGAGCCGTCGCGGTAGACGTGCACGAGCGCGCCGGCCTGGTTGTAGGCGGTGAACGTGAACGAGATGCCGAACTTCACCGGGGTGATCGCGAGTCCGCGCTTGACGTCGGGGTCGGCATCGTTCGCGGCCGCGATCTCCTCGCGCCGGCGGGCGAACTCGGACTCGTCGAGCACCCGGGACCACGCCTCGCCGATCCGCTCGGCGTGGCGCACCTCCATGCCATACGGGGTCGTCTGGCCGGGGCGGTAGAGGTTCCGCTCGCGCAGCACGGCCGGGTCGATGCCGAGCTGCGGCGCGACGCGCCCGAGGACGTCCTCGATGACGAACATGCCCTGCGGGCCGCCGAACCCGCGGAACGCGGTCTGCGAGGTCACGTTCGTGCGTGCGATGCGGCCGTGCACCGTGATGTCCGGGATCCAGTAGGCGTTGTCGACGTGGCACAGCGCGCGCCCGAGCACGGGATCGGAGAGGTCGAGGCTCCAGCCGCCGTTCGACGTCAGGGTCGCCTCGAGCGCGAGGATGCGGCCGTCGTCGTCGAAGCCCGCGCGCCAGGTGGCGTGGAACGGGTGCCGCTTGCCGGTCATCGTCATGTCCTGCGCGCGCGTGAGCCGGAGTCGCACGGGGCGCCCGGTGCGCACGGCGCCGAGCGCCGCGACGGCGGCGAGCCCGTGCGGCTGCATCTCCTTGCCGCCGAAGCCGCCGCCGAGGCGCAGCGACTGCACGGTGACGCGGTGGTTCGGCACGCCGAGCACGTGCGCGACGATCTCCTGCGTCTCCGACGGGTGCTGCGTGCTCGACTCGACGAACACCTGCCCCTCGGAGTCGACGTGCGCGAACGACGCGTGCGTCTCGAGGTAGAAGTGCTCCTGCCCGCCGACGACGCTGACGCCCTCGAAGACGTGCGGCGCCGAGGCGAGGGCGGATGCCGCGTCGCCGCGCCGCACGGTCGGCGCGATGCCCTGGAACGACCCGGCCGCGATCGCCTCCTCGACGGTCACGATCGAGGGCAGTTCCTCGGCGTCGACCACGACCGCGGCGGCCCCGAGGCGCGCGGCCTCGGCGGTCTCGCCGAGCACCCACGCGAGCGCGTGCCCGTGGTACTGCGCCTCGTCGGGGAACAGCGGCTCGTCGCCCTTCGCACCCGCGTCGTTGACGCCGGGCACGTCCTCGGCGGTGAGCACGTGCACGACGCCCGGCACCTCGAGGGCGGGTGCGACGTCGAGCCGCACGCGCGCGTGCGCGTGCGACGAGGTCACCGGCCACGCGGTGAGCACGTCGCGGCGGGTGGCGGCGAGGTCGTCGGTGTAGACGGCGGTGCCGGTGGCGTGCAGCCGGGCGCTCTCGTGGGCGACGGGCGTGCCGGCGACGGCGCGGGCGGGGCGGTCCGAGAGCTCGCTCATGCGGGCACCCCCTCGCGTGCGGTCCGTCGATGCAGGCGCAGCAGCGACTGCGCGAGCATCGCGGACCGGTACTCGGCGCTCGCGCGGTGGTCGGACATGGGGGTGCCTTCGCCGGCGAGCACGGATGCCGCCTCCCGCACGGTGTCGGCGGACCACTCGCGTCCGACGAGCGCGGCCTCGGTCGCGCGTGCCCGGATCGGCGTCGCGGCGACGCCGCCGAGGCCGATGCGCGCCGACGCGACCGTGCCGCGGTCCTCGTCGAGGTCGATCGCGAACGCCACGGCGACGCTCGAGATGTCGTCGTAGCGGCGCTTGGCGACCTTGTGGAACGCGGTGAGGTCGGCCGTCGGCTGGGGGATCCGGACGGTGCGGATCAGCTCGCCCGGCCGGCGGACGGTCTCGCGGTACCCGGTGAAGTAGTCGGCGAGGTCGACCTCGCGCTCGCCGTCGGGCGAGGCGAGCACGAGCCGCGCCTCGAGCGCGAGCAGCGCCGGCGGCGCGTCGCCGATGGGCGAGGCGGTGCCGAGGTTGCCGCCGAGCGTGGCCCGGTTGCGGATGAGCGGCGACGCGAACTGCGGGAACAGCGCCGCGAGCAGGGACACGCGCCCGGCGAGCCGTCGCTCGACCTCGGTGAGGGTGAGCGCGGCTCCGAGGTCGATGCCCGCGTCGTGCTCCTCGAAGGTGCGCAGTTCGTCGAGCCGGTCGATCGCGACTGCGAGCGGGGCGCGTCGCCCGCGCAGGTTCGCCTCGACGCCCCAGTCGGTGCACCCTGCGATCGCGACGGCCTCGGGCTCGACGTGCAGGAGTGCCAGCGCCTCGTCGAGGGTCTCGGGTCGTACGAAGCGCCCGCCCTCGCCCGCGAGCCGGGTCGCACGGGCGGCGGGTGCCGGATGCATGCGGCGTTCCGCCAGCGGATCGTCGGCCCCGGGCGAGACGTCCAGCCCCAGCGCGGCGTCGCGGATGGGGCGATACCCCGTGCACCGGCAGAGGTTGCCGCTCAGTGCGTGCAGGTCGAAGTCGGCGTGGTCGGGCGCGACCGACGCGGTGGGGACGGGGCGTGCCTCCGTGGCGGACGCCGTCGCGCCCGGGGCATCCGCGCCGTTGCGCACGCGGTAGAACTCGGCCGCCATGCTGCAGGCGAAGCCGGGCGTGCAGTACCCGCACTGCGAGCCGCCCGCCTCGGCGAGCGCCGACTGCACCGGATGCATCCGCTCCGGCGTGCCGAGCCCCTCGGCGGTCACGACCTCCTGGCCGTCGAGCGCCGCGGCCGGCATGAGGCACGCGTTCACCGCCGTCCAGGCGGTCCCGCCGTCCTCGCCCGGCGTGGCGAGCAGCACGGCGCACGCGCCGCACTCGCCCTCGGCGCAGCCCTCCTTCGCGCCGGTCAGGCCGATCGACCTGAGCCAGTCGAGCGCGGTGGTGTGGGCCGCGATGCCCGTGGCGTCCCGCGGCCTGCCGTTGACGGTGACGACGATATCCATGCCTGGCTCCCCCTTTTCCGGAGTCTACGCCGCGCGCGTGGGCGCACTCCCGTCCCGCTCATGCGCGCACGCCGGTTCCGGCCCGCGCGCTTGTGCGCGAAGATGAGGACGAGGCCCGGATCACCACCCCGCAGCGAAGCGGAAGGGAGCGGCAGCCGCATGAGCATCGAGATCGCCCGAGTCGACGGCGTCGCGGACGACGATGACGTCCTCACCGAGGAGGCGCTCGCGTTCGTCGAGGAACTGCACCACCGGTTCGACGCGCGACGACGTGACCTGCTCGTCGCGCGCGCCGAGCGCCGGGCGCGGATCGCGCGCGGTGAGCCGCTGGACTTCCTCGCCGAGACCCGCGAGGTGCGCGAGTCGGAGTGGCGGGTGCCGCCGCCGCCCGAGGCGCTCGCCGACCGCCGCGTCGAGATCACGGGCCCCGCGTCGCCGGCCAAGATGGCCATCAACGCGCTCAACTCGGGTGCCAGGGTCTGGCTCGCCGACCTGGAGGACGCCTCGAGCCCCACCTGGGCGAACGTCGTCGGAAGCGTGCGGAACCTGCGGGACGCCGCACGCGGCACACTGGCGTGGACCTCGCCGGACGGCCGGGAGTACGCGCTCCGCGACGACGTCCGGCGGCCGACCGTGGTCACGCGCCCGCGCGGCTGGCACCTCCCGGAGAAGCACGTCCTCGTCGACGGCGAGCGGGCGTCCGGGTCGCTCGTCGACTTCGGGCTGCACTTCGCGCACACCGCGAACGCGCTCATCGAGCACGGTGCCGGCCCGTACTACTACCTGCCGAAGCTCGAGAGCCACCTCGAGGCGCGACTCTGGAACGACGTGTTCGCGTTCTCCGAGGAGCGGATGGCGCTGCCGGCCGGAAGCATCCGCGCGACGGTGCTCATCGAGACGATCCCGGCCGCGTTCGAGATGGACGAGATCCTGTACGAGCTCCGCGACCACGCGTCGGGCCTCAACGCCGGGCGATGGGACTACCTCTTCAGCATCATCAAGGTGTTCCGCGACGCGGGCCCCGAGTTCATCGTGCCCGACCGCGCGTCGGTGTCGATGACGGCGCCGTTCATGCGCGCCTACACCGAACTGCTCGTGAAGACCTGTCACCGCCGCGGCGCGGTCGCCATGGGCGGCATGGCGGCGTTCGTGCCGAACCGCGCCGACCCCGAGGCCACCGCGGTCGCGTTCGAGAAGGTCCGGGCCGACAAGACCCGCGAGGCGGCGGACGGATTCGACGGCTCCTGGGTCGCGCATCCCGACCTCGTGCCGGTCTGCCGCGAGGTCTTCGACGACGTGCTCGGCGACCGGCCCAACCAGCTCGACCGCCAGCGGCCGGAGGTCGAGGTCTCGGCCGCCGAGCTCCTCGACGTCGCCGCGACCGGCGGCGCGGTGACCGAGGCGGGCCTCCGCACGAACCTGTCGGTCGGCGTGGCGTACACCGCGGCGTGGCTGGCCGGCAGCGGCGCGGTCGCCCTGCACAGCCTGATGGAGGACGCCGCGACGGCCGAGATCTCGCGGTCGCAGGTGTGGCAGCAGCTGCAGCACGGCGTGGTCCTCGCCGACACGGGCCGGACCATGACGCCCGAACTCGTGCGCGAGGTGCTCGACGAGGAGGTGGCGGCGCTCGCCGCCGACGTGCCGCGCGACCGGTTCGCGCGGTACTACGAACCCGCCGCGCGCCTCGTCGCCGACCTCGTCCTCGCCGACGACTACGTCGACTTCCTCACGCTGCCCGCCTACGAGCTGCTGGCCTGACCCGTGCGGACCGCGCTGCCCTCCGCCCTGTCGCCCTCGATCGACGCCCGCCTCGCCGAGACGGACCGCCTGCTCGCGACGGCCTACCCGGGCGACGACGGGTCGCGGCAGCCCGTGCACACGGTCTACGTGCCCGGCGACGCGATCACGCCGGATCTGCCCGCGGTGTGGGGGAGCGCGGCGCTCGCGGCCGCGGCATCGGCCGGCGGCGTCGAGGCGCTCGCACGCGCCGTCGGCATCCCGCCGGACATCTCGGCCGTGGTGGCCCCGCGCGTCGAGCACAAGCTCGAGCGCGAGCCCGTCGAGGACCTCCGCATCGACTTCGAGGACGGCTACGGCGATCGCGGCGACGACGTCGAGGACGCCGACGTCGTGCGCGCCGCCGAGCACGTCGCGGCCGCGATCGACGCGGGTACGGCGACGCCGTTCGTCGGCATCCGGTTCAAGTCGTTCGAGGCGGCGACGCGGGCCCGCGGCATCCGCACGCTCGACCTGTTCGTGACGGCCCTCGTCGACCGCGGGGGCCTGCCCGACGGGCTCGCCCTCACCCTCCCGAAGGTCTCGACGGTCGAGCAGGTCGAGGCGATGGCGGATGTCGCGGCCGCCCTCGAACGCGCCCACGGCTTGCCCGACGGGCGACTCCGGTTCGAGGTGCAGGTGGAGACCCCGCAGCTCGTCCTCGGCCCGGAGGGCGTCGCCCCGGTCGCCCGCATCCCGCACGCGGCCCGCGGCCGTGCCGCCGGCCTGCACTTCGGCACCTACGACTACACCGCCGCGCTCGGCATCGCCGCGCCGCACCAGTCGCTCGAGCATCCGGCAGCCGACCACGCGAAGCAGGTCATGCAGTTGGCGGTCGCCGGCACGGGCGTCCGGCTCTCCGACGGCTCGTCGAACGTGCTGCCGATCGGCGACCGGGCCGACGAGGCGTGGCGGCTCCACGCGCGGCTGGTGCGGCGTTCGCTCGAGCGCGGGTTCCCGCAGGGATGGGACCTGCATCCGGCGCAGCTGCCCACGCGATTCATCGCGACCTACGCGTACTACCGCGACGGCTGGGCCGAGGCGTCCGCGCGGCTCCGGCACGTGCACGACCGCACCGCGGGCGCCGTGCTCGACGAGCCGGCGACGGTGCGCGCGCTCGCGGGCTTCGTCCTCCGAGGCGTGCAGTGCGGGGCGATCACGCCGGACGAGGTCGAGGCCGCCACCGGGCTCGACGCGCCGTCGCTCGCGGCGCACGCGAGCCCGAGGAGGACGACGAGCGGTCCGGGACGCCCGGCCACGGACGAGGAGAACCCATGAGCTACTACACCCCGCCGGGCGGGCTGCCCGCGCAGACCGAGCTGCTCACCGACCGCGCGATCGTGACCGAGGCCTACACGGTGATCCCGAAGGGCGTGCTCCGCGACATCGTGACGAGCAACCTGCCCGGGTTCACGGGCACGCGATCGTGGATCATCGCCCGGCCGATCGCCGGGTTCGCCACCACGTTCTCCCAGCTCATCGTCGAGATCGCCCCGGGCGGCGGATCCGACCGGCCCGAGGCCGAGCCCGGCGTGGAGGCGGTGCTGTTCGTCACCTCGGGGGAGCTGGCGCTCGACCTCGACGGCACCCGGCACGCGCTCGGGCCGGGAGGATACGCCTACGTTGCCGCGGGCGAGCGCTGGTCGATCGCCAACGAGGGCGACGAGGCGACCTCCTTCCACTGGATCCGCAAGGCGTACGAACCCGTCTCGGGCATCGCGGCGCCCGCGTCGTTCGTCACGAGCGACGCCGAGGTCGAGCCGCAGCCGATGCCCGGCACCGACTCCGCCTGGGCGACCAGCCGCTTCGTCGACCCCGACGACCTCGCGCACGACATGCACGTGAACATCGTCACGTTCGCCCCCGGCGGCACGATCCCGTTCGCCGAGACCCACGTCATGGAGCACGGGCTCTTCGTGCTCGAGGGCAAGGGCGTCTACCGCCTGAACGGCGACTGGGTCGAGGTCGAGGCGGGCGACTTCATGTGGCTGCGGGCCTTCTGCCCGCAGGCCTGTTATGCGGGCGGGCCCGGGCCGTTCCGCTACCTGCTGTACAAGGACGTCAACCGGCAGGTGCGCCTGACCGGGCCGGGTGCGGGGGAGTGACGGCGCGGATGGCGCAGGCCGACCACCCGCCGAACGGTGCCGCCGAGGCATCCGTCGTCTTCGACCTCGTGCTCGCGGGCGACCGGGTGCTCGTCGACGGGGCGTTCGCACCCGCCGAGGTCGCGGTGCGCGACGGGCGCATCGCACGCGTGGCCGCCCCGGGTGCCGCGTTCCGCGCGGCGCACCGCGTGCGGCTCACCGACGACGAGGTGCTCATCCCGGGGCTCGTCGACACGCACGTCCACGTCAACGAACCCGGCCGCACCGATTGGGAGGGGTTCGAGACGGCGACCCGTGCCGCCGCGGCCGGCGGCGTCACGACGATCGTCGACATGCCGCTCAACAGCATCCCGTCGACGACCACGGTCGCGGCGCTCGCCGTGAAGCGCGCGAGGGCGACCGGACGCGTGTTCGTCGACGTCGGGTTCTGGGGCGGGATCGTGCCGGGCAACGAGGCCGAGCTGGTCCCGCTCGCCGAAGCGGGCGTGTTCGGCTTCAAGTGCTTCCTCATCGACTCGGGCGTGCCCGAGTTCCCGCCCGTCACGGCTGAGGCGATGGAGCGGGCGATGGCCGTCCTCGCGGGCGCGCACCCCGACTCGCTCGTCATCGTGCACGCCGAGGACGCCGCGGTGATCGACGCGGCCCCGCACCCGCACAGCCGCGACTACGCCGACTTCCTCGCCTCCAGGCCGGATGCCGCGGAGGCGACGGCGATCACGGCCGTGATCGAGGCCGCCCGGCGCACGGGCGCGCGCGCCCACATCCTGCACCTCAGCTCGGCCGCATCGCTCGACGCCATCGCCCGCGCCCGCGCCGACGGCGTGCGGCTCACCGTCGAGACCTGCCCGCACTACCTCGCGCTCACCGCCGAGGAGGTGCCCGCGGGCGCCGCGGCGTTCAAGTGCTGCCCGCCGATCCGCGGGGCCGCGAACCGCGACGCCCTGTGGGGCGCGCTCGAGGCGGGCGTCATCGACACGGTCGTCTCCGACCACTCGCCGGCACCCGCGGCCGTCAAGTTCGCGGGCGAGGGCGACTTCGCCGTGGCGTGGGGCGGGATCGCGTCGCTCCAGCTCGGACTGGCCGTGGTCTGGACCGAGGCACGCCGCCGCGGCATCCGCCTCGAGCGCGTCGTGGAGTGGATGTCCGGCGCGCCCGCGCGACTGGTCGGGCTCGCCGGCAAGGGTGCGATCGCGGAGGGCGCCGACGCCGACCTCGCGATCCTCGCGCCCGACGAGGCGTTCACGGTGGATGCCGCGGCGCTGCAGCACCGGCATCCGATCACCGCGTACGACGGACGCGAGCTCGTCGGCGCGGTGCGCGCGACCTACCTCGCCGGCCGGGAGGTCGACGGCTCGGTCGCCCGCGGCCGGTTGCTGCGCGCGGCACGATCGGAGGGAGGACCCGGCGATGTCGTTTGACGAGTTCAACTCGGCCGGGCGCGAGGAGGCGATCGGGCTCCTGCGCTCCTGCCTCGACGTCGACCGGTGGTGCGCGGAGCTCGCGGACGGCCGGCCGTACGCCTCGGTCGAGGCACTCGTCGCGCGCGCCGAGGTCGCCGCATCGCCGCTCCGGCCGGCCGAGGTCGAGGGGGCGCTCGCGCACCACCCGCGCATCGGCGAGCGACCCGCGGGCCCCGGTGCCGAGGCCGCGATGTCGCGGGCCGAGCAGGCCGGGGTCGATCCGACCGACGCCGCGGTCGCGGCCGCGCTCGCCGAGGGCAATCGGGCGTACGAGCAGAAGTTCGGCCGGGTCTTCCTGATCCGCGCCGCCGGTCGCTCGTCGCGCGAGATCCTCGACGCGCTCACCGCACGCCTCGCGCACACGCCCGACCAGGAGGAGCCCGTCGTCGCCGACCAGCTCCGCCAGATCGCCGTCCTCCGACTGAAGGGACTCCTCGCATGAGCAACCAGGGCGCCGCACCGCAGCGGTCGCGCATCACGACCCATGTGCTCGATTCCACCTCGGGCCGGCCTGCTGAGGGCGTCGCCGTCGAGCTCTCCGCGCACGAGGGCGACGGATGGCGCCGGCTCGACGCCGCGGCCACCGACGCCGACGGTCGGGTCTCGCGGATCGGCCCTGAGGCGTTGGCGGCCGGCGACTACCGGCTGCGCTTCGACACCGCGGCCTACTTCGCCGCGCGCGGCGTCGAGACGTTCTACCCCGAGGTGGTGCTGACGTTCCACGTCGCCGACGACGGAAGGCACGTGCACGCCCCGCTCCTCCTCAGCCCGTTCGCCTACTCCACCTACCGAGGGAGCTGACCATGTCCGAATCCGCCATCGTGCTCGGCGCGAACCAGTACGGCAAGGCCGAGGTCCGCGTCGTCAAGGTCGCGCGCGAGAGCGCTCGTCATGAGATCGACGACCTGAACGTGACCTCGCAGCTGCGCGGCGACTTCGCCGCCGCCCACCTCGTGGGCGACAACGCGCACGTCGTGCCGACCGACACCCAGAAGAACACGATCTTCGCGTTCGCGCGCGACGGCATCGGCTCGCCCGAGGCGTTCCTCCTGCGACTCGCCGATCACTTCGTCTCGTCGTTCGAATGGGTCACCGGCGGCCGCTGGGCGGCCGAGCGCTTCGCCTGGCAGCGCATCATGGTCGGCGGCGCCCCGCACGACCACGCGTTCGTGCGGTCGGGTCACGAGGTGCGCACCGCCGTCGTCGTCGCGGACGGCGCCGAACGGCACGTCATCGCCGGGCTCCGCGATCTCACGGTCATGAAGTCCACCGGCTCCGGCTTCGAGGCCTACCCGCACGACCGGTACACGACCCTCGCCGAGACCCACGACCGCATCCTGGCGACGGATGTCTCGGCACGCTGGCGCTACGCGCGCGCCGACGCCGCCGCCGACTTCGACGCACGGTACGAGAGCGTGCGGACGCTGCTGCTCGAGGCCTTCGCCGAGGGGTATTCGCCCGGGCTGCAGGCCACGCTGTTCGCCATGGGGCGGCGGGTGCTCGAGGCGCACGACGACGTCGCCGAGATCCGCTTCTCGATGCCGAACAACCACCACTTCGCGGTCGATCTCTCGCCCTTCGGACTCGACAACCCGAACGAGGTGTTCCACGCCGCCGACCGGCCCTACGGGCTCATCGAGGCCGCCGTCGTCCGGGAGGGTGCGGAGAGCCCGCGCGCGGCCTGGGACGGAATCGCCGGCTTCTGCTGACCGGCGCCGCCGGCGCCCGCCACGCGCCGACGCCCGCCGACGCCCCGCCGTCGCCTCCCACCCGCCACCTCTGCCGTCCCCCCTCCCCGCCGTCGGGAGGAACTTCCGGCCACCGGTCGGCGTGTCGCAGGGCGACACGCCGCAGGCCGATCGATTCCTCCTCCCGTGCGAGCACGACTGTGCGCAACTGCTCCTCCCGAAGCCATCCGTCGGGCCGTTCCTCCCCGGATCCGGCCGACCAGCCCGGGCTCGCGCCTCGGATTCGCGAGTCTCACCGCATGCCCCGACTGTTCGACGAGCTCTCACGGCTCGGCCACGTCGCCCGAGCCGGCACCCTGATCGCCCGAGGCGTCGACCGAAGGCAGATCTCGCGCGCGGTCGCATGTGGAGCCGTGATCCGGCCCCGACGTGATTGGATCGCCGCTCCGTCGGCCGACCGCGAGCAGCTTGCGGCGGTCGCGACCGGCGCGGCGATCGGCTGCGTCTCGGCCCTGCGACGGCTCGGGGTCTGGGCCGGCGAGGATGACGTGCTGCACCTGCATGCATCGCCGTCCGCGGGGCACGTCCATCCCGCGTCGTGGTCCGACCGGGGTGGTGCGTCGATGGCGTGGCATCCGCTCGCCACCCACCACCGCCGGCGAGCAGACGGAGTCCGAGTCGCCGTGGCGGGCGCGCCGCGCGTGCACTGGGCGCCCGACCCGGCTCCGGAGCGGGCGTTCGACTGGATCGTCTCGCCGGAGGCCGCGCTGGCGCGCGCGGTGCGATGCCTCCCCGGGGAGCATGCACGAGCGGCCATCGACTCGGTCCTGCACGAGCGCGTGCTGACCCGTCTCGGGGTCGAGGCCGTCCTGGCGGGCGTCGCGACGACGCGCGTGCTCGTCGACGAGTACACGGGGAGGCTCGAGTCGGGAGTGGAGAGCCTCTTCGTCCGAAGGCTCGTCGATGCGGGCCATTCGGTGGTGCCGCAGGTGCGCTTCGCGAACCTCGGCCGGTTCGACGGGCTGATCGATGGCGTGGTGCTCTTCGAGATCGACGGACGCGCCCATCACTCGGGTCCGGAGGAGTTCCATCGGGACCGGGATCGGACCCTGGTCGGTCAGGCGTTCGGCGTTCCCGTGGTCCGGCCGAGTGCCCGGCACGTGCTCGAGGACTGGCCGACGGTGATCGCGGCCGTCGCACGCGCAGTGGCGGATGCCGCGCTGGTCCGCGCCTCGCGCGGCCTGCCCCCGGCGTTCGGCTGACGTCGGCGGCCCGTGCCCCACATCCGGCATCGTGCCCGCGTCTCGCCGTCGTCATCGGTGCGCGCCGGTCTCGTTCGGGAGGAAGAACGACGGGACACGCCGTTGCGACGACTCGACACGCCGCACCGGAATCGGGAGTTCCTCCCGAAGGCATCGGCCTCCGCCGGCGCGACGACGGACGTCCGCTCAATTATCCATCTGGACAATTGAGCGGATCGCGGCTAGCGTACCCAGCATGCGAATCCTCCTCATCGGCGCGGGGGGCGTGGGCGATGCCATCGCCAAGATCGCCGCTCGCCGCGACTTCTTCGAGCTCCTCGTCGTGAGCGACTACGACGAATCCCGGGCCCGCCGCACGGTCGACTGGATCGCCGCGAAGCACGGCGACGACGTCGCGGCACGGTTCGCCACCGCGCAGGTGGATGCGAGCGACCCCGAGGTCGTGGCATCCGTCGCCCGCGAGCACGGCGCCACCCACGTGATGAACGCCGTCGAGCCCAAGTTCGTGCCGCCGATCTTCCGCGGCGCGCTCGCCGCCGGCGCCGACTACCTCGACATGGCCATGAGCCTGTCCGAACCGCACCCGACCGACCCGTACGCCGAGTCCGGCGTGAAGCTCGGCGACGACCAGTTCGCGCAGGCCGACGACTGGGAGACGGCGGGGCGCCTCGCGCTCGTCGGCATGGGCGTCGAGCCCGGGCTCTCCGACGTCTTCGCGCGCTACGCGGCCGACCACCTCTTCAGCGAGATCGACGAGCTCGGCACGCGCGACGGCGCGAACCTCGTGGTGCGCGACGAGGCGGGCAACGAGATCTTCGCGCCCTCGTTCTCCATCTGGACCACGATCGAGGAATGCCTGAACCCGCCCGTCGTGTGGGAGCGGGACCGGGGCTGGTACACGACGCCCCCGTTCAGCGAGCCCGAGGTGTTCGAGTTCCCCGAGGGCATCGGCCCGGTCGAGTGCGTGAACGTCGAGCACGAGGAGGTGCTCCTCATGCCGCGCTGGGTCGACGCGAAGCGCGTGACGTTCAAGTACGGCCTCGGCGACGAGTTCATCACCGTGCTGAAGACGCTGCACCTGCTCGGGCTCGACTCGACGACGCCGATCCGCGTGCGCAGCGCGAACGGACCGGTCGAGGTCGCTCCGCGCGATGTCGTGGCCGCGGCCCTGCCCGACCCCGCGACGATCGGCCCGCGGATGACCGGCAAGACCTGCGCCGGCCTCTGGGTGACCGGCCGTGGGGCCGACGGCGAGCCGCGCGAGGTGTACCTCTACCACGTGAGCGACAACGAGTGGACGATGCGAGAGTACGAGGCGCAGTGCGTCGTCTGGCAGACCGCGCTCAACCCGGTGATCGCGCTCGAGCTGCTCGCCACCGGTGTCTGGTCGGGCCGCGGCGTCCTCGGCCCGGAGGCGTTCGACGCGGCGCCGTTCCTCGACCTGATGGCCCGCGCCGAGGCCGAGGGCGGCTACGGGCAGCCCTGGGGCATGGAGGATCGCCTGGCCCGCTGACGCGCCCCTGCCTCGCCTCGGGCGGGGCGCGCGGCCCGCGCGGCCCCGCGCCATCCGCTCGAGGCCCGCTTCTGCGGTGGAGTGCCGATCGAACCCGGCCTCGACCGCGGAAACGGCCCTCGAACAGCGCGGCACGGAGCGCCGGCCGAGCGGCTCGCGCACGCGGTAGGGTCCGAACCATGACGGATGCCGCGACCCTCGCCCGCGCGCACGCGCTCGCCGACGAGGAGGACCGGCGTGCCGGCGTCGTCACGCGCGAGGCGCGGCCCGACGAACTCGCCGGCGCGCTCGCGCGCTTCGACGCGACCTGGGGAGTCGGCCGAACGGTCGACCTGGCATCGCTGAAGGCGATCGCGCATGCCGGCAACACGGTGCTCGTCGCGGTTCCGTCGCCGACCGGTGCGGATGCCGCCGAGGGACCTGATCCCACCGCCGTCCCGCCGCTCGGCGCGGCGCTGGGCTTCCTCGGCTGGGACGGCGGCCTGCATGTGCACTCGCACATGAACGCCGTCGACCCTGCGGCGCGGGGGCGGGGGATCGGCGTCGCGCTGAAGCTGCGGCAGCGCGCGATCTGCCTCGACCACGGCATCGACGAGGTGCGTTGGACCTACGACCCCCTGATCCGCCGCAACGCGCGCATGAACCTGGTGCGCCTCGGCGCCGAGGTCGCGGCGTACCGCCCGGACTTCTACGGGGAGCTCCGCGACGCGATCTCCGGGGGCGACCGGAGCGATCGGTTCGAGGTGCGCTGGCGCCTCGCGTCGTCACGCGTGGCGAGGGCCCTCGAGCGGATGCCGCAACCGGCCTGGCACGCCGAGGGCGGCCTGACGCTCGTGTCGGACTTCGAGGCGGTCCGCGCGGCCGACCCCGTGGCCGCACGCGCGCTGCGCGACGCGTCGCGCGAGGCGTTCGCCGCGCTCGACGATGCTCGCCTCCGCCCCGAACTCGACGCGAACGGCGACTACGTGTTCACGACCGACGACCCGGATCGCGCGGCCTGATCGGCTGCCCGCGCCTCGACGGCACCCGGCGCCTCGACGGCACCCGGCGTCTCGACCGCACCCGTCGACTCGCGCGCGACGATCCGGAAGTCCGGCTTGACCTGCCGCGGCTGACGCCGTTCCCCCTTCTCGGCGATGCGCTCGACGAGCAGTTCGACCGCGTACTCGGCGATCTCATCCCGGCCGGGATCGACGCTCGACATCGAGGGCACCGAGAATCGCGACTCGTCGATGTCGTCGAAGCCGATGACCGCGACATCGTCCGGGACGCGGATGCCCGCCTCGCCCAGTGCCCGGAGCACGCCGAGGCCGAGGGTGTCGTTGAGCGCGAACACCGCGTCGAACGAGACGCCCTCCTCGAGCATCCGTCGGACAGCCCTCGCCCCGGTCTCCCGGTTCCACGGCTCCGCGACGCGGATCAGCTCCGGCACCTCAGGGATGCCCGCAGCTGCCAGTGCCTGGCGATATCCGTCCAGGCGAAGCGTCCCCGAACTCGCGTCGGCGTCTCCCGCGCTCGGAGCCCCGATCAGCGCGATACGAGTGCGGCCGAGGCCGAGCAGGTGCTCGACGGCGGCACGTGCCGAGGAGGTGTTGTGCATCGTCACGTGGTCCGTGGGGCCCCCGAAGATGCGCTCGCCGAGGAGCACCAGCGGAATCCGGACGTCGAGCGCGTCGGCATCGCCCTGGCCCAGGCTCACGGGGCTGAAGAGCAGGCCATCGGTGAGGTGCAGCCGGCCGCCGCTGAGCGATTGCAGCTCCTTGGTGCGGTCGCCGTTCGTCTGCTCGATCAGCACGCTGAGGCCCCGGCGCTCGGCGGCGCGGATGACCGCATCCGCAAGCTCGGCGAAGTAGTTCTCCCGAAGGGACGGCACGGCGAGGCCGATCACGCCGGTCTTCCCCGATCTGAGCCCCCGGGCCGACACGTTCGGCCGGTAATCCAGTTCGCGGATGGCGGCGAGGACACGGTCACGCGTCTCGCGCCGGACGTGGGGATAGTCGTGGACGACGTTGGAGACGGTCTTGATGGAGACGCCTGCCGCACGCGCGACGTCATGCAGCGTGGCCCCCATGCGTCCCAGCCCTCCTCGCACCTCAGCCGCCACTGTACCCCAGCGGCCCAGCGGCCCAGCGGCCCAGCGGCCCAGCGGCCCAGCAGCCCAGCGGGACCGGCGGCGCCGCCGCCCGCCCCGCAGCCGATCGAGGCGACGCCGACGGCCGATCCCGACGCGCCTCAGGCGGGACTGCCCCCTCGATCCACGGTCAGGGTGTAGTCGGCGGGTCCGGCGACCGTCAGCGCCACCGTGCCGGACTCGTCGCCGACGGTGACGCGGTAGTCGCCGAGGAAGCCCGACACCTCGACCATGCCCTGTTCGTCGGTGCGCGCCTCGGTCGGTGGGAGCCACCACTCGCCCTTGATCAGGCCGCGCAGCGCTGCGAACGACGGCTTGGGCGATCCATCCGCGCGGACCAGCCCGCCCGGGGCACCGAGCCACGACCCGTTGTCGGTGAGGCCCCAGTAGGTGATCGATCGCACCGCCGGATGCCCGACGAGCGAGCGGTAGTGCCTCGTGATCTCACTCGCCTGCTGCTCCTCGCCCTCCGGCGTCGACGGCCATTCGGAGACCCGGTAGTCGTTGAGATCGGTGATGTGCGGCGGCATCCGCCGCCCGGAGAGCAGCGTGGACTCGGTCATGTGGATCGGCAGGCCGAAGCGAGCGAACCTGTCGACGATGGCGAGGATCTCGTCCTCGCCACGGTAGCCCTGGTGCATGTGGGTCTGCAGCCCCAGCGCGTCGATCGTGATTCCCGCCTCGAGCACGCCCTCGATGAGGCATTCGTACGCCGATGAGAGGTCCCAGTCGTTGAGCAGCAGGACGGCGTTCGGATTGGAGGCCCGTGCCTCCTCGAAGGCCATCCGGACCATCGCGATCCGCCCCCGATCGAATGCGAGCCGGGTGATGCCGTTCTCCTCGCGGTCGAAGACCGGCATGATGACGACCTCGTTGATCGCGTCCCATGTGTCGATCAGGCCCGCGAACTCGGTCACGTCGCGCCGGATGCGGTGCCGTTGGGCCGCTTCGACCTCGTCCAGCGACAGGTCGAGGAGCCACGGCGCCGTGACCGTGTGCCAGACGAGCGGATGACCCTTGACCGCGACGTCGCGGTCACGGAACCACTGGGCCGTCCTGCGCAGGCGCTCAGTGTCCGGACGGCCGCGCACGGGCTCGAAGCGTCCCCAGTAGAAGGGCAGCGTCGCCGTGTTGAACAGTTCCAGCCACTGCTCGGCGAGCGACTCGAGCTGGTCGATGCTCGCCCCGCCGAACGTCTCGACGCGGGTGGCGGACGCGTCGGGCACGACCTCCCGGTTGGCCAGGGGGATGAAGTCGAACCCGATGTTGCCGAATCCGAACGCGTGCCGGACCTGCTCGACCCCGACCTCGGTCGATGCGAGCGGCGACCCGTCGGCGTTGCGCACGAGGATGCGCGCGTGCGCGCGACGGTGGGCCGGCGCGGTGCGGGCGAGGCTGTTGATGACGACCATGGTGGTTCCCTCGGAGAGCTGATGTCGCGGGTCACGCGGTGGGAGTCGCTGTGAGACGCGGGCTGCCCGACGTGCTCGGGATCGCCGCGTGCATCAGTGCGACTCGCGCGCCACGTCGGGGCCGGTGGCGCCGACCAGGAAGTCCAGGTCGGCGCCCGTGTCCGCCTGCAGCACATGGTCGACGTACAGCTTCTCCCAGCCGCGGACCGGCGCCGCGAATGCGTCTGACGTGGCGTCGGGCACTCGGCGACGTTGCAGTTCCTCGTCCGGGACCAGCAGCTCGAGGCGCCGGCCGCGGACGTCGAGCAGGATCTCGTCGCCGTCCTGCACCAGCCCGAGCGGGCCGCCGGCCGCCGCCTCCGGGGTCACGTGCAGCACGACCGTCCCATATGCCGTGCCGCTCATGCGACCGTCGCAGATGCGAACCATGTCGCGTACCCCGTGCCGGAGGAGCTTCTGCGGGAGCGGCATGTTCGCCACCTCGGGCATGCCCGGATAGCCCCGGGGTCCGCAGCCGCGCAGGACCAGCACGGAGGAGGCGTCGACGTCCAGGTCCGGGTCGTCGATGCGGGCGTGCATGTCCTCGACCGAGTCGAAGACGACCGCGCGGCCCTGGTGCCTGAGCAGCTCGGTGCTCGCGGCGGCGGGCTTGATGATCGCACCGGTCGGCGCGAGGTTGCCGCGCAGCACCGCGATCCCGGCGGCGTCGAGCAGCGGTGCGGTCCGCGGCGCGATGACGTCGGCGTCCCAGATCTCCTGGTCGTCGAGGTAGTCGACGAGGGGGCGACCTGTCACGGTGATCGCGGTGGGGTCGAGCAGGTCGCGCACCTGGTCGAGCACGGCGAGCAGGCCGCCCGCGCGGAAGAGGTCCTCCATCAGGTAGCGACCCGCGGGCTGCAGGTTGACCAGCAGGGGGACGTCAGCGGCGATCCGGTCGAAGTCGTCGAGGGTGAGCTCGATGCCGAGCCGCCCTGCGATGGCGAGCAGGTGGACGACCGCGTTCGTCGAGCCGCCGATCGCGGCGAGCGTGACGATCGCGTTGTGGAACGATGCCGCCGTGATGGTCCTGCTGGGGGTGCGCCCCTGGGCGATCATCTCCACGATGAGCCTGCCGGTCTCGTGCGCGCCCTCGAGCAGCCTGCTGTCGGGGGCGGGCGTGCCCGCGATGCCCGGCATGGTGGCGCCGAGCGCCTCGGCGAGCAGCCCCATCGTCGAGGCGGTGCCCATCGTGTTGCAGTGGCCACGGCTGCGGATCATGGACGACTCGGAGCGGTTGAACAGCTTCGCGGACAGGGTGCCGGCGCGCACCTCTTCGCTGAGCTTCCAGACGTCGGTGCCGCAGCCGAGGGGCACGCCGCGGAAGGTGCCGTTCAGCATCGGACCTCCGGGGACGACGACGGCCGGGATGTCGACCGACGCGGCCGCCATGAGCAAGGACGGGATGGTCTTGTCGCAGCCGCCCAGCAGCACGACCCCGTCGATGGGGTTGGCGCGCAGCATCTCCTCGATCGCCATCGCCGCCATGTTGCGCCACAGCATGGCGGTCGGCCGTACCTGCGTCTCGCCGAGCGAGACGACGGGCAGGTTGAGCGGGATGCCGCCGGCCTCGTAGACGCCCAGCTTGACGCTCTCGGCGACCTCGTCGAGGTGCGAGTTGCATGGGGTCAGGTCCGACGCGGTGTTCGCGATCGCGATCTGCGGGCGATCGAAGGCGTCGGAGGGGACTCCCCGTCGCATCCATGCCCGGTGCAGGTACGCATTGCGGTCGTCGCCGCCGTACCACTGCGAACTGCGCTGTTCGTTCATCGCATCCAATGCTCAGCCGAGCGGGATCCGTCGGGCCCCGATGTGGTGGTCAGGCTAGCCAACCGCGTGAACGCGTCGCAACTATGCCTCGTCACTCCGAAACTGTTTCGGCGGCTGCGGAGGCCGCCATGGCGACGGAGTCGGCGGCGAGTGCGGACATCAGGGCGCGGACACCGAACGTCCAGGGCTCCAGCTGCTCGCTGATCCCGACGGTGTTCACGAGCGCCCCGAGGGCGGGACTCCAGATGGTGACCCGATCGCCGATGCGGTGGGTGAAACCCTGCCCCGCCTCGCCGCGGTCCTGCACCGGCGCGAACAGCGTGCCGGTGAACAGCACGAAGCCGTCGGGGTACTGGTGGTGGTCGCCGGATGCCGCGGCGACGAGTTCCTCGAACGGGCGGCTGATCCGTTCCAGCGCGTTCGTCCCGTCGAGCACGAAGCCGTCAACGCCCTCGACCCGCAGGCCGATCGTCTCGGTGCGCAGGCGATCGAGGTCGAAGCGCTCGTCGAACAGCCTCAGGAACGGTCCGACCGCGCAGGAGGCGTTGTTGTCCTTGGCCGTGCCGAGGAGCAGCGCGCTGCGCCCCTCGATGTCGCGCAGGTTCACGTCGTTGCCGAGCGTGGCGGCGACCGGTTCGCCACGCGAGTCCATGACGAGGACGAGCTCGGGCTCCGGGTTGTTCCACCTCGACTCGGCCCGCACGCCGACTTCGGCGCCGAATCCGACCGAGGACAGCACGGGCGCCTTGGTGAACACCTCGGGATCGGGGCCGATGCCCACCTCGAGGTACTGCGACCAGAGGCCTTCCGCGATGAGCGACTCCTTGAGCGCCAGGGCCTCGGGCGAGCCGGGCCGTACCCGCTGGAGGCCGGAACCGAGCGACGCGCCGACCCGCTCGCGGATCGCGACCGCCAGGTCGCGGTCGCCGCCGGCGCGTTCCTCGATGACCCGCTCGAGCAGGGAGTCGGCGAAGGTGACGCCGCACGCCTTGACGACCTGCAGGTCGATCGGGGCGAGCAGCCTCGGTCGGGACGGATCCCGTTCGAGTGACGCGCGGAACACCTCGGCAGACGGCCACGAGCGCGCCGCGGGATCCACGCCTGCGAGCGCCGCCGGCAGATCGTCGATGTCGAGCAGCTCCGAGACCGTCGCCGCGACGGACGACAGGTCGATGAGGGTGTCGCCCCGCAGTCGGGCGACGACGGGCGCCGCCCGCTCCGGGTCGGCGACGCGGGCGATCAGGATCGCGTCCTCGGCGTCGACGGGCACGAAACCCGGGATCGATCGCGTCGTTTCCGTCGTGGTCATGTGTGCCTCCTCCTGGCCGCGGCGGGCGCCCTGCTCGAAACACTGGCATACTCGCCCGAAACATCCGAGGGGAGCGGGAGATACGGGATGCAGGCCGAGCAGATCACCGAGCGCGTCGCCCACCACGGCGAGGGCGCGTTCTGGGACGAGAGGGCGAGTCTCCTGCGATTCGTCGACATGCTGGCCGGCGACGTCGTCACCCTGCTCCCGACCGGTGCCGTCACCCGGCGCCACCTCGGTGATGTGGCGGCGGTGATCCGGCACCGGTCCGGCGGCGGCTACCTCGTCGCGGGCGAGCGCGAGATCCTGCTCCTCGACGATCACTGGGAGCTCGAGCACTCGATCCGCGTCCTCGACGGTCCCGAGGCGCGGCTGAACGAGGGCGGCTGCGACGCAGCCGGCCGCTTCTACATCGGCTCGATGGCGTACGACATGGCGGCCGACGCGGGCGCGCTGTACCGCCTCGATCCGGACGGCGGACTCCACACGGCGCTGCCGGCCGTGACGATCCCGAACGGGCTCGTCTGGTCTGCGGACGGCGCGCGGGCGTTCCACAACGACACCGGCACGGCGACGATCACCGCCTATCGTGCCGACCCCGACGGACGGCTCCTCGATCCGCGGGTGCTCGTCCGATTCGATTCCGGCGGGGGCGCTCCCGACGGCATGGCGATCGACGCCGAGGGCGGCCTCTGGGTTGCGCTCTGGGGTGGAGGAGCGGTGCACCGGTACTCTCCGCAGGGCGCACTCGAGGAGGTGGTCGACGTGCCCGGAGCCGGCAACGTCACCTCCTGCGCCTTCGGCGGCGACGACCGGCGGACCCTCTTCATCACGACCTCGCGGCAGGACGTCGATCCGGCCGCGGACCCGGCGGCCGGAGCGCTGTTCGCCGTCAGCGCCCCCGTCGCCGGCGCCGCCCTGGACGGGTACGGCGGATGACCCGCCTCACCGGTTCCGCGGCTGCTCGCCGCCGGAGCGGAGCGTTGCAGCAGGGGTCTCGGACCGCGCGCCCCTGGCACGTCGCTGCTGCGCACGGGTGAGCGGTGATGCGCCGCTAGATTGGGCGTGAAATGTTTCGAGAAGGGCGACCACCGTATGGCGGCGACTCGGAAGCGCACGACGCTGCGTGAGGTCGCGGCACTCGCGGGAGTGTCGCAGGCGACCGCGTCGAAGGTGCTGAACGGACGCGGCGACGTCGCGCCGCACACGCGTGAGCGGGTGCTCGAGGTGATGAAGGCGCAGCGCTACGTCAGGACCGGGAGCAGGGCCGCCCCGGAGACGGCGCCGCCGCTCGTCGCCGTGTTCGACAGCCTGAGGTCCCAGTACGCGACGCTGGTCCTGCAGGGGATCGTGTCCGCCGCCGCGGAGCGGGCGACCGATGTCGTCGTGCGTCTCGAGCCCACGGGCTTCCACGCGCTCAGCGACCGGGCGATACGCGCCTGGATGGACTCGATCCCCGGCGCCGGCGGCATCATCGCCGTGACGTCGGTGATGGCCCGCTCACTGCTCGACGGCGCGGCGCGGCGGAAGATCCCGCTGGTGTCGATCGATCCCGTCGACGGCTTCGACGAGAGCATCGTGAGCATCGGCTCGACCGACTGGGCGGGAGCGCGGTCGGTGACGGAGCACCTCCTCGCCCTCGGCCACCGGCACATCGCCTGGATCGGCGGACCGCGCGGGTCGGCGCCGACGATCGAGCGGTTCCACGGCTACACGACGGCGCTCGCCGTGGCCGGCATCGCGGAGGATCCCGCGCTCCAGCGCAACGGCCCGTACACGTTCGACTCGGGAGCGACCCTTGCCGGGGAGCTGCTGGACTCGGGCGTCGAAGTCACCGCGATCGTCGGCGGAAGCGACGCGATCGCGTTCGGGGCGATGTCCGCAGCGCGGCGGCGGGGGATCACGGTGCCGGCGGATCTGTCGGTGACGGGCTTCGACGACGTGCCGCAGGCGGAGTGGGTCACGCCGACCCTCACGTCGGTGCGGGCGCCGCTGGAAGGCATCGGTCGGATGGCGGTCGAGACGGTGACCGGGATCGCCGCCGGACGCCAGCCCCTCTCGCACCACATCCAGCTCTCGACGAATCTCATCGTCCGCGAGTCGACGGCCCCGCCTCCGGGGCACTGAGCGACGTCGCGACGACGTCCAGCTCCGCCCGATCGATCGGGAACGCGACGCCGATCCGCGACCGGCCCGCCCTGAAGGCGCCGCCCGGACCTGTGGCTCCCGGCGCATCCGGGAAGTTCCGACGATTTCCTTGACAACTTCCGCCGGGGAGGCGGATACTCTCTCCAACGTTGTATATACAACGTTGTATATCCCGGCGGACACCCGGCTGACGCCGCCCGATTTGCAGCTGATCGGGTCGTTCCGCGCTTGGGAATGCACCGACAAGGATGTCCACGCTTCCGAAGGGAACCCCAGTGAAGACCAAGCAACTCATGGCGGCCACGGCGACGCTCGTGCTCGCGGGCACGCTCACCGCCTGCGCGCCGGGCGACGACAACGCCAACGACGACGCCAATTGCACCAACACCATCCCGAAGGCCGACCTCCCCATCGTGACGATGTGGGCGTGGTACCCGAACATGGAGCTCGTCGTCGACAACTTCAACGAGCAGAACGACGAGGTCCAGGTCTGCTGGACGAACGCGGGTGCCGGCGGCGACGAGTACGACAAGTTCCAGACGGCGATCTCCGCGGGCAGCGGGGCTCCCGACGTGGTCATGCTCGAAGCGGACCGGATCCCGACGTTCCAGGCACAGGGCGCGCTCGTGGAACTCAACGATCTCGGCTATGAGGACGTCGAGGCGAACTTCAGCGAGGGTGCCTGGAAGGACGTCTCCGTCGGCGACGGCGTCTTCGGCGCCCCGGTCGACGGTGGACCCATGGCCATGATCTACCGCAAGGACATCTTCGACGAGTACGGCATCACGCCTCCGACCACGTGGGCCGAGTACGAGGCGGCGGCGCAGACGGTGAAGGATGCCGGCGGCCCGTTCTTCGGCGACCTCGGTGCCAACGTCCCCGCGGTGATGATGGCGCTGCAGTACCAGAACGGTGCGCAGCCCTTCACGTACGACGCGGCATCGCCCGAGAACATGGGCATCGACCTCAACGACGACGCTTCGAAGGAGGTGCTCGACTACTGGGCCGGGCTCGCCTCGAAGGGCCTGGTCGGCACGCAGGACCAGTTCACGCCCGAGTACATCTCAGGGGTGATCGGCGGCGACTACGCGACCTATCTCTCGGCCGCCTGGGCGCCGGGCTACCTGCAGGGCGCAGGGGTCGGCGAAGGCGCCGACGCGGGCGTGTGGGCGACCGCGCCGCTTCCGCAGTGGGATCCGGGCAACCCGGTCTCGGTGAACTGGGGCGGCTCCGCCTTCTCGGTGACCACGCAGGCGAACGACCCGGAGCTCGCGGCCAAGGTCGCGTTCGGGGTCTACGCGGACGACGCGTCGCTGGAGGACGGTTGGCGGAACCAGATCATCTTCCCGCTCAACGTCAACGTGCTGGAGGACCCTGCGTTCCTGGACTACGAGGTGCCCTTCTTCGACGGCCAGCAAGCGAACAAGGAGGTGTACGTACCGGCGGCCAACGCCTACACGGGCATGACCTACACGCCGATCGGACAGTACTACTACTCCGCCTTCACGGAGCAGATCGCCGCCATCAACGAGGGCTCCGCCAGCGGGTCCGAGGCAGCGGACGCGCTCCAAGACGACGTCGTCGGCTATGCGACCGAACAGGGCTACACCGTCGAGTGAGGTGAGCCTCGCGGGCCGGTCCGCAGTGCGGGCCGGCCCGCCTCCGTCCGTCACCTCACCTGATCCGGAGCGAATCCCATGACCGTCGACCTCATCGAAGAGACCGCCGACACTCCAGCACCGACTCCCCGACGCTCGCGCACGAAGCGCGACGTCCGCCGCAACCTCACCGGGTGGGCCTTCATCGCCCCATTCGCGATCGTCTTCGTGGCGTTCCTCATCGCGCCGCTGCTGTACGCCCTGTACCTCAGCCTCTTCCAGAGATCGATCGTCGGAGGGACGCGCTTCGTCCTCTTCGGGAACTACCTCAAGGCGTTCAGCGATCCCAGCTTCCTCGACGGCGTCTGGTTCGTGATCAGCTTCTCGATCATCCTCATTCCCCTGCAGATGGCGGTCTCCCTCGCGATCGCCCTCATCCTCGACGTGGTCACGACGTCCTTCGCGCGGTTCTCGAGGCTGATGATCTTCCTGCCCTACGCGATTCCGGCCGTGATCGGCGCGCTGATGTGGGGCTTCCTGTACAGCAGGAACTTCGGTCCCATCGCGGACTTCTTCGAAGCGTTCGGAGCCACCGGACCGGATCTCCTCAGCTCGAACCTGATCTTCTACGGTCTGCTCAACATCGTCACGTGGCAGTGGGCCGGCTACTACATGATCATCCTCTACGCCGCGTTGCAGGGGATCGACCCCACCCTCTACGAGGCGGCTCGCATCGACGGGGCTTCGCAGTGGCAGATGATCCTCCGGATCAAGATCCCGTTGGTCGCACCGGCGCTCGTCCTGATCCTCGTGTTCGCCCTCATCGGAACCCTGCAGTTCTTCAACGAACCGAAGATCCTCCAGCAACTCGCGGCCGGGGCGATCCCCGACGACTTCACGCCCAACATGTACGCGTACCAGCAGGCGTTCACGCTGGCGAACTACAACTACGGCTCGGCCATCTCGTTCGCACTCGGCGCCGTCGTCTTCATCTGCGTGTACATCTTCCTGTTCGCCACCCGCAAGCGAGGGAGCTTCCTCTCATGAGCGTCAGCATCACTCGCGGCTCGCGCCGGCAGTCGCGCTACATCTCGCTCCAGGTCGTACTCGGCGTCCTGATGGTCTACTTCCTCGTCCCCTTCTGGTGGGTCGTGGTGAACAGCTCGAAGACCTCCGCCGGATTGTTCGGAGGCGGGAGCGCCCTCTGGTTCGCGGAGGACATCGACTATCTCGGGAACCTCACGCAGCTCTTCACCTACGGCGGCGGCATCTACGTCCGATGGCTGCTCAACTCGGCGATGTACGCGATCGTCGGTGGGATCGGCGCCACCGCGCTGGCCGTGCTCGCCGGCTACGGCTTCGCCAAGTTCCGGTTCGCGGGCCGGCGGTTCGGCTTCGCAGTGCTCCTGGGCGCGGTCATGGTGCCGGCGACGGCGCTCGTCATCCCGACCTTCGTCCTCTTCTCGCTGGCCGGCATCACGAACACCGTCTGGGCGGTCATCCTGCCCACGCTCCTCAACCCGTTCGGGGTGTACCTGATGAGCGTCTACGCCCGCGATGCAGTGCCCGACGAGCTCCTCGACGCCGCTCGCGTCGATGGTGCCGGAGAGGTCCGCGTCTTCCTCCAGGTGGCGCTTCCGATGCTCCGTCCGGCGATCGTGACCGTGCTGCTGCTGTCGGTCGTCTCATCGTGGAACAACTACTTCCTGCCGCTCGCGATGCTGTCGGACAACCGCCTCTACCCGGTGACGGTCGGCATCGGACTCTGGCAGGCGACGGCATCGACGTACGGCGCCGCGGGCGGAGAGAGCCTGTGGAGCATCATCATCCTCGGCTCGCTGGTGTCGGTGATCCCCCTGATCATCGCCTTCCTCACGTTGCAGAGGTACTGGCAGGGCGGACTCTCCATCGGAAGCCTCAAGTGACCGACGGGCGACCGCAGGCGATCCCTCCGCAACACGCATCACACGACAGGCGAATGAGGAACATGAAACGAGCACATCTCACCATCGACCCGCACTTCGTCGTCGGGCCGGTCAGTCGCCGGCTCTTCGGCTCCTTCGTGGAGCACCTGGGCCGGTGCGTGTACGACGGCATCTACGAACCGGGTCATCCGAGCGCGGACGAGGAGGGCCACCGCACCGACGTGATCGAGCTGGTGCGCGAGCTCGGGGTCTCGACCATCCGGTATCCGGGAGGGAACTTCGTCTCCGGTTATCGCTGGGAGGACGGCGTCGGGCCGCGCGATGCGCGGCCGCGGCGACTCGATCTCGCCTGGCACTCGACGGAGACCAACGAGGTCGGCCTCGACGAGTTCGCCTCCTGGCTGCGCAAGGTCGACAGCGACCTGATGTACGCCGTCAACCTCGGGACGCGGGGGATCCAGGAGGCGCTCGACGTGCTCGAGTACGCGAACATCCGTTCGGGCACGGCGCTGAGCGATCGACGTGTCGCCAATGGGACGCCGGAACCCCACGACATCCGGATGTGGTGCCTCGGCAACGAGATGGACGGGCCGTGGCAGCTCGGCCACGGCACGGCCGAGGAGTACGGGCGACTGGCGTCGAAGACCGCGCGCGCGATGCGGCAGATCGACCCCGACCTGGAACTCGTCGCCTGCGGGAGCTCGAGCGCGCACATGCCGACCTTCGGGCAGTGGGAGCGCGTGGTGCTCGAGGAGACCTACGACGACGTCGACTACATCTCATGCCACGCCTACTACGAGCCGAAGCAGGGCGACTACGGGAGCTTCCTCGCGTCGGCCGTCGACATGGACCGGTTCATCGACTCGGTCGCGGCCACGGCCGACCACGTCAAGGCGGTGCGCGGCAGCGAGAAGACCATGTACATCTCGTTCGACGAGTGGAACGTCTGGTACCAGTCGCGGTACAACGAGGTCGACCGGATCACGGACGTGCACGACTGGCCGGTCGCGCCGCGCCTGCTCGAGGACCACTACTCCGTGGTCGACGCGGTGGTCTTCGGCAGCCTGCTGATCTCGCTCATCCGCCATGCCGACCGGGTCACGTCGGCGTCGCTCGCACAGCTGGTCAACGTGATCGCGCCGATCATGACCGAGCCCGACGGCCCCGCCTGGCGGCAGACGACCTTCTTCCCCTTCTCCGTGACGTCCGCCCTTGCGAAGGGCGTCACGCTCGAGCTCAGGCTCGACTGCCCGACGTACGCGACGGCGCTCTACGGCGACGTGCCGCTCGTGGACGCGGTCGCGACGCACGATGCGGAGACGGGCGACACGGCGGTGTTCCTGGTCAACCGCAGCCTCGACGAGGAGGTCTCGCTCGAGATCGACACGAGCATCCTGGGCGACGTCGCCGTTCGCTCGTTCCGCACCCTGCACGACGAGGACATGCATGCGGTCAACACCCTCTCGGCGCAGGACCGCGTCGGCCTGCACGACAACGATTCGGCCCGGGCGACCGAGGGGGTGGTGACCGTGACGCTGCCGCCCGTCTCATGGTCGGCGCTCACGCTCGCATGAGCGCCGGAGCCATCCTGCGCGTCGACGGGACGCGCATCGTGTCCGGCGAGACGCCGGTCGTGCTCACCGGCCTCGGACTGGGCGGCTGGATGAACATGGAGAACTTCATCACCGGCTACCCCGCCACCGAGGCGCAGCAGCGGCGTGCCCTGCGCCGCGTCCTCGGCGACGAGGGGTACGGGAGATTCTTCGACCGGTTCCTCTCGGTGTTCTTCACCGACGAGGATGCCGCGTTCCTGCAGCGCCTCGGCCTGAATTCGGTGCGCGTGCCCTTCAACTACCGGCACTTCGAGGATGACGACGCGCCCTTCGTCATCAAGGAGGAGGGTTTCCGGCTGCTGGACTCGGTCGTCGACGCCTGCGCCAGGCACGGGATCTACACGATCCTCGACCTCCATGCCCTTCCCGGCGCACAGAACCAGCACTGGCACAGTGACAACCCCACGCAATGGGCGCACTTCTGGAGCCAGCGGCAGTTCCAGGACCGGGTCGTGAACCTCTGGGAGCACATCGCGGAGCACTATCGCGACAATCCCTGGGTCGCCGGGTACAACCCGGTCAACGAACCCGCCGACGCCCACGGCACCGCCATCCGTCCGTTCTACGAACGCCTCGAGGGTGCGATCCGCGCGGTCGATCCCGATCACATCCTGTTCCTGGACGGCAACCGGTACTCGACCCAGTTCGACCAGCTCGGCGACCCGATGCCGAACTGCGTGTACACCGCGCACGACTACGCGCTCCCGGGGTTCGTCGACGGAGGGCCGTACCCGGGGGTCAGTCGCGGGCGCTTCGTGGATCGGGACGGGGTCGAGGAGACCTTCCTCGAGCGCACCGCCTACATGCGGGAGACCGGGACGCCGATCTGGGTCGGCGAGTTCGGGCCGGTGTACACCGGCGACCCCGAGCGCGACGCCCAGCGCTCGCGGCTCCTTGAGGACCAGCTCGAGATCTACGAGCGGCACGGGGCGAGCTGGGCCCTGTGGACCTACAAGGACATCGGGCTCCAGGGCCTCGTGCACGCGGACCCCGAGTCGCCGTACGTCCGCCGCATCGCGCCCGTGCTGGCGAAGAAGGCACGGCTGGGCGTCGACTCGTGGGGATCGACCGACGAGGGCGTCCGGCACGTCCTCGAGCCGATCGAGGAACTGTTCAGGACGGAGTTCCCCGACTTCCACCCGTATCCGTGGGGGGCGCGGCGATGGATCCACGGCCATGTCCGACACGTGATGCTCGCGGAGGCGATGGTCGACGAGTTCGCCCGGACCTTCGAGGGCGTCTCGCCCGACGAGGCCGAACGGCTCGCGGACGCCTTCTCCTTCGCCTCGGTCCGCGTACGCGAACCGCTCGCCGCGATCCTCGGTCGCGCCGCCACTCGGCGGTGACGCGCGTGCGCCCCCGGCGATCGCTCGTGACGCGGGGGCGCGAGCGATCGTCCCCTCCGGCAGCCGGGGACGGCAGATGACGGGTGACGCGCGGGTCACGCTCGCATCCGTGGCCGCGGAGGCAGGGGTGTCCCTCACCACGATCTCGAAGGTGCTCAACGGCCACCCCGACGTGGCGCCGGCGACCCGCGCGCGAGTCGAGGAACTCCTCCGCGGCAGCGGATACCGCCGGCGGGGGAGCGGCCGGCGCAGCAGGTCGGTGGAGCTCGTCCTGCCCGACCTCCACGGTCCGCTGGCACTCGAGGTGATCGACGGCGTGCGCGAGGCGGCCGTCGCGTCGGGGCACTCGCTGACGCTCACCGTCGGGAGCGGGAGCATTCCCGACGATTCCTGGCTGGATGCCGTGCTGGAGCGCCGGCCCGCGGCCGTGATCGTCTACGCCGGCGTCGCCGCGGCGGTTCGCGAGACACTCGGGTCGCGCGGCATCCCCGTCGTGGTGGTCGAGCCTGCGGACGCGGCGGACCCTTCCGTCCCCGCGATCGGTGTCGCGCACTGGTCGGCGGCGGTCACGGCGGCTCGTCACCTGATCGATCTCGGCCATCGCCGCGTCGCAGCGATCAGCGGACCCGTGGAGGTGGCGGGATCCCACGCCCGCCTCGACGGGTACCGGTCCGCGATGCACCTGGCCGGGCTGACGGTCCCCGACGGCTGGGACCGGTTCGAGGAGTTGGACGCCCGGGCCGGAGAGCGGGCCGCGCTCGACCTGCTGCGCTCGCGCAATCCGCCCACCGCGATCCTGGCGGGGAGCGACATGCAGGCGCTCGGGGTCCTGAACGCGGCACGTGTCGCCGGTCTGCGCATCCCCGACGACCTCTCCCTCGTGGGATACGACGATCAGCCGGTCTCGAGCTCGTCGTCGCCGCGGCTCACGACCGTGCACCAGCCGCTGCGCGAGCTGGGGATCGCCGCGGCACGCCTGGCGCTCCGGCTCCAGGATCAGGAGGGAGGCGAGCCCACACGGCTCGACCTCGCGGCCACGCTCGTCCTGCGCGACTCCACGGCACCCCCCGCGCGGTCCGAACACGACGGCGGGACGCCCGAGCCCCGGCGGAACCACGGTCGCCGGGGCACGGGAGTGCGTGCGCCGTTCGATGACAGGATGGGCCACGACGTGTCGAGGAGGACCATGGAACGCAATTGGGCCGGCAACCTCGAGTACCGCGCGGCGCGCATCGCGCACCCTGCGTCGATCGACGAGCTGCGTGGCGCGCTCGCCGGCGACGGGCCGGTCCGGGTGCTCGGCACCCGGCACTCGTTCAACGACCTGGCGGACACCGACGGCACGCTCATCGCGACGGACCGGCTGCCGGGAGAGGTCCACGCGGGCAGTGCGCAGGGTGCCGTGCGCGTCAGCGGCGGGCTGCGCTACGGCGACCTCGCGCCTCGCCTCCAGGAGCGGGGGCTGGCGCTCGCGAACCTCGCCTCGCTGCCGCACATCTCGGTCGCGGGCGCCGTCGCGACCGGCACCCACGGCTCCGGCGATCGGATCGGCTCGCTCGCGAGCGCGGTCCGCGCGATCGAGTTCCTGACGCCCGCCGGCGAGACGCGAGCGCTCGCCCGGGGCGACGCCGACTTCGACGGCGCCGTCGTCCACCTCGGCGCGCTCGGGGTCGTCACGGCGGTCGAGCTCGACGTGGAGCCGACGTACGAGGTCGCCCAGACCGTGTACGAGGGGCCGCGGTGGGACGCGATCCTCGCCGATCTCGACGCCGTGACCTCCGTTGGCACGAGCGTCAGCATCTTCACCCGGTGGTCGAGCGGCACGGCGGCCGACCAGCTCTGGGTGAAGCAGCGGCTGCCGGGCGACGCGGATGGCGCGGCGCGGCGTGACGCTCTCGTGGAGCGCCTGGGCGCGCGGCCGGCGACGGTGCCGCGGCATCCGATCCTCGGCATGCCCGCCGACGCGTGCACCGCGCAGCTCGGGCGGCCCGGACCCTGGTTCGAGCGGCTGCCGCACTTCCGCCTCGACTTCACGCCATCGGCCGGCGAGGAACTGCAGTCGGAGTACCTCGTGCCCCGCGGCGACGCGGTCGCCGCGCTCGAGACGCTGCGGTCGCTGGCCGGGCGGATCGCTCCGCTGCTCCAGGTGTGCGAGGTGCGCACGGTGCGCGCCGACGAACTGTGGCTGAGTCCCGCGTACCGCACCGACGTCGTGGCCCTGCACTTCACGTGGGTGCGCGACCAGCCCGCCGTGGAAGCCCTGCTCCCGGCGATCGAGGCCGCCCTGCCGTCGACCGCGCGCCCCCATTGGGGCAAGCTCTTCACCCTCCCGGCCGAGGAGCTGCGCCGTCGCTACTCGCGCTTCGACGACTTCGCCGTCCTGCGGGACCGATTCGACCCGAGCGGGCGCCTCCGCAACGGATTCCTCGCACGCGTCGGCCTCTGAGGAGCGACCCCGACGATCGACCCTGCGGCGAGTGGACGCGTTGCGAGAGGATGAGGGCGCGGCGATCCGACCGGGAGGCACGATGAACGACACCCCGCCACGCATCGAGGCGATCGAACTGCACCGCCTGGAGGTGCCGCTCGTCCGCCCGTTCGAGACCTCGTTCGGCCGCGAGACGGCTCGCGAGGTGCTGCTGGTGCACGTGCGCACCGATCGGGGTGACGGCTGGGGGGAGTGCGTCGCAGGTCGGGACCCGTTCTACTCGGGCGAGTACGTCGACGGCGCGGCATCCGTCATCGAGCACTACCTCGCGCCGGCACTGCTGCGTGCGCCCGTGCCGAGGGTCGTCGACGACGGGCACGTGAGCGGGGTGCTCATCGAGGACCCCGCGCACGCGACCGGCATCTGGGTCGACGATCGCGAGCAGGGCGGTGCCTCCGGGAACGGCGCGGAGGGCGGTGCGGCGGCATCGATCGCGAGCGTGCCGCTCGCGGCATCCGTCGCCCCGGCCCTGTCGTTCGTCGCGGGGCACCGCATGGCGAAGGGCGCCCTCGAGGCCGCCGTCCTCGATGCCGAGCTCCGCGCCCAGGGCCGCTCGATGGGGGAGTGCTTCGGCGCGGTGCGCGACTGGGTCGACTGCGGCGTCTCGGTGGGCATCGCGCCCACCCTCGAGGAACTGCTCGACGAGGTGACCGGCTACCTCGAGGCGGGCTACCGTCGCATCAAGCTGAAGATCAAGCCCGGCTGGGACCTCGTGCCGGTCGCCGCGGTGCGGGAGCTCATCGGTCGAGACGCGATGCTCCAGGTCGATGCGAACACCGCCTACACGGCCGACGACATCCCCCTGCTCGCGAGCCTCGACCCGTTCGACCTGCTGCTCATCGAGCAGCCGTTCGCCGAGGAGGACCTCGCGACGCACGTGCGCCTCGCGGAAGCGGCCGCGACCCCCGTGTGCCTCGACGAGTCGATCCTCGACGTCACGACCGCGGTCGACGCGATCGAGCGCGGCGCGACGAGCATCGTGAACATCAAGCCCGGTCGCATGGGCGGGTTCCTCGAGGCGCTGCGGGTGCACGACGCGTGCCGGGCGCGCGAGGTGCCGGTGTGGTGCGGGGGCATGCTCGAGACGGGCGTCGGTCGGGCCGCCAACGTCGCGATCGCGGCCCTTCCGGGCTTCGTCCTGCCGGGCGACACGTCGGCGTCGGGTCGCTACTTCGCGGAGGACCTCACCGAGCCGTTCGTGCTCGGCGCGGGCGAGCACCGCGGGCAGATGCGCGTGCCGGATGCCGCGGGCACGGGCGTGACGGTGCGCGACGACCTGGTGCGCGACTGGGCGTCCCGGCCGGCGGTGACCATCGGCGCATGACGCCGGGGCCGTCCCGACCGGCGTGAGCCATGCGGGTCGCCCCGCGTGCTCAGGCCCTCCGGACCGCCGCCCGATCCGGCTCGGGCGCGAGCACCGGCAGCGCGAGCCCGCCGAGCGCCGAGCCGAGTCCGCCCCAGACGAGGTCGCCGATCGTGTCGCGGTAGTCGACGTAGATGCCGTCGTCGATGAAGGTCTTGCCGAACCACTCGAACACCTCCCAGATCACGCCCAGCCCGAGACCGAACGCCGTGGTGACGAGCACCGCCGCGACCACGGGTCGGGGGAGTCGGAGCGGGTCGGCGATGAGTCGGAGTCGCGCGAACAGCAGGACCGCGACCACGGCGGCGAGTCCGTTCATGAGGAAGTGCATCGGGATGTCCCACCAGCGGACGCTGACGTAGAGGTCGGTCACGCTGCTCCAGACGGACACGAGCGCGATGACGCCGAAGGCGATGTCGAGTCCCGGCCGGACGTGCAGGAGCCGGGGGACCACCATGCACGCGGCGACGAAGGCGAGGCTGACGAGCCCCAGCGGGCCCCAGCCGATGCCCGCGATCGGGATGCAGACGAGTGCGATGAGCCGCAGCATGTCGGCCGCGATCTCGCCGGGGCCGTCGGCACGTCGGGTCAGTCCGCCCCAGATGCTCCGCATCACCCTGCCTCCTCGCGGCCGGCGGCCGCCTCGTCGTTCGACCGGTGCCGCAGCACCGCCTGCACGGGTTCGTGGTCGGATGCCGCGCGCCCCTCGAACCTCGCCGCGTTGATGCCGGCGTGCGTCACCTCGGCGGCGCCGCCGACGAGGATCAGGTCGATGCGGCGTCCGCCGCGTCGTCGCGGACCGTAGTTCGAGAACGTGCCCCACTCGGGCGTGAGCTGCTCGCCCGTGGCGTCCCACGCGTCGCGGAGGACGCCGTCGCCGGTCAGTCGGCGGTGCACGGCCGATCGCTCGTCGGCGTTGAAGTCGCCGGTGACGACGATCGCGGCCTCGGGCTCGTCGAGGTGGGCGGCATGGGCGAGGCCGGCGATCATGCGCGCCGACTGCAGCCGCGATCGGCGCGAGAGGTGGTCGAGGTGGGTGTTGAAGACGTGCAGGCGTCCGCCGGTCGCGCGGTCGGTGAACTCCGCGGAGACCACGACGCGGCGCGTGAGGTTGCCCCAGGATCGGGAGCCGTGCTCACCGGGCGTTGCGGAGAGCGCGAGCTGCCGCCACTCCGTGAGCTCGAGGCGAGCGTCGTCGTAGTAGACGGGGCAGGCCTCGCCGTGCCCGCCGGGATCGCGCCCGGTGCCCACCCACCGGTGGCTCCCGCCGAGCGCGTCGGCGACGACCTCGACCTGCTCGTCGAGCGCCTCCTGCACCCCGAGCACGGTCGGCCGCTCGGCGGCGAGGAGGCGGCGCACGAGCGGCTTCCGGGTCGCCCAGCGGTCGGGGCTCCCCGGACGGTTCCGCGGCATGCGTCGCCGGATGTTGAACGACATCACGTGCAGGTCGGGGGCCTCGACCGGACCGATGAGCGGCTCGTCCGTCATCATGGGCCCAGCGTAACGCCCGGCGCGCACCCGATCGGGTCGTTCAGCCCAGCAGCTGACGGCGCGCCTCGGGGTAGCCGAGCACGTTCGGCTCGGTCTCGAGGGCGGAGCGGGAGAACAGGTCCGTGGGGCACCATCCGGTGACCGCCCCGATCGCGAGGAACGTCGCGCAGATGCCTGCGGGGATCGCGCACCACAGGTTCTCGAGGTTGGATGCCGCGAACGCGGCGAGGAACACCGCGATGACGCCGCGGAGCACCCGTTCACCGCGGCTCACCGCGCAGGAGCGCGAGGTGAGCGCGCGGACGACGCGGTTCACGCCTGGGCTGCGGCGGCGGCCTGCTGCTCGGCGAGCTGGCGGCGCACGTCGTCCATGTCGAGCGCCTTGGTGCCCTCGATGACCTGCTCGAGCTGGGCGCCGTTCAGCGCGCCCGGCTGCGCGAAGACGATGATGCCCTCGCGGAACACGACGAGCGTGGGGATCGACGTGATGCGGAAGCCCGCGGCGAGGGCCTGCTCGGCCTCGGTGTCGACCTTGCCGAAGACGACATCGGCGTGCTGCTCCGACGCCGACTCGAAGATCGGGGCGAACATGCGGCACGGGCCGCACCATTCCGCCCAGAAGTCGAGGAGCACGATGTCGTTGTCCTTGATGGTCGACTCGATCGTGTCGTGGGTGATGTTCACGGAAGCCATGCCCCGATTCTAGCATGAGATACCCCTGGGGTATTATCTACTCCATGCAGACCACGATCACCCGCTCATCGGGCGCCCCGGCGACCCGCTCCGTCCCCTCCACCCGCCGCGCTCGCGGCCTGCGCGCCGGCCTGGTCGCCATCGCCGGCGCGACCGCGCTCGCCCTCAGCGGCTGCGCGTCGCCCGAGCCCATCGAGCTCGGTGCCGACACCGTCGTCGTCGACGTCCGCACCCCCGCCGAGTACGCCGCGGGCCACCTCGACGGCGCCGTCAACCTCGACCTCACCTCGGGGCAGCTCGCCGCCGAGATCCCGGCACTCGACGCAGAGGGCGACTACGTCGTCTACTGCAAGTCGGGCAACCGCTCTGCCCAGGCCACCGCGCTCATGGAGGACGCCGGCCTCGACGTGACCGACGCCGGTTCGATGCAGCAGGCCGCGGATGCCACGGGGCTGCCGATCGTTCAGTGAGGCTGCGCGTCGCCGTCGACTCGATGTGCCTCACCTCGGCGGAACACCGGCGCGAGACGCTCCTCCGCCCTTGACAAGTTCCATGCAGACGGATGGAATGTTCACCAGAACTGAACGTCGAGGTTCAGGTGGTGGAGGCGTCCATGAGTGCTCGCTTTGTGGTCCGTCGATCGGACGAGTCCGTCTTCGAGGAGCCGGGTGAACTCGCGCCGGGCTCGGACGGACTGGCTCGCTGGTGCGCGGTCGGATACGACGACGGATCCGCGCACACGGACTTCGGGATCTCGCGGCTGGCCGAGGGCGGCCACGTCCCGACGCACGTGCACTCCTTCGAGGAGTCGTTCCACCTCCTGAAGGGCGAGGTCCTCCTCGCGACGCCCGAGGCCACGGTGCACCTCGTCGCCGGCGACTACGGAGTGATCCCGGTCGGCGTCCCGCATGCCTGGCGCGCGGTCGGCGAGGGCGACGCCGAGTGGGCCGACATCTTCGCGCCTCCGCCGAGGCGGCGAAACGGCTCGGACACGTACCGGGTCCCCGACCTCCCCTTCGCCGAGCCCGTCCGCGTCGATCCGCGCGACCCGCGAACCCGCTCGTTCGGAGCGATCGCGCCCGAGCAGATGGATCCGGGCCGACAGTCCCAGGAGCTCCTCGCGCAGTCGGCGAGCATGCGCACCGCGCTGCTCGTCTACAGCGGGATCTCGCTGAAGATGATGGTCGACTCCGACCTCGGCTCGGTGCTCTCCACGATGTTCATGGTCCAGTACGAGCCCGACGGGAAGGCGGGTCCGCACGACCACCCGCTCGAAGAGGCCTACCTGATCCTCGACGGCGAGGTCGACGCGACCTTCGACGGCGAGACGTTCCGGATGCGCCCGGGTGACATCGCGTGGGCCGGCGTCGGCTGCATCCACTCGTTCCGGGCGACGGGTGCGCCGGTGCGCTGGCTCGAGACCCAGTCGCCGCAGATGCCCGCTCGGCACGCCTACCGGTTCGTGCGCGACTGGGACTACCTGTCCGAGCAGCTGGGGGAGCAGTCATGAGCGAACGGACCGTCGTCGTCGTCGGAGGCACCTCGGGAATCGGGCTCGAGATCGCCAAGGAGGTCGTGGCCCGCGGCGACCGCGTGATCCTCACGGGCCGCGACCCGTCGCGGGCGAGTGACGTCGCCGCCTCGATCGGCGACCGGGCCACCGGTGTGGCGGTCGACATCTCCGAGCCCGAGACGATCGCGGCGAGCCTCTCCGGCATCGGCGCCGTGCACGGCCTCGTCCTCGCGGCGATCGAGCGTGACGCGAACACCGTGCGGGAGTACGACATCGCGCGGGCGACCCGCCTCGTCACCCTGAAGCTCGTCGGCTACACCGAGACCGTCCACACCCTCCTCGGCCGGATGGAGGAGACGGTGGACACCGGGATCGTGCTCTTCGGCGGTCGTGCGAAGGACGCCCCCTATCCCGGATCGACCACGGTGTCGACCATCAACGGGGGCGTGGTCGGGCTCGTGCACAGCCTGGCGCTGGAGCTCGCCCCGATGCGCGTCAACGGACTGCACCCCGGCATCGTCGGCGACAGCCCGTTCTGGGCGGGCAAGCCCGCGGGGGTGCTCGCCGGGTACGAGTCGCGGACCCCCGGCGGCGCCCTCGCGACCATGGCCGACATCGTGGGCGCCACGATGTTCCTGCTCGAGAACCGGGGCGTCTCGGGCGTCAACCTGTGCGTCGACCGCGGGTGGCGGATCACCTGACGACCGGCGCTCCGTTTCGGATCACTCAACGAGGAGGAACCATGACCGATGCACCCGCACGACCCCGACCCGAGGAGTTCGCCTCCGGTCGTCCCGTCGTCTTCCGCAACGCGACGGTGATCACCGTCGACTCCCAGGGCGTCCTCGAGAACGCCGACGTGCTGATCTCCGGCGAGACCATCGCCGGGGTGGGCCCGAAGCTCGAGGTGCCCGACGGCACGCTCGAGATCGACGCGTCGGGCGGCATCGTCATGCCCGGCATGATCGACACGCACCGCCACATGTGGCAGACGGCGCTCCGCGGCTACGGCGGCGATTGGGCGCTCAGCCAGTACTTCGTCTTCTACTACCTGACCTGGGGCGAGGTCTTCCGGCCGGAGGACATCTACGCGGGCAACCTGCTGAGCGCGCTCGAGTCGATCGACCAGGGCGTCACCACGACGCTGGACTGGTCGCACGCGCTGCGCACGCCGGAGTACGGCGAGGCCGCACTGCAGGCCTTCCGTGAGATCCCGGGACGGTTCGTGCTGGCCTACGGCAACTACCTCGGCGCCCCGTGGGAGTGGGCGAACAGCCCCGAGTTCCGGAAGTTCGTGACCGACAACTTCAACGCCCCCGACGACATGCTCGGCCTCCAGGTGGCCTTCGACGTGCCGGACAGCGAGGACTTCCCCGAGGCGGCCGCCTTCCAGGCCGCCCGCGACCTCGGACTGCGGGTCACGACCCACGCGGGCGTCTGGGGCGCGACCACCGACCAGGCCATCACGCACATGTACGACGGCGGCTGGATGACCGACGAGGTCACCTACGTGCACGCCTCGTCGCTCAGCCCGGAGAGCTACCAGAAGATCGCCGCGACCGGCGGCACGGTCTCGGTCGCGACCGAGAGCGAGCAGAGCGCCGGACAGGGCTACCCGTCGACGTGGGAGATCCGCAAGTACGGCATTCCCGCGTCGCTGTCGATGGACACGAGCGTGTGGTGGAGCGCCGACTTCTTCTCGGCGATGCGCGCGACGCTCAGCGCGTTCCGGTCGCGCGATCACCTCGACCTGCAGTCCCGGGGCGAGACCGTCAACGTCAACCGGCTCCGCGCGGAGGACGTCGTTTGGCAGGCGACCATGGGCGGCGCGACCGCCCTCGGGATGACCGACAGGCTCGGATCGCTGACCGTGGGCAAGAAGGCCGACGTGGTGCTCATCAAGAACGACGAGTCGCCCGCGATGACGCCGATCCTGAACCCGTACGCCCACGTCGTCTACCAGGCGGGAACGGCCGACGTGCACACCGTCGTCGTCGACGGTCGGGTCGTGAAGTACGACGGCGAGCGGATCGGACTCCCGCTCGCGCCCGTGCGCGACAAGGTCGCGGCATCCGTGGACCACGTGCGCAGCACGATGGGCGAGGAGGCATGGGACGAGTGGATGCATCCCCAGATCCCCGAGGACGAGCAGATCGCCAACCCGTACCAGTACACGGAAGACGACTGAGCCGATCGCCGGGGCCGATCCTGCGGGATCGGCCCCGGCTCGGCCGTCAGCCGGCCAGCGCGAGCAGGCGCTCGGCGTTGCGCGGCTCCGGCCGGAGGTCGCCCCGTTCGATCCCCCGGGCGACCGCCATGAGGGCGTCGTTGGCCGGCGTGGGGATGCCGTGGCGCGCGCCGAGCCGCACCACGTGTCCGTTGAGCTGCTCGGCCTCGCTCCGACGACCTCGTCGCCAGTCGTGCAGCACCGTGGTGGTCGTCGTCGGCAGGACGAAGCCGCGGTAGAGCGTATCGAGCAGGGTCTCGACGACCGTGTCCGGACGGGCGAGATCGGCGGGGGCGAGCCCGAAGATGGGGAGCACCGCGTGGCCCTCGCCCCGGCCGACCTCGAGCGCCTCCTGGCCGGCTCGGACCATCAGGTCCCGCATCCCCGGCGTCTCGAGTGCGGCGATCATGGGCAGGCCGAGCGCGGCAGTCGACACCAGCGTGGTGCAGTTGCTGACGAGCTTCATCCACTTGGCCGAGCGGATGTCGTCGACCACCGAGACGGATCCCGCATGCTCGAGGATCTCGGCCGCTCCGTCGAGCGCGGGGTGACCGTCGTCGCCGAGTGCGCCGAGTGCGAACCAGGATCGATCCGCCGGGGTGTGACGCCGGACGAAGCCCGGCGCGACGAGTTCCCCGGACACCTCGATCACGCACCCGAGCGTGCGGTCCTCTCCGACCACCTCGGCGACGAGATCGGCGGTCATCCCGTTCTGGACGGCGATGAGCAGCCCGTCCTCGGCCAGCAGGGGTTCCAGGAGTCGTGCGGCCCACCCTGCGTCGTACGCCTTCACCAGCATCAGGACCAGGTCGAACGCGTCGCGACGCTCGGCCACTTCGCAGAGGTGCAGGGCCGGGATCCGCTCCACCGTGGTGCGATCGGGCAGTTCGACGCGCAGCCCGTCCCGGCGGATCGCATCGACGTGCTCGGGCCACTGCTCGACGAACGTGACGTCCAGGCCGGCGCCGACGAGGTCGACGCCGATGCCGCCGCCGTTCGCCCCGGCGCCGAGCACCGCGATCCGCGGCTCGCGGCCCCTCACGTGGGAACTCCCTCGAGCATGAGGTCGAGCAGACCGATGCCGCGCTGGAGTTCGCCCTGCTCGATGCGGCGGGCGAGGTCGACGACATGCGCATTGACCGGAGCGCGCTCGCCGACGCGATCGAGCACGTCGACGACGTGCCCGTTCACCTCGCGATACTCCGAGCGACGCCCCTTCATCCAGTCCTGGAGCACCGTCGTGCGGGTGTCGGGCAGCGAGTACTTGTCGAGCACCTCGCCGAGCAACCGCGCGGAGTACGCCTCGGCATCAGTCACCTCGCTCGATTCCAGGCCGAAGATGCTCACCAGCCGTCCGCCGTCCGCCATGGCCGCACGGGAAGCCTCGACGCCGCATCGATTCATGAAGTCGTGCACTCCCGGCACGCGGACGGCGTCGGCGAGCGGCAGGTCGAGGATCGCCGAGGGCACCAGTTCGCCGGCATTGGCCACGAGCTTCATCCACTTCGAGGAGTGGATGTCATCGGAGACCTCGACGGTGCCGGCGTGGCGCATGACCTGCTGGACCTCGCCCGCTCGGGACTGCGCGCGCGGTTCTGCGCCGCCGACCGCGAACCAGGAGTCGCGCGGGGCGTTCTGCCGGGTGACGACTCCGGGCTCGAACATGTTCGAGGCCATCTCGATGACCGCTCCGATCGTGCGGTGTGCACCGACGACCTCCGCGATGGCGGGCATGGTCATGCCGTTCTGCACGCCCACGACCAGGCCGTCCTCGGCGAGCAGGGGGGCGATGAGCTCCACGGCCCACCGGGTGTCGTAGGCCTTCACCAGCACGAGGACGATGTCGAACGGCTCCCGCAGGGTGGCGACTTCGCAGAAGTGCAGCGCCCGAACGTCGGTCACGACGGTCTCGAGCGGGAGTCGGACCTCGATCCCGCGTTCGCGCATGGCCTCGACATGTGCGGGCCATTGCTCGATGAACGTCACGTCGAGCCCTGCGCGGACGAGGTCGGCGCCGATGCCGGCGCCTTGCGCACCCGTGCCGAGCACGGCGATCCGGGGACTGGTCATTCCTTGGCTCCTTCTCCGAGTACTCCACCTGCGAGCCCTGTCGTTCACTGACGCGAAACGCATGCGCGGAGCGATCTGGTGAAGATCCGCCATTTCTCGCGGATCCGTGATCAGTACTGGTTGCCGAACCAGCGCGGTTGTAAAGTACCACTGAAACTCAATGGAGAGGAGCCCCATGTTCGACAGCGCACGGCCGGAGCGAGGCGCAGCATGATCATCCACCTCGCGGTCTTCACCTGGGTCGACGGGGTCGGCGAGACGCACGTGGAGGAGCTGACCACCGCGCTGCAGGAGATGGCGGCGGAGCTGCCGATGCTCCGCGCCTACCACTGCGGCGCGAGCCTCGGCCTTCGCCCGGGCGCCGACTTCGGCGTCGTCGCGGTCGTCGATGACGCCGCGGCGCTCGAGGCCTACCTCGGTTCCCCCGGCCATCGCGCCGTCTACGATCGCCTCCTCGGGCGGATGATCGCCGAACGCCAGGCCGTGCAGATTCCGTTCGGGTCCGCCGGCGGAGTCCTCTGATGCGGGCGCTGGTCTTCACGGGCGCCGGGGACGCCACGGTCGCCACGCTCCCCGTGCCTGAGCCCGGACCCGGCGAGGTGCTGGTCCGGGTGTCGGTCTGCGGGGTCTGCGGCAGTGACGCCGCCGAGTACGACCACGGCCCCGTGCTGACCTCGCCCCCAGTGGTGCTGGGCCACGAGTTCGCCGGCACGGTCGAGCGGATCGGGCCCGACGTCGAGGGCCTCGCGGTCGGCGCGACGGTCGTGTGCGGCGCCGGCGTGTCATGCGGGACCTGCCGCGCCTGCCTCCGCGGGCGAACGAACCTGTGCGAACGGTACCGCACCGCCGGACTGCAGTCGGACGGAGGGCTCGCCGAGTTCGCGGTCGTGCCCGGCTCCGTTCTGCTGGACGTCAGCGGGACCGGCCTGTCCCCGGACACCCTCGCCCTCGCCCAGCCCATGTCGATCGCCGTGCATGCCGTGCGACGGAGCGGACTCGGCCCGTCCGACCACGCCGTCATCGTGGGAACGGGCGGGATCGGCGCATTCCTCGTCGTCGCGGCGGCGGCGGTCGGCCAGCGCGTGCTCGCGGTCGACCTCGACCCCGAGCGCCTTGCGCTCGCGCGACGACTCGGAGCCCACGAGGTGCTCGACGCGCACGGCGGGAGCGTCGCCGATCGGCTCCAGCAGCTCGGCATGAGTCCCGACGTGCTCTTCGAGGTGAGCGGGAGCGCAGCCGGACTCCGCTCGGTCCTCGACGCGGCCCGTCCGGGTTCGACGATCGTCCCGGTCGGGATCCAGCGGGCGGACGTCACCGTGCCGCTCGCGCAGTGGACCGTGCGCGAGTACACGGTGATCGGCACCAACGCCCACGTGTTCGCCGACGACCTGCCCGAGGCGGTGCGACTCCTCGCCGCCCGCGACGACTGGTCCGATGTCGCCCCCCTCGCCCTGCCGCTCGAGCATGCCGTGTCGGAGGGGCTCGAGCCCCTCCGCGCCGGCACGTCGACCCGCATCAAGACCCTGATCGACCCGCGAGCCGAGGCGCCCCGTCCGGCCGACCACCGGAGGAACTGAACATGCGCACCCTCATCTCTCGAGCCGCAGTCGTATCCATGGACGACACGATCGGCGACCTCCCGCGCGGCGACATCCTCATCGAGGGCGGGGTGATCGCCGCGGTCGGGGCCGACCTCGGAGTCACGGACGCGGAGGTGATCGACGCGTCGACGATGATCGCGATGCCTGGGATGGTGGACACGCATCGGCACACCTGGCAGACGGCGCTGCGCGGCATCCTCGCCGACGGCAACATCCCCGACTACCTGAGGGGGATCCGGCTCCAGATGGCTCCGCGGTACCGCGCCGCCGACATGTACGCCGGCAACTACGTCGGGGCGCTCGACGCGCTCAACTGCGGCATCACCTCGATCGTCGACTACTGCCACAACATCCTCGATCCCGACTGCGCTCACGCGGCGGTCTCCGGCCTGCGCGACGCTGGGATCCGCGGTCTCTACGGCCACGGACTGACACCCATCACGAGCAATACGTGGGGCGAGTCTCTCGGGGGCTCCGAGGGCGACGCAGATCCGGCCGATCTCACGACGCGCGCCCGCCTCGCGACGAGCATCAGGCAGGAGTACTTCTCCGCAGACGGCCTGCTGCGGTTCGGCATCGCCCCTCAGGAACTGGCGATCGCGCCTGCCGCCCAGGTGGCGCGCGAGTTCGCCCTGGCACGCGAGCTCGGCGCTCGCATCACGATGCACGCGAACCAGGTCATGGTGCGCCAGCTCTTCAAGGACGTGGAGGTGCTCGATGCGCACGGGCTGCTGGGCGACGACGTCCTGCTCGTGCACTGCACCTTCAACACCGACGAGGAGTGGCGCATGCTCGAGGGCACGGGGACGACCGTGTCGGTCTGCGCCGAGACCGAGATGCAGATGGGGATGGGGTATCCCGCCATCGCGGAGGTCACGACCCATACGCCCGGACCGAGCCTCGGCATCGACTGCGTGAGCGGCAACGGCGGCGACATGATCTCCCATGCGCGGCTCGTCCTCCAAGCGAGCCGGTATCGGGCCGACGAGCCGGGCTATCAGCGCTGGATGGCCCCGCAGGAGATGTCGTGGACGACGCGCGACGCGTTGCGCTGGTTGACGGTCAACGGGGCGCGTGCAGCCGGAGTGGACGACGTGGTCGGCTCGCTCACACCGGGAAAGCGAGCGGACATCGTGCTCCTCGAGATGGGCGGAATCAGCCAGGCAGGTTGGAATCGGCTCGATCCCGCCGGCGCCATCATCGCGCAAGCCCACGCCGGGTGCGTCGACACCGTGCTCGTGGACGGCCGCGTGGTCAAGCGCGGTGGGCAGCTCGTGCACGTCGACGTCCCGGGGGCGCTCCGCACGCTGGCCGACTCGCATGAGCACCTCTACGACGAGATGGCGCGTCACGGCGGATTCATTCCGCAACCTCCGATCGACATCCCGCTGTATCGGGAGCGGGCCTAGGCGCTGCCGAGGGGTCGATTCGTTCATCTCAGATAAACAACTGGTAAGTGTGACTTGACACCTGTGAAGTGGCGCTCCTACCATGACGGCACACGGAACGACGTGATGCGGCCCACCCGCCCATCGCCCGAACGAGGAGTCAACGACGACATGAGCACCAGAACCCTGCTGCGCGGCGGCACGGTCATCACCTCCGCTCGACCCGGCGAGGTGCTGACCGAGACCGATATCCTCATCGGCGCCGACGGCCTGATCGAGGCCATCGGGCGCGACCTCTCCGTCGAGGATGCGGTCGTCGTCGACGTCAGCGGCCGCATCGTCCACCCGGGATTCGTCGACACTCACCGTCACACGTGGCAGTCGGTGGTGCGGCACGTGGCCTCCGACTGGTCCCTCACCGAGTACCTCGCAGGCCTGCACTCCGGCCTGAGCAAGTACTTCCGGCCGGAGGACACCTACACGGGCAACTACCTCGGGGCGCTCGAGGCGCTCGACTCGGGTATCACGACCCTCGTCGACTGGTCGCACAACCTCGCCACGCCGGCGCACGCGGATGCGGCCGTCCAGGCCCTGATGGACACGGGGATGCGGGCCGTCTTCGCGCACGGCGGTGGCGCGAAGCAGTGGGGAGCGCCTCTGCCGTCGCCGAACGACCACCCCGCAGCGGACGCCGGCCGGGTCCGCGACCAGTACTTCAGCAGCGATGACGGACTCGTCACGATGGCGCTCGCGCTCCGCGGTCCCCAGTTCACGACGCCGGAGGTCAACGCCCGCGACTTCCGCCTCGCCCAGGACCTCGACCTGCGTGTCACGGTCCACGTCGGCGACGGCTACTGGGGCAAGTCCGGACCGATCCGGAAGCTCCAGGCCGACGGGCTGCTCTCCGACCGCACCACCTACGTGCACTGCTGCACCCTGGGCGACGACGAGCTTCGGATGATCGCCGACTCCGGCGGCACGGCATCCGTCGCGCCCGACGTCGAGATGCAGATGGGCCATGGATTCCCCGCCACGGGACGGCTCCTGCAGGCGGGGATCCGGCCGACCTTCTCCATCGACGTCTGCAGCTCCAACGGCGGCGACATGTTCGGAACCATGCGCACCGCCATCGGCATGCAGCGAGCGCTCGACAACGCACCGGGCGTCGAGACCGGCGAGGTCGTCGAGCGCATCGGCCTGAGCGTCGCCGAGGTCATCCGCTTCGCCACCATCGACGGGGCCCATGCCGCGGGTCTGGACGATCGCACCGGCTCGATCGAGGTCGGCAAGGCCGCCGACATCGTCGTGCTCGACGACCGCTCGCTCGCCCTCACTCCGCTGAACAACCCGATCGGCGCGGTCGTCTACTCCGCACATCCCGGACTGGTGCGCGACGTGTTCGTGCAGGGAGTGCGGGTCAAGGAGGACGGCGTGCTCGTCGGAGTCGACCTCGACGCACTCCGTGCCAGTGCCGCGGCATCACGCGACTACATCACCGGGCAGATGCCGGAGGCGAAGCTGGACGGCTCATGGCACCCGGACCTGGCGGCGCAGCTGTCATGACCTCCACCGAGCAGCGCGCGGGCGTCGCCGGGCGACCGGAGATCCTCGACCGGCCGTCACTGGCGCGTGTCGTCTGGTCGTGGAGTGGCACCCGGGCCCTCGTCGCGGTCGTGGCGCTGTTCGCCATCAGCCCGCTCATCGCTGCCGGGAGCGTCGGGCCGACCGCGATCGTCTCGATGCTGCCCTTCGCGGCGCTGACCGCCATCGTGGCCGTCGGCCAGACCCTCGTCATCCAGCAGGGTGGCCTCGACCTGTCGATTCCGGGCGCGGTCACGCTCGGAGCCCTGATCGTCGCGAAGTTCGGCGGGGAAGCGGACTGGGGGCTCCAGACGGCCATCGTCGTCGCGATCGTGGGCACCTCGCTGTTCGGCCTGCTCAGCGGCATCGTGGTCGCCGTCTTCGGCCTGCCGCCGCTCGTCGTCACCATCGCGGTGAACGCCCTCATGGTCGGCGCCGTCCAGGCCATCTCCAGCGGATTCGGCGCCCAGACCACCCCGGAACTCAGCGGGTTCGCGCTCAGCCGAGTCTGGGGCATCCCGGTGCTCGTCTTCTTCGCCGTGGGTATCGTGCTCGTCACCCACCTGGTCCTGAAAGGCACGCGGCTGGGACGCCGGTTCGAGCTCGTCGGCGAGAACCCGCGCAGCGCGTACAACATCGGCGTCGCCACCCGCGGCTATCGCATCGCGGCCTACTGGCTCGCCACCGCGCTCGCCGCGGCGGGAGGCGTGCTGCTCGCCGGGCTCCTCCGCTCACCGACCCTGACCGCGGGCGACGACTACCTCCTGGCCAGCATCGCCGCGGTCGTGCTCGGCGGCACCGCGCTCACGGGCGGGCGCGGCAGCGTCGTCGGGACTGCCCTCGGCGCCCTCTTCCTCGCCCAGCTCAGCCAGCTGGTCCAGACCTTCACGCAGGCGACCGCCGTGCAGAACATCGTCCAGGCGCTGATCATCGGCGTCGGGATCGTCGTCCAGCTCCAGCTGGGCGGCAACACCGCGAGGCTTCGGAGCCTCGTGCGACGGGACAAGTCCCGTCCTCCCGCACCAACGACTCGATGAGGAGTGTCAAGTGAACCACATGATCCCCCGTAGGCGGATCCTCGGGGCGGCCTCGGCCGTCGCCGTGGCCGCACTCGTCCTGGCAGGCTGTTCGTCGACCAACTCCGGTGGAAGCGACGCCGGCGAGGACGGCGCCCCCAGCAACCTCGAGGCCGACATCGCCGCCGGCAGCGTCGGCACCGTCGACCAGTTCATCTCCATCGAGGACGTCTGCCCCGAGGACGCCGAGGAGATGACGCTTGGCGTCGTCGACGGCATCGGCACGAACAGCTGGTCCAAGACCGTGCTCGCGGAGATCGAGAGCGAAGCCGCGAAGTGTCCCGCGATCACGAGCGTGGAGTACGTCGCGGGTCGTTTCGACCTCGAGGCGACCACGAGCGGCATCACGAGCCTGGCCTCGAAGGGAACCGACATCATCCTGGTGATCCCGGACGCCGGACCCGGGGAAGCACATCTCCCCGCCATCCGGCAGGCGACGGAGGCCGGGTCGATCGTGGTGAACTTCGCCTCCGACCCCCAGGGCCAGGCAGGCGCCGACTACCTCGACTACACCGACCAGTCGCCGCAGTTCGTCGGCAAGTCATGGGCCCAGTGGGTCGTGGACGTGCTCGGTGACGAGGGCGGCAACGTCGTCTTCCTGGGCGGACCGGCAGGTGCGCTCGTCTCGACGCAGGAATTCGAGGGCGTCAGCGAGGTGCTCGCAGACAACCCCCAGATCACGCTGCTGACGCCGGAGCCCGTCGTCACCAACTGGGACCCGGCGCAGGCGCAGCAGGCCATGGCGGGACTGCTCTCGCAGTTCCCGGAGATCGATGCGGTCATCGTCGACTACGGAGCCGCCGCTGCGGGCGTCATCCGCGCCTACGAGGCGGCCGGCCTCTCGCTGCCGCCGATGGTCTCGACCGACGACAACTCGTTGAGCTGCGGATTCGCGGAACTCAAGGAGACCAACGAGAGCTACGAGCTCGCGACGGTCTCATCGCGCACGTGGATCGGCCGTGTGGCGCTGCGCAAGGCCGTGGCGGCGTTCCAGGGCGGAAGCAACGGCGAGCCGTCGATCTACGAGCTGGCGATCTACGAGGACTCCACGGGCCTGAGCGAGGGCGCAGTGACCCCCGATGACGCCTGCCTTCCCGACGCGCCGCCGGACGCCACGCCGTCGACGCTCCTGACGCCCGACGAGATCACGGAGCTGTTCGGCTGATCATGAAGACGTCGACGAACCTCAGTACCGCCCTCGCACTCACGGGAATCACGAAGACCTACCCCGGCGTTCGCGCGCTCGACGACGTGAGCGTCTCGGTCGCCCCGGGGAGGGTCCACGCGATCCTCGGCGAGAACGGCGCGGGCAAGTCGACGCTCGTCGGCATCGCGGCGGGGTCGGTCGTGCCGGATTCCGGGACGATCGGCCTCGCAGGCCAGCAGTTCGGTCGGATGCGCCCGAGCGAGGCCAGGGAGCTCGGGCTCGCCATCGTCTACCAGACACCGGCGCTCGCTCCGGCACTGACCGTGCTCGACGCCGTGATGCTCCTGTTGCCGGAGTCGAAGCGACCGCCGCGCCGGAGCGCGGCATCGTGGCTCACCGAGCACTTCACCGCGCTCGGGCTCTCGATCGATCCCCGCGCGCTCGTGTCGGCGCTCTCGTTACGCGAGGCGCACCTCGTCGAGATCGCCGCTGCGCTGGCGAGCGAACCGAGCGTCCTGGTCCTGGACGAGCCGACCGAGGCGCTCGGGCCGGAGGAGACGCGCTGGCTCTTCCGGATGCTCGGGGAGCTGCTCGAGCGCGGCGTCGCCGTCGTCTACATCACCCACCGCATCCCTGAAGTCATCGAGATCGCGAGTGATCTCACCGTGCTCCGCGACGGCCGGGTCGTCGGTCGAGGTGACGTCGCGGACTACAGCGAAGACGCGATCGTCGAACTGATCGTCGGGCGCAGCCTCGAGACCACCTTCCCCCCGAAGCTCGACGGCGGGGTCGATGCCCCCGTCGCCCTCGCCGTCGAGTCGCTGAGCGGGGAGGGCTTCGACGACATCTCGCTCGTGGCTCGCCGCGGCGAGATCCTCGGGGTCGCGGGCGTCGAGGGGAACGGTCAGCGCGAATTCCTCAGGTCCCTCGGCGGACACGGCTCGAGCTCCGGGATCGTCGCCCTCGAGGGAGTGCCGCTCTCGCTCCGCTCGCCGCGGGCTGCCAAGCGGGCGGGCGTGGTCTACCTGCCGGGCGACCGGCTGGGCGAGGCGATGTTCGGCAAGATGTCGATTCGCGAGAACGTCGTGGCCCCCTCGCTGCACGAGGCGATGCCCGTGGGCGTCGTCGAGCGGCGACGCGAGTACTCCATGACCCGCAGCGCCATCCAAGGACTCGCCGTGAAGACCCCTCACCTCGAGGTGCCGGTCACGGCGCTCTCCGGCGGCAGCCAGCAGAAGGTGCTCCTCGCGCGGGCGCGACTCGGCGACCTGCGCGTGCTGCTCGTGGAAGACCCGACCCAGGGTGTCGACGCCGGGGCCAGGGTCGAGATCTACGCGTTCCTGCGCGAACTCGCCGCCGACGGCGTGGTGGTCGTCGTGCTCTCGACGGATGCCGTCGAACTGGAGGGCCTCTGCGACCGGGTGGCGGTGTTCTCACGCGGCCAGCTGCAAGCGATGCTCGACGGCGATGCGGTCACCGAGCGGGCGATCACGGGAGCCGCGGTGCTCTCGACCACCCACACCCGTTCGACGCAGGTCATCGAGGGAACGCCGAAGCGACGTCGCAATGCGATTCTGGCCGAATCGCAGGCGATGGTGCTCGTCGGGCTGACCGTCGTACTGGCTGCCGCGACGACCTTGGTGGCGCCGGCGTTCGTCAGCCCGCTCAACCTGGGCCAGCTGCTCGCCGGCGCCGCGGTCATCATCCTCGTGGGACTCGCGCAGCTGCTCGTGGTCATCACCGGGGGCATCGACCTCAGCATCGGCTCGGTCGTCGCCTTGGCGACGGTCGTCATCTCGTTCTTCGGACAGGGCGGCCCAGCGTACTTCGCGCTCGGCGTGCTGCTCGCCCTGCTCGCCGGACTGGTCGTCGGCTCCGTCAACGGCCTCCTCGTGACCCGATTGGGCCTGCCGCCCGTGATCGCGACCCTCGTGACGTCGATCGCGATCGTCGGCGCTGCGCAAGTCCTCAGGCCGGCCCCGGGCGGCTCGGCGACGGGCGACATCATGACCGCGATCGGAACCACGATCGGCGGAGTGCCGCTCGTCCTCGTCATAGCCCTCGCCATCGCGGGCACGCTCTGGTGGGTCATCCAGCGAACGACGCTCGGTCGCGGGCTGCGGGCGGCGGGGTCGGATCCCGTCAAGGCGAACCGGATGGGCGTGGTCGTGCCTCGGATGCGCTTCCTCGCCGCGGTCGCGGCCGGCGTGCTCGCCGCGATCGCGGGCCTCATCCTCTACACCCGGACCGGCATCGGCGATCCCAACACCGGCCAGGCGCTCACGCTCACCTCGGTCACGGCGATCGTCATCGCCGGCGCGAGCATCTTCGGCGGCTCGGGCTCCGCGATCGCCGTCGCTGCGGCCGGGCTCCTGCTGCAGTCGATCACCAACTCCCTGAGCTACCTCGGACTCAGCCTTTCGTGGCAGTACTGGGTTCAGGGCGTGTTCGTGATCCTCGCCGCGCTCATCCCGATCATCGCGCGAGCTCACCGCGCCCGGTCCGCGGCGCCGCCCGGGGGGTCCTCGTGAGTTCAGGATTCATCGATCGCGCGGAGCACGTCGACCGCCGAGCTCAACCGTGCCCCCCGGCGCTGGACGGGCTCGTCCGGAGCGGCGGGGGCACCGTCACGATGCTCGCGTCGGCCCGTCACGAACCACACGCCTCGCGCCGGCGACGTGCCGCGGTTCTCGTAGAGGTGCGGTCGGGTGGAGTCGAATTGCAGCGAGTCGCCCGGGCCGAGCACGTAGGTCTCGAACTCGAGCCGGAGGGTGATCTCGCCCTCGATGATGTAGGCGAACTCGAAGCCGGCATGCCGCATGAGCCGGCGATCGAGGGAGCTCGATGCGCCGGGCTCGTAGCTGACCAGCACGGCCTCGGCGGGCCCGGCCGGGCTGCTGGCCAACCGCTCCCAGCGCACGCCGTTCTCCATCTCGAGCACGGCGTTCTCCGACGACCGCTGGACCGGGTGCTGCGGAGCGGCTCCGTCGACGGGGCCGTGCCGGGCGGGCCCGGTCGCGGCGGCGCCGGTCATGAGCTCATCGAACGACACCCCGAGATGCGTCACGAGCGCATAGAGCGTCGACACCGACGGCTGGGTCTTGCCGGTCTCCACCTGGGAGATCAGGCTCGCCGAAACGCCGACGGCCTGCGCCACGCTTCGGAGGGTCAGCCCTTTCCGGGTGCGGATCTCGCGAAGGCGCGATCCGAGGTCTTCGGAGGTCATCTGGCTCCTGCGTCGGTGCGGTACTGCCCGTGGGCTCGATCCCGTGCCAGACGGTCCGGCCCGAGGCTGTCGCGAGGATACCAGTCCGGCGTCCGAGGAGCGGCCGCGGTGATGGTGACCGCACCATTGTTTACCTAGACTGGACAGCAATCTCCAGTACTGAACGGCCAGCGGGCCAGGAACGAGAGGCTTCGATGAAGAGCACCGGCACCACGGGAATGAACTCCGTCGACTGGGAGGCGCGCGTCGACTTCGACCGGCTGCGAGCCGAACGGCTTGCGAAGCTCAAGGCGCAACTGGATCGATCCGAGCTCGGAGCTCTGCTCGCGTTCGACTTCGCCAACATCCGCTACATGACCGCGACCCACATCGGCACGTGGGCGATCGACAAGCTGATCAGGTTCGCCCTGCTCACGCGCAACAGCGACCCGATCTCGTGGGACTTCGGGTCCGCTGCGAAGCACCATGCGCTCTACAACCCCTGGCTCGACGTCACCACCGCGGAGATGGACGCCGATCCCGGCGCACCGCACGAAGGGGCCACCCGCCCGCGCCTGGAGAGTGGAGCTCGCGCGGGCATCTCGACCCTGCGGGGCGCCTTCCCGCCGGACGCCGGAATCGCCGACGAGGTCGCGCGCAAGATCAAGCGCGAGCTCGAGAAGTTCGGGATCGCCGACCAGCCGCTCGGCGTGGACGTCATCGAACTGCCGATCCTCTTCGCCCTCCAGCGCGCCGGCATCGAGGTCGTCGACGGCCAGCAGGTGTTCCTGGAGGCCCGGCGGATCAAGACCGGCGATGAGATCCGATTGCTGACGCAGGCCGCCTCCATGGTGGATGCCGCCTACGAGAACCTCTACGACTTCCTGCGACCGGGTGTCCGTGAGAATGAGACGGTGGGGCTGGTCGCGAAGACGCTCTACGACCTCGGCTCGGAGCATGTCGAAGGCGTGAACGCGATCTCCGGCGAGCGGTGCTCCCCCCACCCGCACGTGTTCAGCGATCGTCTCATCCGCCCCGGCGATCCGGCCTTCTTCGACATCCTCCACAGCTTCAACGGCTACCGGACCTGCTACTACCGGACCTTCGCGGTCGGTTCCGCCTCGATCGCGCAGCGTGACGCGTACCGCAAGGCGCGCGAGTACATGGACCGCGCGATCGCGCTCGTGCGCCCCGGGGCGACCACGGCCGACATCGTCGCCGTCTGGCCGAAGGCCGAGGAGTTCGGCTTCGCGAACGAGGAGGCCGCCTTCGCCCTGCAGTACGGTCACGGTGTCGGCCTCTCGATCTGGGAGAAGCCGATCTTCTCGCGGCTCACCTCCTTCGATCACCCCGAGGTGCTCGAAGAGGGCATGGTATTCGCGCTGGAGACCTACTGGCCGTCGTCCGACGGCTGGGGTGCGGCGCGCATCGAGGAGGAGGTCGTCGTCACGGCGACCGGCTGCGAGGTCATCACCAAGTTCCCGGCCGAGGAGCTGCTCGTGGCGGGCAAGCGCTACTACGCCGTCGGCGCCGACCTCAGCACGCTCCGCGACTCGCAGTCGCACCTGAACACGGAATGGGGGCGCACGGCCTTCCGCTGAGCGACATCCGGTGCGCGGGTGGTCGCGTCGCGCGTGCCGGCGCGTACGATCATCCGCGCCGGGTGACCTCGGCGACCGCCGACCAGTCGAGCTCGGCGAGTTCCCGGTCGGCCAGGGCCGACTCGAAGCGCTCGCGCAGGACCGGCGCCGTCGGCAGTTCGAGCCGGCGTTCCGCCGCCAATTCCTCGGCGAGGCCGAGGTCCTTGAGGCCGAGTTCCATGGCGAAGCCTGCCGGGCGGTAGCGGCGTTCGGCGATCATCGATCCGTACCCGGTGTAGACCGCACCGGGGAAGAGGCTGTTCGACAGCAGTTCCACGAACGAGCTCGAGTCGATGTCGTGGCGCTCGACGAGGGACACCGATTCGGCGAGCGCCTGCAGGGCGTGGAGGATCGTGTAGTTGACGGCGATCTTGACAGCGTTCGCCTGTCGCGGCCGCTCGCCGAAGCGCCACTGCCGGATGCCGCAGTGCTCGAGGTACGGCGCGACCGCGTCCAGTGCGTCGTCGGGACCTGCGAGCAGGAGGTTCAGCCGGCCCTCGGCCGCGACGGCGGGCCGCCCCAGCACCGGGCACGCGACATATCGGACCCCGGCGGCGGCGGCGACGGCTTCGAGCCGATCGGCGGCGTCGACGCTGATCGACGCCATGTTCACGTGGATGCGACCCTCTGGTCCGCCTTCGAGGTTCTCCGCGGTCAGCACCGATTCCGCCGCCTCGTCGTTCGCGAGCATCGAGAACGACACCGGCGCAGCGAGGGCACCGGCGGGATGCTCCGCCGCGATCGCCCCGCGCGCGACCAGCGACTCCGCGGCCTCCGGGCTGCGGTTCCACACCTGGACCTCGCCGCCGGCACCGACCAGCCTGCCCGCGATCGCGGTGCCCATGTTGCCGAGCCCGAGGAATCCGAGGGTCGTCATCGTCGCTCTCCCGTCCGTCTGCCGCGCCGCGTCCGTGGTACACGGACGCGATTCGTACAGTATCAGTTAACGCTTGGGGATGCACCGGGCGACGCGCCCCACCGAATCGCCCGGTATCGGGGAAGTACGCGGTGATTGACGCTATCATTTGGCAGGCGATCTGTTCAGTCTGACTGAAGGCTGGCGCGAGCCGCATGAAAGGACGCGATGATGCAGTTGGACGTGGGGTCCGAGCTTCGCCGAGCGAGGGAGGCGAAGAAGCTGAGCCTGCGGAACGTGGCCGCGGCGGTGGGCGTGTCGGCGAGCCTGCTCTCCCAGGTGGAGACGGGCAAGACGCAGCCGTCGGTCAGCACGCTCTACGCACTCGTGACCTACCTCGGCATCTCGCTCGATGGCCTCATCGGAGCACGCGACTCCTCCGCGTCCCGCGCCGCGGCCGACCGGTCCGGTCCGTCGCCGGCAGGGGACCGGCTGAGCGACGACGTGGTGCAGCGTCGCGAGGACAGCCCCATGATCGAGATGGAGAACGGCGTGACGTGGGAGCGGATGGCGGTGGGGACGAGCACGGTCGCCGACCCGTTGATCGTCACCTACCAGCCGGGTGCCTCAAGCTCTGTCGAGGGCAAGATGATGCGCCACGCCGGCCTCGAATACGGGGTCCTGCTGGAGGGCCGTCTCACGCTGCGCATCGACTTCGAGACCTACGACCTCGAGCCCGGAGACTCGTTCTGCTTCGACTCCAACCGACCACACCTCTACCTCAATCGGTCCGACGGGACCGCGCGCGGCATCTGGTTCGTGATCGGTCGGCGAGACGCGTCGTACCAGTCCCTCGCGGACCTCGGCCACGAGTCGCCCCCGACCACCGGCTCGATCGCGTCGGCCGTCGACGTGCTGCAGGCCATGAAGTCCATGCGGCCCGCTCCTTCCGCGAAGCACGACGCGGCCCCCTGACCAGGGTTACCGGCCGGTCACCCGGGCGAGAAGACCTCCGGATGCCGCGCGAGCAGCCGCCTCGTGCGGCGGATGTGGCTCGCGACCGTGCGTTCGGCGCCCTCGACGTCGCCGTCCCGCAGGGCGACCACGATGAGGTGGTGCTCATCGTGCATGATCCTGCGCGTGTCCGCGTCGGCGAGCATCGTGTAGGCGCGCCGATACGGCTGGGTCGCGTTCCAGAGCCGCTCGACGAGGTCGCCCAGCATGAGGGTGTCGGCTCGCGAGTAGCTCAGCATGTGGAACGCGCGGTCGAGGCGGAGGAACTCGCCGACGTCGTCGTGCACGGTCATCTCGGTCGCGAGTCCCTCCAGCTGATCGAGGTCGGACGGCGTCAGGCGAGGTGCGGAGTAGCGCAGCAGGAGCGGTTCGAGCCGCTCCCGGGTCTGGTAGACCTCCTCGCACTCGCTGAGCGTCAGACGGGAGACCCAGGCGCCCGCGTTCGCCACGAGGGTGACGAGTCCCTCCGCCTCGAGCGCCTTCAGCGCCTCGCGCACCGGCACCCGGCTCGCGCCGAACCGCTCGGCGATCTCCTCCTGGCGAAGCCGGGACCCCGGCGCCAGGTCTCCGTGCTCGATCGCGTCGCGGATGCCGGCGGCCACGCGGATCGCGGCGTTGCCGTCGCGCGACGCGGGGGTCTGGAGCGCACCGTCGCTCATGCGACCGGGTTCCGCGGGTCCCAGAGCTTGACGGTGGCGTGGGCCTCGTACGCCTTGCCGTCCGGGAAGCTGACGAGCTCGAGCTGCATGCCCCACGGAGCGAGGAAGTAGACCCATCGCTGGCCCTCGCTCGCATTGCGGCTCGCAGTCGGCTCGCCCAGCACCCTCACGCCCGACTCGCGCAGGTAGGCGACCGCCGAATCGAGGTCGTCGACGTAGAACGCGAGGTGGTGGCCGCCGATGTCGCTGTTCCTCGGCTGGCCGGCCTGGCCGTCGGCGGGCTCCCACTGGAAGATCTCGAAGTTCGGGCCGTGCCCGCAACGGAAGAAGCGGAGCTCGCGCATCACTGAGCGGGGGTGGACGTTCAGGTGCTCGGCCATCCAGTCGTCATCCCGCTGGAACGGGCCGAGCGTGTAGACGTACTCGCAGCCGACGACGTCGACGAAGAAGCGGTGCGCCTCGTCCAGGTCTGGCACGGTGAACCCGATGTGCTCGGTTCCCCTGAGGCCGGGCAATGCCATGTCGCATCCTCTCGTCGCCGGTGACTGGATGCAATCATACGGCGAAGGGCCGATGCCTGCACGGCATTCTTTGGCGAGAATGCTTGGATTGGATCCAAGCGTGGATTACGATGACTACACCACCCATCGCATCGCCGCGTTGGGTCGCCGCCGACGGAGGACCGCAGCCATGCCGAGACGACGACGCCTCGAACCCGCTCCCGAGTGGGTCGAGCTCACGACCACCGCAGCCGACTGGAAGGCGGCGGATCCCGCCCTGCTCGAGACGATGCTCGGCCAGTTGCACCTGATCCGCGCCTTCGAGGAGCGAGTGCTCGAGCTGGCAGCCGACGGGCTCGTGCACGGTCCGGCCCACTCGTCGATCGGCCAGGAGGGCGGCGCGGTCGGGTCGATCCTGGGGCTGCGATCGACGGATGCCGTGAACGGGTCGCATCGCGGCCACCACCAGTTCCTCGCGAAGGCGATCACGCACGTCTCGGGCGGCCGGCTCGACCTCGATGGGCTCGTCACCCCCGAGGTGCAGCAGGTGCTGCAGCGGACGCTCGCCGAGATCCTCGGGCTCGCGCAGGGCTACTGCCGCGGTCGCGGCGGCTCCATGCACCTGCAGTGGTTCGAGGCGGGCGCGCTCGGCACCAACGCGATCGTCGGCGGCGGGGCTCCGATGGCGACCGGCAACGCCTGGGCGCAGCGGAACGCGGGCACGACCGACCTCACGGTCAACTACTTCGGCGACGGCGCCGCGCAGATCGGTTCCGTCCTCGAGTCGATGAACCTGTCGGCGGCGTGGAAGCTGCCCGTCTGCTTCTTCATCGAGAACAACCTCTACGCCGTCTCGACGCGCATCGAGGAGGCCGTCGCCGACACCCGGCTGTCGGTGCGCGGCCAGGGCTTCGGCATCCCGTCCTGGCGTGTCGACGGCATGGACCCGCTCGCCGTTCACCTCGCGATGCAGGAGGCCGCCGAGGTCATGCGCTCCGGGGGCGGGCCCGCCATCGTCGAGGCGGAGGTGTATCGCTTCTTCCACCAGAACGGGCCGTACCCCGGGAGTGCGTTCGGCTATCGGACGAAGGACGAGGAGGAGGAGTGGCGTGCGCGCGACCCGCTCGAGCGCGTCGCCAGCGAGATGATCCGCCTCGGCCGGCTCGAGCGCGAGCAGGTCGACGCGGTGCGTGCGCAGGCGGTCGCCGCGATGGATGCCGCGACCGGCGAACTCCTCGAGGACGATCCCGAGAAGCCGGGGCGCCGCCGCATCCGCCCCGGGCTCTGGCCCGACACCGAGTTCGTCGACGTGGGCGTGCGCGGTGACGGCAGCGAGCTGGAGGACCTGCGGGCGCTCGAGCCGACCGGCGACGATCGCGATCGCGATGCCGTGAAGTTCGTCGACGCCGTGGCCGCGGTCATGGAACGCCGCATGGCCGACGACGAGCGGATCGTCGTCCTCGGCGAGGACGTGCACCGCCTGAAGGGCGGCACGAACGGCGCCACCAAGGGCCTGGCCACGGCCTACCCCGACCGCGTGCTCGGCACGCCGATCAGCGAGAACGCGTTCGCGGGCCTCGGAGGAGGGCTCGCGCTCGACGGCCGCTTCCGCCCCGTCGTGGAGTTCATGTACCCCGACTTCATGTGGGTCGCCGCAGACCAGGTGTTCAACCAGATCGGCAAGGCCCGTCACATGTTCGGCGGCGACAATCCCGTGCCCCTCGTGCTCCGCACCAAGGTCGCGATGGGCTCCGGCTACGGGTCCCAGCACCTCATGGACCCGGCGGGCATCTTCGCGACGAGCCCGGGATGGCGCATCGTCGCGCCGTCCACGGCCGAGGACTACGTCGGCCTGATGAACGCCGCCCTCGCCCTGCAGGACCCCGTGCTCGTCATCGAGCACGTCGACCTCTACAACGAGAAGGACACCGTGATCGCTGGCGACCTCGACTACGTGATCCCGCCGGGGACCGCCGCCGTCCGGCGCGAAGGCAGCGAGGTCACCGTCATCAGCTACCTCTCGATGGTGCGGCACAGCCTCGAGGCGATCGAGCAGACCGGCGTCGACGCCGAGCTGATCGACCTGCGCTGGCTCGACCGCGCGTCGATCGACTGGGCGACGATCGAGGCATCCGTGAAGAAGACCAACGCGGTGCTCATCGTCGAGCAGGGCGCCAGGGGCACTTCGTACGGCGGCTGGCTCGCCGACGAGATCCAGCGGCGGCTGTTCGACTGGCTCGACCAGCCAGTGCAGAGGGTCACGGGGTCCGAGACGGCTCCGTCGATCTCGCGCGTGCTCGAGCGCGCGGCGATCGCGCGCACCGAGGAGGTCGCGGCCGCACTCGAGACCGTCCGTGCGAACGCGGGCGGTGCATGATGGCCACCACGGTCCGCATGCCCGAGGTGCTCGCGAACACGACCGAGGCCGCGATCCAGTCCTGGTCGGTCGGGGTCGGCGAGCAGATCGACGTGGGTCAGCCCCTCGCCGAGATCGAGACCGACAAGGCGGTCGTCGAGTACGCCGCCGAGGTCTCGGGGACCGTCCTCGAACTGCTGGTCGCCGAGGGCGACCTCGTCGACGTCGGCGCCCCGATCGCGGTCGTCGGCGAGCCGGGCGAGACGGTGGCGGATGCCGCGCCCGTGCCGCAGGCCGCACCGGCCGATCCCGAATCGGCGGCACCGGTCGCCGACGCCGAGCCGGCGTTCGACCACTCGGACGACGGGGTGTCGCGGCCCGGGCCGGCCGCCCGGGGGAGCGATGACGGCGGCGGTGCGACCGGGGCTCGGAGGTTCATGAGCCCGCTCGTGCGGCGGCTGGCGCGCGAGCACGACATCGACCTCGAGGGCGTCACGGGGTCCGGTCCCGACGGTCGGATCGTCCGCAGGGACGTCGAGCCGCTCATCGAGGCCAAGGCGGCCCCCGCTGAGGCCGCCCGCTCCGGTGATCGGGCCGCGGCACCCGCGCCGCCCACGCCGACCACGCCGGCATCCGCCTCGGCGACCGCCGATGCCGAACTGGTGCCGCACACGCGCATGCGCCGAACGATCGCGCGACGCCTGGTCGAGAGCAAGACGCAGGTTCCGCACTTCTACCTCACCGCCGAGTGCCGCGTCGACCGGCTGCTGGAGCTCCGCCGCGAGCTCAACGCGGCGGGAACGCTGAAGGTGTCGGTGAACGACCTCGTCGTGAAGGCCGTCGCCGGCGCGTTCGTCGACGTCCCAGAGGCGAACCGGACGTGGGCGGACGAGGGCGTGCTGCAGCACCGCACGGCCGACATCGCCATCGCGGTCGCCATCGACGACGGCCTCGTCACGCCGGTCGTCCGCGGCGTCGAGTCGCTGAGCGTGTCGGAGCTCGGCCGCCGCATCGCCGACCTGGCGGAACGTGCGCGCACCGGCGGCCTCCGCCAGCACGAGATCGAGGGCGGCAGCTTCTCGGTGTCGAACCTCGGCATGTACGGCACGCGCGAGTTCAGCGCCATCATCAACCCGCCGCACGCGGGGATCCTCGCCGTCGGAGCGGCCCGACAGGCGCCCGTCGTCGTCGACCGTGCACTCGAGGTCGGCACGCTCATGAACGTCACGCTGTCGGCCGACCACCGCGTCCTCGATGGCGCCGTCGCGGCCAAGTGGCTCGCCGCGTTCGTCGCACGGATCGAGCACCCACTGACGATCCTCGCGTGATCCCGGAGGTCGCGGGGGCGGGCCGGTGACCTGACCGTCGGCCGGACCGCCCGCGCGAGCGCCACGCGGGCGGAGGCCGCCTCAGACGGCGAGTCCCGCGGCCGCCTCCCCGATGCGCTCCGCCGTCGCGGCGCGCTCGGGACGGCCGTCGAGCTCGAACCAGGTGGACGAGAGCGCGCTCCACGCCACGAGCCAGTCGCGGAGGCGCCGGGCCTCGAAGCCCGTCGCCGCGACCGCGACCGCGAACTGACGTGGCAGCCGCCCCGGGACGAGCGCGCGTTCGTGCGACGGGTTGCAGAGCAGGTTGCACACGTCGAACTCGGCATCGCCGATGAGCCCCTTCGGGTCGATCGCGAGCCAGCCGCGCTCGCCGAAGTCGAGCACGTTGCCGTGGTGCAGGTCGCCGTGCAGCACGGTCGGCTCGCGCCCGTCGTCGAATCGGCGCCGCGCGAGGTCGGCGCCCGCGCGGTGCAGCGGGCCGAGCCGGTCGGCATGGGCGAAGAGCTGGTCGAACCAGGTCTCGAGCGGCACGAGCGCCGGCGGATCGGGAAGGGCGAGCACGCGGTCGGTCTCGGCGTGCAGGCGGCCGGCGACCGCGGAGACGATGCGCGTCGCCTCGTCGTCCTCGCCCGCGCGGACCATCGCGACGAGGTCGCCGGGTCCCGTGGCCCGCTCCATGAGCAGGGCGTCGTGGTCGCGCCGGATGACCGGCACGGCGCCGCGCCCGTCGAGTGCCGCGAGGAGTGCGGCGCCGCGTGCCTCCTCGGGTTCGTGCGCGATCTTCAGCATCGCCGCGGTGCCGTCCTCGGTGCGGACGGGGATGAGGCGGCTCGTCGTCGTGGTCACGGCATCGCCGTCCGGCCTGAGCCGCCACCGCCGCAGCCACGCGGCCTCGTCGGCTCTCCCGGGATCGACGGGACCCAGATCGCTCACGAGCCCAGTATCCCGGCGTGACGACAGGTGCGCCGTTAGGATCGGGCCCATGTCGGACGACGCGGTGAGGCGGGCACAGGAGGCGGCGGACGCCGCGGCGGCAGCGGCGGCGGCGCTGCAGGAGCAGGCCGCGGAGGCGATCCGCAAGGCGGAGGAGGCGGCCGCGCTCGCGAGGGCGGCCGCCGAGGCGGCGACGGATGCCACGACGGCCGCGTCGGGGGCGGGGACCCCGTCTGCACCGGCGGCATCCGCCCCGACCGCGCACGAGGGCCCGCTCGACGCCGGCGAGGTCGACCGCATCCGCGCCGGGTACGCCTTCGAGGGCCCGGCGCTCGAGATGGGTGCGCTCGTGAACGGCGAGGCGATGCCCGACGTGCCCGTTCGCATCCCGCTCGCGATGACCAACCGGCACGGGCTCGTCGCCGGCGCGACCGGGACCGGGAAGACCCGCACCCTCCAGCTCCTCGCGGAGCAGCTCGCGGCGGCCGGCGTCGCCGTGTTCGCGGCCGACATCAAGGGCGACCTCTCGGGGGTCGCGACGCCCGGCACGAGCAGCGAGAAGCTCCTGAAGCGCACCGACGGCATCGGGCAGGCGTGGGAGGCGGCCGGCTTCCCGACCGAGTTCTTCTCGCTCGGGGGCGTCGGTCGCGGCGTGCCGATCCGCGCGACCGTCTCCGGCTTCGGGCCCCTGCTGCTCGGCAAGGTGCTCGGGCTCAACGAGACGCAGGAGTCGAGCCTTGGGCTCGTCTTCCACTACGCGAACCGGAACGGGCTCGCCCTCCTCGACCTCGACGACCTGCGCGCGGTGCTCGCCTACCTCGTGAGCGACGAGGGCAAGGGCGAGCTCGACGGGCTCGGCGGGCTCTCGAAGGCGACGGTCGGCGTCATCCTGCGGGAGCTCATCACGTTCGCCGACCAGGGCGCCGACGTGTTCTTCGGCGAGCCCGAGATCGACACGGCCGAGTTCCTGCGCATCGCCGCCGACGGCCGAGGGGTCATCAGCCTCCTCGAGGTGCCGGGCGTGGCCGACAAGCCGGCCCTCTACTCGACCTTCCTCATGTGGCTGCTCGCCGACCTCTACGGGGGCCTGCCCGAGGTCGGCGACCTCGACCGGCCCAAGCTCGTGTTCTTCTTCGACGAGGCGCACCTGCTCTTCCGCGACGCCTCGAAGGAGTTCCTCGCGCAGGTCGTGCAGACCGTGCGGCTCATCCGTTCGAAGGGCGTCGGCGTCTTCTTCGTCACGCAGACCCCGAAGGACGTGCCGGGCGACGTGCTCGCCCAACTCGGATCGCGCGTGCAGCACCAGCTGCGCGCCTTCACGCCCGACGATGCGAAGGCGTTGCGCGCGACCGTCTCGACGTACCCGAACTCGGGCTACGACCTCGAGGAGACGCTCACGATGCTCGGCACCGGCGAGGCGATCGTCACCGTCATGAACGAGAAGGGCGCCCCGAGCCCGGTCGCCTGGACGCGCCTGCGCGCCCCGCAGGCGTCGATGGCGCCGAGCGAGGATGCCGCGATCGAGGCCGCCGTCGCGGCATCCCCCCTCACCGCGAAGTACGGCACCGCGATCGACCGCGAGTCGGCGCACGAACTCCTGACCAAGCGCATGGCGGATGCCGCGGCCGCGGCCGACGCGGCCGAAGCCGCCGAGGCGCAGGCGAAGGCCGATGCCGAGTACGCGAAGATGCAGGCGAAGATCGAGGCCGACCGCCAGAAGGCCGAGAAGAAGGCGCAGGCCGAGTACGACCGGCTCATGAAGCAGACCTCGTCGCGGGCGCGTTCGCGGACCGGGCAGCGATCGGCGCTCGAGGAGGTGCTCGGCTCGAAGAGCACGCAGAAGGTGATCACGCAGGTGCTGACGGGTCTCTTCGGCATGGCGAAGCGCAAGTGAACCGGTCCGGAACGGGAGGGGAGCCGGTCATCCGTCGCTATCGTGCCGCCGATCGCGCCGCCGTCGCCGAGGTGTGCCTGAGGACGGCCGCCGCGGGCGGCGACGCGACGGGCCTCTACTCGGACGACTCCCTCATGCCCGAGGTCTACGCGCTGCCCTACGTCGAGTACCAGCCCGACCTCGCGTACGTCGTCGAGCTCGACGGCCGGGTCGCCGGCTACGTGCTCGGCATCGCCGACACGCAGGACTTCATCGCGTGGTATGCCCGCGCCTGGGCGCCGGCGTTCCGTGAGCGGCATCCGGTCGACGCGCCGCCGAGCCCGCATCGACCCGCGTACACCGAGGCACAGCTGGTCGCCGACGGCGGTGACGCCGAGCGCATGCGGATCCCGGAACTCGACGCCTACCCCGCGCACCTGCACATCGACCTGCTGCCCGAGCTGCAGGGCCGTGGACTCGGCCGCCGACTGGTCGACACGCTCCGGGCGGCGCTCGCGGAGCGCGGCGTGCCCGCGCTCCACCTCGGGATCGACGCGGCGAACGTGGGTGCACGGGCGTTCTACGAGCGCCTCGGGTTCCACGAGCTGCCGTCCAGTCGGCCCGACGCACCGCGCTTCGGCATCGCGACCGGCTGAAGGCCGAAGCGGATCGGCGTCGGTCGCGCGGGCTCGGGTCGCGTCGGCTCGGAGATCGGCGGCTCAGGCGCGAAGGCCGCGGCCCTCGAACCAGTAGAGCAGGCAGGGGTCGGACGCCCGGAGCTCGGCCAGCGTCACCGGCTCGGTGCGCACGATCTCCTCGAGGTCGAGGACCTCGGCGATCGCATCGAGCGATCGGTCGTCCCAGAACGTGCCTCGCATGCGGAAGAGGCAGGCGCCGGTGGCGTCGACGACGAACAGCTGCCGAACGGTCTCGAGCGTGTCGCCCTGGTAGGTCTCGAGGCGGAGGACGCCGGCCATGTCGCGGCGCGCGACGCTGTGGATGCGACCGAGGAACCCGCGCTCGACGATGCCGTGCGGACTGACCACGACCTCGGTGCGCTGGTAGCCGATGTACGCGGCGACGCCGAGTGCCGCGAGGACGACGACCACCGCTGCGGTGAGGCCCACCGCGGCGCTCCCGAGCGGGGAGACGAGCCAGGCGACGGTGAGGAGCACGGGTACCAGCAGGGCGATCACCGGAAGCCCGACGGCCCTCGTCAGGGAGCGACGGGGTCTCAGGGTGAGCACCCTGAGACCCCTGCCCCCTGCCTGGCCGGTGCGGGAGTCCCCTGCGTCCCCGTATCCCGTTCTCACCGTTGCCACTGACATCGGAGTCCATGTTGCGCCGATGCGACGGCGGGCGCCATTCGGCATTAAGGGGGACTTGCGCTCGGCGCGACGGCCGTGCTCGGATCCTCGCTCAGGACACGGCCGGGAGGACCGCCTCGCAGAAGTCGTCGGTCCGACCGGTCGAACCCTTCACGACGCCGAGGAACGCCAGGAACTCGTCGTCGGACGGGTCGGCGATGTCGTCGCCGTAGTCGATCAGCAGCTCGTACCGGACCTGGCCGGGATTGCGTGCGATGGCCTTGCCCGACTCGTCGAAGACGTTGGCGCTTCCGGTTGCGAGCACGAGGATCGTCATCGTCCCGTCACCGTTGTCGGTGATCGCGAGATCCTTGTCGACCGTCTTGCTCAGCTCCGTGACCGTCCCTCCCGGACCCGTGTATGTGCCGGTGAGCTCGCTGTTGGCCAGGAAGTACGGTGCCGTCCCCGGCTTGCGCGAATTGAAGAGGATGTGGAGCTCGTTGACGAACTCGACCTCGACCGTGATTCCCGCGCCGCAGAAGTCGTCGTCGGTGAACGAGTCCTCCTCGACGACGCGGATGTTCTCGAGCGGGCGCGCCATCGCCGACGGAGCGGCGAGGACGGATGCCGCGAGCGCGGCAGCAGCGGCGGCGGCGATCATGCCGCGACGGTGGAGCTTGGAGGATGCGGACACGGATTCCCCTTCCCGAGGCGCGCGATGCACGCCGTGCGTCATCGCGCAGCGGAGTCCGGGTTGGGGGCATCATCCCGTTTCCCCAGCCGTGCGGCCACTCCCGTTCGGGGGGTATGCGACAGAACCCCCGGTCGTCGGACCGGGGGTTCGGTGGCGGAGGATGGGGGATTCGAACCCCCGAGGGCTTTCACCCAACACGCTTTCCAAGCGTGCGCCATAGGCCACTAGGCGAATCCTCCTGGGACCCCTCACGCACCCGCCAGAGCCCGGTTACCCTTGCTGCGTTTCCGCCCTGGGGGAGTTGGCCTGGATGGCGCCACGTGAGGAGCCTCGGACAGTCTACCCGAGCGAACGCGTGCGTCGAACCGCGAGGTACTCCTCGAACGCCTCGCGGCTGGTCCGCTCGGGCGAGTAGCCGAGCACGCGCTTCAGGCGCGTGTTGTCGAGGACCGGCCGGTAGCGGAGGAAGCCGACCCGTTCGGGTCCGTGCACCGTGAGTCGAAGCGCGCGTCCGACGCGCAGCGCCGCGGTGAGGAGCCTCGGCGAGACGGTCACGGTCGGCTTGCCGAGCGCGGCCGCGATCTCGGTGACGGTCACGCGACCGTCGCCGGCGACGTTGAAGGCGCCGGTGACCTCTCCGGTCGCTCCCCGCACGATGGCGCCGACGACGTCGTCGACCCACACGAACACGAACGGGCTCTCCGAGCCGGCGACCCGCAGGACGCGCTTCGCCTCCCACAGCGCCGTGATCTGGTTCGCGACCGTCGGTCCGAGGATGGTGCCGATGCGCAGCACGACCTGTCCGAGCTCGGGGTGGCGCGTGCGGTAGTCGGCGAGCATCTCCTCGACGAGTCGCTTGTGCCGGGAGTAGCTGAACTCCTGGTTGCCGCGGATCGGGTCGTCCTCGGTGAGCCACTCGGGGTTGTCGGCGTGGTAGCCGTACGCGGCGCCCGAGGACGACACCACGATCCGGCGCACGCCGTGGGCGACGGCGGCGTCGAGCACGTTGCGCGTGCCCTCCACGTCGACGAGGTACTCCACGTCCTCGCTGAGCCCGCCCGGGTTCACGATCGCGGCGAGGTGCACGATCGTGTCGATCGCGTGGCGCTCCACGACGGCGGCGACGCCCGCGGCATCCGTCACGTCGCACGCCTCGACGACCACCCCATCGGGGACGGATGCCGCGGGCGGACGCACGTCGCCCGAGACGACGAGCTCGACCTCGGGGTCCCACGCCAGGGCGCGGACCGCGTTCGAGCCGAGGAAGCCGCTGCCGCCCGTGACGAGGATGCGGCGGTTCACGACGACGCTCCCGATGCCGCCGCCGAGCCGGAGGCGGCGTCCGGCGCGTCGGGGGTGCCCGCACCGGCGTCGGCCGAGGCATCCGCCCGCTTCGTGCGCCGCGCCCAGATCGTGGCGAGCGCGAGCCCCGCGATGATGTCCCAGATGCCCCACCAGCCCGCGACGATCGCCATGCCGCCGATCCCTCCGAAGAACGAGAACACGAGGCCGAGGCCGAGGCCGGCGTTGCGGATGCCGACCTCGAACGTGATCGCCTTGCGGTCGCGCACGCCGAGGCCGCCGATGCGCGCGCTCGCGTAGCCGAGCCCGAGCGCGATCGCGTCGTGGAGGAACACGGCGAGGAGGACCACGCCGATGTAGGCCATGAAGATCGCCCAGTTGCCCACGAGCGCGGCGACGATGAAGCCGACGAGCGCGAGCAGGCTGATCCAGCGCGCGTACGGCTGCACCCGGGCCGCGAAGCGCGGCCACACGGCGCGGATGACGAAGCCGACGATGAACGGCAGGCCGATGATGAGGAAGATGTCGAGGAGCATCTGCCAGCCGTCGAGGCTCACGGCGCGCACGAGTTCCGACGCCTTCGGGTGGATGCTGCCCCAGAAGGCGATGCTGAGCGGCAGCACGAAGATGTAGGCGACGTTCGCGACCGCGGTCATCGACACCGAGAGGGCGACGTTGCCGCGGGCGCGGTAGGTGAGCACCTGCGAGATGTTCCCGGGCGGGCATGCGGCGACGAGCAGCATGCCGAGCGCGACGGAGGCCTGGACGTCGAGCAGGAGCGTGAGCCCGAACGTGACGGCCGGGAGGAGCACGATCTGCGCGAGCAGCGCGATGACCATCGCCTTCGGGGCGCGCGCCACCGCACGGAAGTCCGACGGCGAGGTGTCGAGCGCGATGCCGAACATGATGAATCCGAGCACGATGTTCAGGGCGATCATCGAGCCCGGCGCGAAGTTGAGGACGACGTCGTCGATGTTCATGCGCGGGTGCCCGCCTTCGGCGAACGGCGCTCGACCTCGTGCACGGAACCCGAGGCCGAGGCCGAGGCCGCGGGCGCGACGGATGCCGCGGGCGTCGGCAGCGTCCGGAGCATCCGCTTCACGGTCCTCCGGTACGCGTCCTTGTTCACGTAGTACGACATGCGATCGAGGCCGAGGTAGCGGTACCCGCCCGTGAGGTCGGGCCAGGGCTTCGCGGCGGCGTCGCGGAAGCGGGACGCGGCATCCGGCTCGGCGCGCGCGGCGGCGAGGTACGCGGCGATGAGCTCGGCCTGCTCGTAGCGGCCCTGCCAGCCGATGCCCGAGGCCTCGATCATGCCGAGCACGAACAGGCCGTTGAAGCTCGGCGGGAAGACGTTGAGGTAGAGCTCGGGCGCCGCCGACGTCCAGTTGAGGTGGGCGCGCTCGACGAACGGGTAGTCCAGCTTGTAGCCGGTCGCGAGGACCACGAGGTCGTAGTCCGCGGCGCTGCCGTCGGCGAAGCGCACCGCCCGGCCGTCGAACCGGTCGACGTCGCCGACCACGCGCAGGTCGCCCTGCCCGAGGTGGTTCAGGATCAGCGTGTTCACGATCGGGTGCGACTCGTAGATGCGGTAGTCGGGCTTCGGGAAGCCGAATCGCACGGGGTCGCCGGTGAACGCCTTCAGCACGCGGGTGTCGACGAACTGCTTGATGCGCGCGGGCAGCGGCCGGCCCTGGTTGAGCGTGTCGCTCGGGCGCCCGAACAGGTAGCGGGGCACGAAGTAGTAGCCGCGACGCACCGACAGGTCGACGGATGCCGCGTGGTGCACGGCGTCGACCGCGATGTCGCAGCCGGAGTTGCCGGCGCCGATGATGAGCACGCGCCTGCCCTCGAACACCTTGGGCGACTTGTACGCGCTCGTGTGCATCAGCTCGCCCGCGAACTCGCCGCGGAAGTCCGGGACGTTCGGCTCGGCGAGCGTGCCGTTGGCGAGGACCACGGCCGGGTGCTCGGTCGTGGTCGTCGTGCCGTCCGGACCTTCGGCGGTCACGCGCCATCCGCTCGCCCCGGTCGCATCGCCGTCGACCGGCTCGACCGCGGTGACCCTGGTGTCGAACCGGAAGTGCTCGCGCAGGGCGTACGCGTCGGCGTACTGGCGGAAATAGCGGTGCAGTTCGCGATGGCCCGGGTAGTCCGCGGTCGAGTCCATCGGGAACTCGGCGAACTCGGTCGTGGTCCGCGACGAGATCAGGTGCGCGGACTCGTACATCGTCGAGCGCGGGTTGTCGATGTTCCAGAGGCCGCCCACGTCTGGGCCGGCCTCGAAGCCGATGAAGGGGATGCCGGCGCGGCTGAGCGCGCGGGCACCGGCGAGACCGGATGGGCCCGCTCCGATGAGGGCGATGGGGTTCACTGGTGGTTCCTGTGCGTGGGCGTCGTCGTCGGGGTGGACGCCGGGTCGGGTCCGAACAGCATAGGCGAACGGTGCTCGGGTTCCGGAACCGGCCCTGGATCGCCTGCGTGCCCGGCAGCCGCCTCGATAGGCTTTCGGGGTGGCGCACAGCATCTACATCTGCTCCGCCGAGGGGAACACCGGGAAGTCGACGGTGGCGCTCGGGACGTTGGACACGCTGAGCCGGCGAGCGACCCGCGTGGGCGTCTTCCGCCCGATCGCGCGCTCCACCGAGGAGCGCGACTACGTGCTCGAGCTGCTGCTCGCGCACGACGGCGTCATCGAGCTCGGCTACGACGACGCGATCGGCGTCACCTACGAGGACGTGCACGGCGATCCCGACGCCGCGCTCGCCACGATCGTCCGGCGGTTCAAGGCCATCGAGGCGCGGTGCGACGTCGTCGTCGTGATCGGGTCCGACTACACGGATGTCGGCAGCCCGACCGAGCTGGCGTTCAACGCGCGCATCGCCGCGAACCTCGGTGCGCCGGTGCTCCTCGTCGTCGGGGGCCGCGTGACGCAGGGGCGGGGCGCGAGCGAGCGGCTCGGCTACACCGATGCCAGGACGCCCGACGAGCTCGCCCAGATCACGGAGCTCGCGGTGGAGGAACTCGAGCGCGAACACGCCTCGCTCCTCGGCGTGGTCGCGAACCGGGCCGACCCGGACCGACTCGACACGATCGTCGACGCCGTGCGGGCCGCGTCGGGCGCGGCCGGCGGGCACGACGCATCCGTCTCGGTGTGGGCCATCCCCGAGGACCAGTACCTCGTCGCGCCCTCGATGCGCTCGGTCATGCGGGCGGTCGGCGGAGAGCTCTACGCCGGCGATCCCGAGCTGCTCGAGCGCGAGGCGCTCGGCGTGGTGGTCGCCGCGATGTCGATGGAGAACGTGCTCGCCTGGCTCACCGAGGCCGCCGTCGTCGTGGTGCCGGGCGACCGGAGCGAGGTGCTGCTCGGCGTGCTCACGGCGCACGCCTCGGCGACGTTCCCGTCGATCGCGGGCATCGTCCTGAACGGCGGATTCCCCGTCTCCGAGACCGTCGAGCGCCTGATCGAGGGCCTGAAGTCGGGCCTGCCGATCATCCGCACCGAGCTCAGCAGCTACGACACCGCGCTCGCGATCACGCAGACCCGCGGCAAGCTCGCCGCCGAGTCGCAGCGCAAGCGCGACACCGCGCTCGCCCTCTTCGAGAAGCACGTCGACGGCGTCGAGCTGCTCGATCGGCTCGACGTGGCCCGCACCGACGTCGTCACGCCGCTCATGTTCGAGTACGGGCTGCTCGCCCGCGCGCGCGACGCGCGCAAGCACATCGTGCTGCCCGAGGGTTACGACGACCGCATCCTCCGCGCGGCGGCGACGCTCCTCTCGCGCGACGTCGCCGACCTCACGATCCTCGGCGAGGAGATCGAGGTCCGCTCGCGTGCGATCGGCCTCGGCCTCGACATCTCGCGGGCCACCGTGCTCTCGAACCACGACCACGTGCTGGTGTACCGGTTCGCCGACGAGTACCAGCGGCGCCGTGCGCACAAGGGCGTCACGCTCGAGCAGGCGCGCGACACCGTGCAGGACGTCTCGTACTTCGGCACGATGATGGTCGAGCTCGGCCTCGCCGACGGCATGGTCTCCGGGGCGATGCACACGACGGCGCACACCATCCGCCCGGCCTTCGAGATCATCAAGACCAAGCCGGGCGTGCAGGTCGTCTCGAGCGTGTTCCTGATGGCGCTCGCCGACCGCGTGCTCGTCTACGGCGACTGCGCGGTCGTGCCCGACCCGACCGCCGAGCAGTTGGCCGACATCGCGATCTCGTCGGCGCAGACGGCGGAGCAGTTCGGCATCGAGCCGCGCGTGGCGATGCTGTCGTACTCGACGGGCGAGTCGGGTTCCGGGGCCGACGTCGACAAGGTGCGGCGTGCGACCGCGCTCGTGCGCGAACGCGCGCCCGAGCTCCCGGTCGAGGGGCCGATCCAGTACGACGCGGCCGCCGACGCCGCGGTGGCCCGCACGAAGCTGCCGGGCTCGTCGGTCGCCGGGCGCGCGACGGTGTTCGTCTTCCCCGACCTGAACACGGGCAACAACACGTACAAGGCCGTGCAGCGCTCGGCCGGCGCCGTCGCGATCGGGCCGGTGCTGCAGGGCCTCAGGAAGCCCGTGAACGACCTCTCGCGCGGCGCACTCGTGCAGGACATCGTGAACACGGTCGCGATCACGGCGATCCAGGCGGCGTCGTGAGCGGGGCGGATGGCGCGGGCACGGCCGACGTCCCCGGCGCGGGTCGCGTCGTCCTCGTCGTCAATTCCGGGTCGTCGTCGCTGAAGTACCAGCTCGTCGACGTCTCGGCGGGCGGGCCGCTCGCGTCGGGCCTCGTCGAACGCATCGGCGCGGGCGACGGTCGTGCCACGCACACCGACGCGGCGGGCGGCGCCTTCCGCGAGGAGGTGTCGGTCGCCGACCACCACGCGGCCTTCGCGTGGATGCTTCAGGCCTTCGCCGAGCACGGCCCGTCGCTCGAGGAGCATGCACCGGTCGCGGTCGGGCACCGCGTTGTGCAGGGCGGCGCGCGCTTCTTCGAGCCGACCGTGATCACCGAGCTCGTGAGGATCAACATCGACGAGCTCTCGGTGCTCGCGCCGCTGCACAACCCGGCGAACCTCGCCGGCATCGTCGCGGCCGAGCGCGCGTTCCCGTCGGTGCCGCACGTCGCGGTCTTCGACACCGCGTTCCACCAGACGATGCCGCCCGAGGCGTACCTCTACGCGCTCGACCGCGACCTGGCCGAGCGGCACCGCATCCGCCGGTACGGCTTCCACGGCACGTCGCACCGGTACGTCTCGCGTGCCGCGGCGGCGTTCCTGGGTCGGCCCGTCGAGGAACTGAAGCTCATCGTGCTGCACCTCGGCAACGGCGCCTCGGCGTGCGCGGTCGACGGCGGGCGCTCGGTCGAGACGAGCATGGGCATGACGCCGCTCGAGGGGCTCGCGATGGGCACGCGCTCCGGCGACCTCGACCCGGCGGTCGTGCTGCACCTGCAGCGTCGCGCGGGGCTCGGGGTCGACGAGGTCGACGACCTGCTCAACAAGCGGAGCGGCATGCTCGGCCTCGGCGGCCACGGCGACATGCGCGACCTGACCGAGGCGGCGACGTCGGGCGACGAGCGGGCGCGTGTCGCGCTCGAGGTCTACGCGCATCGGATCCGGTCGTACGTGGGTGCGTACGCGGCGCAGCTCGGCCGCGTCGACGCGATCGTCTTCACCGCCGGCGTGGGCGAGAACTCGGCCGACGTGCGCGCGATGGCGCTCTCGGGGCTCGAGGGGTTCGGTGTCGAGGTCGACGCCGCGCGCAACGCCGAGCGTTCGGGGGAGGCACGGCGCATCTCGCCGGATGCGTCCCGGACCGCGGTGCTCGTCGTGCCGACGAACGAGGAGCTCGAGATCGCCCGGCAGACGGTCGAGGTCGTCGCGGGCTGACGCCGAAGGCGACAGGGCCGCACGTCCTGGCATCCGCACGACGAATTACACAAGAACTCTTGTACAAGGGCTCTTGTGAATCTAGGCTGATCCCATGACCGACCCCGGACGCCCGCCTGCAGACTCGAGCGTGCACCTGCACGACCCAGGCCCCATGCGCGCGATGGCGCACCCCACGCGGCTGCGCCTCATCGGCATCCTGCGCATGGACGGGCCCGCGACCGTCGGCATGCTCGCCGAGCAGACGGGGGAGTCCGCCGGCTCCGTGAGCTACCACGTGTCGACCCTCGCGAAGCACGGCTTCGTCGAGGAGGCGCCCGAGCTCGCCCGCGACCGCCGCGAGCGCTGGTGGCGCGCCGCGCACGAGATGACGAGCTGGGACACCGTCGAGTTCCTCGACGATCCGGCGCGGCACGCGGCATCCGAGGCCCTGCGCCGCACCGTGCTCGAGAGCTACCACCGCGAACTGCTCGCCGTACTCGACGCCGAGGCGCAGCTCGAGCCCGAGTGGATCGCACCGTCGGACTCGTCGGACGGGGCCGCGCACCTCACGCTCGAGGAGTTCCGGGAGCTCTCCGCCGACCTCGCCGCGGTTCGCGACAAGTGGTGGGCGCGCGGGCGCGAGCCGGCCGAGGGCACGCGGCTCGTGCGGTGGATGACCCACGTGTTCCCGAGGTCCGGCGCGTGAGCGCGTCATCCGCCCCGCTCGACCCGGTCGACCGCGCGCCGCGCCGCCGACTGCCGCTCGTCGCGCTCTTCGCCGCCCAGCTCTTCTCGCTCGGCGGCAACGCGATCGCGATCGTCGCGGTGCCGCTCATCGTCCTGCAGCAGACCGGATCGCCGCTCGCCGCCGGCGTCGCGGGCATCTTCGCGACCGTGCCGCTCGTGATCGGCGGCGCCCTGGGCGGCGTGCTCGTCGATCGCTTCGGATACCGTGCGTCGAGCATCGCGGCGGATGTCGCGAGCGGCGTCACCGTGCTCGCGATTCCGCTCTTCGACGCGGCGGGCCTGCTCTCCTTCGGGCTGCTCCTCGCGCTCGTGTTCCTCGGGGGCCTCCTCGACCCGCCCGGCGACACCGCGAAGACCGTGCTCATGCCCGAGCTCGCGGCGCTCGCGCACACGCCGCTCGCCCGCGCCGCGGGCGCCCAGTCGGCCGTGCAGCGCACCGCGACCATGGTGGGCGCCGGCACCGCCGGAGCGCTCGTCGCGCTGGCGGGCCCGATGACCGCACTGCTGGCGGATGCCGCCGGCTTCGCCGTGTCGGCGATCCTCATCGCGCTGCTCGTGCCCTCGCGCACGCGCCTGGCGGCCGCCGTGCCGGACGCCGTCCAGGAGCGCGGGGCTGCGGAGTCGGGCCACGCGAGCGCGGCGGAGAGCGCGGCCGGTTTCGTCGCCGGTATCCGCTTCATCGCGAAGACGCCGCTCGCGCTCGCCGTGGTGCTGCTCGTGACCCTCACGAACGCCATCGACGCGGCCGGCATGACCGTGTTGAAGCCCGTGTACGCCTCGCAGGTGCTCGGCGATCCCGCCTCGCTCGGGTTCATGATCGGCTGCTTCGCCGCCGGCGCGCTGACGGGTTCGGCCGTGTTCGGGCTCATCGGCCATCGCGCCTCGGGGCGCGTCATGTTCGCCGCGTGCTTCATGCTCGCGGGTGCGCCGCCGTACGCGGCGATGGCGCTCGGCGTGCCGGTCGAGGTGCTGTTCGTCGTGCTCGCACTGTCCGGCCTCGCGGCCGGGGCGCTCAACCCGATGATCTCGACGGCCCTGTTCGGCGTCGTGCCCGACGGCATGCGCGCCCGGGTGTTCGGCGCGATCACCTCGGGGGTCGCGGCGTCGATGCCGATCGGAGCATTCGCGGCCGGTGCCGCGGTCGACGCGTTCGGGTTCGTGCCGGTCGTGGCGGGTGCGGCCGTGCTCTACGCGGTGCTCGGCGCGAGCCCGCTCGTGCTGCGTGCGTTCGACGGGTTGTCGAGCGCACGGGGCGGGGGCTCAGTGTCGGAGGCGGGCGACGAGGCATCCGTCGCAGACCTCGGCGCCGTCGTCGAGTCGCCGCGTTGAGCTCGCGTCAGCGGATGAGGCGCGCGCAGTCGATGCAGAGCGTCGCGGTCGGCCGCGCCTCGAGCCGTGCGACCGTGATCTTGTTGCCGCACCGCTCGCAGACGCCGTAGGTGCCTTCGTCTATGCGTGCGAGCGCGTGGTCGATGTCGGCGAGCTCGTGCTCGACGTCGTGCAGCACCGCCGTGCGCTGCGACCACTCCTGGCTCATGGTCGGGCCGTCGGGGTCGTGCTCGTCGTCGACCGACGTGTCGGATCTCGCCTCGCGGACCGCCGTGATCCCCTCGCTCTGCTCGGCGAGGCGCTCCTCGGCCTCGCGCCGTTCCGCGAGCAGGAGCTCTCGGAACCGCTCGAGCTGCTCGGCTGTGCGGACCCCCGTCGTCACGTGACCACCTCCGTCGTCGTGCACCGGGGCGGTGGGATGGCGTGTCCGCTCCGATGCGGTCCACCGATCCTATGCCAGCCCGCCGACCTCGCGGCCGGGTCGAACGGCCCGGCGGCGTGCCGCGACCGGCCTGCGTGCCGCTCGGGTCGACGTCGTCGGCGGCGAGGCGGGGCTGTCGGGGGCCGCGACTACCATTGACCCGTGGTCACCGCCCTCTATCGCCGCTACCGGCCCGAGACCTTCGCCGAGATGATCGGCCAGTCGCAGGTCACCGAGCCGCTCATGACGGCGCTCCGTACCGACCGGGTGAACCACGCGTACCTCTTCTCCGGCCCTCGCGGCTGCGGCAAGACGACCTCGGCGCGCATCCTGGCGCGCTGCCTGAACTGCGCCGAGGGGCCGACCGACACGCCGTGCGGCGTGTGCCCGAGCTGCGTCGAGCTCTCGCGAGCGGGCGGCGGCTCGCTCGACGTCGTCGAGATCGACGCGGCGAGCCACAACGGCGTCGACGACGCCCGCGACCTGCGTGAGCGCGCGGTGTTCGCGCCGGCCCGCGACCGGTACAAGATCTTCATCCTCGACGAGGCGCACATGGTGACGCCGCAGGGCTTCAACGCGCTGCTGAAGCTCGTGGAGGAGCCGCCCGAGCACGTGAAGTTCATCTTCGCGACGACCGAGCCCGACAAGGTGCTCGGCACCATCCGCTCGCGCACGCACCACTACCCGTTCCGGCTCGTTCCGCCGGCCCCCATGCTCGACTACGTGCAGAAGCTCTGCGACGAAGAGGGCGTGCAGGTCGAGCCCGGGGTGCTCTCGCTCGTCGTGCGGGCCGGCGGCGGCTCGCCGAGAGACACGCTGTCGCTGCTCGACCAGCTGATCGCCGGGTCCGAGGGGACGACGGTCGGGTACGAGCGCGCCGTCGCCCTGCTCGGCTACACGCACGGCGCCCTCCTCGACGACGTCGTCGAGGCGATCGGGGCCGCCGACGCCGCGCGCGCGTTCGCCGCCGCCGATCGCGTCATGCAGACCGGCCAAGACCCGCGCCGGTTCGTGGAGGACCTGCTCGAACGCCTCCGCGACCTCATCGTGGTGGCCGCGACGACCCCCGAGGCTGCGGCCGCCGTGCTGCGCGGCGTGCCGGCCGACGAGCTCGCGCGCATGGCGACCCAGGCGTCCGTGTTCGGTGCCGCCGAGCTCTCGCGCGTGGCCGACCTCGTCAACCAGACCCTCACCGAGATGACCGGTGCGACCTCGCCTCGCCTCCACCTCGAGCTCATGCTCGCGCGCGTCCTCGTCCCGTCGAGCGACGAGACCGAGCGTGGCGCGCTCGCGCGCGTCGAGCGGCTCGAACGCCGCGTCGGGGTGACGGATGCCTCCGGCGCAGCGCCCGCGCCGGCGGCGACCGCGGCTCCGGCCCCGGCTCCCGCGCCTGCGGCTGCACCGGCCGCGAAGCCCGCTGCCGCCGCGAAGCCCGCCGGCGCCGAGAAGCCGGCTCCCGCCGAGAAGCCGGCTCCCGCCGAGGCGCCCGCGGAACGGGTCGCCCCCACGTCGCCGCCGAAGTGGGAGACGCCCGCGGCCGAGACCGAGGCGACGGTTCCGGCTGCGCCCGCTGAGGTCCCGGTTCCGGCGAAGCCCGCACGCCCGGTCGGGCCGGTGACCGTCGAGCAGATGCGCGACGCCTGGCCCGAGGTGCTCTCGAGCCTCCAGCGCACGAAGCGCAGCGCGTGGATGGTCGCGTTCACGGCCCAGGTCCTCGAGTACCGCGACGACGACGTGCTCGTCCTCGGCTTCCCGAGCGAGTCCGACATGGGCAGCTTCCGATCCGGCCCTCCCGGCCAGAGCGTCGGAGACCTCCTGCGCGGTGCCATCGCCGAGGTCCTCGGCGTGCGGGTCAAGTTCCTCGCACGCGTCGTCTCCGCCGGCGGGGGAGCGGATCGCGGCGCGGCGGCACCCGCGCCCGCCGCGCCCCAGGCGCCCGACGGCGGCCGAGGCTCGACGACGGCGGCGTCCGCTCCGTCAGGGTCCGCCGGGGCTTCGGCCGGGAGGTCGGGTTCGGCGCACGGCACGCCCTCACCGGCGTCCGAGCCGGTGGGTTCGAACGGCCCTGCCGCATCGAGCACGACCCCGCCGGGTCGGGGCGGCTCGAGCGCCCCGGTCGACTCGTGGGCGACCGTCGCGATCCCGGCGTCCGACCCGACCGCGTCGGAGACCGCGAATGCGGCCGCAGGGTCGACGGCCCCCGCGTCCCGGTCGGGCGCCCGCACGGCCGTCGCCGAGCGGCCCGCCCCGCCCGCGCAGGCGACCGAGACCCCCGTCGCGGACGATGACGCGCCGCCGCCGCTCGACGACGCCGACGCGCCCCCGCTCGACCCCGAGCCCGACTTCGCACCCGGTCCCGAGCCGTCCTCGCCCGGCGCCCCGACCGCGGCAGCACCCGCGCGCGACGACGCGCGCCGACCGGCTTCGCGCTCCGCACGGGGACCGGCCGGCGGCACGGCACCGCAGATCCAGCGATACGGCGAGGCCGTCGTCCGCGACCTGCTCGGCGCGACCTTCCTCGAAGAGGTCGAAGCGCCGCAGGCCCGATTCGGGGAGCGGGGGTAGCGCGTGTACGAGGGCATCGTCCAGGAGCTCATCGACGAACTCGGCCGCCTCCCGGGCATCGGGCCGAAGTCGGCGCAGCGCATCGCGTTCCACATCGTCCAGACCGAGCAGTTCGACGTCTCGCGCCTCGCCGAGATCCTCGTCGAGGTGCGCGACAAGGTGAAGTTCTGCGAGATCTGCGGCAACGTCGCCGAGCAGGCGACGTGCTCGATCTGCCGCGACCCGCGGCGCGACCCGAGCCTCATCTGCGTCGTCGAAGAGGCGAAGGACGTGGTGGCGATCGAACGCACCCGCGAATTCCGGGGTCTCTACCACGTGCTCGGCGGCGCGATCAGCCCGATCGACGGCATCGGCCCGGACGAACTGCGCATCCGCCAGCTCATGCAGCGCCTCGCCGACGGCACGGTCTCCGAGGTCATCATCGCGACCGACCCCAACCTCGAGGGCGAGGCGACCGCGACCTACCTCAGCCGCCTGCTCACGACCCTCGAGATCCGCGTCACGCGCCTCGCCTCCGGCCTGCCCGTCGGCGGCGACCTCGAGTACGCCGACGAGGTCACCCTCGGCCGCGCGTTCGAGGGTCGCCGCGTCGTCGGCTGACGCAGGAAACGCCGGCCCGCGCCATCCGTTGACGCACGCGCAGCGCACCAGTAGAACGGACCCCATGAGCGCAGGGACCGACTGGGTCGCCGGATACGTCCGGGCATGGGAATCGAACGACGCCGACGACATCGCGGCCCTCTTCACGGACGACGCGGTGTACGAGTTCAGCCCCGACGACCCCGACGCGCTCCGCGGCCGCGAGGCGATCGTCGCCGGATGGCTCGACTCGCGCGACGAGCCCGGCGACTGGCACTTCGACTGGGAGGTGCTCACCGAGACCGGCGACCTCGTCGTCGTGCAGGGCCGCACCGACTACCCGGCCGCGAAGCTCTACGACAACCTCTGGGTGATCCGCCTCGCGTCCGACGGCCGGGCCGCTCGCTTCACCGAGTGGTACATGGAGCGCGACCGCTAGGCGACGTCACATGGCCGGGCGCGTATGCGCGCCGCCGTATGATGGTCCTTCCGGCGCCGGGTGAGCATTTCCCCGGCCCAGACACCCCCGGGAGCGCCCACGTGAGCTTGATCGTGCAGAAATACGGCGGTTCGTCCGTCGCCGATGCGGAGAGCATCAAGCGGGTCGCCAAGCGCATCGTCGAGACCCGCAAGGCCGGCAACGACGTCGTGGTCGCGGTCTCCGCGATGGGCGACACGACCGACGAGCTGATGGACCTCGCCGACGAGGTCACGCCGATCCAGGCGCCCCGCGAGCTCGACATGCTGCTCAGCTCGGGCGAGCGCATCTCGATGGCGCTCCTCGCCATGGCGATCAAGGCGCTCGGCCACGACGCCCGCTCGTTCACGGGCAGCCAGGCCGGCATGATCACCGACTCCACGCACGGCGCCGCGCGCATCGTCGACGTCACGCCCGTGCGCCTGCGCGAGGCGCTCGACGAGGGCGCGGTCGTCATCGTCGCCGGCTTCCAGGGCTTCAGCCGCGAATCGCGCGACATCACCACGCTCGGCCGCGGCGGCAGCGACACGACCGCGGTGGCGCTCGCCGCGGCGCTCGACGCCGACGTGTGCGAGATCTACACCGACGTCGACGGCGTGTTCACGTCCGACCCGCGCGTGGTCAAGCGGGCGCACAAGCTCGACCGGATCACCAGCGAGGAGATGCTCGAGCTCGCCGGCTCGGGCGCGAAGGTGCTGCACATCCGCGCCGTCGAGTACGCGCGACGCCACGGCGTCACGCTGCACGTGCGGTCGTCGTTCAACAACAGCGAGGGGACGATCGTCTACGACCCCGAGCGTCTTCCCGAAGGAGAAGCTGTGGAAGAGTCCGTCATCGCCGGCGTCGCGGTCGACCTGTCGCAGGTCAAGATCACGGTCGTCGGCGTCCCCGACGTGCCGGGCGCCGCGGCCAAGATCTTCAAGATCGTCGCCGGCACCAACGCCAACGTCGACATGATCGTGCAGAACGTCTCGGCGGCCGCGACCGGCCGGACCGACATCTCGTTCACGGTGCCGAAGTCCGACGGCGAGAAGGCCGTGCAGGCGCTCTCGGCCGCGCAGGAGACGCTCGGCTTCCAGTCGCTGCAGTACGACGACCAGATCGGCAAGCTCTCGCTCGTCGGCGCCGCGATGCGCTCGGCCGCAGGCATCTCGGCGCGGCTGTTCGAAGCGCTCTACGAGGCGGGCATCAACATCGAGATGATCTCGACCAGCGAGATCCGCATCTCGGTCGTCACCCGGGCCGACAGCGTCAACGCCGCCGCCCGTGCGGTGCACACCGCGTTCGACCTCGACGGCGACGACGACGCGGTCGTCTACGCCGGCACCGGGCGCTGAACCGCCGAACCGAGCGGATGCCTCGTCGCGACGCACCACGCGGCATCCGTCGACCGACTGCCGGAATATCGGCAGATCCCTGCCATTGCCGGACGATCGGCCGGCTCGGGTCCCGCACGTCGCGGAACCTCCTGAATACTTGATGGATGCCACGAGAGGAAGCACCATGGCACACGGAGTGAACATCGGCGTCGTCGGCGCCACCGGACAGGTCGGCGCGGTCGTGCGCCGGCTGCTCGAGGAGCGCGACTTCCCGGTCGCCGGCATCCGCTACTTCGCCTCGGCGCGGTCGGCGGGCTCGACCCTGCCGTGGAAGGGCGAGGAGATCGTCATCGAGGACGCCTCGACGGCGGACCCGACCGGTCTCGACATCGCGATCTTCTCCGCGGGCGCCACGCTCTCCAAGGCCCAGGCACCGCGCTTCGCGGCGGCGGGCGTCACCGTCATCGACAACTCCAGCGGCTGGCGCATGGACCCCGAGGTCCCGCTCGTCGTGAGCGAGGTGAACCCGCACGCCATCGACGAGGCGAAGAAGGGCATCATCGCGAACCCGAACTGCACCACCATGGCCGCCATGCCGGTGCTCAAGGTGCTGCACGACGAGGCCGGCCTCGAGCGACTGATGGTCTCGACCTACCAGGCCGTCTCGGGTGCGGGCCTGGCCGGCGGCGAGGAGCTCCTCGAGCAGGCGCGCGCCGCGGTCGCACAGGACGCGATCGGCCTCGTGCACGACGGCACCGCGGTGACGATGCCCGATCCGGTGAAGTTCCCGCGGCCCATCGCGTTCGACGTGATCCCGCTCGCGGGCTCGATCGTCGACGACGGCGACCTCGAGACCGACGAGGAGAAGAAGCTCCGCAACGAGAGCCGCAAGATCCTGGAGCTGCCGGGCCTGCGCGTCGCGGGCACGTGCGTGCGCGTGCCGGTCTTCACGGGGCACTCGCTCTCGATCCACGCCGAGTTCGCCAACGCGATCACGCCCGAGCGCGCGACCGAGCTGCTGGCGGATGCCCCGGGCGTCGCGCTCAGCGACATCCCCACGCCGCTGCAGGCCGCGGGCACCGACCCGAGCTACGTCGGCCGCATCCGCCAGGACCAGTCGGCGCCCGAGGGCAAGGGCCTCGTGCTCTTCGTCTCGAACGACAACCTGCGCAAGGGCGCGGCGCTGAACGCGGTGCAGATCGCGGAACTCGTCGCGGCGAAGCTGCCGGCGTCGGTCTGATCCACCTCACGGGACCCGGTCGTCGTCGAGGCGGCCGGGTCTCGTGCTGTCCGGGCGTGTGCGCTCGGCCGCGTGCGGGCGAGTTCAGCCCCCGAGATCGAGCCGCGCCGCGACGTCCTGGTGGGCGAGGCGGCGCAGCGCGAGGATGACCGGCTCGTACAGCGCGGTGCCGAGCACCGTGTACTCGATGGCGGCGCGCGGCTCCGCCGGCATCCGTCCGACGTCGTAGGCCGCGAGCTCGCGCAGCGAGCGCCCGTAGGCGAGCAGGCGCTCGGGGCTGATCGGGAGCCCCGCGTCCTCGGCGGCGGCCAACGCGGTCTCGAGCTGCGCGACCGCGGGGAACCTCGGGTCGAACACCTGGCCCAGTGCCTCGAGCGCCGCGCGGGCCCGGGGGTACGGGTCGGGGTCGCCGGCCGGCGCCGGCGCGGTGGCCGGAGGGAGCGCGCCGACCGCCCGGCCGAGCGAGGCGTAGAGGTCGTCGCCGGGGTCGTCGACGAGGGTGAGGATGGTCCGCGCCTGCTGCACGCTGAGCCCGACCGGCCCGGTGAGCGCCCGGATCAGCCGCAGCCGGCGCACGTGCGAGTCGTCGTACGTCGCCTGCGTCGCCGAGGTCGCGACGCCGGGGTGCAGCAGCCCCTCGCGCAGGTAGAACTTGATGGTCGCGACGGCGACGCCCGAGGCGTCGGCGAGTCCCGAGATGCGCATACCCGCTCCTTGCATTGGATAGCATGACTCTCTAATATTGGAGAGTCACGCTATCCAATCATGACTTCGAACCCCGGAGGGCCGCGCCATGCCGTCGCCGATCGACACCATCCTCATCGGAGCGCTCCTGCTCGCACTCGTCACGGTCGAGAGCGGCGGATGGTTCCTCACCCGCGTCTCGCGCGGCCTCGCGCCCGCCAACCCGCTGCAGCAGTCGTTCTTCCGCGCCGGGCACGCGCACGCGGGCGTGCTCATCGTGCTCTCGGTCGCGATCCTCGCCGTGCTGCCGGCGGCCGCGCTCGAGGGCGGATGGCTCTGGATCGCCCGACTCGGCGTGCCGATCGCCGCGATCCTCATGCCGGCCGGCTTCTTCCTGTCGGTGCTCGGGCGCGATCCCGAGAAGCCGGGCCGCGCCATCCTGCTGCTCTGGCTGGGCGCGCTCTCGCTCACGATCGGTCTCGCCACGGCCGGCGTCGGGCTGCTCGCAGGCGGCATCCAGGCCCTCTGACCTCGCACCCGGGCTGGTCAGGGCGTACATCCGCGGCAGACTGGCTGGTCATCGCGTCCATCCGCGCGCCCATACACTGGAACGCGTGAATTCCGAGGAAAGCGTCGACGTCGTCCTGATCGGCGGGGGCATCATGAGCGCCACGCTCGGCTCCCTGATCTCGAGGCTGCAGCCCGACTGGAGCATCCGCCTCTACGAGCGCCTCGGTCGCGTCGCCCAGGAGTCCTCGAACCCGTGGAACAACGCGGGCACCGGTCACGCCGCGCTCTGCGAGCTGAACTACATGCCCGAAGCGGCCGACGGCAGCGTGAGCGCCGCGAAGGCCGTGTCGATCAACGAGCAGTTCCAGGTCAGCCGCCAGTACTGGGCGCACCTCGTCGAGTCGGGCGCGCTCTCCGAGCCGAACAGCTTCATCAACTCCACGCCGCACATGACCTTCGTGCGCGGCAAGTCCAACATCGAGTACCTGAAGAAGCGCGTCGACGCGCTCGAGGGCGAGCCGCTGTTCGCCGGCATGGAGTACTCGGAGGACCTCGACACGATCGCCCAGTGGGCGCCCCTCCTGGCCAAGAAGCGCAACCCGAAGGCGAAGATCGCCGCGACCCGCATCGAGTCGGGCACCGACGTCGACTACGGCGCGCTCACGGTCCAGATGCTCCGCGACATCGAGTCGCGCGGGGCCGAGATCCGCACCGACCACCAGGTCACGTGGCTGAAGCGCCAGAAGGACGGCACCTGGAAGCTGCGCATCCGGAACCTCGTCGGCAACACCCCCGAGACCGTGCGCGCGCGATTCGTCTTCGTCGGCGCGGGCGGCGGGGCGCTGTCGCTCCTGCAGCACTCCGGCATTCCCGAGATCAAGGGCTACGGCGGCTTCCCGATCTCCGGTCAGTTCCTGCGCACCACGAACCCCAAGGTCGTCGGACAGCACCAGGCGAAGGTCTACGGCAAGGCCGCGGTCGGCGCCCCGCCGATGTCGGTGCCGCACCTCGACACGCGCGTCGTCGACGGCGAGACCTCGCTGCTCTTCGGGCCGTACGCGGGCTTCACCCCGAAGTTCCTGAAGACGAGCACCTGGTTCGACCTGCCCTTCTCGATCCGCCTGCACAACATCATCCCGATGCTGCAGGTGGGCCTGCGCAACTTCGACCTCGTGCGCTATCTCGTCTCCGAGCTGCTCGCCTCGCGCGAGGCGAAGATGAAGGCGCTGCGCGAGTTCATGCCGACGGCGAAGTCGGAGGACTGGGAGCTCATCACGGCCGGGCAGCGCGTCCAGGTCATGAAGAAGGACCCGGAGAAGGGCGGCGTGCTGCAGTTCGGCACCGAGGTGATCTCCGGGGCGGACGGCTCGATCGCCGGCCTCCTCGGTGCCTCGCCGGGCGCGTCCACCGCCGTCCCGATCATGCTCGAGGTCATGCAGAAGTGCTTCCCCGAGCGCATGGCCGAATGGGAGCCGAAGATCCGCGAGATGATCCCGTCGTACGGCACGACCCTCTCCGACGACCCGGAGGTCGCGGCTGCCTCGCTCGCGCGGACCGCGGCCGCGCTCGATATCAGCGCCTGAACCCGAGGGGCGGATGCCGCGGCATCCGCTCTTCACAGGCGTCTCGCCGTCTGCTACTCTCAACGGCGCTATGAAGTGAGTACATCCCACCGTCCCGCGCCCGAGGCGCCGTCGACACCGGGGTGTGCGCTCCTGCACTGATCGCGACCGTGTTCGCGCTCGCCTCGACGACGGCACACGCCCGGCGGGATCCATCACCCGCTCCCGGGCCGTCGTGTCGTCCCTCTCGCGCGCCGACCGCTCGGTCGACGCGTCGTCCGTGCTCGCCGAAGCGCGCGGGCGCCGTTCGACGGCCCGGGGGCATCTCGCGAAGGGATCCCTTCCACATGCCGGTCATCCACTCCCATTCCTCCCACCTCCGCGTCGACGGGCTCTCGGTCGCCTACGGAGATCGCCGCGTGTTCGCCGACCTCGGCTTCGCCGTCGCGCCCGGGCACCGTCTCGGGCTCATCGGCGAGAACGGCGCGGGCAAGTCGACGCTGCTGCGGCTCGTCGCCGGTGCCTCCCTCAGGGGTGCCGCCGTGCAGGGGCGCCTCGTGCGCCCCGCGCGCACCGGGCTGCTCCTCCAGGAGCCGCCGTTCGCGCCGGGCGATCGCGTCCGCGACGTGCTCGAGTCGGCCGTCGAGGAGGTGCGTGCGATCGAGCGCGAACTCGACGACGCCGCCGCCGCGCTCGGGGCCGACGCCGCGGACCCGACCGGGTCGCACGACGACCCGGCCGAACGGTACGCCCGGGCGCTCGAGGCCGCCGAACTCGCCGAAGTCTGGTCGCTCGACCGTCGGCGCGACGAACTCCTCGACGGTCTCGGCCTGTCGGGCCTCGGACGGGATCGACGCGTCGACGAGCTCTCCGGGGGGCAGCGGAGCAGGTTCGCGCTCGCCGCGCTCCTGCTCGCATCGCCGGAGGCCCTCCTGCTCGACGAGCCGACCAACCACCTCGACGACGCCGCCGCGGCCTTCCTGGAGGAGCGACTTCGCGGCTGGCGCGGGCCGGTCGCGTTCGCGAGCCACGACCGCGAGTTCCTCGACCGCGTCGCGACGGGGCTCCTCGACCTGGACCCCGGTCGTTCTGGCGCGACCGCGCTCGCGCGATCGGGCGGCAGCGCATGGGGCGAGCACGGACGCGAAGCGGCGCTCGCGGCATCCGTCGGCACGGTGTTCGGGGGGTCGTTCAGCGACTACCTCGGCCGCCGCGACGACGAACGCGCACGCTGGCGTCGGCAGTACGACGACGAGCAGGGCGAGCTGAGGCGGCTGCGCCGCTCGGTCGCGGAGACGGCCCGCCAGGTCGCGCACGGCCGCGGCCCGACCGACAACGACAAGTTCCTGAAGCACTTCAAGCGCGGGAACGTCGAGGCCGCCGTGTCGAGGCGGGTCCGCAACGCCGAGAACCGGCTCGACGAGCTCGAGCGGACGCAGGTCTCCCGCCCGCCAGCGCCGATGGCGTTCGCGGGCATCCCGGGCGGTGCGCACGCGCCGTCGGACGACTCGGGTCTCCTCCTGCACGTCGCCGACCTCGCCGTCGCCGGGCGCCTCGACCTCGGGGCGCTTCGGATCGCGTCGACGACCAGGCTGCTGGTGACGGGCGCGAACGGAGCAGGCAAGTCGACGCTCCTCTCGGTGCTGGCCGGCCGGCTCGCTCCGGACCGCGGCACCGTGCGTCGTCGACGGGGCCTGCGGGTCGGCCTGCTCGAGCAGGACGTGCGCTTCGCCGAGCCGGATGCCACGCCGCGCGCCATCTACGAGCGGGCGCTGGGGGAGCGGCGCGCCGAGCGCGTGCCACTCGCCGGTCTCGGACTCGTCGCGCCGCGCGACCTCGATCGCGCCGTCGGGCGGCTCTCGGTCGGTCAGCAGCGGCGGCTCGCGCTCGCGCTCGTCATCGCGGCGCCCCCGCACGTGTTCCTGCTCGACGAGCCGACCAACCACCTCTCGCTGGCCCTCGCAGGCGAGCTCGAGGACGCGCTCGGCGGATTCCCCGGAGCGGTGATCGTCGCCAGCCACGACCGCTGGCTCCGGCGCCGATGGGCGGGGGAGGAGCTGGCGCTCGAGGCATCCGTCGTCACGAACCCGGTTCGCGTGGTGGCGGGCGCCGCGCCGCGAGGACGACGATGAGGGCGCCGATGCCCGCGCCGACCCCGTTCGCGACGACGTCGCGCAGGTCGAACGTGCGCTCGGGGAGGTAGCGACCCTGTGCGATCTCCGCGGCGAGGCTCGCAGCGGCGGCCAGCGCCGTGGCGGAGATCACCAGGTGCAGCCGTTGACGCCGGAACCACGCGGCCCAGAGCGCGCCGAACGGGAGGAAGAGGACCGCGTTCAGCCCGGACTGCACGAGCGGGTAGCGGATCCCGGCGGGCATGCCCATCCGCCCGAGGAGATCGATGATCCCGTCGACCCTGATGAGGCCGCCCTCGCCGTCGACGTGCACGGGCCAGAAGAGGACGGTCCACAGGCCGATGCCGTACGCGAGGCCGACGATCGCGAGGACCACGCGTCGCCATGCGAGCGCGCGCGGGCCGGGGCCGGGGCCGGTGGATGATGTCGCGGGTGCCGGGCGACGGTCGGGATTCGGCGTCCGGGACATCGACACAGCGTAGCCCGGGGTTGTTGCGCCGAGGTGTCGCCGGTGCGCGCGCCGGCTTGCGGAGTGATCGAACGTATGTTCGAATGAGCGCATGCGATGGATCGGCCAGGAACTCGACGTCGAGCAGCAGGGGACGCTGCCCGGCCTGGCTCGGTTGAGCAACCTCGTGCGCTCCGTCCAGACGCCAGAGTTCGCGGGCCTGACGTTCCACGAGGTGCTCGCCAAGTCGGCGCTCAACCGCGTGCCGGGCCAGTCGTACGTGCCGTTCGGATGGACCATCAATCCGTATCGAGGGTGCAGCCATGCCTGCGTCTACTGCTTCGCGCGGCCGACGCACCAGTACCTCGACCTCGGACCGGGCGACGACTTCGACCGGCAGCTCATCGTGAAGGTGAACGTCGCCGACGTGCTCCGGCGTGAGCTCGCTCGGCCGTCATGGCGGCACGACCCGGTGGCGCTCGGCACGAACACCGACCCGTATCAGCGCGCCGAAGGTCGGTACGCCCTCATGCCCGGGATCATCGAGGCGCTCGCCGGCAGCGGCACGCCCTTCAGTGTGCTCACCAAGGGCACGCTGCTCCGTCGCGACCTGCCCCTGCTGAAGAGTGCGAGCGAGCACGTGCCGATCGACCTCGCGATGTCGATCGCGGTGTACGACGACGAACTGCAGCGCTCGATCGAGCCGGGGACCCCGACCACCACGGCCCGACTCGCCTGCGTCACCGCCGTTCGCGAGGCGGGCTTCGACTGCACGGTGTTCCTGATGCCGATCCTGCCGTACCTGACCGACACGCGCGCGCACCTCGACGATGCGCTCGGCCGGGTCAAGGCGGCCGGCGCGACGAGCGTCGTGTTCTCCGCGCTCCACCTGCGCGGGGCGGTCAAGCCCTGGTTCTTCGCCTGGCTCTCGCGGGAGCACCCGGAACTCGTGCCGAAGTACCGCGCGATGTTCCCGGGCGTGGCCGCATATGCGCCGAAGGAGTACCGAACGTGGCTCGCGGCACGAGTATCGCCGCTGCTGCGGGCGCACCGCCTCGATCGCGGGCGGGAGGACGTCGTGACCGGTGGCGTGCGGTCACGCGTCGCCGATCGTTCCTCGCCGCCCCCGGCGCTCGAGGGCGCGGCGCCCGCGATGCTGTTCTGACATCGCGATGTCGCAGAGTGGGTCGATCGGCCGCCGAACTGCGATAATCCGGCCAGTGCCGTTTCCCCCGACGGCCGGATCGGAGCAACCATGACCCTGGGCCTGCCCGAGCACCTCGCGAAGGCGTCCCTGAGTCGGGCGCTCGCGAGCGCCGGGCATGCTGCGGGTGCGGTGTGCCTCGCATCGGCCATGGTCATCGCGGTCGCGTCGATCCTCCTGGAGCCCGTCGGCGAGTTCGGTCCGGACCAACAGGCGGCGGTCGCGGCCTTCGCGCTGATCGGCCTGCAGGCCGTACTGTTCGCGCTCGTGGCGTTCCACCCGAACGTCACCCTCACCGTCGTGTACCTGCTGGGAGGCACCGCCGTGGTGTACGGGCTGACGGTGCTCGTGATGGCCCCGGGCAACGACTTCGAGACGACGAACAACGCGCTGCTCGCCATGCCCCGGACCGCGTTGCTCCTCGTCGGCGGCGCCGGGATCGGCTCTCGGATCGCGATCACCTGGGCGACGCTCGGCTGGGGACTCGGCGAGGCGGCGGCGTTCCTCGGCGCGACGGCGGCAGGTGCCGCCTGGGCGCCCAACGCCGCGGCCGCCGCCGCCCTCGGCATCGTGGTGATCACGCGGGTCTTCGATGCGCTGACCCGCAGCGACGCCCGGCGCGAGACGGCGTTGCATCGCGCCAGCCAGCAGACCCGTGAACTCGTCATCCGCCACGACTACGAACTCCGCGCCATCGCACGACTCCACGACACCGCCCTCAGCCACCTCGTCGCGATCGCGGCGTCCGGTTCAGGGCCCGTCGACGAGCGGCTGCGGACCGCCATCAGCCACGACCTCTCCCTCATCGTCGGGAGGGACTGGGCGACCGAGCATTCGGACGACGGCGAGGCGGCGGCGTACGGGACCGGAGCCGGCGGCGCGAGCCCGGTCACCGTCCGGGCGGCCGGGTCCCGCGATGCGTCCGAGGCGTCCGGTAGGAATCGCCCTCGCGCGGGTCGGGCGGGCACGACATCCGACGTCGCCGAGCACGGCCCCGCACCGCTCTCCGAGGCGTTCGGCGTCGCGCGCGACGCCGGACTGGCGGTGAACGTGTCGGGCCCCCCGGAGGTCCTCGCCGCGGTCGGTCCGCGACGTCGCTCGGCGATCGAGTCCGCCGTCGCGCAGTGCCTGATGAACGTCGCGCGGCACGCCGGCGTGGACGACGTGGAGGTCGTGCTGGGGCGGGCGGACGGTGAGGTCACCGTCGTCGTCGTGGACGACGGACGGGGGTTCGACCCCGATCACGTCCCCGACGACCGCATCGGGCTGCGCACGTCCATCAGGGGTCGCATCGAGCAGGAGGGCGGTCGTGCCCGTGTCTGGTCGCGGCCCGGCGTCGGTACCACCGTCCTTCTCGCGGTGCCGGAGGGCGGCGAATGAGCACCGCACTCCGGCTCACGCAACAGGAGGTCGACCCGATCGGCGGCGTCGCGGCGGCCCCGCTCGTGCTCACCGGCTCGATCCTCGGCGCGGTGACCTCGATCGCCCTGACGGCGTGGCACTGGGACGAGGTCGGATCGGTGGCCGCCGCGGTCGCGGGCATCCTGCTCGTCGCGGCTGCGGGAGCCGTGGCGACCGTCTCGGCGCTCCCGTCCCGCGCGCCGTTCACCGTGGACCGGCTCTGGTTCGCGGTCGCGCTCGCCGTCGGCGGCGCGATCGCCGAGTACGTCAGCACGGTGGGCGCGGATCGATACCTGTACGACAACTACGGGCCGCTCGTCGTGGGCATCCTGATCCTCTCCCTGGCGCCGTTCAGCACCTGGATCTCACTGCTCGCGGCGGGCGCGGTCGCAGCCGCCGTGCTCGCGATCCTCGCCATCGGCTCGTCGGGTGCGAGCGCGACGCAGGCCAACGCCGCGGCGCTCGTCGCAGTCAACTCGGTCGCGGTGCTCGCCCTCTCGGCCGCGGGTGCGGCGTACTCGGCGACCATCGTCAGGGAGAGCCTCTCGTGGCAGCGGGAGGCGAACGCCATCGCGCTCGAACGCGACGGCGGCGTGCGCGCCGGAATCGTCCGCTCGGTGCAGCAGGGCCGCGTGTCGGTGCTCAGCAGGGAAGTGCTGCCCTTCCTCGCCGGCGTCATGAACGCCGAGAGGATCAGCGTCGCCGACGCCGATCGGGCGCGGGAGCTCGCGGAGATGCTCCGTCGCGCGCTGAAGGCGGGCATCGAGTCGACCTGGCTCGACGACCTCGCAACGTCCATCGGCGCCGCACGCCGGGTCCCCGTCGTCGTGGACGATCCCGGGGCCACCGCGGCGCGTCTGCGCAGCGATCAGCGGCCGCCCTTGACCGCATTGCTGTCCTGGTTGAGCAGCGCCGATCGCTCGGATGCGATCCGGATCGAGGTCGCCGCGGAGGGCGGCGGTGCGATCGTCCGTGTCGAGGCGCTCGTGGCTGCGGCAGGCGGTTCGGCGCCGGCCAGGCGAGAGATCGAGCGGTTCCTGGCGGTCGCGCGGGCGGTGGGGGTGCGCGGCGATCTCGAGATGACGCGAGAGAATGTCCGGGTGGAGTTCCGATATGACGCCTGAGCCCGAGGTCGACGAAGTCGTCAGGGTCGCGATCCTCGACGACCACGCCGTCATCGTCGACGGCATCGCGAGCTGGATCGCCGAGCACGCACCCGACCTTCGCGTGGTCATCCGCACGACCGCGTGGCTCGACCTGGTCCGCCATCCCGACTTCCCCGTCGACCTCGTGCTGATGGACCTCCAGCTCGGTGACACGGTCTCCATCGAGTCCAGGATCCGCGCCTGTCGCGCCGCGGGTGCGATCGTCGTCGTGGTCACCGCGCTCGACGACGACGCGTCGCGCGAGCGGTGCCTCGCGGCAGGGGCGGATGCCTTCGTGTCGAAGACCGTCCCGGTGGAGGACCTCGTGGCGGCGGCCCGGCGTGCACTCCGGGGGGAGCGGGCGTCCGCGGCGTCGAAGGGCCCGGCCGGTTCAGCCGGATCCGACGACGGGGGCCTCGAGGTCTCGGCCCCGCCGGAGGCCGCGCTCAGCGCCGCAGAGCGGCGGGCCGTCGGACTCTACGTGCAGGGGATGTCGACCGCCGACGTCGCCGCGACCATGGACGTCGGCTACGAGACCGCGAAGACCTACCTCCGTCGGGCACGGGACAAGTACGCCAAGGTCGGGAGGCCGGCCGGCCGTCGGGCCGAACTGATCCGCCGAGCGGCGGAGGACGGGATGCTCGAGTAGTGGCCAAGCTCTACTTCCGGTACGGGGCGATGAACTCGGGCAAGTCCACCGCACTGCTGCAGGCCGCGTTCAACTACGAGGAGCGCGGGCACCGCGTGCTGCTCGCCAAGCCGGCGGTCGACACCAAGGGCGACCGCGACATCGTGTCACGGCTCGGCGTCGTGCGGGAGGTCGACTTCACGATCGCGCCCGACGACCAGGTGCTCGACGTGTTCCAGCGCCACCGCACGCCGGTCATCGAGGCCCACGGGCGCGACGTGAGCTGCCTGCTCGTCGACGAGGCGCAGTTCCTCAGGGCAGACCAGGTCGACGACCTGCTGCGAATCGCACTGCTCGACGACATCCCCGTCCTCGCCTACGGCATCCGCACCGACTTCCAGACCGTCGCCTTCGCCGGAAGCGGGCGCCTCCTCGAGATCGCCCACAGTCTCGAGGAACTGAAGACGATCTGCCGATGCGGCAGGAAGGCGATCTTCAACGGCCGCCGAGTCGGCGGCCGATTCATCTTCGACGGCGACCAGGTCGCGATCGACGGCGTCGAGGTGGCATACGAGTCGCTCTGCGGCGCCTGCTACCTGGAGGAGAGCGGCGGCCGGCTTCGCGGACGCCACGGCTGACCGTCGGGAGGCGTCGCCCCAATTAGGGGGGTACTTTCCTCCGGTCCTCACATAGGGGGACAGCGGCGCGTTAACCTTGACCCTGTCCGCCGACCCGAACGGCGGACGCTCGGGGGCCGTCATCGGGCCCGAGCCATTGCGGCGGAGGTGATGGATGACCCTCGCACGGCACGCCACGGAGACGAGTCCTGCCGAGACGGTTGAGGAATGGCAACGCGCCTACGCGCGGCGACTGCTCGCGACCGACCTCATCGTCATCGTCTTCGCCGTGTACGGATCGCAGTTCATCAGGTTCGGGACGACCGGCACCTCGCTCCGCATTCCCGGGCTCGGCGACGCCGAGTACCTGCTGAGCTACGCACTGGTGTCCGCACTCCTCGCCGCGGGCTGGTTCGCGTCGCTCGCGATCTTCGCCACGCGGGACCGGACGATCATCGGCGCGGGCACCGCCGAATACCGTCGGATCGCCGATGCGAGCATCCGTGTCTTCGCGGTGCTCGCGATCGGTGCGTTCCTGCTGCGTTCCGAAGTCGGCCGCGCATACGTGCTGGTCGCCCTCCCGCTCGGCCTCGCGCTGCTCATGACCGCGCGATGGGCGTGGCGGAAGTGGCTGTTGCGGCAGCGGGCGGACGGACGCTTCCTGCACCGCGCCATCCTCATGGGCGAGCGGCAGAAGTCGCTCCACGTCGCCGAGCAGATCGCGCGCGACGGGGTCTCCGGCATCGTGATCGTGGGGGCGCTCACCGAGCACGGCGAGTCGTCCCGTGAACTCGCGCCCGGGATCCCCGTCCTCGGCGCATACCACGAGATCGATGATGCGCTGCGCGCCGCGCGCGCCGATACGGTCGTCTTCACGGGGGCCGACACCATCGACCCGCGCGGCATGCGCCAGCTCGGCTGGCAGCTCGAGGCGACCGCGACGAACCTCGTGGTGGCTCCGGCCCTGACGGACGTCGCGGGTCCCCGCATCCACGCGCGACCGGTTGCCGGGCTTCCGCTCATCCAGGTCGACTACCCCGAGTTCACCGGCCGCAAGTACGCGGCGAAGCGCGCGTTCGACCTCGTCGTCGCCACCCTCGCGCTCATCGTCCTCAGCCCGGTGTTCCTCACGATCGCGGTGCTCGTCCGACGTGACAGCCCGGGCCCGGCGCTCTACTCCCAGGAACGGGTCGGGCTCAACGGCACCCGGTTCCGCATGCTGAAGTTCCGGTCGATGGTCGTCGACGCGGAGGCGCACCTCCCGACGCTGCTCGACCGTACGGACGGCAACGGGGTGCTCTTCAAGATGCGCGCCGATCCTCGCGTCACGCGCATCGGCGCGATCCTGCGTCGCTACAGCCTCGACGAGCTGCCGCAGTTCATCAACGTGCTGCGCGGCGAGATGTCCCTCGTGGGTCCCCGGCCGCCGCTCGCATCCGAGGTCGAGCGGTACGACGAGTGGGCGCGCCGACGGCTGCTCGTCCGCCCCGGCATCACGGGCCTCTGGCAGACGCAGGGGCGCTCCGACCTGTCGTGGGACGACAGCGTCCGCCTCGACCTCTACTACGTCGAGAACTGGTCGCTGACCGGTGACGTCATCATCCTCTATCGCACGGCGCGTGCCGTCCTCCAGGCGCAGGGCGCCTACTGATGCCGTGTCGTGATCGTGATCCGGCGCCCAGCCGGATCCCGGCCGTGACGACATACGATGGCTCGCGTGAGTAGGCGAGGAACGGATCGGCCGAAGCGACCGCTGGTGAAGAGCGCTCGGCTGTGGGTACCCGTCTCCCTCGGTGTCGTCCTCCTCGCGCTCGTCGGAGTCGGCGTCGCCGGCGCGCAGATCGCCGAGCGCGGGTTCGCGGCGAAGGACGAACTCGAGCAGGCCATCCCCCTCGCGAAGCAGGCCCAGCAGCAGGTGCTCGACGGCGACCAGGACGGGGCGACCGCGACCATCGAGCAGCTCCGGACGCACTCGGCGAAGGCTCGTGAACTCACGGACGATCCGATGTGGCGCTCGTTCGAGTGGGTCCCGACGCTCGGGGCCAACCTGCAGGCCGTCCGGATCACGTCGGCATCGGTCGACGAACTCGTCGACGGCGTCGTGGAGCCGGCCACGACGCTCAGCATCGACGCGTTGAAGCCCGTCGACGGAGCGGTCGACCTCGCCGCCCTCACCGAGCTCTCGGCCACGGTCGACGGCGTCGCCGACACGATCGTCCATGTCGCCTCCGAGCTGGATTCGGTCGATCGCGACGAGCTGATCGGCCCGGTCCGCGACGGCGTCGACCAGCTCGACGGCGCGGTGACCGAACTCGAGCCGATGATCCTCCCCGCGCAGCAGGCGCTCGCGGTGCTGCCGGGTGCGCTCGGGGCGGACGGCCCGCGCAACTACCTCGTCCTCTTCCAGAACCTCGCCGAGGCGCGCGGCACCGGCGGCAACCCGGCGGCGCTGCTGCTCGTGAACGTCACCGACGGTCGGATCACCATCGCGCGGCAGGCTTCGAGCAGCGACTTTCAGAACGGTCGAGCCGAGCCGATCATCCCGCTCGATGCGGAGACCGAGGCACTCTACGGCGACAAGATCGGCCGGTACATGATGGATGTCACCCTGACGCCCGACTTCCCCGAGACCGCGGAGCTCATCCGGGCGTTCTGGGACGAGTCCTTCGGCGACCAGGTCGACGGCGTGGTCTCCTTCGACCCGGTCGCGCTCGGTTACATCATCGGCGCGACGGGGCCCGTCACCCTGCCGACGGGGGAGAAGATCACCTCCGACAACGCCGCGAGCCTCGTGCTCAACGAGGTGTACTCGACCTATGAGGAGCCCGAGGAGCAGGACGCGTTCTTCGCTGCCGCCGCCGCATCGGTGTTCAAGGTGCTGACCTCCGGCGGCGGCGACGCGGGTGCGCTCGTCGAGGCGCTGTCGCGATCCATCGATGAGGACCGACTGATGTACGTCCCGTCCGATCCCGACGAGGCGGACTACATCACGGGATCGCGGATCACCGGGACCCTGCCGACCGACAACGCGGAGCAGAGCGTCGTGGGCGTCTACGTCAACGACATCACGCAGGGGAAGATGGACTACTACCTGCAGCTCGACGTCGCGGCCTCGACCGACGCGTGCACTGTCGAGGAGGGAACGTCACCGACCTTCACGACCAGTGCGACGCTCACGAACACGGTTCAGCCGGGCGACGTCGACGGGCTCGCGGAATACGTGGCGACCGGGAAGTACTTCCCCCGAGGCGACATCTCGACCGACCTCGTGCTCTACGGCCCGGTCGGCGCGACGCTCGAGGCCGTGACCGTGGACGGGGCTCCCGCCGCGGCCACCCCGCTCCCGCATCTCGGGCGGCCCGCGGTGAAGGTGAACATCCGGAATCTCCCGGCGTCCTCGCACACCGTCGTCGCGACCTTCAGCGGCGGGGCGGATGCGACGTACGGCCCCCTCGAGGTCCGACACACGCCGCTCGTGCGGAAGGCCGGCGTCTCGATCGACGCGCCGGGCTGCGTCGAGCGCTGAACGTCCGGTCCGAACGAGGATCACCGTTCGCCAGCTGGTTCGACGTCGCACGCGACGTCTTCCCGTCGGTCGGTCTCACGATCCTGCCCGCGAGCGAGCGAGGATGACGGCCGAATACGGCGCAGGAACGCGCGGCATCCGGTCGCGCGGTGGCTCCGAGGCCAGCGCACGGCGAACTCGACCTCGCGAAGATCCGCGCGACCCGAACCCGCTGCGACGGCACTCGGCCGATACCTCTCGGAGCACCGGGCCGAGCGCTGATCGCGCAGGACGGACGGTGCGCCGAACGTGGAGCGCGTGGCGACGGATCAGCGAGTCGTCTCTGAGCCGGCGCGCTCGTCGGATTCCTCCGTGACATCGGACTGCTCGCGTACCCGAACGCCGCGGAACACGACGTAGTGGTACAGGAGGAAGCGCAGCAACACGACCACGACGATGCTCATCAGGTTGATCGCATTCACGGCGAACGGTCCGGCCTCCCTGCCGAGCGTCGCGGACGCGGCGACGACGCCCGCCCAGACCAGGATGGCTCCGAGCGCCGTGCAGATCGCGTTCACGACGATGAACAGGGTGATCTCGATCGACCGCGAGTGACCGCCGCGATGCCGGAACGTCCACTCGCGATTGCCGAGGTACGCATTCACCAGCGCGACGAGCGAGGCGATGATCTTCGCCGCGACGAGATCGACCCCCAGCACGAGATAGAGCAGGTTGAACACCGCGATCTCGATCAGTGTGCTGATAGCTCCCACGGTCAGGAATCGAGCCCCGAGACCGGCGAGACGGCGCCAACGGGCGTGCTGTGACATTCGACTACGCTACTACGGAGCCGGTACTGCCCCCGTGTCCGGCCGAACGTCGGGAGGACGTGTGCAGGTGGACCATCTCGTCGTCGTCATGCCCGCGTACAACGAGGCCGAGGGACTGCCCGAGTTCCTCGCGGAGATCGACGAGCATCTCTCGCCGCTCGCTGCGCGGCTGAGCATCGTCGTCGTCGACGACCGATCGACGGATGACACCTTCGAGGTGCTGCGCGGGCTCGAGGCCGGACTGCCCGGACTCGCGGCGATCCGCGCCGAGGCGAATCGCGGCCATGGCCCCACGGCGCTCGCCGCCTACCGCGCCGGACTCGATCGATCACCCGACCTCGTGCTCCACGTCGACGGAGACGGGCAATTCCACGGCACCGACCTCGCGAGGGCGGTGCGGGCCTCCCTCTCCACCTCGGCCGACGTCGTGCACGGCGTTCGACGCGGCCGGGGTGACCCGTGGTTCCGCCGGGTGCTCACGTTCGGCGTGGGCATCGTCGTGTGGACCGCGGTCGGTCGCCGAGTGCCGGACGTGAACACGCCCCTCCGCGTCTACCGCCCCGGTCCGCTCGCAGACCTCGTCGAGGCGGTGCCTGCCGACGCGCTCGTGCCCCACGTGCACTTCTCGCTCGCCGAGGTCCGGCGGAGGTACGCGGTCCGATACGTGGAGGTCGCGAGCCTGCCTCGTCGTGGCACCAACGCGACCGGCACCATGTGGGGGGTCGAGCGGCCGCCCAGGTTCCCGCCGAAGCGACTCAGACGATTCGCGGTGGCCGCTGCCGTCGAACTCTGGCAGGTGTCGCTCCGGCCCGGGGCCGACCGGTGACCGCGGACCCGGGCGTCGCACGCGGCGCGGCGTCTGCCGTCCCGCGTGGGCTCGTCGTGCGCGTCGCGTGGTGGATCCTGCTCGTCGGCCTCGTGGCGGCCAACCTCGCCGTGCTCGTGCCCGGCATCGCGACCGTCCGCCTCTGGGAGGACGAGGCGCTCAACCTGACCGTGCCGCTCAACCTCGTTCGCGGACTGGGGTACGCGAGCGACGGCACGCTCTCCGGAAGTACGCTCACGCCCTTCGACGTGCGGATCTCGACCGGTCCCGTGATCCTGCTCCCGACCGCCGGACTCGTCGCACTGGGTGTCGATCCCGTCGTGGCCGGCCGGCTCGTGGCCACGCTCGGATACGTCGGTCTCGTCTGCGCGCTCGGCCTCATCGGGCGCCGACTCGGCGGACGATGGGCGGCGCTCGTGGCGATGGCCGTCCCGCTGGCGTTCGAGACGGCCGCGTTGCCCTCGCCGATCCAGACTCCCGCAGACGTGCTCGGCGAGGTCACCGCCGCGGCATTCCTCGCCGGGGCGCTCGTCTTCGTGCACCGCCGACCCTGGCTCGCCGGGCTGCTCGTCGGACTCGCCATCCAGACCAAGTTCATCGCCCTGCTCGCGGTGCCCGCCTTCACCGTCGCCGTGCTGCTCGATGCATCGGGCCCGCTGTTCGCCAGGCTGCGCGTCACCGTGCCTCGGGCGCTCGTCGCGGCATGCGCGGCCGCGGTGCCGACGCTGGCGTTCGAGTTCGCGAAGCTCCTCGCACTCGGGTTCGCCGGCTACTGGGCCAACCTGCGCGACTTCGCATACTTCCTGCTGTCGGGCGGTCAGCGGGGTTACGTCGTCACCCCCGCCGAGAAGGTGGGGGTCCTGTTCGGGTCCTGGAACCTGCCGTCGGGCATCGCTCCGGGAGTCGTCATCCTCGTCGTGGTGGGCGGCTCGGCGCTGCTTGTGGGAGCCGTGATCCGGGTTCGTCGTGATCCCGCACTGCTCGCGGACCCCGGGCGAGCAGAGGCGAGCCGCGCCGAGGTCGGCGCCATCCTCGGCGTCGCTGCGCTGGGTCTCGCCAGCTTCCTCGCGTGGTGGCTGGTGTCGCGTCACACGCCCGCCTGGGTCCGCCATCCGGCCCCCGGCGTCCTCGCCTTCGTCCCGGTCCTCGCAGCCGGAGTCGTTCCGGCTGCCCGCATCGTGTGGGACGGGTCCCGCTCGATGCTCGCGCGCGCGACCGTCGCCGTGTTCGCCGCGATCCTCGTCGTCGCGCTCGCGTGGTCCACTGTCGGACGGGTCGCGACCGTGGGCACCCGCCCCGGCGCCACCGGCGAGACCCTCCTCGACCAGCGCGCCGTCGGGTCCGACATCGCACGGCTCGGTCCCGAACGTCTCGCGACCTGGTGGGGAGCGGCGGTGAGCGTCGCGGTGCTGGGCGGTGCCCACATCGGCCTGACCGATGCCGGTGAATCGACGGCCGACGATCCGACGATCTGGTCGGGGGAACCCCGCGTCGAGGCGTGCGAGGTCGAGCTGCGCTCCGGCCGTTACACCGTCTGCGCGCCCGGCCCCTGAGCTGTCGGCGCCCGGGGCGACGAGATCGCAGCTACGCCCCGGAAGGGGTGCGATGATGGCGCATGGCCGATCTCCGGACACCACCCGCTCGGGCCGCGTCGTCGCGGGTGGCGGGGGTCGATGCCGCACGGGGTATCGCCCTGATCGGCATGTTCGTTGCACACGTCGCACCGGTGGTCGGCTTCGGCTTCTGGGACGACCTCATCGCGGTCGCCGACGAACGTCCGCGGCTGTTGTTCGCCCTGACCGCCGGGATCGGTCTGGGCCTGCTCACGGGCGGTGTCGCACCGCAGCGCGCGCCGTACGCCCGGACGACGCTCAGACGCCAGATCGCGATCCGCGCGATCCTGCTCATCGCGATGGGCGTCGTCGTGGTCGAGCTCCTCCGACCGCTCGTGCTCGTCATCCTCGACGTCTACGGCGTCGCGTTCCTGCTCATGTTGCCGCTGCTGTTCCTGCCATGGCGCTTCGCGCTCCTCCTCGGGCCGGCGCTCCTCGCCGTGACGCCAGCGATCGTCGAACTCGCCGCGCGCGACGTCGACCTCGCCGAAGTGGCCAGGGGGCCCTGGGGCATCCTCGTCGACTGGCTCGTGCTCGGTGCCTACCCGGTCGCCATCTGGGTGCCGGTGATGCTCATCGGACTCGGGCTGGCGCGGGCGGGGGTCGGGAGGCCACGTACGCTCGCGTGGGCTGCGATCTCCGCCGGAGCCGTCGCGGTCCTCGCGCTTCCGCTCGCGCACGTCCTTCCCGGGCCGGCGGACGTCGCCGGCATGCCCGAGACCACCGCATGGAGCATTCCGCTCGCCGCCTCGCTTTCCACGCTCGGGAACACGGCGGTCGGCGTGCTCGTCGTCGCCGCGTCGACCGCATTGCTCGGTCTGACGTCCGCGCGGGTGCGTCGCATCGCCGGAGCGATCCTGTCGCCGGTCACGGCGATGGGCGCGATGCCGCTGACGGTGTACACGCTGCACCTCGTCGTGATCGCGAACGCGAAGTACGTCCGGGAGGACGGCGTGGTCGCCGACGACTCCTGGGCGTTGCTGATCGGGCTCGTCGCCGGCTTGGCAGCCTTCGCGTGGCTCTGGCGGAGATTCGTCGGCATCGGCCCGCTGGAGCGCTTCTTCCGCTGGGTGAGCGGACGCAGCCGGATGCCTGCCGACGAACCCGGTCAGAGACTGCCGTGAGACGGTTCGAGCCCCCTCACGATGAGGGGGCTCGAACTCCGGGCCGTCATGCGGCACCGGTCTCCCGGTCGGGGTGACAGGATTTGAACCTGCGACCTCTTCGTCCCGAACGAAGCGCGCTACCAAGCTGCGCCACACCCCGGGTGGCCCGAAGGCCTCAACCAGCATAGCCGAGATTTCGCGGGCTCCCGACCACTCGACTCGCGTCGCGGTTCGATGGGATCGCCGCGCTCAGGGGCTCGCGACCAGCGTCATCAAGGTCGCCTCGGGCGGACACGCGAACCTGACCGGCGCCGTGATCGATGTCCCGAGACCGGCCGATACGTTGAGGAACGCGCTGCGCAGGCCATGTCGCCAGATGCTGAGGCCGCTCGCTTGCGAACGGGGGAGGTCGCAGTTCGTGACGAGGGCGCCGAACCCCGGGACGCACACCTGGCCACCGTGCGTGTGGCCGGCAACCAGGAGCTGAGCGCCGTGGTTCACGAACGAGTTCAGCACCCGCCGGTACGGTGCGTGCGTGACACCGATGGTCACTGCCGGACGTACGCGTGTGCCGCTTCCCCGGTCGGGCCAATCGTCGTCACCGAAGGCGTCGTCGGCCCGGAGGTCGTCGATCGCGGCCGCGACGACGTCGAGTCGGTCGAATCCGCGATGCGGGTCGTCCACGCCGAAGAACTCGAGGTGGGTGCCCCGGATCTCCATGGACGTCGCCGCGTTGTCGAGATCGACCCAGCCCAGCTCGCCGAAGAACGCGTGGAGCTCGCCGATGTCCAGCCGCTCGGCCCTGGTCACCATGCCCGAGGGGCCTCCGAAGTAGGAGAGAGGGTTCTTCACGACCGGCCCGAAGTAGTCGTTGGAACCATTGACGAAGACGCCGGGGACGCCTCGGAATGGTTCGAAGGCCCGGCGCACGCCATCCAGTCCACGTCGGTGACCGAGGTTATCGCCCGTATCGATCACGAGGTCGGGGCGGAGGTCGGCGAGCGAAGCGATCCAGGCCTGCTTGTCGCGCTGCCACGGCGCCATGTGCAGGTCGGAGACATGCAGGACCCGTATCGGCTCGGAGCCGGCGGGCAGCACGGGAACCTCGACGCGCCTGAGGGTGAATCGACGTCGCTCGACGAGTGTGCCCCATGCGAACGCGGCGGCGCCCGCCGCGCCGACCGCGAGTGCGATCCGCGCGACGGGCGTCAGTCCATGACCCATCAGTCGCCCTGGTCGGGCCCGCCCACGCCGGGACCGCCTCCGTTGCCGATCTCGAGTCGGCCGACGACGATCTCGACCTTGTCACCGGATTTCACGGAGCTGCCGGAGGCCGGGGACTGGCTGATCACAACCCCGTCCTGAGACGGATCAGTGACGTCCTGCTCCTGTCGGTTGACCTTGAAACCGGCGTTCTTGAGGGTGTCCTCCGCTTCGTCCGCGGTCATGCCGACCACGTTCGGCAGACCCGACACGTTGCCGCGGCTGACTTGGAGGCTGATGATCGCGCCGCGGCTCGCAGCACCAGCGGGCGACTGCGCGCCGATCGTGCCCTTCGGCTTGTCGGAGTCGACTTCGCCGTCCATGCGCCATCCGAACCCAGCCGACTCGAGCGCCTTCTGGGCCTCCTCGGGCGAGAGTCCGAGCACGTCCGGCACGGAGACCTGCGGCGCGTTCATCATCGACGACGGAGGCTCGGTGAAGTCGCCGCCGCCGTAGCGCGCATTGGCCACCGACATGACGCGCGGCCAGATCTGGTGCCGGAGCGACGCGGCCTGGCCGGCGTCGAAGTACGTGTCGCGGAGGTTGACGTGCCCGGTGACGTTGAACACGCCGACGACCGTCGAGACCTTCGTCGACGCGCCGCTCATCCAGGTGGCCTCGGCGTTGTCGGTGGTGCCCGTCTTGCCGATCATCGGCACCCACGGGTTGGTGCGACCACCCGATGCGGCGGCGGTTCCGCCTTCGATCGTCTTGCGCATCGCGTACGCCGTGCCGGCTGCGACCTCGGGGGTCAGCGCCTGCTTGCACTCCGACTTCGGCGGTGCAACCTCGGTGCCGTCCTGCTTCGTGATCTTGTCGATCGCGATCGGAGAGCACGACGTGCCGTTGTTGGCGATCCCCGCGAACGCGGTCGCCATGGACAGCGGCGCGATCTCATTCGTGCCCAGCACGGCTGACGGGAACTGGGAGAGCGGGTCGTAGTCGGCGCGGTGGACCCCCAACGACTCGGCGGTCTTCGCGATGCCGCACAGGTCGAGCTGCTTGGCCATCGCGACGAAGCCGGTGTTGTACGAGTTCATCGTGTTCTGGACCGCGGTCCAGTACCCGCCGGGGCTGAAGTCGTCGTTCTTCGGGCCCCAGCCATCGCCGCTCATGGTGCCTTCGCAGCTGTTGTTGAACGAACCCCAGTTCTCACGGAACCGTGCATCGACGGACTCGTTGAGGGCGTGGCCCTCCTTCAGCCACTCGGCGAGCGTGAACACCTTGTAGGTCGAGCCGGGCTGGAAGCCGCTCGAGCCGCCGTAGTCGATGTCGGAGTTGTAGTTCACGGCGGTGTAGTTCTTGCCGGACGCGAGCACATCGGGGTCGTTCGAGTAGTCCTTGTTCTGAGCCATCGCGAGGATCCGCCCAGTGCCGACCTCGACGCTGACGACGGTGCCACCGACATCGACGCCGTCGGCGGCCTTCGGCACGTTCTCGTTGAGAGCCAGGATCGCCTCGTCCTGGACGACGAGGTCGATCGTGGTGTAGATCTTCAAGCCGCCCTTCTGCAGAAGCTCGCGACCCTCGTTGATGTCGGTCGTCGCGGGGTCATCGAACTTGTTGCGGATGTCCCAGGCGACGTAGTCACAGAAGAAGGCGTGACCCTTGGCCGTCACGCAGCCGGTGCTCGGCTCAGAGATCTTCGGCGTGACAGGCTCGGCGACCGCCGCGTCGTAGGCCTCCTGCGTGATCTTCTGTTCGTTGAGCATCTCTTGGAGGATGTAGTCGCGACGGTCCTTGTTCGCGGCATACGGTGTCGCCTCGCCCGCCGCATCGACCGAGTTCGCCCCGTTGGACTCGCTCTCGGGGTAATCGAGGCGGAATTTCTCCGGGTGGTTCACGATCGCGATGAGGCTTGCGGCCTGGGCGAGCGTGAGATCTTGCGCGTTCGTCCCGAAGTAGTACTGCGCTGCGGCCTGCACGCCGTAGACCCGACCACCGAAATGCGCGATGTTCAGGTATCCCCGCAGGATGTCGTCCTTCGAGTACTTCTTCTCCAGTGAGATCGCGTACCGGATCTCCTTGAGCTTGCGCTCGGCGCTGACCTCGGTGGCGGCGGCGTACGCGGCCTCCTTCTCCTCGTCGGTCGTTGCCTCGGAGACGCCGTTGTTGATCAGCACGTTCTTCACGTATTGCTGTGTGATCGAGGAACCGCCCTGGGTGTCCTGTCCGATGACGGTGCTCAGCGCTCCGCGAACGGTGCCCTGGATGTCGACGCCGCCGTGTGTGTAGAACCGCGGGTCCTCACCGGCGACGGCCGCGTCCTTGAGGTACTGCGAAATGTAGTCCCACGCGACCTCCTCCCGGTTCTCGTCGAAGAAGGATGCGAGCTCGATCCAGTCGCCGTTCCCGTTCTTGGCGAGAACGGTCGACTTCTCGGAGAGCTCTTCGATCTCGAGGTACCCCGGCAGGTTCTCGAACATGTTGATGCTGTTGTTCGCGGCCATGCCCGTGACGGCGAGCGCAGGGGTGACCGCGGCGGTGACCAGCACGCCGGCGAGTGCGCTCATGCCGACGAAGCCGAGGATTCCCGCGGCGGCATCGCTCATCGTTCGATTTTGGGCAGACATAGAGTGGAGCCTAACTGAGGAAGGCTGGCAATACCCGGCATGCCGCAGGGGCCGCAGCGCCCACGGCCGGCTCGAACCTCAGGATAGCCGCCCGTTCCGACACCGAGGAGTCGCCATGCCCGCATGGGAGTACATCACCACCCCGCTGCTCATCCACAACACCGCCGCCATCCTGAACAACTGGGGGTCCGAGGGATGGGAGCTCGTGCAGGTCGTGCAGGGTCCGGAGGGAGGGCTCGTGGCGTACCTGAAGCGTCCCGTCGGAGGCGAGTCGTCGACCGCGGCATCCGCCGGCCAGGCCGCAGCCGCACAGGCCGCCAAGCAGTTCGAGGGTGACGCCTGATGGGCGCCGTCGGGGATCGGCTGGCCGAGCTCGGCATCGAGCTGCCCGCCGTGGCGGCTCCGGTCGCCGCCTACGTGCCCGCCGTCGTGACGGGGAACCTGCTCTTCACCTCCGGCCAGCTGCCCTTCGTCGCGGGTTCCCTGCCCGCGACCGGCAAGGTCGGCGACGGCCAGGGCCTCGTGCCCGCCGACGACGCGAAGGAGTATGCGCGCCTCTGCGCCCTGAACGCCCTCGCGGCGGTCGAGGCCGAGATCGGCTCCCTCGAGCGGGTGACCCGCGTGGTCAAGGTCGTCGGCTTCGTGGCGTCCGACCCGGCCTTCACGGGTCAGCCCGGCGTCGTCAACGGCGCGTCCGAGTTCATCGGCGACGTCTTCGGGGATGCCGGGCGCCACGCGCGTTCGGCGGTCGGCGTCGCGGTGCTGCCGCTCGACGCACCCGTCGAGGTCGAGCTCGTCGTCGAGTTCGCGTAGCACGCCGGGCGACGCCCCGAGACGACGGATGCCGCGGCCGAACCTCCGGCCGCGGCATCCGTCGTTCGGACGGGTCAGCGCAACTGCGCGCTGATGACCTCCATGATCGACGTGTCGGCGAGCGTGGTCGTGTCGCCGACCTCGCGGCCCTCGGCGAGATCGCGCAGCAGGCGTCGCATGATCTTGCCCGAGCGCGTCTTCGGCAGCTCGTTGACGATGAACACCTGTCGCGGGCGTGCGATCGCGCCGATCTGAGTCGCGACGTGCCTGCGCAGCTCCTCGCTGGCCTCCAGCGGGTCGTTCACGTGCGAGACCTGGCTGGCCTTCAGGATCACGAACGCGACGACCGCCTGCCCGGTGGTCTCGTCCGAGGCGCCGACCACGGCGGCCTCGGCCGTCCACGGGTGGGCGACGAGCGAGGACTCGATCTCGGCGGTCGACAGGCGGTGGCCCGAGACGTTCATGACGTCGTCGACGCGGCCGAGCAGCCAGATGTCGCCGTCCTCGTCGCGCCGTGCGCCGTCGCCGGCGAAGTACTTGTCGCCGAACTTCTCCCAGTAGGTCTCCCTGAAGCGCTCCGGGTCGCCCCAGATGCCGCGGAGCATCGACGGCCACGGCTCCGTGGCGACGAGCAGGCCTCCGCCCTCGCCCTCGACGGCGGTGCCGTCGTCGTCGAGGATGTCGATCGAGATCCCGGGGACGGGCACCTGCGCCGAGCCGGGCTTCAGGTCGGTGACGCCAGGCAGCGCCGAGATCATGATCGCGCCGGTCTCGGTCTGCCACCACGTGTCGACCACGGGGATCGAGCCGCCGCCGATGACGTGTCGGTACCAGATCCATGCCTCGGGGTTGATCGGCTCGCCCACCGAGCCCAGCAGGCGGAGCGTGCGCAGGTTGAACTCGTGCGGGATCTGCCGGCCGAGCTTCATGAACGAGCGGATGGCGGTCGGCGCCGTGTACAGGATCGTGACGCCGTACTTCTCGACGATCTCCCACCAGCGGCCGGGGTGCGGCGTGTCGGGCGTGCCCTCGTAGAGGACCTGGGTCGCGCCGTTGGCGAGCGGCCCGTAGACGACGTAGGAGTGGCCGGTGATCCAGCCGACGTCGGCCGTGCACCAGTAGACGTCGCGTTCCGGGTGCAGGTCGAACACGTTCCGGTGCGTGAAGGCCGCCTGGGTGAGGTAGCCGCCCGAGGTGTGCAGGATGCCCTTCGGCTTCCCGGTCGTGCCCGAGGTGTAGAGGATGAACAGCGGATGCTCCGCCTCGAACGCCTTCGCCTCGTGCTCGTTCGACGCGGTCGCGACGCTCTCGTGCCACCACACGTCGCGGTCGGCGTTCCAGTCGACCTCGTTCTCGCCGCGACGGACGACGAGCACGTTCCGGACGCTCCCGGCCGACTTCTCGAGCGCCTCGTCGACGACCGGCTTCAACGGGAACACGCGGCCCTTGCGGTAGCCGCCGTCTGCGGTGATGACGACGGATGCCTCGGCATCGTCGATGCGCGACGCGAGGCTGTCGGCGCTGAACCCGCCGAAGACGACGGAGTGGATCGCGCCGAGGCGCGCCACCGCGAGCATCGACACGACGGCCTCCGGGATCATCGGCAGGTAGATGGCGACGCGGTCGCCCTCGCGGACGCCGAGGTCGATGAGCGTATTGGCGGCGCGCTTGACCTCGTCGGTCAGCTCGGCGTACGTGATGGCGCGCGAGTCCCCGGGCTCGCCCTCCCAATGGAGGGCGACCCGCTCGCCGAGCCCCGCCTCGACATGGCGGTCGAGGCAGTTGACGGCGACGTTGAGCTCGCCGTCGTCGAACCACTTGGCGAACGGCGGGTTCGACCAGTCGAGCGTGCGGGTGAAGGGCTTCTCCCACTGGAGCAGCGTGCGGGCCTGGTCGGCCCAGAACTGGAGCCGGTCGGCGCGAGCAGCGTCGTAGAGGCTCTCGTCGGCGACGGCCTGGGCGGCGAACTCGGGACTCGGGCGGAAGCGCCGGATCTCCTCGAGCGCGTGATCGATCTGCGCGTTCATAGTGGTGCGATCGCTCCTTCGCGAAGTATTCAGATGACGGGTCGCCTGCCCCACACAGCACCATAGCGGCAGCCGCCCGATGTTGGCTGCGTGTGTCGTGTGCGGGGGTGGTCCTCCCGGGCGTACGCTTGGGTCCGCGCGAGGGGGCGCGATGCGGCGGAGATCTCGCCGCTCGAACCGCCCGAGGCCCTGCGGTCGATCCGGGGCAGGTGCGGAAACCGTTGCCGGCGGTCCGATTCACCCTCGAATTCCGTCGAGATCCGACCATCAACTGGAGGATCTCGACGAGATATCTGTGCGTCCGCACAAATGAGGACAAAAAGTACTTGCGCATGGATCTCCAGCCCATACACTTGGGTACGCCCGAACAACTTCGATTCGAGGCCTGCAGCGCTCGCGATTCCCCCCAATCCGTGCGCTGCCGAGGCGGCACCTGTTCCCCCCAATGGGTGCCGCCCCCTTCTTTTAACGCGGCGTCCCGGATGCCGACAGCACGAGCTCTCCTCCACAACGGCGTGGTGGGGAGCTCGTCTCGTCTCCGGCTCCCGCCGTCCCGGCACGAGGCGACGCGCGCCTAGCGTCGTCCCCATGCCCGCCCCGTTCGTCCCCGTCCCGTCGTGGGAGCGCGAGGCCGCGACGGAATGGGCGCCGCCCGGACCGGGGCGGACGGGTCCGGGAGCCGCCGACGCGACGGACGCCGCGGTCGGGCGAGACGAGATGTCGACGGTCGTGGCCGATGTCGCCGCGCTCGGGCCGCTCGCACCCTTCGCCGCCGACCTCGCCGTCACCGACCTCTTCGTGAACGGAGGGCGCGGGCTCTGGGTCGACCGCGGCGCCGGACCGGAGCATCACCCCGCCTGGCGCGCCGACGAGGCCGAGGTCCGCTCCCTCGCGGTGCACCTCATCGCGCGGGGCGGACGGCACATCGACGAGGCGACCCCCGCGGTCGATGTCCGGCTCGGCGACGGCATCCGCGTGCATGCCGTGCTCCCCCCACTGTCCGCCTCCGGCACCCTCCTGTCGGTCCGGGTGCCCCGCGCAGCGGGGGCGAGCCTCGGTGCACTCGCCCGGTCCGGCATGTTCGGCCCGGAGCAGGAACGTCGGCTGCGCGACGCGGTGCGGGATCGTCGCAACATCCTCATCACCGGCGCGGGCGGCACGGGCAAGACGACGCTGCTCGGCGCGCTGCTCGCCGAAGCGTCCCCCGGCGATCGGATCGTGCTCCTCGAAGACGTCGCGGAGCTGCGGCCAGCGCATCCGCACGTCGTGTCCCTCGAGGCCAGGCAGGCGAACCTGGAGGGCACGGGGCGGATCGGGCTCGACGTGCTCCTGCGCGAGGCGCTCCGCATGCGCCCGGACCGGCTCGTCGTGGGGGAGTGCCGCGGCCCGGAGCTGCGCGATCTCCTCGCGGCGCTGAACACCGGGCACGACGGCGGCGCCGGCACGCTCCACGCGAACTCGCTCGCCGACGTGCCGGCGCGGCTCGAGGCGCTCGGCGCGACGACCGGGATGTCGGCTCAGGCGGTCGCGCGCCAGGCGGTCAGCGCATTCGACCTCGTCGTGCACCTCGAGCGGGTCGACGGCCGACGTCGAGTCGCCGGGATCGGCCGGCTCCGGCTCGACGGCGACACGCTGGAGGTGGAGGGATGCTGAGCCTCCGGATGCCTGCGGTGCCGGCGCGGATCCTCGGACGCGAGCGCGCGGACGACTCGGCCGGTCCCGACCGGGTCGCCGGGATCGCCGAGCGGATGGCCGCGCTGCTGTCGGCCGGGCTCGCGCCGGCGACCGCATGGGCCGCGCTCGCCGCACCGGCGGACGGCGGAGACCGCCCGACACGTCCGGACGCGGGCCGGGACGCCGATACGGCCCTGGTCGCACGCGCGGCACGGGCGGCGGCCGACGGCGCGTCGGTCGCCGACGCCGTCGACGCGGCCCGAGCGTCGAACGGAGCGGTCGCGCCCTCGTGGGCCGTGCTCGCCGCGGCATGGGCGGTCGCGGATGCATCGGGCGCGCCGCTCGCGCGCTGCCTGACGATGCTCGCCGCGACCCTGCGCGACGAGGCCCAACTCCGTCGGGAGGCCGCCGCGCTCCTCGCGGGACCGGCGGCGAGCGCGCGCCTCGTGGCGGCGCTGCCGCTGATCGCCGTCGCGTTCGGCGCCCTGCTCGGGTTCGACACGCTCGGCGTGCTCCTCGGCGGGCCGATCGGACTCGGCTGCCTGGCGGCCGGGTCGGCGCTGCTCTGGTGCGGGGCGCGGTGGAACCGCGCCCTCATCCGGCGGGCCGCGGTCGCGCACCCCGCAGCCGGACTCGAGCTCGAACTGCTCGCGATGGCCCTCTCGAGCGGCGCATCGGTCGCCAGGGCCGAGCGGATCGTGCACGACGCGTTGGCTCGGCACCTGCCCGGATCCGCGGCGCCAGGCGAGGCGGCATCCGTCGTCAGGCTCGCCGAGCGCGCCGGGTCGCCCGTGGCGGACTTGCTCCGTGCCGAGGCGGGTCGCATCCGCGGCGCGGCGCGCGCCCAGGGAGCGGCGCGCGCCGCGACGCTCGGGGTGCGGCTGATGCTCCCGCTCGGCTGCTGCGTGCTTCCGGCGTTCGTGCTGCTCGGCGTCGCCCCGCTCATGATCTCGGTCGTCACAGGCACCCTCGGCGGTGCCGTGTGACGTCGTCCCGACTCGTGCCACCGTCGCCGCAGTGCGCGGCAGAGAGAAGGAGAACCGCATGCATCACGAACCGTCACTCGATCCGCCGGCTCGAGACGTGCCTGCGCGGAGGGCGCGCGCACGCGTCGTCGTCGTCGCGGTCGCGCGTCGACTCGCAGGGGACCGCGGCGCCGCCACCGCCGAGTACGCCGTCGCGACGATGGCGGCCGTCGGCTTCGCCGGGCTGCTCGTCGTCATCCTGCGCGGAGACGAGGTCCGCGGGATCCTCACCGACCTCGTGCGGAATGCGCTCACGGTCGGCTGACCACGAGCGGGGCAGCGTGACGGCGGAGTTCGCCGTCGCGCTGCCCGCGATCGCCCTGGTGCTCGCTGCGACGCTCGCCTCGGTGCACGCCGTCGCACTGCAGGTCCGACTCGCGGATGCGGCGGCGGACGCCGCTCGAGCCCTCGGGCGCGGGGACCCGGTCGACGCGGCGGCCGGCATCGCGGGGCGGCAGGTGCCGGGGGCGGGCCTCACAATCGTCGACGACGGGGAGTTCGTCTGCGCGATCCTGTCGACGCGCCCGGGCGGGGTGCTCGCGGCGCTCGAGATCCGCGCCGAGTCGTGCGCGATGCGGGGCGGGCTGTGACGGGCGGGCTCTCGGACCGAGCGCGCCGAGCGAGCAGGTTCGCCGAGGAATCGGGGGCGGCGACGGTCCTCGCCGTCGCGATCCTCGGTGCCGTGGTCGCGCTCGGCGTCGCGGCGGTGGGTGTGCTCGGGGCGTCCGTGGCGTCGCAGTCTGCCGCGAACGCCGCAGACGCCTCGGCCCTCGCCGCCGCCGACGCCGTCAGCGGCGCCGTGGCCGGTGAGCCGTGCACGCTGGCGGGCGACCTCGCGCGCCGGAACGGCGCGACGCTCGTCCGGTGCCGGATCGAGGGGCCGGTCGCCGTCGTCTCGGTCGAGGTCGCGGTCGGTCCCGTCCGCGCGACGGCGGGCGCGCGCGCGGGGCCACCCGGCTGGGCGGGGTGACGGGCGCCGGCCGCGCCGGGCGTCGAGGCGCCCGTCGAACCGGCGAGGACCTCCAGCAGCCGGAGGAAGTCGAGCGAATCGAGCTCGAGGTCCTGACGCAGCCGGGCGCTCGGGTCGACGTCTTCCGACTCGACGTCGGGGAGCGGTCCGGCGGCACGCCTCGCAGGCTCCGCTGGGTTGACGCTCAATGTATACACGAAGTTCGCAGGTCGACGAGACGCGGTAACTGATCCGCACGCGAATCAGACATTCGTTGCGGCAGTGACCGCATCCGTGTATACATGAGTCGTCGACGACGAGGGCGGGAGGAGTCGCATGCGAGCCGGTGAACGCGCGTACGAGACGCTCCGCACCGAGATCCTCGACGGCGTGCTGGGCCCCGGCACCGTCCTGCAGGAGGTCGAGCAGTCGGTCCGCCTCGGCGTCAGCCGGACCCCGGTGCGCGAGGCGCTGCGCCGGCTCGCCGCCGACGGCCTCGTCGAGCCCACGGCTCGCGGCACGATCGTGACCGCGATCTCGCGAGCCGACATCGTCGCGCTCTACGAGCTCCGCGAAGCGCTCGAGGCGCGCGCCGCCGGGCTCGCCGCGCGACGGCGCGCGGAGGCCCCGTTCGTCGCGATCGGCGACCGCCTCCGCGAGGCGCCGCGACTCCTCGGCGAGGGGGAGGAGGGGCTGACGCGCTACTTCGAGATCGTCGACGACCTCGACCGTGCGATCGACGACGCGGCGGCGAATCCGTTCCTCGGCAGCGCGCTCCGCAGCGTCCAGCTGCACTCGGCGCGCATCCGGCGCCTGTCGCGGTACAACCCCGAGCGGCTCCGCGCCGCCGCGCGGGAGCACGAGCTGATCGTCGAGGCGATCATCGCCGGCGACGCCGAGCTCGCCTCGCACGCGACCCACGTGCACCTCCACCGGAGCCTGACCAACGCGCTCGTGAGCGCCCCCGACGACGAGGTTGCCGCGCCGCCCGGCACCGACGCGTCGCGGGTCGCGTGAGCGAGGCATCCGCTCGCCCACTCGGCCGCCGGCTCGTTCCGCGCCCGAAGACCTCCCGAACGAACGAAGCGAACACCGAACCGAAAGGCCCACCGTGCAGCTCCACCACGTGCGCGTGCACCGCAGCGAGGAGAACCTCGCTCGCCCCGACCAGCTCGCCTGGAAGATCGCCGAGGTCGCCGCCGACCCGGTCGAGGTGACCGACGAGGTCGCCGAGATGGTCGTGAACCGCGTCATCGACAACGCCGCCGTCGCCGCCGCATCCCTCACCCGCGGCCCGATCATCGCCGCCCGAGCGCAGGCGACCGCGCACCCGGTGTCCGTCGGCGGCGAGGGCGCGACCGTGTTCGGGCTCGAGCCCGCCCGCCGCACGAGCCCCGAGTGGGCGGCCTGGGCCAACGGGGTGGCCGTGCGCGAGCTCGACTTCCACGACACGTTCCTCGCCGCCGACTACTCGCACCCCGGCGACAACATCCCGCCGATCGTCGCCGTCGCGCAGCACCTCGCCTCGCAGCGGGGCCTCGGCGGTCGAGAGGTCGTGCGCGGCATCGCGACCGGCTACGAGATCCAGGTCGACCTGGTGAAGGCGATCTCCCTGCACAAGCACAAGATCGACCACGTCGCCCACCTCGGTCCCTCTGCCGCGGCCGGCATCGGCACGCTCCTCGGCCTCGACCGGGAGACGATCTTCCAGGCCGTCGGCCAGGCGCTGCACACCACGACCGCGACGCGGCAGTCCCGCAAGGGCGAGATCTCCACCTGGAAGGCGCACGCCCCGGCCTTCGCCGGGAAGATGGCGGTCGAGGCCGTGGATCGCGCGATGCGCGGGCAGACGAGCCCCGTGCCGATCTACGAGGGGGAGGACGGCGTGATCGCCTGGCTCCTCGACGGGCCCGACGCCTCCTACGAGGTGCCGCTGCCCGAGGCGGGCGAGGCGAAGCGCGCCATCCTCGACACCTACACGAAGGAGCACTCGGCCGAGTACCAGGCGCAGGCCTGGATCGACCTCGCCCGCAGGCTCCACCGCGAGCACCCCGTGCTCGTCGCCGACCCGTCGCGCATCGCGAGCGTCGTCATCCACACGTCGCACCACACGCACTACGTCATCGGCTCGGGCGCGAACGACCCCCAGAAGTACGATCCGGATGCCTCGCGCGAGACGCTCGACCACTCGATCCCGTACATCTTCACGGTCGCCCTGCAGGACGGCACGTGGCACCACGTCGACTCGTACTCGCCCGAGCGCGCCGGTCGACCCGACACCGTCGAGCTCTGGCGCAGGGTCACCACGGTCGAGGACCCGGAGTGGACGCGCCGGTACCACTCGCTCGACATCGGCGAGAAGGCGTTCGGCGGCCGGGTCGTCATCACGCTCGAGGGTGGAGAGACGATCGTCGACGAGATCGCCGTGGCCGACGCGCACCCGCTCGGGGCGCGCCCGTTCGGACGCGAGCAGTACGTCGAGAAGTTCCGGACCCTCGCGGACGGCGTCCTCGAGGCGGCGGAGATCGATCGCTTCCTCGACGTCGCCCAGCGACTCCCCGAGCTCGGCCCCGACGAGCTCGGCGAGCTCACCATCGTCGCCGCATCCGGCGTTCTCGCCCGATTCGACACGCCCCGCGGCATCTTCTAGGAGGACCCATGCTGTACGCACAGACCACCCCGGCCGACAAGCGCGCCGGCTTCCGCGAGCGCCTCGCGAGCGGCGAGCTGCTCCGCTTCCCCGGCGCGTTCAACCCGCTGTCCGCCCGGCTCATCGAGCGCAAGGGCTTCGACGGCGTGTACATCTCGGGCGCCGTGCTCTCCGCCGACCTGGGGCTGCCCGACATCGGGCTGACCACGCTCACGGAGGTCGCCGGCCGGGCGAAGCAGATCGCGCGGATGACCGAGCTGCCCGCGATCGTCGACGCCGACACCGGCTTCGGCGAGCCCATGAACGTCGCGCGCACCGTCCAGGAGATGGAGGACACGGGCCTCGCCGGCCTGCACATCGAGGACCAGGTGAACCCCAAGCGGTGCGGACACCTCGACGGCAAGCAGGTCGTCGACGAGCACACCGCCCTGCAGCGCATCCGCGCAGCGGTCGACGCCCGTCGCGACCCGAACTTCCTCATCATGGCGCGCACCGACATCGCCGCGGTCGACGGGCTGGACGCCGCGATCGACCGCGCGAAGGCGCTCGTCGACGCGGGCGCCGACGCGATCTTCCCCGAGGCGATGCGCTCGCTCGAGGAGTTCGCGGCCATGCGTGCCGCGGTCGACGTGCCCCTGCTGGCGAACATGACCGAGTTCGGCAAGAGCGAGCTCTTCACCGTGCAGCAGCTCGCCGACGTCGGCATGAACCTCGTGATCTGGCCGGTCTCGCTCCTGCGCCTCGCGATGGGGGCGGCCGACCGCGGCCTCGACGAGCTGGTGGATGCCGGTGCCCTCACGGGCCTCCTGCCGCAGATGCAGCACCGGGCCGACCTCTACGAGCTCATCGACTACGAGGGCTACAACCACTTCGACACCTCGATCTTCAACTTCACGGTCGCGCGTTGAGGCGCGGCCCCGAGAGGAGCACGGCATGACGGACACCATCACTGCGCCTGCGCCCGCACCCGAGATCCGCAAGGGACTCGCGGGCGTCGTGGTCGACACGACCGCGATCTCGAAGGTGAACCCCGAGACGAACTCGCTGCTCTACCGCGGATACCCCGTGCAGGAGCTCGCAGCGACCAGGCGCTTCGAGGAGGTCGCGTACCTGCTCTGGCACGGCGAGCTGCCGGACGCCGCCCAGCTCGCGGAGTTCCGCGCCACCGAGCGCGCGGGGCGCGCCCTGCAGCCGAACGTGAAGGCGGCGATCGACCTGCTGCCGATGTCGGCGCACCCGATGGACGTCGTGCGAACGGCCGTCAGCGTGATCGGGGCCTCCGATCCGGCGACGGACGACGCGAGCCGCGAGGCGAACCTCGCCAAGTCGACGGCGCTGTTCGCGGCGCTGCCCGCGATCGTGGCGTACGACCAGCGTCGCCGTCGAGGCCAGGAGCCCGTGCCGCCGCGCGGCGACCTCGACTACTCGGCGAACTTCCTCCACATGTCGTTCGGCGAGGTGCCCGACCAGGTCGTCGTCGATGCGTTCGACGTGTCGATGATCCTGTACGCCGAGCACTCGTTCAACGCGTCGACCTTCACCGCGCGAGTCATCACCTCGACGCTCTCCGACCTGTACTCCGCGGTCACGGGTGCGATCGGCGCACTCAAGGGCCCGCTCCACGGCGGGGCGAACGAGGCGGTCATGCGCATCTTCGACGAGATCGGGGATGCCGAGAACGTCGTGCCGTGGCTGGATGCAGCACTCGCGGAGAAGCGCAAGATCATGGGGTTCGGCCACCGCGTCTACAAGAACGGCGACTCGCGCGTGCCGACGATGGAGTCCTCGCTCGACACGCTCGTCGCACACTACGAACGGCCTGACCTCGCCGAGCTGTACGACGCCCTCTCCGGCGAGTTCGTGGAGCGCAAGGGCATCCACCCGAACCTGGACTACCCGTCGGGTCCGGCCTACCACCTCATGGGGTTCGACACCGAGACCTTCACGCCGCTGTTCGTCGCCTCGCGGGTCACCGGGTGGACGGCGCACATCATGGAGCAGGCCGCCTCGAACGCGCTCATCCGCCCGCTGTCGCACTACGACGGCGTCGACGAGCGCCACGTGTAGCCGGGTCGGCTCGCGCGCCCGAGGCGTGGCGCACCTCCGGGGTGCGTCACGCCTCAGGCATCCGCTTCAGTCGAAGACGGTCTCGATGAAGCGGTACTCGACGGCCGAGGGGCGATCGTCGCCCGGCGCGTCGAACTCCAGTCCCGCGCCGCGGGAGTAGACGTAGTGCTTTCCGCCGTCGCCGGGGAAGCTGATCCTCGGCTGCGGATCGCCGGTGTCGAGGAAGCCGGTCGAGACCGTCTTCCCCTCGAGTGGTCCGTCGATCAGCTTGGCGGTGTAGGTGCCGGATGACGTGTCCATGGCGCCATTCTCCACCTGTCCTCCACGGCCGCAAGGGACTTTCCTCCCCGCGTCGCAACGCGCCACGGAGGGCTTCCTCACGGTCGATATGTGTATGGTGTGCCATGTCGGCGTCATCCGCCGGCCGATGGCACACCGCTCGGGGGCGCGGCGATGATGTGCGTCCCTCGTTTCCGTCCATGAGCAAGAGGAGTCCGGTGTCTGGCGCGAAGAAACTCGTGATCGTGGAGTCGCCGACCAAGATGAAGTCGATCGCCCAGTACCTCGGCGACGGCTACGAGGTGCTCTCGTCGGTCGGCCACATCCGCGACCTCATCGAGCCCAAGAACCTGCCTCCCGAGCTGAAGAAGGGCTCGCTCGGCAAGTTCTCCGTCGACGTCGAGAACGGCTTCGAGCCCTACTACGTCGTCTCGGACGCGAAGAAGAAGACGGTCGCCGAACTCAAGCGCGCACTGAAGGGCGCCGACGAACTCCTGCTCGCCACCGATGAGGACCGCGAGGGCGAGGCCATCGCGTGGCACCTCCTGCAGGAGCTCAAGCCCAAGGTGCCCGTGCGGCGCATGGTCTTCCACGAGATCACGAAGGACGCGATCCTCAAGGCCAAGGACGAGACACGCGAGCTCGACACCGCACTCGTCGACGCGCAGGAGACCCGACGCATCCTCGACCGCCTCTACGGCTACGAGGTCTCGCCGGTGCTCTGGCGCAAGGTCGGGCCCGGGCTGTCGGCCGGCCGTGTGCAGTCGGCCGCGACGCGACTCGTCGTCGACCGCGAGCGCGAGCGCCTCGCATTCGTGGCCGCCTCGTACTGGGACCTGATCGGCCGCTTCACCAAGGAGTCCTCGTCGTTCGAAGCCAGGCTCGTCCGCGTCGGCGGGGAGCGCATCGCGACCGGTCGCGACTTCGACGACTCCGGCCGACTGACCGGCAAGGCCGTCGTGCTCGACGAGGCCACCGCGCAGTCGCTGACCGCCGCGCTGCGCGACGACACCGTGGCGCGCCGCGTGAGCCGCGTCGAGTCGAAGCCGTACTCGCGGCGCCCCGCCGCACCGTTCACGACCTCCACGCTGCAGCAGGAGTCGGCGCGGAAGCTCCGGCTCTCGGCGCGCGACACGATGCGCGTCGCGCAGTCGCTCTACGAGAACGGCTACATCACCTATATGCGCACCGACTCGGTGTCGCTGTCGCAGCAGGCGATCCAAGCCGCGCGCACGCAGGCAGTGAAGCTGTACGGCGCCGACAGCGTGCCCGACAAGCCCCGCGCCTACGCCGGCAAGTCGAAGAACGCGCAGGAGGCGCACGAGGCGATCCGGCCGTCCGGCGAGGTCTTCCGCACGCCCTCCGAGCTGCAGAGCGTCCTCCGCGGCAGCGAGTTCAAGCTGTACGACCTCATCTGGAAGCGGACCGTCGCCTCCCAGATGGCCGACGCCAAGGGGCAGACCGCGACCGTCACGATCGAGGTCGGGCCGACGGCGACCGATGCCGCGGAGCCCGAGTCGCCCACGGCCGCCGTCGCCGGCACGACCGCCGAGTTCACCGCGAGCGGCACCGTGATCACGTTCCGCGGCTTCCTCGCCGCGTACGAGGAGAGCCGCGACGAGGAGCGCAACGCCGACGACGCGCCCGGCGAGGCGAAGCTCCCGCAGCTCGCCGAGGGCGAGGCCGTCGGCCTCGCCGAGCTCCAGGCCAAGGGCCACGAGACGAGCCCGCCGCCCCGCTACACCGAGGCGAGCCTCGTGAAGCGACTCGAGGAACTCGGCATCGGCCGACCCTCGACGTTCGCGTCGATCATCTCCACCATCATCGACCGCGGCTACGTGACGCAGCGCGGGCAGGCGCTGGTGCCGAGCTGGGTCGCGTTCTCGGTCGTGCGCCTGCTCGAGGAGCACTTCGGCGACCTCGTCCAGTACGACTTCACGGCCGAGATGGAGGACGACCTCGACCGCATCGCGTCCGGAGAGGCCGACCGCGTCGACTGGCTGAACGAGTTCTACTTCGGCAGCGACCGGCACACGGGCCTTCGCCAGGTCGTCGACAACCTCGGCGACATCGACGCGCGAGAGATCAACTCGATCGTGATCGGGCCCGGCCTGACGCTCCGCATCGGCCGGTACGGCCCGTACCTCGAGACCGTCGACCCCGAGGCCGCCGCAGACGCGCCGCCGCGCCGCGTGAACCTGCCCGAGGGCCTCGCCCCCGACGAGCTCACGGCCGAGAAGGCGCGCGAACTCATCGAAGCGCCGGTGCAGACCGACCGCGTGCTCGGCGTCAATCCCGACAACGGCAAGCAGATCGTCGTGAAGGACGGCCGGTTCGGACCCTACGTGACCGAGCTCGAGCCCGAGCCAGAGACGGCCGAGGCATCCGTCGACCCGGCGACCGGCGAAGTCGCCGAGGCGCAGGGCCAGCCGGTGAAGGCGGCCAAGCGCGGCACCAAGAAGGCCGCGGCGCCCAAGCCGCGGACCGCCTCGCTGTTCAAGAGCATGCAGATCGAGGAGGTCGACCTCGCGACCGCGCTGCAGCTGCTCGACCTGCCGCGGGTGGTCGGTCTCGACCCCGAGTCGGGTGACGAGATCACCGCGCAGAACGGCCGGTACGGTCCCTACCTCAAGAAGGGCACCGACACGCGCACGCTCCCGAGCGAGGACGCGATCTTCGACATCGACCTGGCCGGAGCCCAGGAGCTCTTCGCGCAGCCGAAGTACGGCGCGCGACGCGCGTCGAGCGCGCTGAAGGAGTTCGCGGAGGACCCGGTGAGCGGCAAGCCGATCAAAGTGAAGGACGGCCGCTTCGGTCCGTACGTGACCGACGGCACGACGAACGCCACGATCCCGCGCGCCGAGTCCGTGGAGGACATCACGTTCGAGCGAGCGGTCGAGCTCCTCCAGATCAAGCGCGACAAGGGTCCGGCACCGGCACGCGGCACACGCTCGACCGCAGCGAAGTCCGGTGCCAAGAAGGCACCCGCCAAGCGCACGACCACCCGTACGGCGAAGAAGAGCTCGTGAGCCGCGGGCTGTTCCTCACCCTCGAGGGCGGCGACGGTTCGGGCAAGACCACCCAGGCGGAACTGCTCGAGCAGTGGTTGACGGCCGAGGGCCGCACCGTCGTGCGCACGCGCGAACCGGGCGGGACCGAGGTCGGGGTCGAGGTGCGCGAGATCGTGCTGCACCATCGCGGCGACATCGCGCCGCGCGCCGAGGCGCTCCTCTACGCGGCCGACCGGGCCCACCACGTCGCCACGGTCGTGCGACCCGCGCTCGCGCGCGGCGAGGTCGTCGTGCAGGATCGCTACATCGACTCCTCGGTCGCCTACCAGGGTGCCGGCCGTGTGCTCGACGCCGCCGAGGTCCGCTCCATCTCCGAGTGGGCGACCGAGGGCCTCGCGCCCGACCTCACGGTCCTCCTCGACCTGCCGTCCGACGTCGCCCGTCGGCGTCTCGACGGTGCGCGGACGCGCTACGACCGCCTCGAAGCCGAGGCGGGGGAGTTCCACGCCCGTGTGCGGGAGGCCTACCTCGCCCTCGCCGAGGCCGAGCCCGACCGCTTCCTCGTCGTCGACGCGACCCGCCCCGTCGACGAGATCCACTCCCTGATCCGCGCACGCGTCGAGGGGCTCGCGTGAGCGTCGGAGTCCGCTCCACGACGGCAGCGCCTTCCGCTCGAGGCACCCGCCCTGGCGCCGCCGCTGTCGTCGGCCGAAGGTAGCGTGGAATCGTGACCGTGTGGAGCGACCTGACGGGTCAGGATGCCGCGATCGCCGTGCTGCGCACTGCGGCCGCGGCCGCGGCCGACTCACGGGCGGGCGCAGACATGACCCACTCGTGGTTGATCACCGGTCCGCCCGGTTCCGGGCGCTCGAATCTCGCCTACGCGTTCGCCGAGGCGCTCCTCTCCGGCAGCCCGGACGGCGATCGGACCACCCGCGCACAGGTCATCGCGCGCAGCCATCCCGACCTGCACGTGCTCGCGACCGAGGGCGTGATCATCAAGGTCGCCGACGTGCGCAAGATCGTCGAGCGGTCGCACTACGCGCCGTCCGTCGGCCACCACCGCGTCATCGTCGTCGAAGACGCCGACCGCATGACCGAGCAGACCTCGAACGTGCTCCTGAAGGAATTGGAGGAGCCGCCCGACCGCACGGTCTGGATCCTCTGCGCGCCGAGCGAAGCCGACCTCATCCCCACGATCCGCTCCCGCGTGCGATCGGTGCGACTGCAGGTGCCCGGCATCGCCGCGGTCGCCGACCTCCTCGTCCGCAGGGACGGCGTCGATCGCGGCGTCGCCGAGCGCGCGGCGCGCGAGGCGCAGAGCCACATCGGCATGGCGCATCGGCTCGCCACGAGCGCCGAGGCGCGCGACCGCCGCGACGAGACCCTCCGGCTCGCGCTGCAGGTCCGATCGACGCCCGGCGCCGTGCTCACCGCGGCGCGCCTGATCGAGATCGCGGGCGACGACGCGAAGGCCATCACCGAGCTCCGCGACGCCGAGGAGCGCGAGCACACCCTCCGTTCGCTCGGCGTCGCGCCCGGCCAGGCCGTTCCGGCCGCCCTCCGCTCGCAACTCCGCGCGCTCGAGGAGGACCAGAAGCGACGTGCGACCCGGAGCCTGCGCGACGGGATCGACCGGATCCTCGTCGACCTCGCATCGCTGTTCCGCGACATCCTCGTCACGCAGCTCGGCGCGGAGGTCGACCTCGTCAACCTCGACATCGCCGCCGACGTCGACCGCGCCGCGGCATCCGCGACCCCGGCGCAGACGCTCGCGACGCTCGACGCCATCCAGGAGGCCCGCATCCGCATCGACGCCAACGTCCAGCCCACGCTCGCCCTCGAGGCGATGCTCGTCTCGGCGATCCGTCGACCGGAGCCGGCTAGCGGGGTGCGCTCGTGAGCGTGCGCGGCCGCCTCGTCTCCGCGTCGGCCGTCGTGGTGGCGTCGGTGCTGCTGCTCGGGGGGTGCAGCCTCCCGTCCTTCCTGGGCGGCGGGACGGAGCGGTCCGAGCCGACCGGCGAGCGCGTCTCGGCCGAGCTCGAGCCGTTCTACTCGCAGGTGCTCGAGTGGGAGCGCTGCGACGACAAGCTCTGCGCGACCGCCACCGCACCCCTCGACTGGAGCGACCCGGGCGCGGGCGAGATCGAGCTGGCGCTCGTGCGCCGCCCGGCGAGCGGGCAGAAGATCGGCTCGCTGCTGGTGAACCCGGGCGGGCCCGGAGGTTCGGGGTACGAGTTCATCGCCGACTCCGTCGACTACGCGGTGGGGCCGCGGTTGCTGGAGCGGTACGACGTGGTGGGCTTCGACCCGCGCGGCGTCGGCCGGTCGACCGCGGTGACGTGCTTCGACGCCGCGCAGATGGACGACTTCCTCTACGGCATCGTTCCCGCCGAGCGCGGCAGCGACGAGTGGATCGCCGACGTCACCGAGGCGAACCGCGCGTTCGGGCAGGCGTGCTCCGACGAGACCGGAGAACTGCTCGCCAACGTCGACACCGTGAGCGCGGCGCGCGACCTCGACCTCCTCCGCGCGATCCTCGGCGATGAGCGCCTGAACTACCTCGGGTACTCGTACGGCACGTTCCTCGGCGCGACCTATGCCGGGCTCTACCCCGAGAAGACGGGCCGCCTCGTGCTCGACGGCGCGATCGACCCGACGGCGAGCAACCAGGAGGTCAACATCGCCCAGTCGGTCGGGTTCGAGGACGCGCTGCGCGCGTATCTCGACGAATGCCTGTCCGGCACGGAGTGCCCGTTCTCCGGATCGGTGGACGACGCCGCAGACGAGGTGGCGCGCCTGCTCGCCTCGGTCGAGGCGAGCCCGCTGCGCGGGAGCGATGGCCGGATGCTCGGGGCCGACGCGCTCGTGACCGCGATCATCTACCCCCTGTACAGCGCCGAGAGCTGGCCCTACCTCAGCGACATGTTCGAGTCGGTGATGTTCGGCGAAGCCGACATCGCGCTTGCGTTCGCCGACCTCTACAACGGACGCGAGCAGGACGGCACATACCGCGACAACTCGACCGAGGCGTTCCGGGCCATCAACTGCCTCGACTACGCCTACGACGACGATCCGGCGAAGATGCGCGCCGGCGCGGCCGAGCTCGCCGAGGCCGCACCGATCATCGGTCCGTACTTCGGGTACGGCGACATCGGGTGCGCGCAGTGGCCGGTCCAGAGCGAGGCCGAGCGGACCGCGATCACGGCCGAGGGGGCAGCCCCGATCATGGTCATCGGCACCACCGGCGACCCGGCGACGCCCTACCAGTGGGCGGAGGCGCTCGCTGCGCAGCTCGACTCCGGGTTCCTCGTCAGCTACGACGGCGAGGGCCACACGGCCTACCGCAAGTCGAACGCGTGCATCGACGAGACCGTCGAGGACTTCCTCGTCGACGGCACCGTGCCCGCCGCCGACCCGCGCTGCTGACCCGGGTGCGTGGAGTGGTCATGAGCCTGCCGAAAACCCGCTAACATGGTCTCTCGTGCCGTTCGGTGTGATTCGCAACGGATGCCACGCCGCCTTAGCTCAGTCGGCAGAGCGATTCACTCGTAATGAATAGGTCGGGGGTTCGATTCCCCCAGGCGGCTCCACTCGGAAAGCCCCCTCCAAAGGAGGGGGCTTTCGGCGTCTTCGTCGGCCTCGCGCACCTCGTTCCCCGTCGAGTCGGCGACGTTCCGTCACTCGGTGGCCGGGAGGCCCTGCCACGATGCGGTCGGCCCCCATGGCACCCCGTCTCCGGTGGCCCTGACCGTCAGATCGGTCCGGCCGGTGCCGTCCGATGCGATGGTGAACCAGCTTCGGTCGTCGTGGGCGACGAGCAGTTGGCCGTCCGGTGACCAGGCGTCCGCGGTGGCGTTCTCGGCGATCTTGACGGCGCCGTCGCCGTCGATGTCGGCGACCCAGATGTCGGTCAGGATCCGGTCGTCCCCGTCGAGTTCGTAGTCGGTGTGGTACGCGAGGTGCCGACCGTCGGGCGAGACCAATGGGCCTGCCCCGTCGGCGATGACCGTGTGCCGGATCCCGTCCGGAACCGTGACCGCGTCGATCGTGGCGGGCCGCCACTGCTCGCCGGAACCGGGCCCGAAGATCCGGCCCTCGTTGAGGAAGACGGCCGAGGAGTCCGCCGCCCAGCCGACGTCGTTCGCCCACGACAGGGTGTCGGAGAGCACGATCCATCCGTCACGCTCCGGCGGATCGGCGAGGGCCGACTCATCCAAGGCGCCGGTCGGCACCGCCACTACAGAGTGGCCGTACACGCCGCGCTCTTCGGCTACTGCGAGCCAGCGTCCGTCGGGCGACCATCCCAGAACCGAGATCTCGGGCGAGACCTCCGAAGCGCGAGCGGTCGTCAGGTCGACGAGCACCGATCCGACGCCGTCGTGGCCGCCGCATCCGCCGATCCCGCAGGAACGCCGGTCGACGATGAGCGTGGTCCCGTTCGGCGCCCATTCGATCGATGAGGGCACCATCGAACGGTCGAAGCCGCCCTGATCGCGCGAGAACGCGTGACCGATGCCCAACGTGAGGATCGATTCCCCGGTCGCGCCGTCCACGACGACCAGGTCGCAGACGTCGACGCACGCCGCGGCCTGTGCGAACCCGAGCGACCTGATCGCGCTCTTCGCCTGCTCGCCGTCCGGCGGGTCCGAGCGGATGAACGCGAGCAGGGCGCCGTCGGGCGACCACGACGGCGCGTACTCGTCCAGCGTCGACGTCGAGGTCAGTCGAGTCGGCACGGCGCTGCCGGATGCGAGGAGGTAGATGTCGCTGGGCGCCCCCGCTGCCGACGTGCCCACGGTGGCCAGGGCTCCGTTCTCCCCGGTCGTCGACGTCGCCGCGGCCGGCGGACCGCTCAGGCCGATGGTGCGGTCGACGACGCCGGTGGAGAGGTCGGTCGGACGGCTGAGTCCGAGCACGAGCACGATGACGCCGGCGGAGGCGGCGATCAGCGCCGCCACGATGAGGGTCCGACGCCGTCCCGCGCGGCGCCACGCCTCCTCGATCAGTGCTCGCACGCTTCTCGGCGCCGAGGATCCGGCCGCGCTCGGGCGGGAATCGGGTTCGAGCTCGATCGGCGGCGGATCGGCGTCGCCGCGCTGCGATGAGACGTCCGGTGTGCGGGGCGGGGACGAGATGGACATGTGCGCGCCTCCTCGACGGTTATGGCGCTATCACGAGTAGCACCATCCTACCTCTCGCGATCGATTTCGGGAACCTGCGACGGTCGGCGTCATCGGCCGGCGACCGCGCGTTCAGGCCGTGCGCTCGCCGGGCCGCACGAGCCCTGATTCGTATGCCAGGATCGCGATCTGCACGCGGTCGTGCGCGCCGAGCTTGGCGAGCAGGCGCGACACGTACGTCTTCACCGTGGACTCGCTGAGGAAGAGCGCCGCGCCGATCTCCGCGTTCGAGCGACCGCGTGCGACGAGGCGGATGATCTCGATCTCCCGATCGGTCGGGTCGAGACCAGCAGGCAGACCGGTATCGGGCGAGGGGGCCGCGGCGAACCGCTCGAGCAGTCGCGCCGTCACGGCCGGCGCGAGCATCGCGTCGCCGCGGGAGACCACGCGGACCGCATGGACGAGGTCGGCGGGGGGCACGTCCTTCAACAGGAATCCGGATGCTCCCGCGCGCACCGCAGCGAAGACGACGTCGTCGAGGTCGAAGGTCGTGAGCGCGAGCACCCGGCGGGAGGCGTCGGCCGCGAGGATGCGACGCGTGGCCTCGATCCCGTCCATCACGGGCATCCGGATGTCCATGAGCACGACGTCGGGGTCGAGGTCGTCGGCCGCGGCCACGCCGGCGGCGCCGTCGCCCGCCTCGCCGACGACCTCGAGCCCGGCGCGCTCGAGGATGAGCCGGAATCCGACGCGGACGAGTTCCTGGTCGTCGACGAGCAGGACCCGGATCGCGCCCGAGTCGGTCACGATCCCGCCCCGGTCGGAAGCGACGCGTGGACGCGCCATCCGCTCGGTCCCGGACCCGCCTCGAGCGTGCCGCCGTAGAGCGTCACGCGCTCGCGCATGCCGACGAGCCCGTGCCCGGGGGCACCGACGGGCTCCGCGTCGCCACCGTCGTCGGTCACCGTCACGTCGACGCGATCTGCGGCGCGATCGATCGCGACCGTGGCCGACGCGGCCCCCGAATGACGGCGGACGTTCGTGAGCGCCTCCTGGACGACGCGGTAGACGGCGAGCTGCCGCCCGGCCGACAGATCGCTGGTGTCGTCGGCCCGGAACTCCACGGCGAGTCCGGTGCCGCGCGCCTGCTCGATGAGCTCGGGGATGCGAGCGATGCCGGGCTGCGGCGACAGCGAGTCGTGGTCGGCTTCGCGCAGCAGCTCGACGATCCGGCGCACCTCGGCCAGTGCATCGGTGCCCGTCGTCCGGATCGCCTCCAGGGCGCGACGGGCCGCGCCCGCGTCGACGTCGACGACCTCGGCTGCGGCTCCGGCCTGAACCACCATGACGCTCACCGAGTGGCCCAGGATGTCGTGCAGCTCGCGGGCGATCCGCGCGCGTTCGTCGGCGACCGCGCGGAGTGCCGCCTCGCGCGCCTCGGTCTCCGCGATGCTCGCGCGGACCGCGGCATCCACGGCGCGCCGCTCGGAGACGCGCATGCCGATGCCGATGAGGAAGATCGTGAGGAGCACGCCCCAGTGGAAGAGGACCTCGCTCGGCCCCTGCAACTCGGGAACGAAGAAGTCGGCGAGGATCACGGCCGCGAACACCGAGCCGCAGACGGCCGCCGACGTCCGGAGGCTGCCGTGGCGGGCACCGGTGTAGAGGGTCAGGGCCAGGGGGAGGAATCCGCCGAAGAAGAGCACCTGGGTGTCGCCGGCGGTCGCGACGAAGCACGCGACCCACGTGAGGGGGACGCCGACCAAGGCCAGTGGGACGATGCGACGCATCGCGAGCAGGACCGCGCAGACGAGGATGGCGGCCGTGCTCACCAGCGGCGAACCGGTGCCCTGCACGGACTCGAACGGCACCCACACCTCGGCGAGGCCGATCGCCGCGATCATGACGGCGACGGCGACGTCCTGGGCGAGATGCCAGCGCGTGCGGCGGTCCACGACCGCAGGCTAGCGGGCGGCGGCCCGCCGACGGAATCACCTCGGGATGATCGGCGAGTCGACTTCGGTTGATCGGGACGGTTCCCGCGGCCGATGACCTCGACGCGCCCGCGCCCGTAGCTTCGTGCCGACGCCGCGGGGTGGCCGTGGCCCAACCGAAGGGAACCGTCCATGTCCACGTCCCGTGCACTTCCGTCCGTCCGCCGGCTGCTCGTCGCCGGATCGCTCGTCGCCGCGATCGCCCTCGCTGCAGTGGGGATGCTGCTTCAGCCCGAGTTCCCCGACGACCCGAGCCGGTACGTCGAGATGCTGGCCGGCTCGGCGTCCGCCGCGATCGGACTGCAGCTCTTCCTGTGGTCGCAGGTGTTCTGGGCGATCGGCCTGGTCGGACTCGCCCACGCCGAGAGCCACCGATCGCCGGTGCTCGGCTCGCTCGGCGCGGTGTTCAGCGGCCTCGGCGCGTTCGGTCACGCCGCCTATGGCGGCGCGAACCTCGTCACGCTCGGCGTGGCGCGCTACGCCGCCGAGTCAGGTGATCTCGACGCGGCGCAGGCGGCGTTCGGTGCGACGCAGGGCGGCGACTTCGTGCCGTACCTGCTCGCCGGGCTCGCCGGCACCGTGCTCGGCGTGATCCTCGTCGCGGTCGCGCTGCTCCGCTCCGCGGTCGCGCCACGCTGGGTGGCGATCGTGCTGCTCGCATGGGTGGTCGTGGAGTTCGTGCTGCCGAACTTCCTCTCGGGGGCGTGGGTCACGTACACGTCGCTCGTGCTCGGCGTCATCGCGTTCACGGGCGCCGCGGTCGCCGTGCTTCGTGGCGGGTCGGGCGCGTGGACGACGGTGCTCGAGGCTGAGGTCCCCGAGCGCGGAACGCCGTCGTCGGTCGAGACCGCCGCGTCGGCCTGACCGAAGGCCGGGGTGAACCGGCCGCTCACCAAAGACCACGGCGAAGGCCCCTCCGGCGGAGGGGCCTTCGGCTTCCGGACCGTGGGCCACGAGAGCTCGCCGCCGGCTCGCGGTATGCCGGCGCACGTTTCAGCCGAGAGCGGATCGGATGGCCTCCGCGTAGGCGAGGTTGCCGGCCTGGTTCGGGTGAGCGGCGATGGATGTGTCGCTGAAGCCGTTGATCCAAGGTGCTCCGCTGCCGATCCCATGGCCGGTGAAGGGCCCGGCCACGTCGACGAAGACCGCACCGGCGCCCTCCGCGGCCGCCTTGAGCGCGGCGTTCAACGCCTCGGTGTCGGTGTTCACGCGTGCGGCGTTGGCGTACCCGGATGCCGGGTCGAACAGCAGCGGATAACCGGTGACGATGATCTTGGCCTTCGGGACCTTCGCCGTGATCGCGTTCACGGTCGAGGTGATTCTCGCCCCGAGCGTCCCCGTGGAGATCAGCGACTCAGCAGTGTTGAGGTACGAGTTGCACCGGCTCTGCCAGACGATCACGAAGCACCACGTCATGACGTCCGAGAAGCCGAGGTCGTTCCCGCCGACGGTGAGCGTCACGCGGGTCGTCCCTCTCGGGATCGCCTTCACCTGGGAGTTGATGACATCCCCGGTGGAGGCGCCCGAACAGGCGGGGAACGCCGCGAGCTTCACGTTCGCAGTCGCGTCCGCGTCGAGTACCTTGGGGTAACTCAGGCTGCTGCGGTCGCAACTGGTGGAGTCGATGTAGTTCTCGGCGCCGGTGCCCGACGCGAAGGAGTCACCGAGCGCGGAGTACGTGAGTTCGGTCGTGCCGCCCCCGCCGCCGGGCTTCCCCGGCTTGTCCGGCTTGCCCGTCGCGACGGCGGCTGACGCGGCATCCGCCGGCCCCGCGACGGCGGCGCCGAGCACCATCGCGACTGCTGCCAGGAGCGCGGCGGCGAGCAGGGCGATGGGCCGGTGGTCCGAATGCGGGCGCACGGGTGCGATGGATTCGACGGTCGACATGACCCGGTCCCGAGATCGCCGGCGCGGCGAGGCGACTGAGGTGAACACGGCGTCCGCGCCTCAGCCGAGGGTCGCGAGGATCGCGTCGCGGTAGACGGCCTGCCCGACCGCCGTCGGATGGAGGAAGGTCAGCGGCTCGAACTGATCGGCGCCGAGCCACGGGTCCGCATCGCCGACCTGGTGGCCGAAGTAGGCGAACGCCATGCTCGTGTACTCGACGTTCGCCCCGGCCGCGGCGGCCGCGGCCGCAGCGGTGCCGATCTGGGCGTCGAGTGCGCCGGTCGCGGCGTTCACCGTGTCGGTCAGTGGGCTCAATCCGCTCACGAAGGGGATCGGGTAGTCGGCCACGACGATGCGCGCGTTCGGTGCGCGCTCCGCGATCGCGAGCAGCAGGCCGCCGAGCTCCTGCCCGATGACGCCCGACGCCAGCAGCTGCTGGGCCTCGGCCACGGCCGTCGCGCACGCGAATGACTCCGGGGCGGGGGCGCAGATCTCGAAGATCTCGCCGACGCCGAGGTCGTTGCCCCCGACGGTCAGCGTCACGAGGGTCGTGCCGCGGTTGACCTGCGACAGCTGGGTCGACGCGACATCCGAGATCGTCGCACCGCTGCACGCGGCCTGGCGGAGCAGGTTGGTCCGCGGCACGGCGTCGAGGAGTACGGGGTAGGCGGCGTCGGATCGGAGGCATTCGTCGAGCGGGAGCCCGGCACCCTGCCCGGCGGCGTACGAATCGCCGAGCGAGACGTACTTGTTGACGGGCTCGGGCGGTGCGGCGAGGGCGGCTGGAGCGGCGCCGAGGAACACGGCGACGAGGGCGACGGTGGCCCCGGCGATCGAGCCGACGATGCGGCTCCTTCGGTTCGAATGTGCCGACATGGCCGAAACCTAGCGAGAAGGTGCGGCTTCCGCATATCCCAGAACAGGTGTCACGTGGACGACCCCCTCCGGATCGCCGTCTTCCGCACCGATAGGCTTTCGCCCATGACGGCACGACTGCGATGGGGCATCCTCGCGACGGGCGGCATCGCCCGTCTCTTCACCTCCGACCTGCTCGCCAACGGCTTCGACGTCCGGGCGGTCGGCTCGCGATCGGCCGAGTCTGCGCAGCGCTTCGCCGACGAGTACGGCATCCGCACCGCGCACGGCAGCTACGACGCGCTCCTGGCCGACCCGGAGGTCGACGCGATCTACGTCGCGACGCCGCATCCGTGGCACGCCGCCTCGGCACTCGCGGCCATCGAGGCGGGCAAGCATGTCCTCGTCGAGAAGCCGTTCACGCTCAACGAGGCCGAGGCCCGTGTCGTCGCCGATGCCGCGCGCGAGCGCGGCGTGCTCGTGCTCGAGGCGATGTGGACGCGGTACCTCCCTCACATGGTCCGGATCCGCGAGATCATCGCGGCGGGGACGATCGGCGAGGTCCGTTCGATGGTCGCGGACCACACGCAGAAGCTCCCCGACGACCCCGCCCACCGACTCAACGCGCCCGAGCTCGGTGGCGGCGCACTGCTCGACCTCGGCATCTACCCGGTCTCGTTCGCGTGGGACCTCTTCGGCGAGCCCGCAGTCATCCAGTCGACCGCGATCTTCAAGGAGACGGGTGTCGATGCGCAGGTCGCCGTGCAGTTCGGCTACCTCGACGGGCGCATCGCCTCGACGTTCTCCGCAAGCGACGCCCGCGGGCCGAACCGCGCGCTCGTGCTCGGCACCGAGGCGCGCATCGAGATCGACGGCGTCTGGTACACGCCCACGACCTTCCGCGTGATCGGGCACGACGACGCCGTGCTGGAGGAGTTCGCGTCCGACGTGAACGGTCGCGGCATGCACTACCAGGCGGCAGCGCTCGAGCAGCTCGTCGCCGAGGGCCGACTCGACGGCGGCGACATCCTGCCGACCGAGGAATCGGTCGCCATCATGGGCACGCTCGACCGCATCCGCGCTGAGATCGGATTGCGGTACCCGGGCGAGGACTGACCTCCACCGGCTTGCACGGGACGACGTGTCCACCGAGGGTGACGTCGCCGCGCTGACGCGGCGGCTCGTCGCGATCGACGCGGCGAACCCGTCGCTGGTCGCCGACGGGGCCGGCGAGCGGGAGCTCGCCGAGGCCGTCGCGACCTGGCTCGGAGACCGAGGCTTCGAGGTCCGGCCGGTCGGCGCCGATCCCGCGCGTCCGAGCATCCTCGCGCGGCGACGCGGAACCGGCGGCGGCCGGACCCTGCTCCTCGCCGGTCACCTCGACACCGTCGGGGGAACCGGTGACGGGGTGGATGCCGCTGCCGATGTCGATGCGGACCGCATCGTGGGACGCGGCGCGTACGACATGGCCGGCGGGCTCGCCGCGGCGATGGTCGCGGCCTCGACGGCGCCCGAGGACCTCGCGGGCGACGTCGTCCTGGCGTTCGCCGCCGACGAGGAGTTCGGCTCGCTCGGGATGGAGGAGCTCCTCGCGGCGATCGACGCGGATGCGGCGTCCGATCCGTCGCGTCGTCGTCCCGACGGCGCGGTGGTGCTCGAGCCGACCGACCTCGGCGTGACGCTCGCCCATCGCGGCTTCGCCTGGTACCGCGTCGAGTACGACGGCGTCGCGGCGCACGGGTCGCAGCCCGCCCTCGGTGTCGACGCGATCGATCGTGCGCTCGACGGTCTCGTCGCGCTGCGTGCGCTCGGCGCCGAGCTCGGCGCGCGGGCGCGGCATCCGCTGCTCGGGACGGGGAGCGTGCGAGTGGCCACCATCGAGGGCGGCTCGGATGCCGCGACGGTCGCCGATCGCTGCGTGCTGGTCGTCGAGCGGCGCACCCTTCCCGGAGAGCCCGACCCGGGAGCGGAACTCGAACGCGTGCTCGCCGCATCCCGGCCCGCTCGCGTCGTCCCGCTCGTCGTGCGCCCGGCGATGGAGAGCGCCGCCGACTCGCCCATCGCCCGCTCGGTGATCGACGCGGTCGAAGCGGCCACGGGCACTCCCGCGACCCTGCGAGGCGACCCCTGGTGGACCGACGCCGGGCTCATCGCAGAGGCGGGCATCCCGGTCGTGCTCGTCGGCCCGGCGGGCGGCGGCGCGCATGCCGAGGTCGAGTGGGTCTCGATCGCGTCGCTCGACACGCTGACCGGGGTCGTCACGCGGGTCGTCCAGGACTTCTGCGGCCGCTCGCCCGCCGAGGCGCCCGGACGCTGACCCTCCCGACATCCGGGGGGAACGGCCGGCACTCGGGAGGCGTCCGGACGGCCTCCGTACAATGCCCGGGTGAGCGACGAGACGGATGACGCGGGCGCGACGCCGGCCGGGGAGGCCCGGTCGTCCGGCGAGCCCGCTGCGCCCGCATCGCCGCGCAGCGCGGCTGATGGGACGCAGCCCGGTCGGCGCCGAGGCATCCGCTCGCTGATCGGCGAGCACCGCGTGCTCGCGGCAATGGCCGCTGTCGTCGCCGTCGGGCTGCTCGGGACCACCGTCGCCGTCGCGGCGACCATGGCCGGCGGTGCCGCGACCTCGACCCCGTCGCCGACCCCGACTCCCACCGCGACGCCCACGCCGACGCCCACTGCGACCCCGACGCCGAGCCCGACCCCGGAACCGGTCGCGCGCGTGCGCACCTGCTCGGTCGCCGGCCTCGCCGCCGACCCGCGCCTGGCGAACCTGCAGGCGCAGGTCATGAACGCCGAGACCGGCGAGGTGCTCTTCGATCGCGGCGGCCTCACGGCCTCGCGGACGGCGAGCGTCATGAAGGTCGTGACGGCCGCTGCCGCGCTCGCCGTGTTCTCACCCGACGACCGGTTCCCGACGACGGTCGTGAAGGGGAGCGAGCCGGGCTCGGTGGTGCTCGTCGGGGGTGGCGACGTGACGCTCTCGAGGACCGCGACGGGGAACGAGACCGTCTACCCCGGCGCCGCGCACCTCGACGACCTCGCCCGCCAGGTGCGCGCCGCGTGGGACGCGGACCCGTCGAATCCGCCGCTCACCAAGCTCATCCTCGACTCCTCGTACTTCGGAGGTGAGACCTGGCACGCGAGCTGGGCGCCGACCGAGCGCGAACTCGGCTACATGCCCGAGATCACGGCGCTGATGGTCGACGGCGACCGCGACGACCCGTACGCGAACACCTCCCGGCGCGGTGCCGACGCGGTCGGCCGGGCGGGTGACGCGTTCGCCTCGGTCCTCGGCGGCGTCTCGGTCATCGAACGCGGCACCGCGCCCGACGGGGCGACCGAACTCGGCCGCGTGTGGTCGCCCACGGTCGCGCAGCTCATCGACAAGTCGCTCGTCGTCTCCGACAACACGGTCGCGGAGATGCTCGCCCGGCAGGTGGCGGTCGCGGTGGGGACGGGGAACACGTTCGCGGCCATCGACCCCGCGGTGCGACAGGCGCTCGAGACGTACGGCATCGCCCGCGGCGGCATCCGCGTGATCGACGGGTCGGGACTCTCGCCCGACAACGCCGTGCCGCCCGCCTACCTCACCCGCCTGTTCGCGAAGGTCGAGGCGCGAGAAGGGAACCTCGGCGTGATCCGCGACGGCCTCCCCATCGCCGGCCAGCGAGGCTCGCTGTCGTATGCCGACCGGTTCGCGGGTGGCAACGCCGCCGCGCACGGCGCGGTGTTCGCGAAGACGGGCTGGATCGACACGGGCTACACGCTCGGGGGCATCGTCCACGCTCAGGACGGCACGACCCTGACCTTCGCGATCTATGCGCTCGGCGACGTCTCGCAGATCACGGCCGACGCGAAGGTGGCGATCGACACGCTCACGACTGGCCTCTACCGCTGCGGCGACGAACTCTCGAACGAGTGACCGAGGGCCTGCCGCGGCATCCGTGAATCGCGACAGAATGGAAGCGGCGGCCGGAGGAACCCCCGCCCGAGACCCGAGGAGCGAAGGAGCCGATCATGAGTCGGGCCCTGTTCATCATCGACGTGCAGAACGACTTCACCGAGGGCGGCGCGCTCGGCGTCGACGGCGGTGCGGCCGTCGCGGCGGGCATCACCGCGTACCTCGCCGAGCACGGCGAGCGCTACGACCTCGTCGTCGCCTCCCGCGACTGGCACAACGCCGACGACGACAACGGCGGGCACTTCGCGACGGATGCCGCGCCCGACTTCGTGACGACGTGGCCGAAGCACTGCATGGCCGGCACGCCGGGCGCCGAGTACCACCCCGCGCTCGACACGAGCGGCGTCGACGTGCACATCCGCAAGGGCCAGGGGGTGCCGGCGTACTCGATCTTCGAGGGCACGGATGACTCGGGCGCGACGATCACCGAGGTGCTCGAGCGGCACGGCATCACCGACATCGACGTCGCGGGCCTCGCGACCGACTACTGCGTGCGCGCGAGCGCGCTCGATGCGATCGAGCACGGGCGGCACGTGCGCGTGCTCCGCGACCTGGTCGCGGGCGTCGCGCTGGAGTCGTCCGCCGCGGCGATCGCCGAACTCGGTCACGCGGGTGCCGCGATCGTCGACTCGTCGGAGCTGCCGCCGGGCGAGGTCGTCGGGGCGGATGACTCCGATGCGGCGGACACCGCCGACGCGGCTGTCGACGACGAGGCGGGCGACGCGTGATCGGGCCGACGTCCTCGGCGCCGGTCCTGCACGCGGAGGGCCCCGACGGCGTCCTGATCGCCTACCGCGTGTACGGCGACGATGCCGAATCGGGTCGCCCGCCCGTGCTGCTGGTGCACGGATTCGCGTCGGACTCGACCGTCACGTGGGACGGCACGGGATGGGTGCGCTCGCTCGTGGAGTCCGGGCGCCGCGTGATCACGACCGACCTCCGCGGACACGGTGCGAGCGACAAGCCGGCCGACGCGGACGCCTATGCGCCGGATCGGCTCGGCGGAGACCTCCTCGCGGTGCTCGACTCGGCGGGTGCGGCGCGCTGCGACGCCATCGGCTATTCGATGGGCAATCGGGTCATCTCCGCCCTGTGCGAGCTCGCGCCCGATCGCGTGCGCCGCGTCGTGGTGGGCGGTGCGGGGCCGACGGAGCTCTTCGCGACGTGGGACGTCGAGGATGCGCGCGGGTACCTCGTCGACGGCACGCCACCGCGCAACCCCGTGATCGCCCAGGTCCTCGCCCCGGCGATCCGCGCCGGCGCCGACCGCGAGGCGCTCCTGGCGTGCATCGAGGGCGTCTCGGGCGCCCCGCTCGCGATCCCCGGCGGCATCCCGGTGCTGTTCGTCGCGGGCGAGGAGGACCCGGTTCCCGTGGGCGTCCAGCAGCTCGCGCTCGACTGGGGCAGCGACCTCGTCACGATCCGCGGTCGCGACCACGTGTCGACGCTGACGTCCCGCACGTTCAAGGACGCGGCGATCGACTTCCTCGTCTGACCGGAGCTCCGGATCACGCGGCCGTCGCGCGCGCGCGGACGGCGGTCGGCGGCTCGCCGAACTCGGCGCGGAACGCGCGGCTGAAGTGGGCGGCGTCCGAGAAGCCCCATCGGCCGGCGACCTGGCCGACCGGGCGGTGCGCCGCCAGCGGGTCCCGGAGCTCGCGACGGCACCGGTCGAGCCGCCGCGAGCGGATCCAGCTGGAGACCGTGAGCCCCTCCTCGTGGAAGATCGCGTGCAGGTGGCGCGTCGAGATGAAGTGCGCCGCGGCGATCTTCGCCGGCGTGAGGTCCGGGTCGCCCAGCCGGTCCTCGAGCCAGGCCTGGATGCCGCGGAGCATCGCCCGGTGGGGCCGGTCGGCGTCGCGCGCGACATCCAGCTCGCGCGCGTAGAGCGTCGTCACGAGGTCGACCGCGTTGCGGGCGAGCCGGCCGCCGATGGGGCCGTCGAGTTGGTCGAGGTCGTCGGCGAGTCCGGCGAGGAAGCGCGCGACGGTGCGGCCGAGCCCGTTCTCGCCCGGGATCCGTGCGGCGGTCATGCCCTGCACGGCCTCGGTGGGGAGTTCGAGCATCCGGTGCGGCACCATGAGCACGAGCGTGCTGAACGCCTCCTCGAACACGAGGGTGTACGGGGAATCGGTGTCGTAGATCGTGAGGTCGCCGGGCCGGAGCACGGCCTCGCGGGAGCCCTGGACGAGCAGGCCCGTACCGGAGAGCTGGAGGCCGAGCTTGAACGAGCGATGCTCGGACCGTGCGACGAGCTCGGGGGTGCGGTGGATCTCGTGCCCCGCAGCCGTGACGACGGAGAGGTGGATGTCGTCGCCGACGGACGCGCGGATGTCGCCGCGGAAGGCGTCCGGATCGTCCGATCGCACGCGCAGCGGCACGAAGGACCGTGAGGCGAGCGCGCTGAACTCGGTGAAGTCGAGCGGCAGCGTCGACGTGTCGACGGCCGGCGCGTCGTGGGCGGGCGCGGGGGAGGGGGAGGATCCGTGGGGCACGGGATGCACCTCATCTCTGGGTGGGACGTCGATGTCCGGGTCGAGAGGAAACTCTACGCGTGTTGAGGCAAATTCGACAGTGGGAGTCTGCGGCCGGGGTCAATCGGCGTACGCTCTGCGACAAGCCCGGCGGGGCGGCGCACGGAACCATGGGCCGGAACCGGGCGATGCCGCCGTGGCTCGCCCTCCGTCGACCAAGGGATCCCAGCCATGACCTCCGCAACGACGACGACGTCGCCGACGGCGACCGGTGGGCTCAGCCACCGCCGACTCGGCGTGCCATCCGTCACCCTCATGATCATCGCGGCGTCGGCGCCGCTCACCGTCGTCGCCGGCGGCGTGACCACGACCTTCGCCGTGACCGGCGTGATCGGCGTGCCGGTCGGCTTCATCGTGCTCGCCGCGGCGCTCGCGGTGTTCGCCGTCGGCTACGCCGCGATGAGCCGATACGTCACGAACGCCGGCGCCTTCTACGCCTACATCGCCCAGGGCATCGGGCGCCCCTTCGGCGTCGGCGCCTCGCTCGTCGCGCTCGTCGCGTACAACGCCATGCAGGTCGGCATCTACGGCCTGTTCGGATTCCAGATGTCGATGTTCCTCGAGGCGAGGTTCGGGTTCGCCACGCCGTGGTGGCTCTGGATCTTCGCCTGCATCGTCGTCGTCGGCGCGCTCGGCGTGAACCGCGTCGACCTGTCGGCCAAGGTCCTCGGCATCCTCGTCGCCCTGGAGTTCGCCGCCGTGCTCGTCTTCGACCTCGTCGCGTTCGCGGTCACACCCGAGGGCGTGAGCACCGCCGCGCTCCAGCCGGCCGAGTTCCTCGTGCCCGGCGTGGGCGCCGTCCTGTCGTTCGGGGTCGCCGCGTTCATGGGATTCGAATCAGCGGCGATCTACGGCGAGGAGTCGAAGGACCCGAAGCGCACCGTCGCCCGCGCGACCTACTCGGCCGTCGCGATCATCGGCGTGTTCTACGCGTTCAGCGCGTGGGCGTTCACGGTCGGCATCGGACCGTCGCAGATTGTCGAGGCCTCGGCGACGTACGGTCCCGACCTGATGTTCGTCTTCATGGGCGCGCACGCGCCGGTCATCGTGAGCGACCTCATGCAGGTGCTGTTCCTCACGAGCCTGTTCGCCGCCCTGCAGTCCTTCCACAACGCGGTCGCCCGCTACCTGTTCTCGCTCGGACGCGAGGGCGTGCTGCACCGCGGTCTCGGCGCGGTCCGCGTGACCTCGCGTGCGCCCTGGGCCGGCTCGGTCGCCCAGAGCGTGATCGCGATCGTGGTGACGCTCGGGTTCGTCGTCGCGGGCGAGGTCATGGGCCTCAAGTCCGACTTCGCGCCGGTCGAGTTCCTCTACCCGGTCCTCACGATGTTCACCTGGCTCACCAACACCGGCGCCATGGGACTCGTGCTGCTGATGGGCGTCATCGCGATCGCGGTGATCGGGTTCTTCCGACGCGACCGTCGCGGACTCGGCGCATGGCAGACGCTCATCGCGCCGGCGATCTCGGCGGTCGTCCTGTTCGCGGTGTTCGTGCTCATCCTCGCGAACTTCAACGTGCTGCTCGGGCAGACCGAGACCACCGCGGTCACGTTCGTCCTGCCTGCGCTCGTCATCGTCCCGGGCATCATCGGGGTCGTGTGGGGGCTCGTCATCCGTCGGCGCAACCCGGAGCTCTACGCGCGGGTCGGCCACGGCATCGAGGAGGCCGAGGCGGCCGTCGTCGAGGCCCCGGCGCATCGAGGGGTCTAGGCGCCGAACGCGGTGGCGAGGCCGGGAACGGCCATGGCGGCGAGCATGACGGTCATGCTCGCCGCCGCGACCCCGTGGCCCACCCCGTCGCGGCCGTCGCGCATCGCGCGGACGGTGGCCCCCGCGCCGAGCGCGACCACCGCCAGCACGCCGACGGTCTCGGCGCCGAGGAGCGGGACCGCGTGCCCGTGCACTGCCGCGGACGCATCGTGGACGTCGCTGCCGGAGGCGGCCACGAGCCATCCGGTCGCGATCAGCGCCAGGGCGTGGTGCAGGTCGTGGATCGGGCGGGGGCGGACGCCGACCGGCCGAGGACCCCGCGGCGCGGCGGATGCGGAGCGGCCCGACCGGTCGACGCGCGAGCGGATGCCGAGGGCGAGGCCCGCGAGGACGAGGATGCCCGCCCACGCCACGCCGGGGAGGATGCCGGTGACGGCCGTGTCGAACATGGCCGCGAGCATCGCGAGTGCGGCGACCGCGTCTAGGGCGCGGAGCCGGCGCCCCCGGGCGAGCGTCGCGCCGGTGCCCGCCAGCGCGCCGGCGAGCATGAATCCGTGCGCGACCTCGGCCATTCGTTCCCCGAATCTTCCCTGTTCCGGTTAGTCCGGCTATATTACTCGACAAACGTAGAGAAAAACGAGGTGCACCATGACGACGATGTCGACCACCCGAGCCGCAGCGCGGCACCACTCACCCGATCCGGGCGCGCCCGCGATCGATCCGATGCGCGGCCTCTCCGCCGAGGAGATCGACGCGACGCGCGAGATCCTGGCCGAAGCCGGCCTCCTCGCCGAGCAGACGCGGTTCGTGTACGTCGGCCTCGACGAGCCCGCCAAGGCCGACGTGCTCTCGGGCGCCGAGCTGCCGCGCATCTCCCGAGTCCTGCTGCTCGACCGCGCCACGGGCGAATCCGCGGACGTGCGCGTGTCGGTCACCGACCGCGCGATCGTCAGCCGGACCGGCATCGACGGCGCGAACGGGCAGGTCCCGATCCTCGACGTCGAGTTCGAGGCGATCTACGACCTGCTCGGCGCCGAGCCCGAGTGGCACGAGGCCCTCGCCAAGCGCGGCATCACGCACGAGCAGGTCGCGCTCGCTCCGCTCTCGGCGGGGGAGTACGGATTCGAGGCCGAGCGCGGGCGCCGCGTCATCCGCGTGCTCGCCTTCATGCGGCACGACGAGCAGGACCACTGCTGGGCGCACCCCGTCGACGGGCTCTGCGCCTACGTCGACATGATCGAGGGCCGGATGTTCGAGCTCGTCGACCACAGGGTCTACGACATCCCCGCCGAGTCGGGGAACTTCGACGACCCCGAGGTGCAGGGCGCGCCGCTCGACACGCTGAAGCCGATCAGCATCACCCAGCCCGAGGGTCCGAGCTTCACCGTCGAGGAGGACCGGGTGAGCTGGGCGAACTGGCGGTTCTCCCTCGCGTTCGACGCGCGCGAGGGGCTGGTGCTCCGCCGCATCCGCTACGTCGACGCCGACCAGGGCGGCATCGAGCGCGACATCGTCTACCGCGCCTCCATCGCCGAGATGGTCGTGCCCTACGGCGACCCGTCGCCCGCGCGCTTCTGGCAGAACTACTTCGACACGGGGGAGTACGTCTTCGGCCGCTACGCGAACTCGCTGCAGCTCGGGTGCGACTGCCTCGGCGAGATCCGGTACTTCGACGCCACGATCGCCGACGAGTTCGGCCACCCCCGCGTCATCCCGAACGCGATCTGCATGCACGAGGAGGACTACGGGACCCTCTGGAAGCACACCGACATCTACACGGGCTCGAACGAGGTCCGCCGCCAGCGGCGCCTCGTGATCAGCTTCTTCACGACGGTCGGCAACTACGACTACGGGTTCTACTGGTACCTCTACCTCGACGGCACGATCGAGTGCGAGGCGAAGCTCACGGGCGTGCTCTTCTCGTCGGCCTACGACCCGGAGGCGGGCGACCACGCGAGCGAGGTCGCTCCCGGGCTCGGGGCCCCGTACCACCAGCACCTCTTCAGCGCGCGGCTCGACATGATGGTCGACGGCGTCGCGAACGCGGTCGAGGAGGTCGACGCGGTCCGCGTGCCGATGGGGGAGGGCAACGCCTACGGCAACGCGTTCACCAAGCGCACGACGCGCCTGCGCACCGAGGCGGAGGGCGCGCGCGACGCCGACCCCGTCGCCGGTCGCGTGTGGCACATCGTCAACACCGAGCGGCAGAACCGGCTCGGCCGTCCCGTCGGCTACGAGCTCCGCGCGGAGGGCACGCCGACGCTCCTCGCCGACCCCGACTCAGTCATCGCCAAGCGCGCGGGCTTCACGCGCAAGCACCTCTGGGTCACCCGCTACGACCAGGACGAGCGCTACCCGGCGGGCGACCTCGTGAACCAGAACCCGGGCGGCGACGGCCTCCCGCGCTACACCGAGGCCGACCGCTCGATCGACGGCGAGGACATCGTGCTCTGGCACACCTTCGGCCCCACGCACTTCCCGCGCGTGGAGGACTGGCCGGTCATGCCCGTCGACTACGCGAAGTTCACCCTGAAGCCGTACGGCTTCTTCGGGCGGAACCCCACCCTCAACGTCCCGTCCTCCGAGTCCCTCGGCATGGCGTGCCACACGGATGCCGCGGCCGGCGGATGCCACTGCGAGGCGGGCGCGTGCTCGTGCTCGGGGCACGGGCACGGGGCCTGACGAGCGGGCGCTCGAACGACGGGCGGGCGGATGTCGCGGAAGCGGCATCCGCCCGCTCTGCGCCGCCGGCGGCCGTCGCGCATTCGTCCGCCCAGACCCTCTTGCGGAGCCCGCCCCACGCGTTCCGGACCGTCTGGTGACGGTCCCCTCACTGACCGTCCTTTCGGCCGGGTCGAATGCGAGCGGGTCCCGCGCGGCTCGCGGGGACCACCGCGTCCACTCCGGCAGGCGGCATCGGAGCAGAGGGGACCGTGTACCGGGCTCCGCTGCCGGGTGGGAACGTCGTCACCATCGGCGGGTGTGAAGCCCATTCGACCCACCGAAACTGACGACGATCGCCGCCGTCGATCCACGTTCACGGTCGGTCCCACCTGGTCTTGCTGTCGCGCAACAGCGTGGCAACAGACGGGGCCGCCCTGAGAGACCTGCCACCGCACGATCCAGCGCAACGCACATCGGCCGGACCGCGCGGAACGTCGGTGCATGTCTGGGGGATCGCGTGCGAGCTGCCGTCCTTCTCGTAGTCGCTCAGATCCCCATGACCCGGCGGATACCGTCAGCGATCTTTGAGAGGGCGTAGCTGGGAACGTGACCGACGGGAAACGGTTCGAGGAACTCCCGGCCGACGGGTCCGACCTGGGACACGATCGCTACCGAGTCCTTGCCCAGCCCGGACGCGTCGACGGGAACAAGCACGTTGCCCGGGAATGCTTCGAGCGCGAGGTTCGAGGTGAGCGGAACCACCAGGACGGTGGCGATCTGCGTGGCGAGCAGCCAGTCCTCTTGCATGACGACGGCGGGTCCTCGCTTCGCCGGTTCCGATCCGCGTGGGGAGCCGAAGTCGACCCAGACGACGTCGCCGTGGGCGATCACCACGCCGTCGCCTCGAGCATGTTGCGTTCGGACTCAGGCAGGAAGGGGCTATCCGCCGAGGGCTGTCCGACGCGTTCGATCACCGCGTCGGCCGGGGCGGTCAGCTCTGCTTCACCCTCGAGCTCTTCGACGAAACGGCGGCCTGCGCGACGGAAGAACTCCGAGCGGTTCATGCCGTGCCGGGCGGCGACACGCTCGAAGCGCTCGAAGTCGCCGTCGGGGATCGAGATCGCGGTCTTCATGATCCGAGTACAACCAGTCATACCGACAGCGTCGCTGACGGATCGGAACCGCGCAGCTCGTCTAGTGTCGATTCGTGTCTTCCCGCAGCATCTACGTCGAGACGACTATCAGGGCGGACCTTGACGTCGTGTGGGATGCGACGCAGGACCCAGCACGGCATGCGAGGTGGGACATCCGTTTCTCCGAGATCCGGACGACGGGCGTCGCCGCAGGCGGGGCCGCCCGGTTCGAGTACACGCGCCGCACACCGTTCCACACTGTGCACGGCACGGGGGTGAACCTTGGGGAGGTTTCCCGTCCGGACGGGGCCCGCACGTCCGCGCTGCGGTTCTGGACGCCGGACCGGTTCTCGCCGATCCGCTCCGGGCGGGGCTATTGGCGGTACGAGCCGGTGCCCGGCGGCATCCGCTTCATCACCGGGTACGACTACGAGCCGGGTTGGGGGCCGTTCGATGTGCTGGTCCGACCGGTGATCGGGTGGGCCACGGCGTGGAGCTTCGACCGGCTCCGGATCTGGCTCGAGCAGAGTGCACCGCCTGAGCGTTGGCCGCTCGCGAGTGTCGTCTGGCTGTGGCGACCCGATCGCCCGCGCGCGTCTCGGTGCCGGCGGGCGCCTGAGGGGCAACGACGGCGCGCCGACCACCTACGAACGGCGCCCGCCACACTCGCGGCCCTACCTGACCCGGAGACGCTGCGATGACCTCCATGTTCGAGAGCGCGCTCGGGGCCGAAGCGTTCGCACGGCTCCACCCGATGATGCAGCGCAGGTTCGGCGTCAGCCTGGACCGCGGCGAGGCCTGCATCGGTCACGGCGTGATGAGTGAGATTCAGCGCGGCCCGTGGTGGACCGTGCCCTTCCTGCAGGTCGGCCGGCTCCGCAACATCCTGGTGCCGGATGTCGGGACCGATGTTCCCTTCACCATCGAGAACTACCCCTACATCGACCCGTTCGGCCGTGAGACGGTCACGTTCGTCCGCGAGTACACCGTCGGCGGGCGGCGGCGCAGGTTCGACGCGACGATGATCCTGGTCGGTGAGCGGATCGTCGACTACCTCGGCACGCACCAGCACCTCGCCGTCGATCTCGACCTCATCGTGGATGACGATGGTGGGTTGCTGCTGACTTCGGACGCGCAGCGGTTCTACGAAGGAGGCATCGGCTTCCGTTTCCCGCTGCTGTTCAGCGGGCGGGCGGTCCTGCGTGAACGCTTCGACGACGCGGACGGGCGGTTCCACGTTGATCTCGAGGTGCGCAACGACCGCTTCGGCTTCCTGTTCGGCTACCGGGGCAGCTTCACCTGCGAATGGAAGCCGGCCACCGACGCACCACGCGGACTCAAACCACTCCGGCACGAGCAACGCACCTGAGGTGTCAGATCGTCCCCCATAGGTGCCCTTCTGAGACCACCGTGAACGACGAAATCAGCCCGACGGGCGCAATTCCGACGGGTCGCAGACGAGGATCGATTTGGCAACGACCATCGCGGAGCCATGGCAGGGCGCGGCCCGGGTGGGTAAGGATCAGCCATGACCCGTTCTGACCTCGAGCCCACTCGGCCAGCGCCTGCACTTCCCAGAGCCATCCGGCCCCTCGTGATCGGGGCTGCCCTGTGCCTCTTGATCCTCTTCATCGGACAGTGGCCCCAAGCCTGCAACGGAGTTCAGGTGTGCCCGCCACTTTCCCTTCGACCTGGCACAGCCGCCGTCTGGGCCATGATCGTCGGGTTCACTGCCTTGGCTGCGAGCGTGGTACGCGTCACGATGCCCGCGTGGGCTGGTCGGACCGCGATGGGCGTGCTCATCGCGCTCGGTGTCGCCGGAGCCGTCTTCACGCTGCTAGTGACCGGCTTCTAGGATCACCACCGCATCGAGGGCGGCGCCTCCGAGCGGCGCTCCTGTGCGCTGAGGGATCGAGATCGGACATAGGGTCGAGGCATGAAGGAGGCGGCATCCTCAGCGCTCGGAGGGATCAGCGTCTTCGCGCTGCTTGTTGTCCGAGGCCTGCTTCTATGGATCGTCATCCCGGTCGGCTTCATCGCTTGGCTGCTCTTCGGCTGGGTCCTCGGAGTCGGACCCGGTCAGTTCCTCGGATGGGTCGACCTCAACCTAATCGCCGCACTCCAGCGGGTCCTTGTCCATCGCGTCAACGGCGAGTGGCCAATGCCACGAGTCGCTTTCGTGCCAATAGGCAAGCTGCGATCCATTCTTCATCGCGTTAGCGTGCTCGATCCCGTCTGAGAGAGTCGTCACTGAGGGATCGTCCGTGCATCGCTCGTGGACCGGCTACCGGACACGAGCCACATGCGAAGATTCTGGGATGCACCCGCTCCCGCCGCCGCATGAAGGCGCCCTACCTGGTTGGTACACCGACCCTCTTGCGGACGACATGCTCCGGTGGTGGGACGGATTAGAGTGGTCGGAGAGCGACTTCAAACTGGCTCGCCCGCTGGTGAGGACCAAGACGAAACGTGACCTGCTGCTAGGCCCCGTCGGTCGTCGCGGTTCGATCATCAACGTGGCGATGTGCAGCGGGCTCGTCCTCTTCGGGATCGCGTTCGCGCTCTACGGTCATCCGGCTGGATGGGGCCTTGCCGCTACGGCTGGCGTACTCGACGTGGTCTTCATCACAATCGCGGTTGTGGTCCATCGATTTCGCGTTCCGGACACGCTTCAGACACTGCTCTGGTCGAACCGTCAGCGGTGAGGGATCGTGGCTGCACGCAGACCGCGACGATCGGAAATGCCTCGGGCAGGCGACCCGTCGCCGAAGCGCTAGCGTCGAGGGACTGAGGAGGTCGAATGAACGCCGAATGGGACGAGTCGTTCTTCGAAGCGCAACAACAGGATGCGCGTGCCTACTGGGTCTGCTTCTGGACGGGGGACGACGTCGAGCAAGCGGCTCGGCATGATCCGCAACGAATCACCGGAGCGCGCTCGGTCGAAGAAGTTCTCGCCTGGTTGATCCGCGAGAAGGGCGAGCGTCACTTCGAGCTGTTCGTCGAGACCCTCGACCACGCTGAGACGCGGAGTCGGGATGGGTCGCACACCGAAATCTGGTTCGTCTCGCTGGAGACTTCCGCCCGGCCGGCTCATCCATCGCCATCTCGCTGACCAAGACGGGGTGACACGATCCCGCCCGAGGAGCACCGTCATTCGTGCGATGCGCTGAGGGATCGTCCATGCGCCGGCGGGTCGTGCTTGGGCCGACGAGCATTCTGGCCCGACTACGCTCTCACGCATGCCAAGACTCCCGAGCGCGACATTCGGTCGCGAACTGGCTCGGCCTCAGCGGGCCCCGCGTTTCCGACTCACTCGGGCCGTGCCGGTTCAGGTTCGAGTCGCCGCCTACATCGAGTTGGGGCTGGCGGCCCTCGGATTCATCCTCCTGGCCTTCAACCTCCTCTCCACCGACTGGAACGCGTACATCGCGGACTCGGTCGGGCCTTACGAGCACAATGGTGCGCAACTCGAGGTCACCCCTGAAGGCGCCGTCGCCACCGCGGTCGTAGGACTCGTCCTGGTTAGTGCCGGTGTCCTGCTCAATGCGGTCTTCGCGGTCGGGCTTCTACGCGGGGCGAACTGGGCTCGGATCTGGATCACTGTGCTGTTCGGGTTGAGTGTCATCGCGCAGTTCGTTTCCGCGCGAGACCCCGTCTCCGTGGTGACCGGGCTCTTGGAGCTTGTCGCGGTGATCCTGCTGTGGTTGCCGCCCTCAAATCAGTTCTTCCGATCCGTGAAGCAAGATCGGGCGATCCATCGCTCGCGGCGACTCGTATAGGGATCCCTCAGCGGGCTTCTTCGCGGGGTCTGAGAAGCAACCCGATGACGAGGACCAGGGCGCCGATGAGCGTCGAGACGACCGCGATGGCCAACACGGCGGCGTCTGCTGGAAGCATCGCGCACGCCGCCGGGGAGTCGTCATATGGACAGCTTCGCCACGGCTGGAACAGGTAGACGACGGTCACGATCCCGCCGACGAGCGCCACGCCGGCACCGGTCACGATCGTGAGAACCCTCGTCCGCTGCTGCATGATCCGACCCTACGGGCAGCAAGTGCATCGACGATCCCTGTCTGCGACGGAGGCGTGCCGCTCACTAGCATGAGCTGCACGTCGGTCACCACATGTCGTCGACGTGCCGGACGAGGACGCGGGGGTCAGCGATGCAGGTCAACGAAGTCTCCGAGACTTCCAGCAGTCGCGCGAGCAGTCGCGCTGGCCTGGCCGTAGATGCCGTCCTCGGCCTGGCGTCCGGCGTGATCCTGCTCGTGCTCGTTTCGCTCCTCGCGTCATTGAGTCTGGGCACGGCCGTGCCCCAGGTTGAGCTGAGGATTTCGGTTGGAGTCGCTCTCTCGGTCACGACTGTCGCGGCATGTGCAGCTGGATGGGCTCGGCCGCGAGCGTCGATCTCGGCCGGCGCGACACTGATCTTCGTCGGGCTGTTTGGACAACTCCTCGGCACGTCCGCAATGGGGGCTGACGGCGGCCTGTGGCCGATGCTGCAGTTCGGGTTGCAGACCTTCTTGGTACCCGTCCTGGGCGCGGCGCTGGTGACTCTGGGAGGCATCAGTCTCCGCCACCACCGCTGACCCAGATCACGGGAGCCAGTCCAGCCCAGCGCGTGCCGCATCCCGACGCCCCAACGATCCCTCAGTGCGAACGACCTCTAGTCGACTCTGCCGGCGTCACACGGCTTGTTCGACCCACGACCGGAGCGCGAGCGTGCATAGGGACGGGCGGACTGCGCCGAGGGGGCCGACCCGCGGCTCAGGCGAGGGCCAGATGCGCTTGGATGAGCGAACGTACGTCGTCTCGGGCTGCGGGCGTCAACGGCTCGCCGCTGGCAGCGCGTGCGAGCTGCAACGAGATCGTCGTCAAGTTGTCACGACGGTCAACGCGAAGCATGAAGTTGCCGGCTCCGTCAACCGTGACGCGATCCCACGGAGTCCTGGCAACCAAGATTGGGTCGTCCGCGGGTCCACTCCACAACTCGGCGGATTCCGGCGTGATCGCGAGTAACAGCGTGTTGCCGTATCGGGTCACGCGGCGCATGCGGGCATCGCGACTCCCCATCGTCATCGCCTTCCACTGTTCCGTCTCCGGGAGCAGAAGAGTGTTCCAATCCCTTGCGCGTGCGTCGACGCGCACGATGCATTCGACCTCGAAGCGTGAGGTGATCGATCGAGACAGTGCTCGCGTCTCGACTCGAACCCACCAGAACGCGAGTGGAAGTGCGGCCACTGGAGCGACGACCGTCCATGCAACGACTGCCCAGAACGGGAGTGGCGCCCTCATCATGGATAGCCCGAGGATAAGCACCGCACCGAGCCCGACGTAGATCGCCCCGAACAAGCTGACCCAGCGCGCCCGAAGGAAGTGCGTCATCTTGATGCTTGCCCTTCTCCGCCGGTCTCTAGGCGGCTGAAATCGTCGCACGAGATCCCGCACGGTCATCATTGCACTGTGGCCCAAGCAGCGCCGCGCTTGGCTACGAGATCGATCCCTCAACGAACGCCGACGGTCTGCCTGGGATGAGGGCGCGGCCAGCCGCATCGCCCTGTTCGGCGGGCCAGTCGGTTGAGGCTGGGGCTGAGATGCAGAGTGGGATCGTGAACTCGATCGCGCTGATCCGACAAGACCTGATGTGAGCGACGATGACGAGGTTCTCGAGCGGTCGGTCGATGAGCCGGCCGTGTTCGCTGAGCTGTTCGACCGGCACGCGGGCATGGTGCACCGGTACGTCGCGCGTCGGATCGGGGTGGGGGTAGCCGACGACATCCTGTCGGAGACGTTCCTGGTCGCGTTCGAGCAGCGCGAGCGGTTCGATCCGTCGCTGGGCAGTGCTCGGCCGTGGCTGTTGGGGATCGCGACGTTACTGATGAAGCGTCACGCGAGGTTGGAAGCGCGAGCCTGGCGGGGCATGGTCGCCGGCACGGCCGCCCAGATCGTGCCGGACGCGATCGAGCTCGCGAACGATCGCGTCGACGCGGCGCGGATGTCGCGGAAGCTTGCGGCCGCGCTGCGGTCCTTGCCGGCGCGCGACCGGGACACGCTGCTGCTGTACGCCTGGGGCGACCTCGACTACGAGGGCGTTGCTGCCGCGCTTGGAGTGCCGGTCGGCACCGTCCGCTCACGCCTGAATCGGGTCCGCCGCGTCCTGCGAGCCGCGGCCGGACGTTCTGCAGATGGAGAACCGGAGATGGACCATGGACGAGTTGACCCTGCTCCGCAACGCGTGTAGCGACGTGCCGCCGCCGAGCGAGGCGGCGCTGACCAACGCCCGCGCGGCACTGTTCGATCGCATTGCACTCGAGGTCGACCCGGGCGCTCGAGCCGCGCGTGTCCGCGCCGCGGGTCGGACGCGCCGGCTGGTCCGGCACCGGCCATGGCGCTCGGCCGGTTTTGCCGGGATTGGCACCGTCGCGGCGGCCGGGCTGATCGCAACGCTGGTGATGACGAACGTGGTCGGCCTCGCCGGATGGCGAGGCGGCGCGGACGCCGCAGCCGCCGCCGTCCTGCAGGAGGCATCCATCGCCGCCATTCGCAACGCCGACCCGGTCATCGCACCTGGCCAGTATCTGAAGGTGGAGACCACGGCCGTCTACGGCGCCACGGTCGTCGACGAGGACGGCACTGCCGCCAGCTACCTCACGATCACGGACGAGGACCTCTTCATTCCCGCCGACCGGGGTGACGAGTGGATCTGGTTGCGTCCGCTGTCGCGCCCGTACCAGACGTTCGGGCCGGAATCCGAGCGGTTCGCGGCCGCCTCGTGGGAAAGCGTGGTCGCCGAGCGTGGTGAGGACTACGTCGAACGACTTCGTGCGCCCGGCGGCGAGTTCTACGGATCGCCGAACCTGAACGACCCGGAGTCGCTTGCCGACCTGCCCCGCGACCCGCACCGGCTGTTGAACTACATCTACCGGACCACGATCGGGCAAGGCCCCTCGCCCGATGGAGAGGCCCTGGTCTGGATCGCTGACCGTCTTCGGATCGGTGCCATCCCAGCCGACCTGCGAGCGGCGATGTATCAGGCGGCCGCGTTGATCCCCGGTGTCACCGTGACCGAGGAGCAAGCAAACCTCAACGGCCGCACCGGCATCGCGATCGGACGCCTCGAGGGTGCGAACGGTCTGCGCCAGGACCTCATCATCGACCCGGACACCGGGCTGCTCATCGGCGAACGCGAGGTGCTCGTCGAGGACCCCGGCGACAGCACGTTCCCAGTCGGCACGGCAATCGCGTGGACCGCTGTCGAGACCTCGGTCGTCGATGCCGCCCCCGCCGGCGGGACACCGAACGGCGCCCTCGATGACGACGGATGCACCTCGACCGGCAACGGCTCGTTCGCCTGCCCATCCAGCTGACCGGATCTGAGAGGAATCACCATGATCCCCGCGATTGATGCCGCCGCAACATCCCTACCGCCGACGCAGCCGATCAACATCACCGCCTACCTCCCCGACCCGGCCGACGAGCCCAGCGGCTGACCACTCCACTGAGGATCCCGAACCGCGACGCGGCTGACCCTCCCTGAAGGAAGAGTTCTGCGCCGCTACCTCCTACGGTCGATCTGTCGGGGACGAGCGCGTCATCTGATGCAACGCAGGGTGAAGTCGGTGAAGACCAGGTCGCCCAGATTGGCGTTGAACACGAAGACGTACCGTAGTTGCATCCTCGAGCCGTCAGGATTCCACCAGTTGTCGATCACCGCTCTCTGTTCTGCTTCACCGTTGAACTGATCCGTTCGGACGCCCTGCTGCAAGACGTAGCCGCTGTCGGTCCATCCCGTACGCGAGAAGTGTTGGACCGTGCGCCCGTCGTGCACATGTAGGCGAAGAGAATACTCGATGGTCAACTCGTGGAGTTCGCCAGTACACGGATTCACGTCCGTGGGGGTAATTGAACCTTCGATCTCAACGGGCTCATCCGCGAGTGCGGTGCTCACCGGCACCGTCGTCAACACGATGGCCAGTGCGGATCCAGCGAGAACTCTTCCGATTCCCATTCCTGACAGCCCCCTCGAGGCGCCGGTCCACGGACCAGTTCCTGGTCGGACCGACACTCGGTTGGTTCCTCGCTACCACGTCACGACCGACCCGAGAAGGGACTTTGGTCTTGGCTTCAGGCGCCCCTCCACCACGCGGGGTTTGCGCGCGTGTCGGCGACCAACGGCACCGCCCGCGAGACGGTCCGTTGTCGATGCACCGACGAGCCCTCAGCCCGGCGTGGAGGCCGCGGATGATGTCGGGTGCCGGTCGTGGTCAGAGGTCGAGGAAGTCGCCGAGCCACATCCGCACGGCTTCGAGGCACTCGGGCGATACCTGACCCGAGATCCTCGTCAGCCGGTCACGCGAGAGGGTTCGCGGTTGCTCGGTCATGATCCATGACGGCCGATCGAGACCGCTGTGCCCGTCGACCCGGACGTGGTTGGGCCATCCGCGGTCGGTGGTCGTGATCGGCAGCACGATCGCGAGGGTCGTGACCGCGTCCAGGTATCCGGCGGAGGCGATCACGAGGACCGGCCTGTGGCCACCCTGCTCCCGACCACGAACCGGCTCGAGCGATGCCCAGGCGATGACACCGGGAGCGAGTTCCGCCTCGGTCACGACTGGGCGTCGGTCAACTCGGTGCGCTCCCAGTCCGCCGACTCCCGAGCGTGCGAGTCGGCCTGCGCGGCCGTCGACGCGGAGACTGCCGCCTTCAGGCTGCTCAGCCGCCACCTGCGGTCCTCCTCGTCCGCGAGATGCGCGAGGTGCGCGCCGAGGGTGAGCCCGTCGCGTGCCGCCTGCTCTTTGAGACGGTCGCGGAGCTCATCGCTCACCTTGATCGTCGTGGTCATACTCTGAGTATACCGCCGTGGCTGCTACGCAGGCGATCCCTCAGCGCGACTGTCGCTTCTGTCCAGATCGGTAATCTGGCGACAGCCATCGGATGCGGCGCCGAGCAGCCAGCAGCGCGAACGTGCGATGACGCAGGTGCGTGAACGAACCGGGGGGCCATGGGAAAGACTTCTGCCGGCAGTCGACGACGATGGCTCGTCTTCTTCAGCGTTCTCGGGAGCGCCACGATCTTGGCCATCTGGCTCAGTGTCTCCGTCACCTATGAGTTCCAGAACGCTCTCCCGCCCGGCTGCGAAGCATGCGGGTTGGCCGCAGCGGGTCTCGTTCCGTACTACGCGCTGAGCGCGGTTCTCGTGTTGACACTGTTCTTCGGCCTCCTGATCTGGCTCTATCGACGCACCGAGAGCCGGATGACGAAGGCCATGATGGTGGTCCTCGCGCTCATACCTCTGGCGGCCTTGGTCTACCTGATCGCCTTTCAGCTCTAAGCAGAGATGAGGCCGTCGCGGCTCGAGCTACGTCCGATGGTCGCCGCCGGCGACGCATGCGCGATCCCCAAGTGCGAACCATCTGATCAGGCACCCCTGGCCGATTCGAGTGTGCCGGTGTGAGGCGAGCGCCCTTTGACGCCGCCCATCGTGTTGTCTCGTTCGCGGTGGCGGCGCACTCAGGAGTCGGGACAGTGGCCGGCCACCCAGTCACGAGCTACCGCTTGTGATGATCCATCGCCGTGCCCCCCTTCCCTGTCGGGCGCCAACGGGCCTTCGTGGAAGTTGCCTTCTCGATCTCCCATCACGGCGAACGAGAGCGTGACCGCGGCACCGTCGGGAAGCTCGAATCCGTCGTTCACGGTCGTGAACCCACCTGTCGCGGAGCCGAACGTCCTCACGGCCTCCTGCCCGGTGAAGGCGATGATCACCGATTCCCCGGCGCTTGCGGTCGCGCCGCTCTGAACGATTGCGATCGGCCGGCTCGCGAGCTTGGTCGGCTCGGCCGGCAGCTCGCCCCAGACCTCATCTCTCCACGAGACCGAATTCGCATGTACCACGACCTCGGTCGTGGAACCGTCGCGCTCCCGGAACACCGCGACGACGCCGTCATCGAGCAACGGACTCAACGCCACGAGCATCACCCGTAGGTCACCCCCGGTGTTCGCACTCGCGTAGATGACCCATCCGCAGGTGGAGCGCGCCCGAGGCGACGTGAAGATCTCCGCTGCCGCCTCGAGATACAGGTCCGCCTCGTCCTGGTGCGCGCTGGAGAACCCGGGCACCACGACAGTCGCGACCGAGCCGTCGTAGCTCACCGTCGGAACCGGCACGTGGCCGGGCGGGTATCGCTGCTCCCACGCCGCGACATCTGCCGGTGTCGAGAAGAAGCTGTGGGCACCACCCGCGACCTTCGTCAAGGAAGAGAGCAGCCGGTAGGTGCCGGGGATGTTCTTCGCCGAGTAGAGATCCGGGAGCGCCTCAGCGACAGCCGCATGCCACTCCGGAGAATCCGCGTAGTACCCCTCATCAAGGCCCGTGATGGCCTGATCGACGTAGTTACGCACGCTCACCTCAGCCGACGGCGCGCAACCGCTCACGGTCAGCGCCAGCAACGCTGCGAGCCCCAACAGCGCTCCACGCCGAACGTGCCCTGCTCTCACACCAATCCGTCCCCAGTCTGCTCGGCTAGTCTCGACTCCGTCAGGCAAGGCTCGTACATGCCGACCCCGCCAACCGCACCCAGATGCCCGCGGCGCGCGAACGATCCCTCAGGGAGATGGGCGGAGCGCGTCGGACCAGACGGCGTGGTTGGTGTGGACGTACTGGGTCACCGCAGCCCAGTGGTCGCCGTGGCCGGCGGCGAACATGGATGCCCAGGGCTCGCGACCGGTTTCGTGTCCGGACCGCAGCAACTCGAGCATGGCGGCAGTGCGACGATGCATCACCGCAGGAAGCGCGTCCCGCAGCGCGGCGTCTGCACGGTACCCGTCGACGAAGGCGGCAAGGTCACCCGCGGCATCCTGAGGAGCACGGTCGACGTCCGACAGGGTGAACGATTGGGCTGCGTACGCGAGGTCCCACAGGCGCGTACTCGGCGCAGCCGCATCCCAGTCGATGAACACCCACCGCTCACCGACGATCAGATTCCACGGGGCGAGATCGTTGTGGCAGACCATCTCCGCTCCCGGTGCCGGTATCGCGGTCTCCCAGACCGCATCGCGGGCCGGGACGAAGTCGACGCTGGCGTCGTGGATCGCCCGCACGATGGCACCCACCCGGCGAAGCCCGGCGAGCGTCAGGCTCGTGTGCATCGCCAGCTGCCCCGGCACGAACTCGATGATCTGCCGACCTCGCTCGTCACGGCCGAACGGTACAGGCACGTCGACGCCGTGGGCTCGGACGACTCCCATGAAGGCGTGAACGCTCTCGCTGGATTCGGTCCACGCCTTGCGCACCGTGGACCCGACGCGGATGACCGCACCACTCGCATTGCCTCCCGCGAGATGCAACTCCTCATCCATGGATCGACGGTACCGCCGGCCCTGCGCCGAGTCAGACCAAGCCCAGAGCCGATCCCTCAGCGTGACTGTTGGTCCGGAGTCGAGCCGCCTTCGAGGAGGATGCGAGCGTCCTTGCGAATGAATCCGGTCAGCCGCCCTCAGCGGCAGCCGACCTCAAATCACTCAGCGTCATGACGTCTTCGGTCGTTCCCGCGAGTTGCCGGGCAAGAGGGCGGAGCGCCTTGGTCCGTTCTTCGTCGACGAGATCGCCCTCTGCGTCGAGCGATCGCCACGTCTTCCATTGGTCGTGGCCAAGCAGGGCCGCCCGGAGGTTTCGTCCGCGCCCCGCGAATCCGAGCTCGGTGAGCTCCGCGTATACGAGGTTGATGACGTTTTCGCGACTCATCTCGGTGTGAACCTACCCAGTCATGGGATCAGCCTTCGCCGTCCAGTACCCGGTCCGCCGGCGACGCACGACCGATCCCTCAGCGCCACAATCAGGCGGCTACCCTCGCGCGCACTCTTATGTATCATCTGACTGATACATAACCAATGGAGGTGCGCGTGTCATTTGGTGTGCTGGTCTGGATGGAAGAGATCGTCGTCGGCATCGTCGCGCTGGTCCTGCTGGGCTTGCTGCTGATAGGAGTGCGCGCTTCCCGGTTGACCAGCGCGAGCCAATCGTGGGTCGGACGGGTCGCGTCCGTGATCGCCGTGGCCGGCGTGATCGCGTTCTGGTGGCAGCGGTGGTCGGCGTACTGGTTCGGCACCTTCGATGAGGGTCCGGACTGGCGGTACGCGTTCCCGATCATGGCCGCGATCGCCGCGATCGCCGTCATGGCACTCGCGGGTGTGCGCCCGGTGCAGGGCCGGTCGCTCGGCGAGGTCGACCTCGCCCCACGCTCGCTCTGGTCATTCGGTGCCAGGTCGTGGTTCCTCGGATGGTCGGTGGTGACCGTGCTGATGGCCGCCACGGTCGTCCTCGCCGGGTCTGCGTCATCGGCCGGGGAGGACGGCCGCTACACGATGTTCGTGATCAAGCTCGGCGAGAGCACCGCGGGGACCTCGTTCTTCGGCTGGACCTACGGCACCCCAGTGCTGGTCGCGCTCGGCATCCAAGTGGTCTTGGTGCTCGGCGCGCTCTGGTTGATCGCCCTGCCGGCCGTCCCGGCCGACCCGATGCGTCGGGAGCTGGACCGCGCCGGACGCCGCAACCGCACCCGGACGGTGCTGGCCCTCGCGGCGGGCGCGACCTCGTTCACGCTCGGCCAGTCCTGGCTGTTCATCGGCCGGTCCGCACAACTCGGCGCCAGCCTGTCCGGGTACGACGGCACCCGCGTCGACGTCGGAACCTCGTTCGCGGCGCTCGCGCTGCCGTTCATGATCCTCGGCCTCCTCCTCGAGGGCATCGGTGTTGCGTTGCTCCTGCTGCCGCTGCTCCAACCACGGCGACGGCAGGTCCGGGTCGACCTGCCCCGGCCCGCCGCCGACGCGCCAGCAGCGCGAGTCGCCTGATGGTCGCCATCGACCTCAGCGGGGCATCACCGCCCTCCGACCAAATCGCCGGGCAACTCCGCGCACAGATCATGACCGGCCGACTCGCACCAGGCGAACGACTCCCCACCGTCCGCCAACTCGCGCGAGACCTCGGCGTCGCCACAGGCACCGTCGCGAAGGCCTACCGGCTGCTCGAAACCGAGGGCCTGGTGCATGCCAGAGCCCGTGCCGGCACCATCATCAACGCATCGCCGCGCGCGCTCCCCGCGGATGTCCTCACGGCAGCGCGAGCCCTTCACGACACTGCCATTCGCCACGGGCTCGACCGTGAGCAGGCCATCGCCGCCCTCACCGGCATGTGGGATCCGCAAGACCATCCCGCCCCGTGACGATCGTCCGTGAGATGTCGCGTCACCGTCGGGGCAGAGTGGCCAACTGGATCGGCGAGGGCGGCGGGCGTCATGGGACCGGTGATCGGCGGTGGGGTCTTGGTCGCCCCAGGTGTCCTACTTGTCGTATTCCGTGAGCGGGCAGCGCGATGGAACCGTCGAGAATCGATGCGCTCCTTCGGACGGCTGGCAGCTGGGGTAGTGAGGAACTCGACGGCATCGCGGATGGTTCTCACCGGGCTCACCGCGATCTCGATCGGGATCTGGCTCGTAATCGCGCGACCAAGCTCTTGATCGTGGTCTCGGCGCGACGAGGCAGGTCGCGCGGTCTACGCTGGCCCGATGGGCGAGGTGCTGGACGAGGGGCCGTTCTACCACGGCACGAAGGCCGAGCTGCGGGTCGGCGACCTGCTCACGGCGGGGTTCCGCTCGAACTACCGCCCGGAGGTGGTCATGAACCACGTCTACTTCACTGCCCTTGCGGATGGTGCCGGGCTCGCGGCCGAACTCGCCGCAGGCGACGGCGAGCCGCGCGTCTACGCCGTCGAACCGACCGGTCCGTTCGAGGACGACCCGAACGTCACCGACAGGAAGTTCCCCGGCAACCCGACCCGGTCCTACCGGAGCACCGAGCCGCTGCGGGTCGTCGGCGAGGTCGCCGACTGGACCCGGCTCGCACCCGACGCGCTGCGGGCGTGGCGGGAACGACTGGCCGTGCTCGCCGCTGACGAGCAGGGCGAGATCATCAACTGAGCCGTGACGCCGCCCACCGGCATCCGCCCGTCGCGATCAGCGCAGCAGGTCGAGGTACCCGTCGAGCAACCGGGTCAGCCGGTCGGCCGCGGCGCTCGCCGGGGCGACGACGGCGATGACCTGCACGCCGTCGAGCATCGCCATGAAGTGGTCGACGACGACGGGGATGTCGACGTCGTCGCGGATCTCGCCGAGGCGCTTCGCATCGGCGAGGTGGCTGCCGATCTCGACTCGCCACTGGTCCATGGTGCGCTCGTGCAGGGCGAGTAGGTCGGGTTCGTTGGCCGCGTATTCCCAGAAGGGGATGACGATGCGGGCCTCGAGGATCCGCTCCTGGTCGAGAGGGAAGATCTGCAGCATCAGCTCGCGAAGGGCGGCCATGCCCTCGAGGTCGGCGCGCACGGCTGCGAAGCGCTCGTTCGTCGCCGCGAAGACGTGCTCGAACGTCGCCCCGATCAGCTCCTCCTTGTTGCGGAAGTACGGGAAGAGCCCGCCGTTCGCGACACCCGACGCCCTGGCGATCTCGCGCATCGTGGTGGCGCGGAAGCCCTTCTCGGCGATGAGGCGCCAGGTCGCGTGCACGATCTCGAGGCGGCGCGCGTCGTGGTCGACGATCTTCGGCATGGTCCCCTCTCGCGACGCCGCGGCGTCGGGGTCAACGATACGCGCCGCGACGGGCCCCAGCTCGGCATGCCGAGACGGGTGCGCGGTGCGACCGGGCGCGACGAGGGCCGGGAGCGCGATCGCGCCCCCGGCCCGTCCCCTGCGCGCCCCCGCGGGCGCTGCCGCGGTCAGCCGTTGACGACCTGCGGCACGCCGAGCGCCTTGAGGCCCTCGACGCCGAACTCGAGCCCGTAGCCGGACTGCTTCGCGCCGCCGAAGGGGGCCATCGGGTGGACCGCGCCGTGCGCGTTGATCCACACCGTGCCGGCCTCGAGGCGCGCGGCGATGCGGCGCGCTTCGTCGCGGTCGGTCGACCACACCGAGGCGCCGAGCCCCACCTCGACCCCGTTGGCCATCGCGATCGCGTCGTCGAGGTCGTGGTAGCGGATGATCGGCAGGGCGGGACCGAACTGCTCCTCCTGCACCAGGGGCGAGCGGTCGTCGATGTCGGCCACGAGCGTCGTCGGGTAGAAGTTGCCCGGCTGGTCGCGATCCGGCTCCCCGCCGAGCAGCACGCGGGCGCCGCCCGCCTTCGCCGACTCCACGAGGCGGTCGACGACGTCGAACTGCTGCCGGTTCTGCAGCGGCCCGAGCACGTTCGCCTCGTCGAGCCCGACGCCCATGGGCATCGCCCGCGCGACGTCGACCAGGGCCTCGCACACCGCGTCGTAGACGTCGTCGTGCACGTACAGGCGCTTCAGCGCGGCGCAGGTCTGCCCCGTGTTGATGAACGCGCCCCAGAAGACGCCCTCAGCGATCGCCTTCGGGTCGACGTCGGGCAGCACGATGCCGGCGTCGTTGCCGCCGAGCTCGAGCGTGAGCCGCTTGACCGTCTCGGCAGAGCTGCGGATGATCGCCTTGCCGGTCGCGGTGGAGCCGGTGAACATCACCTTGCCGACCGACGGGTGCGACGCGAGCGCCGCGCCGACGTCGCGACCGCCCGAGACGACCTCGACGACGCCTGCGGGCAGTACGCGGTTGATGACCTCGATGAGCGCGAGCACGCTGAGCGGGGTGTACTCGGACGGCTTCACGACGACCGTGTTGCCCATGCGGAGCGCCGGCGCGACCTGCCAGACGGTGATCATCTGCGGCCAGTTCCACGGACCGATCGCGCCCACGACGCCGATCGGCCGGTAGTGCAGCTCGGCGCGGGTCTCGCCGTCGTCCACGACGACCTCGGCCTCGAGCGGCGTCGCCGCGGCAGCCCGCATCCACCCGGATGCCGCGCCGACCTCGAAGCGCGCGTTCGGACCGTTCAGCGGCTTGCCCTGCTCCCGCGAGAGCACGTGCGCGAGGGCCTCCGCCTCGGCGTCGATCGCGTCCGCGGCGAGCATGAGCAGCTCGCTCCGGCGCGCATGGCCGAGCGCCGCCCAGGCCGGCTGCGCGGCCTCCGCGCGGGCGATCGCCCGCTCGAGGTCCCCGATGCCGTGCACCGGGGCGTGTCCGACGAGGCCGCCCGTCGCCGGGTCGAGGATCTCGCGCCGCTCGCCGTCGCGCGGCGTGATCTCGGCGAGCAGATCGGCGTGCGCCTCCTCGAGGACTGGGATCGGGCTGTTCATGGCACCTCCACGTTGAGTTGGGGTTCCACGGTAGGCAGCGGACCGCCGGTCGGCGTTGCCCGTCCGCGCGACGCACTTGGACCTCGGCGCACGAAGCGCGGCGCGCGGCCGGCGACTATGGTGTCAGGGTGTCCAGTCGTCCGAGCGGATCCGAGTCGAGCGGCTACTGGTACGGGTCGGACGAGACGCGGCTCGGCAGCGTCGACGTGCTCAACCTGCTCCGTCGGTACCGATCGGCCGACCAGGAGATGCGTCGGCGCACGCGGGACTCGATGGGCATGGGCGAGACCGACCTCCTCGCGCTGCGCTACGTGCTGCGCGCCGAGCGCGAGGGCGAGATGCTCACGCCCGGGGCGCTGGCGAAGCTGCTCGGCATCTCGACGGCCTCGACGACCGTGCTCATCGACCGCCTCGAACGGAGCGGTCACCTCGTGCGTCGGCCGCACCCGACGGATCGCCGTTCGCTCGTCGTCGCGAGCACGACCGACAGCGATGAGGAGGTTCGGGCGACGCTCGGCCGGATGCACCGGGCGATGATCGAGGTCGCGGACGGGCTCGACCAGGACGAGCTCGCCGTCGTGGCGAGGTTCCTCGCCGGGATGATCGAGGCGTTGGAGCTCGTCGACCCGCACGCGGAGGCGGAGGAGGCCGCCGGGGAGTCCACTGCCGCGGTTGCGCCCGCGGACGACGACGCCGCCCGGCACCGGGACGGTGCGGGCGGCGAGTCGAGTTGAGCGTCGTGACCGCGCACGCGCGGTCACGCACCGGCGGTCAGGCGCTCCGGTTGCCGGTGAGCATCCGGACGAGCCAGACGATGACCGCCAGGACGAGCAGGACGATGCCGACCCAGAGCAGGAAGTTCAGCGACTGCACGAAGCCGCCGGTGAACAGCAGGATGATGGCGATGATGCCGACGATGATGAGCAGGGTGTTCACGGGAGTGCCTTTCTGAATGGCGATGACGCCGTGCGGCGCACGGCGGGTCGGGAACCTTCGGGCCCCGGGGGACTCGCGCCCCCCGGGGTCGTCCCCCCGGTCGTGATCGCCCGCGAAGCGGTCGTTCCCTGATATGCGATCACGTGACCAGCATCCCGTCCGAGCCGCCGGGACGTCCAGCCATTCCGGAGGCGGCCCGATTCCGCTATTGTTCGCGCGCCCGAGACGGGAGCACCGGGTCCGACCGGTGACGATGCTCGCTCAGCGCGGATCAGAGCCCGAGCCGGCGGAAGACTCGCTTCACTCCTCTGGGCAGGCGACGGCCGTAGATCCTCCGCATCAGGTATCCGGCGAGCACCGCCTTCTGAACGGCGGGAAGTGAGCTCCGCCGGATCTCCGCGACGCCGGATCTCCGGAGCGCCGCGACCTGGTCGACGTCGTGCGGCCAGGTCTTCGACAGGCTGCCGGCCTTGTAGTACTTCGTGCAGAGCACCTCGGGGACCCGTACGAACTCGCCGATGAGCGAGAGTCCGAGCAGCCACGTCCAATCCGCGGAGTACTCGCCCTGCTCGTTCGGGTGGATGCCGCCCACCGCGCGGAACGCCGTCGTCCGGAAGAGCCCGCGATTCGGCACCCACCAGAAGCCCGGCCGGCGGACCATCACCCGGCCGCGTTCGACGGGGGACCGGAGGCCGTCGAGCTCGTCGAACACGTGCAGCTCGATTCGCCCGTCGAGCTCGTGCACCTGCATGTCGGTGAACGCGAGCACCGCATCCTCGTGGGCGTCGAGCGCCGCGACGAGCCGCTCGACGTAGGTCGGAGCCACGACGTCGTCATGGAACGCGAAGAACTGCAGTTCCCCGGCCGCGCGCCCCATGAGGTCGTTCGAGTTGCGCAGCCAGCCGAGGTTCGCCTCGCGCTCGACGATGCGGGTGTTCGGATGCTGCTCGGCGAAGCGGCGGACGACCTCGAGCGTCGCATCCGTCGATCGGTCGTCGCCGATCAGGATCTCGAGGTTCGGCCAGGTCTGGGCTGCGAGGCTGTCGAGCGTCCGCTGGATGAACGCGGCCCCGTTGTACGTCGGCACGAGCGCGGTCACGAGCGGGCGCCAGGACGCGGCATCCGTCGTCGGCGTCGGTTCGCTCATCCGGCGATCTCCTCGGCGAGGATGCGCGCGCTCCACGGTGCGGTCGAGTACTTCCCCGTATCGACCGAGTGGTAGCTGCCGCGCCGTCGCACGCCGTAGCGATCGCGGCGATGCAGGCCGGACCTCGGGTCGTCGAGGGCGCCCTGACCCTGTGCGAAGACGAACCCGCCGTGGACGACGGTCTCCTCGGCGTCGTCGAGCACCTCGTCGATGCCCGGCACCAGCACGCCGAGCGCCGAGCGGACCCGTTCGACGAAGGCCGTGGCCTCGTCCCCGGTCGGGAGCTCCGGCTGAGGAAGCTCGAGGGCGCCGCCCTGGGCGAGGAGGCCCGCGGGATACCACGAGAGGTAGAAGTCGCGGTCGGTGTAGTTCTTCACGTCGCCGAACGGACCGACGGCGACGAGGGCGCTCGGGACCCGGTGCGGCGTGCGCGTGCGGGCGAAGACGCAGAGCCGGTACCGGTGGGTCCACGGCGGGTCGGGGTCGACGCCCGCTGTGACGTCGACGGGCAGTCGCCCGTTCCAGAGTGCGTTGACCACGACATCGGCGACCTCGTCCTCGTCGTCGTCCGTGCGGATGCGCCATCTTCCGTCCTCGGAGCGCAGCGGTTCGGCGCCGACGACCGTCGTGCGGGCGCGGAGGGTCACGCGGGGTTCGTCGGCGACGGCCGCAGCGAGTCGGTCGGCGAACCACCGGGTGTCGACCGACCGCTCGGGAACGCGGAAGCCCGCGACGATGCCGTCGCCGGCGATGGCCGCGAGTTCCTCCGCCCCGAGCTCGGTGACCCGCGCGTCGGACACGTCGACGAGGTACCTGGCCGCGTCGGGATGGCGCCGGACGAGCTCGCCGATCGCATCGAACTTCCGCCGCATCGTCGCGGCGTCGACGACCGAGTCGCGGTGGAGGAGATACACGTCGTCCTCGCGCGTGACGTGCCCGTCGAGCTCGGAGCCGATGAGCTCACGGGCGCGATCGCCGAAGACCAGGCTTCCCGGGAGGATGTGCTCGGCGGTCGCCGTGGTCGGATCCGCGCCGTAGAGGAATCCGAGGTGGATCTTGCCCTCGTTCCACCGGCTCGTGGCCGACATCGGGGCTGGCTCACGGTCGATGAGGGTCACGTCGAGCCCGCGGCGCGCGAGTTCGATGGCGGTGGCGGTGCCCATGATCCCCGCGCCGAGGACGGCGACGCGGCGACGCGTCACGAGGCGTCCCCGTCGGTGCCGTGATCGTGGTCGAGGTACTCGCTCCGGTCGTACCCGCCGTCGGCGAGGACGATGAGCGTCGAGCCGTCGTCGAGGTAGGTCTGCTGGGCCCAGACACCGGCCTCGACGAGCACCGCCGGTCGTGCGTCGTCGAGGGTCAGCCGGGACGATTCGCCGCGATGGCGGAACTCGACCTCGACGCTCCCGCTCGCGCGGAAGAGCACCTGCCGGACACTGCGATGCGCGTGGCCGCCGCGCACGGCGCCGGCGGGGGCGCTCACGACGAAGACGCGCGCGACCGCGAACGACAGTTCCGCGAGCACGAGTGGCGTGAGCGTGCCGCGGTCGTCGACGAACCGATCGAGCGTGAGCGGACGCACCGCGCCGCCCAGCAGCGATGCCGGCCACGACGCTGCCCCGACGGTCGCTCCGGCGTCGGGGTCGACATCGTGAACCGCGGTCGCATCGACGCCGACGGGCTCGGGGTCAGCTGCCATGCGCTCCTCCACGGACGGGAACCCTGCCGGTTCGCGCGGTTCACCCGACCGGCCTCAGGGCATCGACGATATCCGGTCGTCCCGCGACGGGACAATGGCGAACCGAACCGAACCGGACCGGACCGGACCGGACCGGACCGGACCGGACCGCGCAGGCACGCGACGGGTGGGATGCGCCGACCCCGACGCATCCCACCGCGCTGCTCAGAGCGTGTTGCCGAGCTTGAAGCCCTTCTCCTCGTCGCCCTTCCGCGTGTACGAGAAGCCGTCGGCCCCGATCGTGACGGCCATCTCGGAGTCGTCGGTGCGGGCGACGACGGGCTTCGGGTTGCCGTCGAGGTCGAGGACGAGCGATGCCTCGGTGTACCAGGACGGCACGACGGGGTTGCCCCACCAGTCGCGGCGCTGGTTGTCGTGCACGTCCCACGTGACCACGGGGTTGTCGGGGTCGCCCGTGTAGTAGTCCTGTGTGTAGATCTCGACGCGGTGGCCGTCGGGGTCGCGCAGGTAGAGGTAGAACGCGTTCGAGACGCCGTGGCGGCCGGGGCCGCGCTCGATCGCGTCGGACATGCGGAGCGCCCCGAGCTTGTCGCAGATGGCGAGGATGTTGTGCTTCTCGTGCGTCGAGAACGCCACGTGGTGCATGCGGGGGCCGTCGCCACCGGTCATCGCGGTGTCGTGCACGGTGGGCTTGCGGCGCATCCACGCGGCGTAGACCGTGCCGGCCTCGTCCTGGATGTCCTCCGTCACGCGGAAGCCGAGGTCCTGCATGAACGCGACCGCGCGCGGCACGTCGGGCGTGACCTGGTTGAAGTGGTCGAGGCGCACGAGCGCTCCGGGGGTGTAGAGGTCGTAGCGCCACGCGAGCCGCTCGACGTGCTCGACGTCGTGGAAGAACTCGTACGGGAATCCGAGCGGGTCCTCGACGCGCACGGACTCGCCGATGCCCTTCGTCCAGCCCTCGGTGCGACGCTCGACGCGGCATCCGAGTTCCGTGTAGAACGCGACGGCCCTGTCGAGGTCCTCGGGGGTGCGCACGCGGTAGCTGAACGCGGCGACCGCCGCGACGGGGCCCTTGCGGAGCACCAGGTTGTGGTGGATGAACTCCTCGAGCGAGCGGAGGTAGACGGTCTCGTCGTCCTCCTCGGTCACAGTGAGCCCGAGCACCTCGACGTAGAAGTTCCGGCTGGCCTCGAGGTCGGTGACGACGAGCTCCATGTACGCGCAGCGCAGGATGTCGGGGGCCGGGGCGGTCGGGGTCGCGATCGGGTTCTCGCTGCGGATCGGCGCCTCCTGGGAGACGTAGAAGCCGGAGGAGGTGAGGGTCATGCCATCACGGTGCGATGGCTGGGTGCGGTCGGTCATGTCAGCGTCCTTGCGTGAGATGGGTCGGTGGGATGGCGCGTCAGCGCGGGTCCGGGTCGTCGAGGTCCGACTCGTGGTGCTCCTGCTTGCCGAACGTCGGGTTGTGCACGGCGCCGAGCGTGATGTGCACCGCCTGCTGGTCGGTGTAGAAGTCGATCGAGCGGTAGCCGCCCTCGTGTCCGAGCCCGGAGGCCTTGACGCCGCCGAAGGGAGTGCGCAGGTCGCGCACGTTGTTCGAGTTCAGCCAGACCATGCCGGCCTCGACGGCCTGCGAGAAGTTGTGGGCGCGCGTGAGGTCGTTGGTCCAGATGTACGCGGCGAGGCCGTACTTCACGCCGTTGGCGAGCTCGAGCGCCTCCTCGTCGGAGTCGAACGGCGTGATCGCGACGACGGGGCCGAAGATCTCCTCCTGGAAGATCCGGGCGTCCTTCGGGACGTCGGCGAACACGGTCGGGGCGATGTAGTTGCCGGTGGGGAAGCCCTCCGGCCGCCCGCCGCCGGCCACGAGCCGGCCCTCGCCTTTGCCGATCTCGACGTAGCTCATGACCTTGTCGTAGTGCTCCGGGTGCACCAGTGCGCCGACCTCCGTGTTCGGGTCGTGCGGGTCGCCGACGACGACGCGCCCCGCCTGCGCGGCGTACTTCTCGACGAACTCGTCGTACACGGCGCGCTCGACCAGGATGCGGCTGCCGGCGGTGCAGCGCTCGCCGTTCAGCGAGAACACGCCGAAGATGGTCGCGTCGACCGCGGCGTCGAGGTCGGCGTCGGCGAAGACCACCGCGGGGCTCTTGCCGCCGAGCTCCATCGAGAGGCCCTTGAGGAACGGCGCGGCGTTGCCGAAGATGACCTGCCCCGTGCGGCTCTCGCCGGTGAACGAGATGAGCGGGACGTCCGGATGCTTCACCAGCGCGTCGCCCGCCTCCTCGCCGAGGCCGTTGACCAGGTTGAAGACGCCCTGCGGGAGTCCGGCCTCCTCGAAGATCTCGGCCCAGAGGCTCGCCGAGAGCGGCGTGAACTCGGCGGGCTTCAGCACGACGGTGTTGCCCGTCGCGATCGCGGGAGCGAGCTTCCACGACTCGAGCATGAACGGCGTGTTCCAGGGGGTGATGAGCCCGGCGACGCCGATCGGCTTGCGGTTCACGTAGTTGACCTGGCGACCCGGCACCTTGTAGGTGTCGTCGGCCTGCGCGACGATCAGGTCGGCGAAGAACCGGAAGTTCTCGGCCGCGCGACGCGCCTGGCCGAGCGCCTGCGTGATGGGCAGCCCCGTGTCGAAGGTCTCGAGCTCGGCGAGGCGCGCGTCGCGCGACTCGACGAGGTCGGCGATGCGGTGCAGCACGCGCGAACGCTCGCGGGGCAGCATCCGCGGCCACGGCCCCTCGGTGAAGGCGCGGCGGGCGGCGGCGACGGCGCGGTCGATGTCGGCCTTCTGGCCGGCCGCCGCCTGCACGTAGGTCTCGTTCGACACCGGGTCGAGCACGTCGAACGTCTCGCCGCCGACCGAGTCGACGAACTCCCCGTCGACGTAGTGGCGGATGCGCTCGGGCAGTCCCTCGGGGATGTGCTGGGTCATGCGGGTTCCTTCCGTGTCGTTGCTGGGCGGGCGGCGCGCGTCGGCGGGCGCCGCGGTGCCGGTGGTCGAATGGCGCGGCGGCGTCACGTGGCGACGGCCTCCGGAGCCGGGGTGGTCGCGGGCTTGTGGTCGGCCTGGTAGGCGAGCACGGCGTCGAGCGTCGCGGTGCGATGCCGTCGGGCGGCGAGCTCGATCTCGAGCGCGTCGGCGCCGCGTTCGATGAGCTCGACGATGCGCTCGTGCTCCTCGACGGAGGCGCGGGCGCGCCCAGGCACGAAGCTGAACGACGAGTCGCGCAGCACCCGCATCCGGTTCCACCCGCGGTGCACGAGGTCGAGCACGTGCGGGTTCGGGCAGCCCTCGAACAGCACGGCGTGGAACTCGAGGTTGAGCTCGGTGAACCGGTGCGGCTCGAAGTCCTCGAGCGTGCGCCGCATCTCCTCGTTGATCGCGCGCGCCCGGTCGAGCTGCCCGGCCGTGACGTACGGCGCGGTGAGCGAGGTGGCGAAGCCCTCGACGAGTGCGAGCGTCTGCATCGTGTGGAGGTACTCGGTCTCCTTGATGAGCGCGACCTGCGCTCCCACGTTCTTCTCGAACGTGACGAGCCCCTCGGCTTCGAGACGTCGGATCGCCTCGCGCACGGGCACGACGGAGACCTCGAGTTCGCCGGCGATCTGCGCCAGGACGAGCCGGTAGCCCGGGACGTACCGGCCGTCGTCGATGCGCTCCCGGATGAACCGGTACGCCTGCTGCGACTTGCTCTCGGCGCTCATCGCGCCTCCTCGGGCGGCAGGGCACCGGATGCCGCGGCGTCCCGCTCGCGCTCGTATCGCTCGCGCCACGCACGGTTCATCGGGAACAGCCCGTCGACCGGCTCGCCCTCGGCGACGCGCTCGGCGACCCAGGCGTCGGCCGCGTCCTGCGCGGCGGCCTCGGCGGCGACCTCGGCCACGAGGTGCGGCGGGATGACGATGACGCCGTCGCCGTCGCCGACGATCACGTCGCCGGGCTGCACGGCCGCGCCGCCGCACGCGATGGTCACGTCGGTCTCCCACGGCACGTGCCGGCGGCCGAGCACGCTCGGGTGCGCGCCCCGGGAGAAGACCGGGATGTCGATCCCGGCGACCGCGTCGAAGTCGCGCACGCCGCCGTCGGTGACGATGCCGGCCGCGCCGCGCACCTTGGCACGGAGCGCGAGGACGTCGCCGACCGTGCCGGTTCCGCGCTCGCCGCGGGCGTCGACCACGAGCACCTCGCCCGCGCCGACCGAGTCGAACGCGCGCTTCTGGGCGTTGTAGCCGCCCCCGTACGAGGCGAAGAGGTCGGGGCGCGCGGGGATGAACCGGAGCGTGCGGGCGCGACCGACGATCCGGTCTCCCGGGTGGTTCGCGACGACGCCCTCGATGAAGATGTCGTGGTAGCCCCGCTTGCGCAGTGCGACCGAGAGCGTCGCCACGGCCACGGAGGAGAGCTGGGCGCGCAGCGCGTCGGTGAGCTCGAACGGCGGCTGCGCGTCATCCGATGCCTCGGGCACCGTGCTCGCGGCGTCGAGCGGCGTGGCTCGGCCGGCCGCGACGGCGGCGGCGTGCGCCTCGCCGGAGCCCCATGCCTCGATGCGCTGCAGGTCGTCGACGGCGGGCTTCGAGCCGAAGTCGCCGAAGGCGACGCTGCCCTGCGTGACGGTCGTCACGAGCCGGCCGGTGGTCGGGGTGCCGGGCGCGCCGGGTGCGTCGACCTCGACCTCGACGACGTCGCCCGGCACGACGACCGACGAGCCGGCGGGAGTGCCGGTGAGGATCACGTCGCCCGTCTCGAGCGTGCCGTGCTGGGACAGGTCGGCGACGAGGCGGCCGAAGTCGAAGAGGAGCGTGTCGGAGGTGTCCTCCTGCACGAGTTCGCCGTTCACCCACGTGCGGACGCGCCAGTCGCCCTGCCCGATGCCGTCGACGGGGATCGCGACGGGCCCGAGCGGCGTGAATCCGTCGCCGCCCTTGGACCGGAGGTTGGATCCCTTGTCGGCGGCGCGGAGGTCGTACAGGCCGAAGTCGTTCGCGGCCGTGACGGCGGCGACGTGCGCCCAGCCCTCGTCGGGCGAGACGTGGCGCGCGGGCTCGCCGATGACCAGGGCGATCTCGCCCTCGAACGCGAGAAGCTCGGTGCCGGCCGGGCGCTCGATCGTGCCGCCGGTGCCGGCGAGCGAGCTCTGGGGCTTCAGGAAGTAGCTCGGCTGCGCGGGCGTGCGACCCCGCTGCGCCGCGCGCGACGGGTAGTTGAGGTGCACGGCGATGATCTTGCCGGGCTTCGAGATGGCGGTCATGGACTCCCTCGTCTCCTGGTATCTGAAATCATATACGATCCAGCGACGGGTGGCAACGCGACGGATGCCGCGGCCGCTCAGTAGCTCGGTCGCTCGTCGGCACCGGCGCTCGTGGCATCCGGTGCGCCCGTCGGCCCGATGAAGCGATCGGCGAGCGCCTCCGATGCGCGCGCGAGCAGGGCGACATCCGCCCCGACCGCGACGAACGAGGCGCCGGCCTCGAGGTAGCGGTCGGCGTCGGCGGGCGCGAACGCGTTCACGCCCACCGGCACCCCTGCGGCCACGCCCGCGCGGATCGACGCGAGCACCGCGTCGACGACCTCGGGATGCGACTGCTGCCCGAGGTGCCCCATCGACGCGGCGAGGTCGGCCGGCCCGACGAAGAGGCCGTCGACCCCGGGCGTCGCGGCGATCTCGTCGACGGCGGCGACCGCGGCGGCGGACTCGATCTGCACGACGAGGCTGATCGTCGACGACGCGGCCTGGAGGTAGCCGTCGACGCGGTTCCAGCGCGAGGCGCGCGCGAGCGACGAGCCGACCCCGCGGACGCCGCCGGTCGGGTAGCGGACCGCCCGGACGATCTCCGCGGCCTGCTCGGCCGAGTCGACCATCGGCACGAGGAGGTTCTGCACGCCGAGGTCGAGGAACTGCTTGATGACGACCGTGTCGCCGTACGGCACGCGGACGACGGGAGCGACGGGATAGGCGGCGACCGCCTGGAGCTGGGCGAGGATCGACTCGAGCCCGTTGGGGGAGTGCTCGCCGTCGATCAGCACCCAGTCGAGGCCGCTGCCCGCGGCGATCTCGGCGACGAGCGGGCTGCCGGAGCAGACCCACATGCCGACCTGCGGACGGTCGGCCGCGTCGATGCGGTCGGCGAAGGTCGGCGGCAGGGTCAGGCGAATCGGCACGAGATGCTCCCGAGGTCGTGGTAGTCGGCATGGACCGTGTCGCCGCGCTCGACCCACATCGGTCGGGTGAAGCTGCCGGCGAGGATGATCTCGCCCGCGCCGAGCGACTGGCCGTGCTGCGCGAGCTTGTTCGCGAGCCACGCCACGCCCATTGCGGGGTGGCCGAGCACCGCGCCGGCGACGCCCGACTCCTCGATCGTCTCGTTGCGCGAGAGCAGCGCGCCCACCCAGCGGAGGTCGACCTCGTCGACCTTCACGGGTCGACCGCCGACGACCATCGCGCCCATCGCGGCGTTGTCGCTGATGGTGTCGACGATCGTGCGACCCTCGAGCGCGATGTGCGAGTTCAGCACCTCGAGCGCGGGGACGACGTACTCGGTCGCGCGGAGCACGTCGAAGATCGTGGTGTCCGGCCCCTCGAGCGGCGCGCCGAGCACGAACGCGAGCTCGACCTCGATGCGCACGTTCGAGAAGCGGTCGAACTCGATGACCGAGCCCGACTCGTAGACCATGTCGTCGAGGATCACGCCGTAGTCCGGTTCGGTGATGCCCGTCGCGACCTGCATGACCTTCGAGGTCAACCCGATCTTGCGACCGACGAGCCTGGCGCCGGCGGACATGCGCCGCTCGGCCCACTCGCGCTGCACCGCGTACGCGTCCTCGACGGTCATGCCGGGGTTGCGGGCGGTCAGGAGCGGGACGGTCCTGCGATCGCGGTCGGCGGCGATGAGCTCGTCGGCGATCTCGCGGATGCGTGACGGGTCTGGCACGTGGTCTCCACTTCGTCGTGAGCGTCACGCCGATCGTACCGAGCAGCGGAGCGCATTTGGTATCTCAGATCATATACGATCTAGCCTCGCCGGGGTCGGAATGTCGCGCAGGCCGCCCTCGTGCCTCACCGGCACGCGCGCGGTCGAGGCATCCGTCGTCAGGAGTTCACGCGGATGATCTCGTGCTGGTACGGCGCCACGATGCGGTCGGACACGCGGCAGTCGAGCAGGAGGAACCGCCGCTCGTCGGCGGGCTCGGCGGCCCACGCTCCGAGGCGGTCCAGGTCGGCGATTTCGCGCACGACGACGCCCTCGGCGCCGACGGACGTCGCGAGTCCCGCGAAGTCGACCTCGGGGATGCGCATCGGCGGCTCGGCGAGGCCCTTGCGGCCGTAGAGGTGCACCTCGGCGCCGTAGGCGGTGTCGTTCCAGACGACGGCGACCCCGCGGCCGCCCGCCGTCCGGACGGCGGTCTCGAGGTCGGCGATCGCCATGAGCCCGCCGCCGTCTCCGGTGGTCAGCACGATCGTCGCGCCGGGCTTCGCCGCGGCGGCGCCGGGCACGCTCGGGAAGCCGAGGCCGATCGACTGGAACGCGGTGCCGACCATCATCATGCGGTCGGGGGATGCCACGGGCCAGTACATGTTCGCCCACCCGATGAAGTGCCCGCCGTCCGAGACGACGACGCGGTCCTCGGGGAGGAGCTCGGCCAGGCGTGCGGCGACCGAGCGCGGGTCGAGGCGGCCGTCCTCGGGCACGACGCCGATGCCCGGGTCGTGCGCGCGGAGCGGAGCCACCTCGAGCGATTCGCGCCAACCCGACGACGACGCGCCGAGTGCGGCGAGCCCGTCGACGAGCGCCCGCGCGACGAAGGCCGCGTCGCCCCTGACGTAGGCGCCGACGTGCGGGTGCGTCGCGGCCGGGGCGACATCCACCTGCGCGACGTGGGTGCCCGGGGCGAACAGCTCGCCGAAGCGCATCGTGAACTGGTTGAGCGACGCGCCGAAGACCACCGCGACATCGGCCTCGCGGATGAGCGCCATCGCGCCCTCGGCGCCGAAGCCGCCCGTCACCCCGAGGTCGTGGCGCTCGTCGGGGAAGACCCCGCGCCCGAGCGCGGTCGTCGCCGTGACGGCGCCCGTGGCGGCAGCGAGCTCGCCGAGCGCCTCGCCGGCGCCGGCGAGCCACGCACCGCGCCCCGCGATGAGCACGGGTCGGCTCGCGCCGGCGAGCGCCCGCGCGAGCGCGGCGATCGAGGCCGCGGCGAAGTCGCCGCGGGGCGCGAGCGGCGCGGGCAGCTTCGGCTCGGCGGTCGACGGGACCGGACCCGCCTCGAGCGCGGCGACGTCGTACGGGATCGCGAGCACCGTCGGCACCCGGTACGCCAGGGCGTGCTCGATCGCGATCACGGTCGTCGCCGCGGCATCCGCTCGGCCGACCGTGTAGGTGCGCGCCCCGACGCCCGACGCGAGCGCGATCTGGTCGACGCCCCAGGGGCGCGGGCCCGAGGTCGGCTCGTCGCCGACGACGAGCACGAGCGGCACCTTCGCCTGCACGGCCTCGGCGAGCGCGGTCAGCGTGTTCGTGAACCCGGCGCCGTAGGTCGCGGTCGCCGCGGCGAGCCGGTTCGAGGCGCGGAAGTGGGCATCGGCCGCGACGACGCCGCCGACCTCGTGCCGGACGGCGGTGAAGGTCGCCTCGGTCTCGCGCTCGAGCGCGTCGAGGAACCAGGCGTTGCCGTTGCCCATGACGCCGAAGACGTGGTCGACGTGGGCGGCGAGCGTGCGGGCGACGTGCGCGGAGACGGTGGGCATGGCGGAGCCTTTCGAGACGGTGACGGATGGCGGTTCCGTATGTGTCTCGCGGGGCCGGCCGAGGCGGCCTGACGCTTCGCACCCCTTTTTCGGGCGCCGGCGCCGCGCGTCGATCGCGGGGGATCAGGGCGCCTGGACGGAGCGAGTATAGCCCGCCGGCCCGTCGTCATCCGCTCCGGGCATGCGGCAGGATGGCACGCGTGAAGACGATCCAGTTGCGCCGGTACACGCTCGTCGACGGGGAGTACGACGCGTTCGTGACGTGGTGGGACGAGTGGATGCCGCGCGTGCGCGGCGCCGCAGGATTCGCCATCGAGTTCGCGTACGGCATCCGCGAGGCGAACCAGTTCGTCTGGGCGGTGAGCGCACCCGGCGACGCCGACGCCTTCCGTGCGCTCGAGGCCGAGTACCTCGCCTCCGCCGCGCGCGCCGCCGCGTTCGATGGCGTTCCGCAGCGCATCGCGGTCTACGACATCGCCCTGGTCGACGACATCGCCGCCTGAGCCGCACCCGCGTCGCTCCGGCGCGCCCCCCCCGCGAGGTCGAGCGGATGCCTCCGGCTCGCCGCCGCGGCAGCCGACGCCCCCGCCGCAGGACGCCGTGTACATCGCGCTCACCGTGCCGCGGTCGCTATGATCTGACCATCCCCTTGGACACCCCCGTGGTCGACGCTGCCCACCCGCGCGCGCGACCCGAACAGGCCGACGAGGTCCGACCCGCGGCTGAGAGGAAGAGTCGTGAGCCACGAGTTCGACGCCCGCCGTGAGGATTGGATCGCCCGAGAGGAGCTCGCCGAGCGCATGATCCCGCTCATCGGCGGGTTGTACCGCCGGCACGGGGTCGTCACCTCGATCCACGGCCGGCGGCTCATCAACCGCTCGGCGGTCGAACTGCTGAAGGCGCACCGCTTCGCCCGGCAGGCCGGCGACGTCGAGCTCGACCTGGCCGACACCATGCGCGTGCTCGAGGCCCTCACCGAGATCGCCCCGGGCCCCGCCTCGATCGACGTGGCCCGCCTCGTCTCGCGGTTCCACGCCGCACCCGCCGGGACCGACCTCGTCGACTTCCTGCGGTCCGAGCTCGCGCCCGTGCTCGTCGACCCGGCCGCCTCGGCCGACGCCGACGGTGCCGCCGAGGCAGCCGGCACCGACGTCGTGCTCTACGGCTTCGGCCGCATCGGTCGCCTCCTGGCCCGGATCCTCATCGCCCACGCCGGCGGCGGCCAGGGCCTGCGACTGCGCGCCATCGTCGTGCGCAGGGGCAGCGAGAACGACCTCGCCAAGCGCGCGAGCCTGCTCCGCCGCGACTCGGTGCACGGGCCGTTCCAGGGCACGATCACGGTCGACGAGGAGGCGAACACCATCCTCGCGAACGGCACCCTCATCCAGGTCATCTACTCCGACGACCCGGGCACGATCGACTACACCGCCTACGGCATCTCCGACGCGATCGTCGTCGACAACACGGGCCGCTGGCGCGACGAGGCCGGCCTCAGCCGCCACCTCGAGTCCACCGGCGTGGCGCGGGTGCTCCTCACCGCTCCGGGCAAGGGCGCGATCAAGAACATCGTGCACGGCATCAACCACGGCGACATCGAGGCGGGCGACCGCATCCTGTCGGCCGCCTCGTGCACGACCAACGCCATCACGCCCGTGCTCGCCGCCATCGACGAGGCCTACGGCGTCGTGCGCGGCCACGTCGAGACCGTGCACTCGTTCACGAACGACCAGAACCTCATCGACAACTTCCACAAGGGCGACCGTCGCGGCCGTTCGGCGGTGCTCAACATGGTGATCACCGAGACGGGCGCCGCGAAGGCCGTCTCGAAGGCGCTGCCCGCACTCGAGGGCAAGCTCACCGGCAGCGCCATCCGCGTGCCCACGCCCGACGTCTCGCTCGCGATCCTGAACCTGCAGCTCGAGCGCCCGACCGACAAGGCGACGCTGAACGCGTACCTCCGCAAGGTGTCGCTGACCTCGCCGCTGCGCCAGCAGGTCGACTACATCGAGTCGGCCGAGGTCGTCTCGACCGACTTCGTCGGCAGCCACCGCGCGGGCATCGTCGACGGTCTCGCGACCATCGCCGACGGCACCGACGTCGTGCTCTACGTCTGGTACGACAACGAGTACGGCTACTCGTGCCAGGTCGTCCGCGTCATCGAGGCGATGTCGGGCACGCACCCGGTCGTGCTCCCCGAGCGCGAGCCCGTGCGCATCGAGCAGGTCGCCGCGGCGGCCGTGCCCGAGGTCGCCGAGGTCGGCTGAGCGGATGGCGCGGGGGCGGGCCGCACGGCGGCCCCGCCCCGCTCCGGTCGTAGGCTGAGGGCATGAGCAGCGAAGCCGTCATCGTCGACGTCGTCCGAACGCCCGTGGGTCGCGGCAAGCCCGGAGGGATGCTGAGCGGAGTCCACCCCGTGGACCTGCTCGCGGGCGTGCTCACCACGATCGTCGACCGGAACGACCTCGACCCCGCCATCGTCGACGACGTGATCGGCGGGTGCGTCAGCCAGATCGGCGAGCAGTCGTACAACGTCACCCGCAACGCCGTGCTCGCGGCGGGCTTCCCGGAGTCCGTCCCCGGCACGACGATCGACCGCCAGTGCGGGTCGAGCCAGCAGGCGGCGACGTTCGCCGCGCAGGCGATCCTCGCCGGGCAGGCCGACATCGTCATCGCGTGCGGCGTCGAGTCGATGAGCCGCGTGCCGCTCGGTTCCAGCGCGGCCGGTGCCGACCCGTTCGGCACGCGCCTGCACGCACGGTATCCCGACGGCCTCGTCAGCCAGGGCGTCTCCGCGGAGCTCATCGCGCAGAAGTGGGGATTCTCGCGCGAGCGGCTCGACGCGTTCGCGGCGCGCTCGCACGAGCTCGCCGCAGCGGCGGGGGAGTCGGGTGCGTTCGCGACGGAGGTCGTGCCCGTGGCGGGCATCGACCGGCTGGTCGACGAGACCGTGCGGCCGGGCACCTCGGTCGAGTCGCTCGCCGGGCTGAACCCGGCGTTCCGCAGCGACCGGCTGGCAGAGCGATTCCCCGAGGTCGAGTGGCGGATCACCCCCGGCAACTCCTCGCCGCTGACCGACGGCGCCTCGGCCGCGCTCATCATGAGCGCCGATGCCGCCGAGAAGCTGGGACTCGAGCCCCGGGCGCGCTTCCGCTCGTTCTCGGTCGTCGGCAGCGATCCGCTGTACATGCTCACGGGGGTGATCCCCGCCACGGCGAAGGTGCTCGAACGTGCCGGACTCGGCCACGACGACATCGACGCGTACGAGGTCAACGAGGCGTTCGCGTCCGTCCCGCTCGCGTGGCTCGCCGAGACCGGCGCCGACCCCGAGAAGCTGAATCCACGCGGCGGCGCGATCGCGCTCGGCCACGCGCTCGGCTCCAGCGGTACGCGCCTGCTCACGACGCTCGTGAACCAGCTCGAGGCGACGGGCGGGCGCTACGGACTGCAGACGATGTGCGAGGGCGGCGGCATGGCCAACGCCTACGTCGTCGAGCGGATCTGATCCGCCCGCCCCGCCCACACCTCGAACAAGGGAGCAACATGGAACTCAGCGGAGCCTCCGCGATCGTCACCGGCGGAGCGTCCGGACTCGGGAGGGCGACGGCCCAGGCCCTCGTCGACGGCGGCGCGCACGTCGTGCTCGTCGACCTGCCCGGTCCGCGCGGCGAGCAGGCCGCCGCCGAGCTCGGCGAGCGGGCGCGGTTCGTACCCGCGGACGTCGCCGACGAGACGCAGGTGGGCCGCGCGGTCGCCGCGGCGTCCGCCCTCGGCCCCCTCCGGATCGCGGTGAACTGCGCCGGCATCGTCACCGCGAACCGCACGGTCGGCCGTGAGGGCCCGGCACCGCTCGAGGCGTTCGAGCGCACCATCCGGGTGAACCTCATCGGCACGTTCAACGTGATCCGGCTCGCGGCGGCGGCGATGGCGGAGTCGGAGCCCGTCTCGGCCGGCGTCGCCGGTGGACCCGCCACCCTCGAGCGCGGGGTCATCGTCAACACGGCGTCGGTCGCCGCCTTCGACGGCCAGATCGGGCAGGCGGCCTACTCGGCGTCGAAGGCCGGCGTCGCGGGCATGACCCTGCCGATCGCGCGCGACCTGTCGAAGCTGCTGATCCGGGTCGTCACGATCGCGCCCGGGATCTTCGAGACGCCGATGATGGCCGGCATGCCCGACGACGTGCGCGCCTCGCTCGAGGCGCAGGTCCCGCATCCGTCCCGCCTCGGGCACCCGGCCGAGTACGCCGCGCTCGTGCGCTCGATCGTCGCGAATCCGATGCTGAACGGCGAGACGATCCGCCTCGACGGCGGGATCCGGATGCAGCCCAAGTAGGGAGCTCCCGATCGCGTCGCGTGCTCGCGATGCGAGGTCAGATCCGCCCGAGCGAGAGCGCGGACCCGCCGCGCCGGCGAACCGTCTTGATCACCCCGTCGATGACGTCCCACACGCTCACCGCGATGAATGCGAAGACGATGATCGTGGCCACGATGCCGCCGGCCTCGCCCCACGGCCACCCGACCACCTCGAGGAACTCCGGGTTGACCAGCTGGCCGGTCGTGAAGAGCCACAGCGCCGGCACGGCGAAGGCGACGTTGAGCAGGAGGTTCACGATCGCGAGCCACCAGTTCCACCCCCAGACGTAGATCGCCGCCGCGAACACCATCTCGAGGCCGATCACGACGAGGAACCACGGGATCCAGAAGGACCACAGGTCGGGCGAGAGCACCGGGACCGATTCGCCCAGCCGGTTCGCGACCGGCGCACCGTATCCCTGCCAGATGATGACCCCGGCGAACAGGCCGAGGAAGACGAGGGAGGCGATGAGGTCGCCGAGGCGGCCGCCCTTGCCGTCGTCGGGGATCGTGGGCAGGCGCTCGGGCGTCCAGCGGTCGACCGGGCCCGAGCCGGGGCTGCGCTCGACGATCGCGAACACCAGCGTCGGCCAGAAGGCCAGCTGCACGGCGAGGGAGAATCCGACGCTGAATGCGCTCGCGAAGACCTCGCCGACCGGTGCCCCCGCGAGCGCCTGGGCGAGCAGGACCGCGCCGACGGCGATCGGGAGGACGATCGCGAGGAGCGTCGTCACCAGCCGCTTCCAGGTGAGGTAGTACCGCGGGCCGATGAGGTGCAGCGGGCGATCGAGGTACTTCGCCGCGAGTGCCGCGGGGTCTCCGAGCTGGACGAGGACGGCGAACTCGGCGTCGTCGGTCGGGGCGCCGGACTGGCGACGCGCGTCGACCTCGTCGCCGATGCGCTCGCGCAGCTCGCGACCGAACTCCTCGCGCTGGGGCTCGGGCAGGTTGTGGGCGGCGGCCCAGACGTAGCGGTCGGTGAGGGTTGCAGCGGGGGTGGTCATGATCCTTCTCCCGAGGTGAGACGGGCGAGCGCCCGGTCGATGTTCTTCCAGTCGGCGGTGAGGACCCCGGCGAGCTGCTCGCCCGCCGGGCTGGTGCGGTAGAACTTCCGGGGCCTCGCCTCGTCGGTGTTCCATTCGCTCGTGAGGAGGCCCTGCTTCTCGAGTCGTCGGAGCAGCGGGTACAGGGTGTTCGCATCGACGGTGACGCCGATGCCGTTGAGCGACTCGAGCAGCGCGTACCCGTAGTCGGGCTCGCGCAGCCGGACGAGGCAGGCGAGCACGACGGTGCCGCGCCGCAGCTCCTGCAGGTGGCTCGCGGTCGTCGCATCCATGCTCATGTCCAGCACTGTACTGTGCTTGACACACTATTGCAACGGTCCTTCGTCGGGCTCGGCGAGGCGGGCGCTGCGGCGTGCGCGGCGCGAGGGTGCTACTCGCCGGCGTGCGCCTCGAGGAACGCGTAGACCTCGGCGTCGTCGACGCCCGGGAACGTTCCGGAGGGCAGCGGCGAGAGCACGTGCGCGTGCAGCCGAGCACTCGGCCACGCCCGGCCCGCCCACCGCTCGGCGAGCCCGTCGGGTGCGCGCCGGCAGCACGACTCGTCGGGGCAGCGCGATTCCGAACGCAGGGTGGTCTCGCGCCCGCGGAACCACTTCGCCTGGTTGAACGGCACGCCGACGGTGATCGAGAACTCGGTGGCATCCGTTCGCCCGGTCTGCGTGGCGCACCAGAACGTGCCGACCGGGGTGTCGGTGTACTGGTAGTTCTCGGTCGTCCGATTCGTGTGCTCGAAGGCGGTGCGGGCGCTCCACTTCTTGCACACCCACTGGCCCTCGATCGAGCCCGTGACATCCGTCGGCAGCGGCAGGCCGTCGTTCTCGTACCCCTTGAGCAGGGCGCCGTCGCCGTTCACCCGCAGGAAGTGCACGGTCATGTCGAGCTGGCTCGTGGCGAGGTTCGTGAACCGGAGGGCCGCGGCCTCGTGCGTGACGCCGAACGCGTCGCGGAAGTCCTCGATCGCGAGGCGCTTGTCCTTCTTCGCCTCCTGCAGGAAGGCGACGGATGCCTCCTGCGGCATCAGGCACGCCGCCGCGAAGTAGTTGATCTCGAGCCGCTGCCAGAGGAACTCGACGTAGCTCGCCGGCGGCTCGTGGCCGAGGAGGCGGTGGGCCATCGCCTGGAGCGCCATCGAGCGCAGCCCGTGGCCACCGGGGATCGAGGCCGGCGGGAGGTAGATCCGCCCGTTCGCGAGGTCGGTGATCGAGCGGGTCGAACCGGGAAGGTCGTTGACGTAGATGAGTTGGAAGCCGAGTCGCTCGGCCATGACGCTCACCTCGCGGTGCGTGAGCGCGCCCTGGCGGTGGCCCGACGCGCGCACCTGCTCCTCGGCGAGCTGCTCGATCTCGAGCAGGTAGTTGCTCCGCGCGCGCATGCGCTCGCGGAGCTCGGTGTTCGCGCGCCGTGCCTCCTCGGGCGTCGCGATCGCCTCGCTCGCGCGGCGCTGCAGCTCGTGGTGCAGTCCGACGATCGCCTCGAGCGACTCGTCGCTCATCCCGCGGCTCGGCTTCACGTGCGGCAGGCCGAGTGCGGCGTAGAGCGGGCTCGCCTGCGCCCGGCCGAGCTCGAGCTCGAGCTCGGCGCGCCGGCTCGGCGCCTCGCGCGAGAGCAGGTCGGCCAGGTCGACCTCGAGGGCCGACGCGAGGGCGTCGAGCGTGGAGAGCTTCGGCTCGCGCTTGCCGTTCTCGATGAGGGAGAGCTGACTGCCCGCGAGCCCCACCCGGTCGCCGAGCTGGTCGAGCGTGAGCCCGAGGTCGGTGCGGTAGTGCCGGATGCGGTGGCCGAGCGTGGCCAGGTCTGGGCTGCCGAGCTTCATGCCTTCAGATTATCGAAAGATCGCAAATTCTTAACACCCGAATCGTGCGAATGGATGGCGCATCCTCGCTCAGACTGGAAACACGCCACCGATCACGGCGGCTCTCCGAACTCCTCGAAAGGACGACGATGACCATCTCCGACTTCTCGGTCAGCGCCTCCGGACCCGCCTCGGACGCGGAGGACCGCCCGCGCGGCACGACCGACCCGGCGCTGCGCGCCTGGGTCGCCGAGATCGCCGCGATCACCCAGCCCGACGACATCGTCTGGTGCGACGGCTCCAAGCAGGAGGCCGACCAGCTCACGCGCCAGCTCATCGCCGAGGGCAAGCTGATCAAGCTCAACCCCGAGTGGCGTCCCAACAGCTACCTCGCCCGCACCGACCCGTCGGACGTCGCGCGCGTCGAGGACCGCACGTTCATCTGCTCCACCTACGAGGAGGACGCGGGCCCCACGAACAACTGGCGCGACCCGCACGCGATGCGCGAGGAGCTCATCGGCGTGTTCACGGGCTCGATGAAGGGCCGCACGATGTACGTCGTGCCCTTCTCCATGGGCCCGCTGGGCGGCGAGATCAGCCAGCTCGGCGTCGAGATCACCGACTCGCCGTACGTCGTGCTCTCGATGGGCATCATGACCCGCATGGGCGAGCAGGTCTACCGCCTCATCGAGACCGGCGAGCCGTGGGTGCACACCATCCACTCGCTCGGCTACCCGCTCGTCGACGGCGTCGGCCACCGGCGCGACGACGTCGAGTGGCCGTGCAACGACACGAAGTACATCGTGCAGTTCCCCGACTCCCGCGAGATCTGGTCGTACGGCTCCGGCTACGGCGGCAACGCGCTCCTCGCGAAGAAGGCGTTCGCCCTCCGCATCGCGAGCGTCATGGCCCGCGACGAGGGATGGCTCGCCGAGCACATGCTCCTCATCAAGGTGACCTCGCCCGAGGGCAAGGCGTACCACATCGCGGCCGCGTTCCCGTCGGCCTGCGGCAAGACGAACCTCGCGATGCTCCGCCCGACGATCCCCGGCTGGAAGGTCGAGACGATCGGCGACGACATCGCCTGGATGCGCCCCGGCGAGGACGGCCGCCTCTACGCGATCAACCCCGAGGCCGGCTTCTTCGGCGTCGCACCCGGCACCGGCGAGACCACCAACCCGACCGCGGTGCAGACGCTCTGGGGCAACACGATCTTCACGAACGTGGCGCTCCGCCCCGACGGCGATGTCTGGTGGGAGGGCCTCACCGACACGGTGCCGGAGGAGCTCACCGACTGGCAGGGCAACGCCTGGACGCCCGCGTCCGGTCGCCCCGCCGCGCACCCGAACTCGCGCTTCACTGTGGCAGCGGCCCAGTGCCCGCAGATCTCGGACGACTGGGACGCCCACGACGGCGTGCCGATCGACGCGATCCTGTTCGGCGGTCGCCGTGCGACGAACGTGCCGCTCGTCGCGGAGGCGCGCTCGTGGAAGCACGGCGTGTTCATGGGCGCCACGATCTCGTCGGAGCAGACCGCGGCCGCCGAGGGCACCGTCGGCGAACTCCGTCGCGACCCGTTCGCGATGCTCCCGTTCTGCGGCTACAACATGGCCGACTACTGGGGCCACTGGATCAAGATGGGCCGCATCCTCGGTACGAACGCGCCGAAGATCTTCCAGGTCAACTGGTTCCGCAAGGGCCACGACGGCAAGTTCCTCTGGCCGGGCTTCGGCGAGAACTCGCGCGTGATCGAGTGGGTCGTCGGCCGCATCGAGGGGACCGCCGACGCCGACGAGACCCCGATCGGCAACCTGCCGGCCGAGGGCTCGCTCGACCTCGACGGAATCGAGATCAGCGACGACGCGCTCGAGCAGCTCTTCGAGGTCGACCCGAAGACCTGGCTCGCGGAGTGCGACCTCACCGAGGAGTACTTCGGCCAGTTCGGCGACCGCGTGCCTGCGGCCCTCAAGGCCGAGCTTTCCAGCCTCCGCTACCACCTGCAGCAGCAGGTCTCGTAGCGGACCTCACCGCCGGCCGTCGCTCAGGGGTGGGCGACGGCCGGCGGTGACGCGCGCCGGAGCGCGCGGGCGACGGATGCCGCGGGCGCGACGTGCACGGG
>NZ_JBHXVJ010000008.1:97146-210843 GCF_042672355.1 Agromyces binzhouensis | reverse complement strand
ATGAATCCGGTGGCGAGAATGCGCTTCATTGAACTTCCCCTTCGATCGGCGGGTGCGTATTCACCCTTCATCCAGTCCTTCCGCCACCAGGGCGGTTTCGGATGCACCCGAGGCGATTCTCTTCGCCGGAACGACTCGCCGAGGTCCCGCCACCCGGCCGGCACCTCGTGGCCCGGCCTCGGCGTACGCTTCTCGGACGAGCTGACGGATGCCGCGGCATCCGTCCCACCCACGGAGGACCGATGACCGAGACCGCCGCACCCGAACGCGACACCGCCGCACCAGTGCCCGCGGGTGACACGACGCGCGACCAGCTCGACGCGATCGCCGCCGCCGCACGCCGCGCGTTCGCGGTGACGGTGGCCTCGACGGCGGCCGAACGTGCCGCGTGGATCCGCGCCGCCGCCGACGCCCTCGACGCCGCGCGCGACGAGCTCGTGCCGATCGCCGACGAGGAGACCCGCCTCGGCGCCGTGCGCCTGACCGGCGAGGTCGCGCGCACGACCGCGCAGCTGCGGCTCTTCGCCGATGCGATCCTCGAGGGCTCGTACCTCGAGGCGACGATCGACCACCCCGACCCCACGACCATCCCCCCGCGACCCGACCTGCGACGCATGCTGCGCCCGCTCGGGCCGGTCGCCGTGTTCGGCGCGTCGAACTTCCCGTTCGCGTTCTCCGTCGCGGGCGGCGACACCGCCTCGGCACTGGCCGCCGGCTGCCCGGTCATCGTCAAGGGGCACCCCGCGCACCCGCGGCTGTCGGCGCGCACCGCCGAGATCGTGGCCGGCGCGCTGGTCGCCGCCGGCGCCCCCGAGGGCGTCTTCGCGCACGTCACCGGCCACGAGACCGGCGTCGCGCTCGTGCAGCACCCCGAGGTCCGCGCCGTCGGCTTCACCGGCTCGCTCGGCGGCGGACGTGCCCTCTTCGACCTCGCACAGCAGCGGCCCGACCCCATCCCCTTCTACGGGGAGCTCAGCGCCGTGAACCCCGTGCTCATCACGCCCGCGGCGCTCGAGGCACGCGCCGACGAGCTCGCGGCGGGCCTCGCCGGCTCGTTCACCCTCGGCGCCGGGCAGTTCTGCACGAACCCCGGCGTCGTCCTCGTGCCCGCCGGATCGGACTTCGGCGAACGCGTCGCAGCGGCGCTCGACGCGTCATCCACCGGACCTGCGCCGATGCTCACCGAGGGCATCGCCGGCGCCTTCGCGTCGGGCATCGCCGGCCTCGCCGCTCGCGACGGCGTCGACGTCGTCGCCGGCGACCCGACGGCGCAGCAGCCGGGCACGGGCGAGCCCGTCGTCCTCCGCACCACGACCGCCGCCGTGATCGCCGACCCCGGCACGCTCCTGCACGAGTGCTTCGGGCCGTCGACCCTGCTCATCGAGTACGCGGACCTCGCCGACGCCCTCGCGGCCGTCCGCGCCGTCGGCGGCAGCCTCACCGCGACCGTGCACGCCCAGCCGAGCGACGAGCTCGCCCCGATCGTCGAGGTGCTCTCGGAGGTCGCGGGCCGGGTGCTCTTCGCGGGCTGGCCGACGGGCGTCGCCGTGAGCTGGGCCCAGCAGCACGGCGGGCCGTGGCCGTCGACCACGTCGACCCACACCTCGGTCGGCGTGAGCGCCATGCGCCGCTTCCTGCGGCCGATCGCCTTCCAGGACGCGCCGGATGCCGCGCTGCCGCCCGAGCTCCGCGACGGGAATCCGCTCGGGATCCCCCGTCGGATCGACGGGATGCTCGTGCTGCCGGCCGGTGTGCCGGGGCGCCGGCCGGCCGGCGGCTGAGCCGCTGCGTGGGCGTCGCCACCTACCTCGTCGCTGCGACCCCGCCGCGCCTCGCGGTCGGCGGGATCACGATCGCGATCCCCGTGCTCGCGGTCGAGCAGGGAGTCGGCGTCGCGGTCGGCGGGCTCCTGGCATCCGCCGCGCTCGGCCCGAGCATCGTCGCGGCCCCGATCGCCGGCGCGATGCTCGACCGCAGCCGACGGCCGGGCGTGCTCGTCGCCGGCGCCGGGCTCGTGATCGCGGCCGCGTACGCCTTCGCGGTCTTCCTCGGTCCGGTTCCGCCCTGGGCCGTCGCGATCGCGCTCGTGGCTGCGGGAACCGTGACCCCGTTCGTCTTCGGCGGCCTGTCGAGCTTCGTGACGGAGGGCATCCCCGACGAGCGGCGCGCGTACGCGATCGACGCGCTCGCGTACAACCTCGGGGCGGTCGCCGGCCCGGCCGTCGTCGCCGCGACCGCCGTCCTCGGATCGGCGCGCATCGCCACGGTCGTCATGGCGGCGAGCGCGCTCGCGGGGGCTGTCGGCACGGTGCCGTTGCGGCTGCGTCCGACCTCGGCGTCCCCGCACGACCGGCCATCGTTCCTCGGCACGATCGCCGCCGGGTTCCGGCACATCGCGACCCACCGCCCCCTCGCGGTGATCACGTGGAGCGGCACGCTCAGCCAGTTCGGGTCCGGAGGGCTCGCGATCGCCGCGGTCGCACTGTCGGTCGCCCGCAGCGGCGACGCCGGCGAGGGCGCGATCATCGTCACGTCGTTCGCGATCGGCGGACTGCTCGGCGCGCTGTGGAACTCGCGCCGCCCGCCGCGCCGCTCACCCGAGTGGGTCATGGGCTGGGGCTTCGCCGCGACGGGCATCTGCACGGTCGTCGCCGCGTTCGACCTCGGTCCGGCCTGGGCGATCGCCGCGATCGGCGCCTCGGGCCTCTTCACCGCGCCGAGCGCGGCCGCCATGCTGCTCATCCGCAAGCAGCAGAGCCCGCCCGCGCTGCGCTCCCAGGTGTTCACGGTCGGCGCGGGCCTCCGTGCGGCCGCCGCCGCGGCGGGCGCGGCCGTGGCCGGACTGGCGGCAGGGGTCGGCGCCGAGGCGCTCATCGTCGCCATCGGCGCCGTCTGGATCGCGTCGGGCGCGATGCTCCTCGCCTATCCGAGGGGCGCCCCCGCCATCGACGGCAGCTGATCCGCCGCCTCTACCGCGGAACGTTGGTGAAGATCACGTCCTCGTACTCGAACGACGGCGCCGTCTGCATCGTGAGCGAACCGGGGTCGGCGACCGACCACGCCTCGTTCCAGGTGATGGACTCGCCGGGCAGGATCGCCGTGGTCGGCGGGATGCCGACCTGCCCGCCCTCTGCACCGACGTCGAAGATCCGCGACGCCTCCGTGCCGCCGGACGAGAGCTGGGAGAACACGACCGGTTGCACGTTCTCACCGGAGTCGTTCTGGATCGTGAGCGTGAAGACGAGGTTGACAGCCTGGTCGTCGCCCGCCGAGATGTCGGACGGAGTGAACGGCTCGGGCCCGGAGACCGTCATCGAGACGCCGTTGCTCCACACCATGGTCTCCCCGAACGCGAGCACCTGACCCTCGCCGGTCTCCTCGCCGGGTTCCTCGCTCGCGGGTCCGGTCGGCTCCCCGAACTCCTCCTCGAGCTGACGGTCGATCTCGTCCTGGATCACGCCCGAGTCGACGATCTGCCCGAACACGCCGAGCGCGACGACCGCGAACACGATCGTCCCGATGATCCCGCCGACGACCGAGAGGATCAGGCCCGTGATGGCGGGCCACTTCCGCCCCTTGAGGAACAGGGCGATGATGGCGAGCACGAACGCGATCGGCAGCAGGACGAGCCCGACGACCTGCACGAACGGGATGCACGCGAAGACGAACCCGATCGCCGCGACCACGAGTGCGACGATGCCGAGAACGTTCGTGCCGCCCGGCTCTGGCGGAGTCCCGGGTGCGCCCGGGGCGCCTCCGTAGGCCGCGTATGCCGAGGAGCCGGCGGGCGGTGCGCCACCGGCTCCGCCGGGTCCGCTCGTCGGCAGTCCCGCGAACGGCGTCGTGTCCGCATACGGCGACGAGCCCGGCGACGCGTCTGCGCCGAGTGCCGCGCTGTCGTACGGCCGTGTCGCATCCTGCGCACCGGGCAGCGGTGCCGTGTGCTCGGTCCACTGCGTCCCGTCCCAGTACCGCTGCTGCCCGCGCCCGTCGTCGTACCAGCCCGGAGGCGCGCTCGTCGGATCGCTCATGGTCGCGATGATCGCAGCACCCCGAGGCATCCGCTCGGGTACTAAGCCCCACGAACCGACTCGTGGGCCGAGGGGCGAGCGGATGCCGCGGGCGGCTCAGACGCCCAGCTCGAGGTCGGCGATGCGCACCGGCTCGCGGACTCGAGCGACCGGTTCCCGGCGATGCCGACGACTCCGCGCGGACGCCGTCGGATCACCCTGCGGGAAAGCGTTAGCCCACCGCGGTAGCATTGCGTCATCCGGGCGCCCCGAAGCCGCGGCATCCGTCGTTCTCGGCGATACCATGGGGCGCCTGCCAGAGCCTCGCGAGAGTGCCTCACGGATACGGAGGACGCATGACCGACGACGCCGTCGAGACCAGGCGCACCGCCCCCGCGACGCTGCACGACGTCGCCCGCGAGGCCGGCGTGTCCCTGGCCACCGCATCCCGATCGCTGAACGGCAGCACCCGCAAGGTCAACGAGGCCTACCGGCAGCGCGTACTCGCGGCAGCCGCCAAGCTCGACTACTCCCCCAACCTCTCCGCCCAGGCCGTCGCCCGGGGCACCACGACGACCGTCGCGCTCCTCGTCGCCGACATCGCCGACCCCTACTTCTCGCAGATGGCGGCCGGCGTCGTCCGCGAGGCCGACCGTGAACGGCTCATCGTCACCATGGCCGCCACCGAGCGCGACACCGAACGCGAGCTCGACCTCGTCCGCACGCTCCGCGGCCAGCGGCCCCGCGTCATGATCCTCGCCGCGTCGCGCCGCGAAGACGACCCGAACAACGACGCCCTCGAGGCCGAGCTGCGCGCGTTCGAGTCCAACGGCGGGCGCGTCGCGTTCGTCAGCAGCGCCACCGGAGCGTTCCGCGCCGTGCAGCTCGACAACCGCGCCGGAGCAGAGGCCCTCGCGCGCGAGCTCATCGACCTCGGCTACCGACGCTTCGCCGCGGTCACCGGTGCCGCGGGCATCCGCACCGCCGACGAGCGCCTCGCCGGCTTCCGCGCCGGACTCGAGGCCGGCGGCGGCACGCTCGATCGCATCGTCCGCCCCTCGTTCACGCGCGACGGCGGATACGAGGGGATGACGCAGCTCATCGAGGAGGGCCTCGACGGCATCGAGCTCGTCTTCGCCGGGAACGACGTCATGGCCGTCGGCGCGATGTCGGCCATCCGCGATGCCGGCCTGACCCCCGGCACGGATGTCGCGGTCGCCGGCTTCGACGACATCCCCACCGTGCGCGACGTCACGCCGCCCCTCACGACCGTCCGGATCCCGCTCGAGGAGGTCGGCCGCCGCGCCCTCCGGCTCGCGCTCGACGAGGACGGCGCCGTCGACGACGCCCCGGTGCACACCGAGGTCGTGCTGCGCGACTCGACGCCGCGCCGCGGCTGACCGCGCCCTCGAGGTGCTCGCACGCGGCTCCCGGGCCCGCGTACGCAGGATGAGCCGCCCGACGCCCCCGTATTCGGCAGCCCGAGCCCCGTCATCCTGCGGACTCGACGCCGGCCCGCGTCATCCGCCGAGCCGAGCCGAGCGGCCACGGCCTCGAACGCAGGATGAGCCGCCCGACGCCTCCGCAACCGGCGTCCTCATCCGCGTCATCCTGCGAACTCCGCCCAGGCGGCCGTGGGCGGCTTCGACGGGCCGCTCAGGGCGACGGCCCCGACGACTCGTCCGTCGATGGCGTGCTCGATTCGGGCAAGCGCTTGCCCTCGCATTCCCCCATCGTGCCGTCGATCGCGTCGCGGCGCCACGGCACATGACCATTGGGAGCGCTCTCCCCCAAGTGCCACGGGAGTTACGGAAGCGTTACCAACATTTGTTGGGGCTCACGGCAATCAGGAGGAACATGGCCCCTGCCACCGCCGACGATGACGGTGGCACCCGGAGGGGTCGACCTCACCTTGCTAGGGGAGAGACATGAGAACGACATCCTTGGTCTCCGCCGTCGCGGTCGCAGGCGCCTCAGCGCTGCTCCTGGCGGCCTGTTCGAGCGGCGATTCCGGTGGCGGCGGTTCCGACGGCGGCGACGCCGTGGACGCCCGCGCCTGCGTCATCCTGCCCGACGCCGCGTCATCGCCGCGGTGGGAGAACTTCGACCGCAAGTACCTCGAGGAGGGCCTGTCGGAGGCCGGCTTCGAGACCGACATCCAGAACGCGCAGGGCGACACGAGCATGTACGCCACGATCGCGGACCAGCAGCTCAGCAAGGGCTGCGGCGTGATGATCCTCGTCGACTACAACGGCGCGGGCGCGGCGGTCGCCGAGCAGGCGTCTGCCGAGGGCATCCCGGTGATCGCGTACGACCGCTCGATCGAGGGCGCCGACTACTACGTGTCGTTCGACAACGTCGAGGTCGGCCGGCTCGAGGGCCAGTCCATCCTCGACGGCCTCGCGGACGCGGGCAAGGACCCGGCCGAGGCGATCGTCGTCTACATGGGCGGAGACCCGTCGGACAACAACGCCGCCATGTTCAAGGAAGGCGCGGTCGAGGTCATGGAGGCCGCGGGCATCACGCCGGCCGCAGAGCCGCCGGGCGTGTGGGACGGCGACAAGTCGGCGACGAACTTCGAGCAGGCGCTGACCTCGCTCGACGGCAAGGTCGACGCGGTGTGGGTCGCGAACGACACCAACGCCGCAGGCGTGATCACCATCCTCGACAAGAACAACCTCGTCGTGCCGGTGTCCGGTCAGGACGCGTCGATCGCGGGCCTGCAGAACGTGCTGCTCGGCAAGCAGACCGCGACGGTCTACAAGCCGGTCGCGCTCGAGGCCGAGGCCGCGGTCGAGCTCGCGGTGCAGCTGCTGAACGGCGAGACCCCGGCCGAGCCGGACCTGGTGGACCCGTACGGCACGCCGTACATCGCGGTCACCCCGGAGCTGGTCGGCCCCGAGGAGGTCATCAACGTCGTAGACGCCGGCGACGCCGACCCGGCCGAGCTCTGCCAGGGCGAGGTCGAGGCCAAGTGCACCGAGTACGGCATCGAGTGACCACGGGTCGCGCCGGGCACTAGCCCGTCGCACCACCAGAGAGGTCCGGGTCGCGGCACGTCGCCGCGACCCGGACCGATTCCCCTTCCCGACGGAGCGCCGCGCGTGCCACGCTGGGAGCGACGACGACGATGTCGGAAGGAACGCCATGGACGCGCCACTCATCGAACTCAGCGGGATCATGAAGAGCTTCGGCCCGGTCAGCGTGCTGAAGGGGGTCGACCTCAGGGCCTATCCGGGCAAGGTCACCGCGCTGGTCGGCGACAACGGAGCCGGGAAGTCGACCCTGATCAAGGGGCTCGCCGGCGTGCAGCCCTACGACGGCGGCGTCGTCAAGTTCGACGGCAAGCCCGTCGCACTCCATTCGCCGCGCGAGGCCGCGCGCCTGGGCATCGAGGTCGTCTACCAGGACCTCGCGCTCTGCGACAACCTCGACATCGTGCAGAACATGTTCCTCGGCCGGGAGGAGACCGAGTTCGGCACGTTCGACGAGGGTCGGATGGAGAAGGACGCCTCCGACACGCTCCGCTCGCTGTCGGTGCGCACCGTGAAGTCGGTGCGTCAGAAGGTGTCGAGCCTCTCCGGCGGTCAGCGGCAGACGGTGGCCATCGCCCGCGCGGTGCTGAAGAACGCCCGGCTCGTGATCCTCGACGAGCCGACGGCAGCGCTCGGCGTCGCGCAGACCGAGCAGGTGCTGCACTTGGTCAGTCGCCTCGCCGAGCAGGGCGTGGCGGTCATCCTGATCAGCCACAACCTCGCCGACGTGTTCGAGGTCGCCGACCACATCGACGTCCTCTACCTCGGCCAGATGGTCGCGCACCTCGACGCGAGCGAGACCAGTCGCGACGACGTCGTGGGCTACATCACCGGTGCGAAGGTCCAGCAGGAGGCGACGGCATGAGCACGCAGAAGACCCCGTCGACGAGCGGTCCGGCACCGGACACGAGCGTCCACGACGTCGAACTGATCGGCAGCGGCCAGGAGGGCACGATCGGCGATCAGGTGCGGGCGTACATCCAGCGCCTGCAGCACGGCGACATGGGCGCCCTGCCCGCGGTGGCCGGACTGGTCGTGCTCACGATCCTGTTCAGCTTCCTCAGCCCGTTCTTCCTCACGGAACGCAACTTCGCCAATCTCCTGACCCAGGCGGCCACGCTGGTCATGCTCGGGATGGCGCTCGTGTTCGTGCTCCTGCTCGGCGAGATCGACCTGTCGGCGGGCGTGACCAGCGGCATGACGATGGCCCTGTTCATCGTGCTCGTCAACGTGCACGCGGTGCCGTGGGTCCTGGCGCTCATCATCGCGTTCGCGGCCGGCATCCTCACGGGTACGTTCATCGGCTTCTTCGTGGCGAGGGTCGGGATCCCGTCGTTCGTCGTGACACTGGGCCTGTTCCTCGGGTACCAGGGCCTGACGCTGCTGATCATCGGGTCGGGCGGCCTCTACCGGGTGCAGATCCCCGAGATCCGCGACATCCAGAACTCGAACATGCCCGTGTGGGCCGGCTGGGCGATGCTCGGCCTCATCGTGCTGATCTCGGCGGGCACGTCGTTCTGGGACCGCGCCCGCCGAACCCGCGCCGGGGTGCCCAACCGCACCATCTCGCTCGTCTGGATCAAGCTCGGCGTGATCGCGGTGATCGGCGGCGCCGCCATCGCGGTGCTGAGCCGCAATCGCGGCCAGTCGGTCGGCGTCGTCGAGGGCGTGCCCATCGTCGTGCCCATCGTGCTCGTGATCCTCTGGATCGGCACGTTCGTGCTCGACCGCACCCGGTTCGGGCGCTACCTGTACGCGATCGGCGGCAACGCCGAGGCGGCGCGGCGCTCGGGCGTGAAGGTCATGCTCATCCGCTGGACGGCGTTCATCGTCTGCTCCACCCTCGCCGTCGTGTCGGGGCTGTTCTCGATCAGCAAGGTCGGTTCGGTCGATGCCGCGGCCGGTCGCGAGATCGTGCTCTCCGGTGTCGCCGCGGCCGTCGTGGGCGGCGTGAGCCTCTTCGGCGGCCGTGGACGCCTGCTCCACGCCGCGATCGGCGCCCTGGTGATCGCGGTCATCACCAACGGCCTCGGGCTGCTGAACCTCGGAGCCGGCGTCAACCTCATGGTCACCGGCGGCGTCCTCATCCTGGCCGCCACCGTCGACGCCGTATCCCGTGTGCGTTCCGGCGGGAGCCTCATGCGGACCTGACGACGACCTCCGGCGGGCCGGCCTCCTCAGCTCCGGCCGAGCGAGCCTCGGTAGGCTGGATCGGTGTCCTTCGAACCCCGCTCCATCCCGGTCGATCCCGATGCCCAGGCGGCGCTCTCGTCGAAGGGACTCGACTACCGCCTGATCGACCCCGCCGACGTCGCGGCGCTCGACGGCTGGATCGACGCCGACCACCGCGGGTTCCACCACGCCCGTCCGCGCGAGGTCACTCGCGACTACGAGCGACGGGTCATGGGGGAACGCCGGCTGCACGGCGTCTTCGACTCGGGCGTCCCCGACCCGATCGTCCCGGTCGCCACGGTCTCGAGCTGGCCGACCGGGCTCAGCGTGCCCGGTGGGCGGAGCGTCGACGGCTGGGCGGTGAGCTCGGTCACGGTCTCCCCGACGCACCGACGTCGCGGGATCGCTCGGGCGATGATGGAGGCCGAGCTGCGCACCGCGAAGCAGGCCGGAGCGGCCGTGGCGATGCTCACCGTCACCGAGGCGACCATCTACGGCCGCTACGGGTACGCTCCGGCCGCGCGGGCCGCCACCATCGAGATCGATCGGCGACGCGCGCGATGGATCGGGCCGAGCGCACCCGGACGCGTGCACTTCGTCGAGCCGGCGTCGCTGCGGGAGACGGCGGCCGCGATCTCGCGCCGTGGCGTGGCGCGGACCCCGGGTGAGATCGACCGGTGGTCGGGAGTCCTCGACCGGATGCTCGGGCTCGTCGACCCGGAGTCCGACGCCTCGCGGGCCCTGCGCGCCGTCCGGTACGACGACGAGCACGGCCAGCCCCAGGGCTTCGCGGCCTTCCGGGTGACGCGCGAACCGAACGAGCCCGGGTGGGCCGAGTTCGACGTGCTCGCCGCGGCCACCGACGACGCCGAGCGGGCGCTCTGGCGGGTGCTCGTCGAACAGGACTTCGTCACCGGCGTCCGAGGCCGCCTGCGCTCGGTCGACGAGCCGATCGAGTGGCTGCTCGAGGACCCGCGCGCGGTGCGGGTGACCGAGGCGTCGGATCACCTCTGGGTGCGCATCGTCGATGCGGCCGCGGCACTCGGCGCCCGCCGCTACGGCGCCGCGGGCGAGCTCGTGCTCGACATCGACGACCCGCTCGGCTACGCCTCCGGCCGTTACACCCTGCTCGCCTCGGCTGACGGGCGCGCGGTCGTGCACGTCCCCCGCTCGGACGGGCCGGCGGATGGCGCCGGCGCCTCGGGCACGTCCCCCGCGCCGAAGCGAGAGCGCTCCCGCGCCCGCGCCGCGGGCGCCGAGGCCTCGGGTTCCCGCTCGGCGGCCCGCGCAGCGGAGCCGCGATCGCTGAAGCTCGACGTCCGCGACCTCGCCTCGATCTACCTCGGCGGCGTGCGGCCCTCGGTCCTCGCGCGCGCCGGCCGCATCACGGCCTCCTCCAACGGCGCGCTCGAGCTCGCCGACCGCATGTTCGCCTCGACGCGGGCACCGCACCTCAGCATCTGGTTCTGATGCTCAGGCGGCGTCCTGTCGCGGGAAGATCACCTTCTCCACGATGATGATGAGCGACGCGGCGACCGGGATGGCCACGAGCGCACCCAGCACGCCGCCCAGCGTGCCGCCGGCGACCGCCGCGATCACGACGAGCGCGCCCGGCACGGCGACCGCACGGCTCATGATCCGCGGGCTGAGCACGTACGCCTCGAGCTGCATGTAGACGACGTAGTAGATCGCCGCGGCGAGACCCGTGGCGGGCGAGGCGGCGAGGCAGATCAGCGAGATGATGATGGCGCCGGTGAGCGTTCCGACGAGCGGCACGAGCGAGCCGAGGAACGCGAGGAAGGCCAGCAGGATCGGCGCGGGCGCGCCGATGATCGTGAGGAACACGAGGCTCAGCACCGCGTTCACCGAGGCGAGGCTGATCTGTCCGATGACGTAGCGACCGACCGATCCGGTGATCTCCTGCGAGACGTCGAGGAATCCGTTGCGCGACGACGCCGGGACGAAGCGCGACGCGTAGCGCTTCATGGCGGCGAGCGAGGCGAGGAAGTACAGGGTCAGGATCAGCACGATCGTCGCGCCCGTGAATCCCCCGGCGATGCCGGCGCCGACCGCGAGGATGCCGCCCGTGAGGGCCCCGATGTTCGCCGGATCGGCGAACCAGTCGCCGATCCCGGCGATCGAGTCCGAGAGCCAGGTGGTGCTGCCGGTGATCGACCCGATCCAGGCGACGAGGTCGCTGTCCTGGAAGTCCTCGACGATCTGCTCCCAGTTCGTCACGGTCTCGGTGATCTGCGTCACGACGATCGGCACGATCGTCGCGATGAGCCCGATGAAGATGCCGATGACGAACGCGAACACGATGAGGATCGCGACCCACCGCGGCATCCCCCGGCGTTGGAGCCAGCTCACGATGGGGTCGAGCCCGAGCGCCAGGAACAGGGCGAGCGCGATGTACAGGATGACGGTGCTGAGCTGGCCGACGATGCCGCCGACGAACAGGGCCAGCAGTACGCCGATCGCACCGACGAAGCCGATCCGGAAGGCTCTGACGCGCACTTCGGGCGCGCTCGGATCGCGATCCGCCGTCACCTCGGCGTGCACGGGCGGTTCGGGGTTGCGGATGGCTCCGGCCACGCGTCTCCACATGGTTGCGACGCTACGCCCGGGGCCTGCGCGGGCACGGTCGGCACGCCGCGCCCGTGCGCGCCACCGCCTGCGGCATCACCGTGCCGCTGGGAGGGATCGCCACCGCGCTACCCGATGAGTCCGGTGGCTGCTGCGACGCCGACGGCGATCGCGATGCCGACGCCGACCACTCCGAGCACCATGCCGGCGAGGCCGGCGTGCCGCCGCGCGCCGGTGCCGGCGTCCGAGTCCCCGCTCGCCCGCGCCCACACGGGGAGGCGCCCCTTCCGCACCTGCGTCTGGAGGATCATGAGGCGGATGAGGTCGCGCATGGTGCTCGCGACGTCGTGCGCGTTCGGACGGACGGCGGGATCGTCCGCGGTCATCGCGCCGAGGATCGAGCGCCATTCGGCGCTGAGGTCCTCGGGGATGGCGGGCGGTCGGTGCAGCCGTGCGAGCGCGGCCTCGATGGGCGTGCCCGTGTACTCGCGTTCGCCCTTGAGCGACTCGAGGAGCACGAGGCCGAGCGAGTAGATGTCGGTGGCCGCGGTCACCTCCTCGCCGCGCGCCTGCTCGGGCGAGATGTAGGCGGCGGTGCCCATGATGGTGCCGTGGCCGGTGAGCCGCGTCCCGTCGACGAACTGCGCGACGCCGAAGTCGGCGAGTCGGGTCATCAGCGTGTACCCGAAGGTGGGGACCTCGCTGATCAGGATGTTCTCGGGCTTGATGTCGCGGTGGATGACCCCGCGGCCGTGCACGTAGCTGAGGACGTCGGCGACCTGCGCGCCGATGTCGGCCACCTGGCGGGGCTTGAGCGGTCCCTCGGCGATGCGATGCGCGAGCGAGAGCCCGTCGATGAGCTCCATCACGAGGTACCGGCGCTCGATGCCCGCGTGCATGAGGCGTCCGGCATCGTGGACGGGCACGAGTCCGACGTGGGTCAGCCCGCTCAGGAGGTTGATCTCGCGCTCGCGTCGCTGCTGGTCGGCGACCGTCTCCTCCGCCTCGCGGAAGAGCTTGACGGCGACGTGGCGGCCGAGCTCGTTGTCGCGCGCACGGTAGACGTCGGCCATGCCTCCGGAACCGATGTGCTCGAGGAACTCGTACCGCGGCCCGGAGTCGGCGACCGGTGCGGGTTCCTGTGCAGGCGCGTCGTACCCGGGTGCCGGAGCCGGCCGCGGGGTCACCGACGGCACGACGGGCATCGCGCCCGGGTCGGTGCGGACGCTCGGGTCGCCGTAGGGCGCCCGCCCCGGATCGGTGCGGGTCGCGGCGTCGGCACGATGCGTCGGGTCGGTGCGGACGCCGACACCGGGCATGCCGGCAGGCCCTGGGCCGGGCGACGAGGCGGGACCGTCGATGGGGGCAGACCCGTGCATTCGCGGCCTCTTCTCCTCGGCCTCGCGGCCGCTTCATGTGTTGTGGCGATTTTCGCTAGTTTATCTAACTAGCATCTCGCCGGACAACTCCTTCCGAGAAGTATCAGCGAAGGGGGCTCGCGCAACAATTCCGGCCGAAAGGCTTGACAGGCGGAGAAAAGTGGTCGCCTGCGAGGCGTCAGGAGCCGGTGGCCGACCTGGCTGCATCGATCGCGGTCACCTGCGCCGCAGGGGCCTCCTCGCCGGCCGCGTCCTGGACGCTGTCGACCGCATCGCGCATGGAGTCGAGGAAGTCGAGGACGACGACCGCTTCTTCGCTGTCGAGACCCTCTGCGACCTCGATCATCCGCCGGTGCATCTCGCCGAGCGTCGCCCGGACCTCGTCGTCGCTGGCGATCGTGGGCGCGATGACGAGCGCGCGCCGATCCGTCGGATGCGGCCTCCGCTCGACGTGCCCGCTGCGCACCAGGCGATCGATGAGGACGGTCGTCGATGCGGACGAGATCCCGAGGTGGGCGGCCAGGTCCTTGGGGCTCACCGATCGCCCCTCGCCCTCGCGCTTCAGCAGGTAGCGGATGGCGAGCAGGTCGGTCTCGCCCATCTTCATCGCCGACCGCGTGCGACGACGCATCGCCGCCTCGGCCGCGCGATAGTCGCGCAGCGCGTTCAGGACCGCGACCCCTCGTCGGGTGCGATCGGCGGAATACCAGTACCCCGATGATCGCTTGTCAGACATCCAGCTGATACTACAGGATCTTGATACTAGATTCTCTAGCGAACCTCGCGCGTACTGCTCCTGCGCGACGGCATCGACCCGTCAGAACGAGTGCAGGTACACCCACGGCAGGCGATCCATCATCAGCCGATGGCGAGGGCCGTCCGCGTCGGGCCCGTCGTCGGGCACCGCCCGATGCGCGCGGTCGTCGGTGTGGAAATGCTCGTCCTCCTGCCAGTACAGCGTCGTCCGGTCATCGTCGAAGCGCCCGACGTACGCACGCAGTTCGTGCGCGTCGAGCATCGCGATCGCCGTGTCCACGTCCGGCGTGTCCCGGAGCTCGTGCAGCGTGACCCAGGTCGGCGGGAACAGGGTCATCGCGCCGTCGGCGTGGTGCTCGAGGGCCTCGGTCGGCGTCAGCCACTCGGCCTGGACCAGTTCGTCGGTCGCCAGCCTGATCCCGGTCGCGGACGCGGGGGCGCGCGCCGCGAAGAAGCGCGTGCGCATCCGCTTCGGCACCCCCTTCGGCGGGCTCCAGAGCGCGAACTCGACGAGGTCGGCGGCGACGAGCTCCAGGCCGACCTCCTCGAAGGTCTCCCGCACGGCGGCCCGGCGCGCCGCCGCCGCCGAGTCGATCGGATCGCCCGCGGCATCCGCCTCGTCGACCGCGCCGCCCGGGAACACCCACGCTCCGGCGAACGATCCACGGTGGGTCCGTTCACCGAGGAGCACCTCGACCCCGCGCGAGCCCTGCCGCAGGATCACCACCGTGGCAGCCGACCCGACGGTCGGTTCGCCATCGGAATCCACCTCGACGTGCATGCGGATCAGGATACGCAGGATACGCGGGTGGCTACACTTCGGAGATGGTCGAGACCGCCGATGCTCCCCCGCTCCCCGACGGCGTCACCCTCGTCCGCGCGCCGAACCCGGGGCCCATGACGCTCGACGGCACGAACTCCTGGGTCCTCCGCGCCGAGGGCGCGGGCGGCGCGGTCGTCGTCGACCCGGGGCCGGCGGATGCCGCGCACCTCGCGCGCCTCGCCGAGGGCGGCGTGGCCCTGGTGCTCATCACCCACCGCCATCCCGACCACACCGACTCCGTCGACGCATTCGCCGAACTCACCGGCGCCCCCGTGCGGGCGATCGACCCGGCCTGGTGCCGCGGCGCCGACCCCCTCGCCGACGGCGAGGTCATCGACGAGGGCGGATTCCGACTGGAGATCCTGGCCACGCCCGGCCACACCTCCGACTCCATGTGCATCGTCCTCCGCAGCGAGGGCGGCGCACCCCTCGGAGTCCTCACGGGCGACACCGTGCTCGGTCGCGGCACCACGATCATCGCCCATCCCGACGGCGCGCTGGGCCCGTACCTCGACGCACTCGACCGGCTGCTGACGATCGGCATCGCCTCAGGTCCGGTCGTCGTGCTGCCCGGTCACGGTCCGGCGCTCCCCGACCTCGCCGCGATCTGCGACGCCTACCTCGCGCACCGCGCCGAGCGGCTCGACCAGGTGCGCGCCGCACTCGCCCGCCTCGGCGACGCCGCGACCGCCGAGGCCGTCACCGACGCGGTGTACGCCGATGTCGACCCCGCCGTGCGGGGCGCCGCCGAGGCATCCGTCAGGGCGCAGCTCGACTACCTGCGCGGCGCCTGACGCGTTCGGCTCAGTCCCGGGCGGCCGGCTCCAGCGCCGTGCCGGTGTCGTCGACGTACTGCTGGTGCAGGTGCACCGGCTCCGCCGGCTTCTCGCCGGCGCGCTTGCGCTTGCGCGCCGCGGCGGCGAGGTTCAGCGCCTCCACGAAGATCGCGAACGCCATCGGCACGTAGATCAGCGCCTTGTCGATCTTGAAGCCGAAGCCGTCGGCGATGAGGAACACGCCGATGAGCAGCAGGAACGACAGCGCGAGCATCTTCACGGTCGGGTGCTTGTTCACGAACGAGAAGATGTAGCGCGCCGCGAACAGCATGATGCCGAACGAGAGCACGACGACCGTGATGATCACGATCATGTTCTCGGTCATGCCGACCGCGGTGATCACCGAGTCCAGCGAGAACACGATGTCGAGCACGAGGATCTGCGCGATGACCGCGCCGAAGGTGGCGGTCCCGGCGCCGGTCGTGTGCTCCTCGTCGCCCTCGAGCTTGTGGTGGATCTCGGTGACGGCCTTGTAGACGAGGAAGAGCCCGCCGGCGATCAGGATCAGGTCGCGGCCCGAGAAGCCCATGCCGAACAGCTCGAACAGGTCCGTCTTCAGGCTGATGACCCAGCCGGCGGCGAACACCAGGCCGACGCGCATGAGCATCGCGAGCGTGAGCCCGAGGTTGCGCGCCCGCGCCTGCTGCTCCACGGGCAGCTTCGCGGCGAGGATCGAGATGAAGATGACGTTGTCGACGCCGAGCACGACTTCGAGCACGAACAGGGTGAGGAACACGGCCAACAGGTCGGGCGTGAACTCGAGGGTGAAGTCCATGAGCCCATTCTCACCCGAGTCCGGGCCGTCCCCATGCCGGGCCACGCATGGAATCAGTCGAGATCGTCGATGTCGCCGTCGAGCGAGAGCGGCGGGATCGCGGTGCCGAGCGGATGGCGCATCCACACCTGCCGCGTGCGACGGTGCTCCTCGCGGGTGCTGAAGCGGTAGAGCTCGGTGCGGGCCCGGACCGACCGAGGTCGCGCACCGCCGAAGGGGTCGTGGTCGAGGAGGCGCAGGGTCGCGGCGTCCGCCTCGAGCAGCCGCTCGAGGAACCGCCGGAACCACGGCTCGTCGATCCGGCCGAGCGGGAGGAACCACATGAGCCAGTCGAGCCTCAGGTGGTAGGGCGCGAACTGACGCGGGATGCGGCGCGGATCACCGGGCTTGCCCTTGAACGCGTACTCGACCCATTCCGCGGACGGATCCCGTGGGTCGTCGGCCGTGCCCTCGACGACGACCTCGACGCGCTGCCGGGTCACCGACCCGAAGGCGCCGTATGCGTTGACCAGCATGTACCGGTCGAAGCTCGCGTTCATCAGCTGCCGCTTCGAGAACAGGTTCATGAGCGGATGGCGGCTGAGCCAGAGGATGAACGCGGCGACGAGCAGCACGATCGCGATCCACCACGGCGGGCTCGCGGCATCCCTCGGCACCTCGATCGCGTCGAGCGGCAGCCACGGCAGGAGCCACTGCACGACTCCGTCGCCGACGGCCCCGAAGGCGAGCACGATGGTGATCCAGTTCAGCCAGGCGAAGTTGCCGGTGATCACGAGCCAGAGCTGCGTGCCGATGATGATCGCCGCGGCGACCGTGCGAACGGGCTGCGGCGCGAACAGCAGGAAGGGCACGACCAGCTGGGCCGTGTGGTTGCCCACCACCTCCAGCCGGTGGAACCACCTCGGCAGGAGGTGCGCCTGCCGGCTGAGGGGCCCGGGCATCGGTTGGGTCTCGTGGTGGTAGTACAGGGCGGTGAGGTCGCGCCAGGCCCGATCGCCGCGGATCTTGATCATGCCCGCTCCGAACTCGAGCCGGAACACGAGCCACCAGACGAGCACGATGGTCGGGAGCGGCGCGGGCACCTCCTTCGACCCGAGGAACGCGACGAGGAACCCGGCCTCGCAGAGGAGCATCTCCCACCCGAAGCCGTAGAACGTCTGGCCGACGCTCACGATCGAGAGGTACAGCCCCCACATCGCGAGGAACGCGAGCATCGGCATCCAGGGCGGGCCGAGCTGCGGCAGGCCGACGACGACGGATGCCGCGAGCACCATGCCGACGGCGCAGACGGCGACGAGCCGGGAGTCGCGATAGGCCCATCGCCGGAAGATCGTCGGGCCGAGGAACCCGCGGCGCCGGGTGCGCGCCAGCCGCCCGACCTTCTCGCCGGCGCGCTCGGCACGCTCGCGGACGCGCCGTTCGGCGTCGTCGACCGCGCGCAGGAGGCTCGGAACCGGCAGGAGCCCGTGTTCCCCCAGGAGGGGACGGAACTGGTTCAGCGTCGAGAGGAAGGCGACGAGGAAGAGCGCGGCGATGCCGCGCTGGAGCACCTCGCGCGCGAGGTCGGCGTCGCGGGCGTCGAACCAGGCGAACCAGGCGGACCAGTCCACGTCGTCACGCTAGCCCGCAGTGCCCGAGCCATCCGGGCCGAACGGCCCCTCAGTCCGGGGGATTCGCGGGGTCGACGGACTCGATCGTGTCCTCCTCGACCTCGTTGTCGGCCTCGAGGTCGTCGGCGTCCGGGGCGGGCTCGGGGCCGGTGTCGCCGACCCCGCCGGCGGCCGTCCGCTCGGCGTCCTCGGCCTCGCGCTCCGCCCTGCCGATGTCGGGGAAGGCGGCTCCGAGTCCGACCGTGTTGATGGTGCCGGTGAGGTCCGGGCTGTCGGGGTTGAGGTCTCCTGCGGGGCCGAGTCGGTCCTTCGCCTCCCAGGGGTTCAGCGGGTCGCCGTTCATGTCGTTCTCCTCCCGGCCGTGGTGCTCCGGATCGCGGTCGCCGATCGCGGTCCGTCACCTCAACGTTCCTCCCGGATCCGGGGCGAGTCAACGGGTTGCGGCGGCGTGGTGGGTCGGCGCGCCGCAGCGCCCCGGGGCCGGGGCTCCGGGGCGCTGCGGGCGGTGCGGGTCAGGCGACGAGGGCGACGCCCGCGTTCCAGCCGACCTTCTCCTGCACGGCGAGCGTGAGCTGCAGGAACCCGACCGACTCGAGCTCGCGGGCGCGCGAGAGGGCGCCGGCGTCGACGGCGTTCACGCCGCCGGTGCGCACGATGTCGATGAGCGCTCGCTTGGCGAGCTCGTCGTCGCCGGCGACCAGGACGGTCGTGGGCTGGGCGCCGCCGACGGTCTTCGCGGCGAGCGTCGCGGCGAAGTTGGTGTTGAAGGCCTTGAGCACGCGCGACTCGGGGAGCGCGGCGGCGATCACCGCGGTGGCCGAACCGTCGGCCGGGACCACGAGCGAGTCGAAGGTCTCGAAGTTCAGGGGGTTCGTGATGTCGACCACGACCTTGCCGGCGAGCTGCTCGCGCCGCGCCTCGATGATCTCGGCGACGGCGGGGTACGGCACGGCGAGGACGACGATGTCGCCCGAGATCGCCTCTGCCGCGTCGCGGCCCACGTACTCGACGGTGTTCCCTCCGGCCGCCACGATGCCGCCGATGGCGGTGCCCATGTTGCCGTTCCCGATGATGCTGACGGTCGTCATGATGTCCTTCCCGCGCCATCCGGCGCGATTACTTGTTGCGACAACCAACACGATAGCGCCAATCAGTTGTCGCGTCAACTGAATGTGCGAGAATGATCGACATGACGGATGACACGCGCTGGCTCGACACCGAGGAATCGGCCGCCTGGGTGCGTCTCATGGCGCTCACCGAACTCCTCCCCGGCGTGCTCGACCAGCAGCTCCTGCAGGACGTGCAGCTCACCCACTTCGAGTACGCCGCACTGATGGCGCTCGCCGCCGCGCCGGAGCGGACGATGCGGATGACGGCACTCGCCGCCCGCACGAACGCGACGCTCCCCCGGCTCTCCCACGTCGCGCGTCGACTCGAGGATCGCGGGCTGATCCGGCGATTCCCCTGTCCGACGGACCGCCGCGCGACCAACGCGACGATCACCGACGCCGGACTCGAGCTCATCGACGACGCGGCACCGGGTCACGTCGAGACCGTCCGGCAGTACGTGCTCGACGCGCTCTCCCCCGAGCAGCTGCGACAGCTCTACGAGATCGCGGGCGCGGTGCTGAGCCGCCTCGATCCCGACGAGCGGCTCACCGCCACCGCCTGCCAGTTCAGCGAGGGCCCCGCGATCGCACGCGCCGGCTGAGCCGCGCGCGGCACCGCCGGCACAGGCCCCCTGTACGAGGGTCGTGGCCGCGACCGCACGTCGCTAGCATGAGCAGCATCCTGACCCGAGGGACGGCCCACGGCCCCCCGGATCACCTGTGCTCGGGAGGCCCCGATGAACGTGGTTCGATCACTTGGGACGGTCGCGGCGGTTTCCGCGGCACTCATGCTCGGAATCGGGGCGACGGCGTTGAGCGCCGCGGGCACCGGCGACGAGACGCTCCGGCTGCACCTCGGCAGTGACGGCACCCGATTCGTGTACAGCAACGACGGTGATCCGATCACCCAGACCATCGCGGCCCAGAAGAACTGCCGGATCACGGTGAACGGCCCGCTGGCCGCCATCGACGGCAGCGATCAGGGACCGGGGATGAAGGACGGCTCGATCGGCATCAAGACGGGCGGCTCCACCGGAGTGCCCTGCTCGCGCGTCGACGCCACCGAGGAGCTGACGGTGAGCCTCGAGGGGGTGCCCGATGCCGTGTTCGCCTCGCTCGACCTGGAGTTCAAGGGCTCGGTGCAGGTCGACGTCATCGTGTCGAAGGCCGGCACCGAGGTCGACACCTTCCAGGTCCGCGCCGGCGGCGGCATCGTGCCCGGGGAGGGCGTCGACGGGAGCGCAACCGCGCCGTACACGGCGACCGCGACGAGCGCCGAGCCGATCGCGAACTGCCGGAACGCCTCCGACGCGGGTCCGGACGCCGGCCCGCTCGACAACTGCTACCTGACCATCGAGCCGTCGGCATCGTTCGATGCCGTGACCTTCCGCCCGTTGAGCGGCGAGGTGTCGCTCGAGGGCAGCTCCGACTTCGGCGACGACCCGGCGTTCGACACGATCTTCACGCTCGAGGGGTTCACCGGCGAGCTGGGTTGCACCCCGGAGAACAGCACCGCGACGATCGACCAGGGCACCGTCTACGGCACCTTCACGCGGCTCGAGAACACCGACGGATCCGACTGCGTGCTGAAGCCGTACACGCTCACCGCCGACGTCGGGGCGGGCACGCTGAGCTTCGTGCCGGTCGACGTCGATCCCCCGCAGCCCGCCGCGTACAGCGGCACCGTGAAGTTCGCCCCGCAGAACTCGTCCAACCCGTTCACCAGCCACCTGGAGTACGACCAGGACGACGACGGCCCGCTGGACTTCGTGTACATGCCCTGGTGCACCGGCGACCCGTTCGCCACACCGGATTCGCCCGGCTCGATCGACACCTCCGTGATCCCGTCCGGTCACACCTGGTGCATCGTCTCGGAGGGCACCACGATCTACTCCGCAACGCAGACCCGAACCGCATGGGACGTCGTCGGAATCGGCGACCCCCTGATGCGGTGATCGTCAGCTCCGGGAGACGATCGCGGCGTCGACGACGCCGAGGTCCCCAAGCAGTCTCTCGGCCTCTGTCCGTACCCGGCGCGCCGCCGACGGGTCCTGTAGGAGTTCGGCCTCGATGAGTCGGAGCTGCGCCACCTCGAAGACGAGCCCCTGCTCGCGCGCTTGGGCGAGCCCGGCAGCCACCGCCTCCCTCGCCTCCTCGGTACGGCCCAACTCGACGAGCGCTCGCGCCCTCGTCCGTGCGATCGTGCTGCCGTAGAGCTCCACCTCGCCCCCTGACCCGCGCTCCGTTTCGGTCAACGTATCCATCGCCTCTCGAGCCCTCCCCTCGAGGATGAGCCCGTCGGCGACCAGGATTGCCGCTTCGATCGCCGACTGGACCTGACCCGTCCGAATCGCCTCTTCACGGAGGGCTGACAGGCGAGCAATCGCGCCGTCGTCGCCACGCAGCAAGTGCAGTCGCGCGAGCTGGATCTCTGCGAAGATCGCCGCGTCGACCAGTCCGTGCGCCCGGAACACCCGCACGGAGGGGACGAGCACCGTCTCCGCCTCGTCCAGCCGTCCCTGGCTGACCAGCACCTCGCCGATGTTCGCGCCGCAAACCGCCGCCTCGGACTCGTTGCCGGCCCGCATGAAGGCGTCCTGTGCGCGCGTGTAGAAGTTCACAGCGGCTACCCAATCGCCCTTCCAGTAGGCCTGTCCTCCCAGATTGTTCGTCACGACCGCCGTGCCCATCAGATCACCGAGTTCGTCGTAGATGGCGAGAGCGCGCTCGCCATAGACGGCCTTCCCGGACTGGCCGAGCATCACGTGCGCGGCGTCGAGCACTTGGTACGAGCGCGCCAATGCCTCCCGCTCACCGGAGGCCTCAGCCTCGACCATCGCCTGCTCGGCGAGCCGCACCGCTGCGGGCATGTGCTGCTGGAGCTGTCGGATCTGGGCGTTCAGCGCGTTCAACCGGGCGGTCGCACGGAGCGCCTCGGCGCTCCCGATCTCCGCGACGAGGTGACGACCGACCGTCAGGTCCCGATACGCGGCGACGTAGGAGCCCGTACGCGCCCGTGCGCGGGCTCGCTTGAGCAGGACGTCGGCGGAGCGGATCGGATCGTCCCGGACGAGGCGGCTCGCCTGTCGGTACGCCTCGACGGACTGCTCGAAGAGGCCGGCGAGCTCGAGCACGTCGCCGAGGGCCTCCGAGACGTCGGCGACCTGCGAGGGCGCGAGGTCCGGGACGTACCGTGAGGCGTTCATGGCGCGCCGGTAGAAGGTCGCCGCTTCGAGGTTCGCGTAGATCTCCTTGGCGCGTTCGCCCGCCTCGCGCGAGGACGCCCACGCCTCCGGCCACCGGTGGGCCTCGGAGTAGTGGATCGACAGGAGCTCCACCTGACCGGAGGGGTGATCGCCGGATGAGGCGGCGATGGCGTCGCCGACGCGCGCATGCAGCTCCCGACGCGTCTTGAACGGCAGGCCCGCGTACGCCACGTCCCGGATCAGGCTGTGCTGGAACTGCACCCAGCCAACCCGGTCTACCGAGAGGAAGCCCCCGAGCCGGCGCAGGGTCTTCAGCTGCCAGCTCGAGTCGACGGCCGGGCTGCCGAGCACCGCCGGGATGTGCTCCTGCCGGAATCCGGCGCCCAGAACCGCGAGACGACGGAGAAGATTGCGGTCGCCGGGAGCGAGTCGGTCGATGCGAGCCGCGATCAGGCCTTCGACCGATTGCGGGAGGTAGTCGACCGCGGCACCTCCGCGCAGGACATGGAGCAGCTCGAGCAGGAACAGCGGACTGCCCTCCGCCCGCGCCGCGAGCGCGTCCACCTGGTTCGACAGCAGCGGCGCGTCGGCGGTGGCGCGCTCGATGAGCTCCCTCGCGTGCGCGACATCGAGTGGCGCGAGCGCGATGCGCGTGACGCCCGGCCCGTCGACCGTCACGAACCCCTCGTCTCCGGGCTGACGGCTGACGATGACCAGCCAGGGCAACGACTCGACCCCTGCGATCAGCGTCGTCAGCAGCTCGCCGGATGCCTCGTCCATCCACTGCCCCTCCTCGATGAGGAAGAGCGTGGACCGGTCGTTCGTGGCGCGCAGGAGCGTGGAGACCGCCGAGCGCGTGCGCGACGGCCGGAACTGGTCGTCGAGCTGGGCGACCTCGGGCGACTCGGGCAGCGTGAGTCCGAGCGGCGTCGCGATCAGGGCCAGCCACGGCAGGAGATCGGGAGCTCGGGTCCGCACGAGTTCGGTGAGCGTGGCCTCGGTCGCCTCGGAGTCGAGCCCCTCGAGCCCCCAGGCCGCTCGGAGCAGGGTGCGGAACGGGAAGTACGGCGTCGCGGTCTGGTAGAGCCGGCACTCGGCGCTGATCACGCGCTCCGGCTGCGCCGTCTCGAGCAGCTCCTGCAGGAGCCGAGACTTGCCCATCCCGACGTCGGCGGTGATGTCGACGACCCCGCCGCGGCCCGCACGCGCGTCGGCCCATGCACCGGTGAGGAGCGCCAGCTCCGCATCGCGGCCGATCAGGGGCGTTCCGGAGGCCCGGCCCGACATCCGGCTGCCCTCGGGTTCGCCGACGGAGAGTGCGTGAATCGGCTTCTGCTTGCCCTTGACGGTGAACGGCTCGGGCTCGCGGACCTCGAAGGTGGTCCGTGATCCGTCCACGACGTCGCGCGTGGCGTAGACCTCTCCCGCCGGCGCCTTGGCCATGATGCGGGCGGCGAGGTTCACCGCGTCGCCCATGATCGTGTAGGTGCGACGGTAGGCGGGCCCGACCGCTCCCGCGAAGACGTGTCCCCAGCTGATGCCGATCTGCATCGGCAGCTCGGCCGGTGCGCCGACGCGGATGTCCCGGGCGGCGAGGAGCATCTGCTCCTCGTTGTTGCCGGCCGTGTCGGGCACGCCGGCCGTGAGGATGATCTTTCCGCCGTCGGGTGCGATGTCGGTGGCGAGGAACGTGACGCCGTGCGCGTCGGCATGCTGCTGGACCGCGGAGACCAGCTCGTCCAGGACCGCGGCGGCGTGGTCCGGGTCGTCCGCGACCAGTCGATCGAAGTCGACGTAGTGCAGGAAGGCGATGGCGGCCGGCCGGTGCTCCGGATCGATGGTGCCGCTCAGCAGCGTCTGACGGAGTCCGACCGGGATGAACTGCTCGAGGTCGACCGTCGGGGTCTGGGCGGCGAGGAATCCGGACTGCTCGACGTGCGGGGCGCGTCTCAGCAGCCTGCCGGGCCCCCGGGCGGCCCCGACGCACGCTCGGGGCAGCAGTGCCGCGGTCTCCGGGCTGAGCATGATCTGGGAGGCAGAGGCGGCGGCCTCCATCTGCACGGTGCGCGTCGCGGCAGGACCGGCGACGATGAACTCGCGGTGCGACCCGCCGACGAGGAAGAAGTCGAACGTGCCGCTGTGGATCCCGACCGACATGCGCAGCGACACCGTGCCGGCGCTCGTCACGAACCCGTCGATCCGCCGCAGCTCGGCGCGCATGTCGTGGGCCGCGACCGCCGCGCGCACGTGATGGTCCTCGCCGGTGAAGAGCAGCAGCTGCGCATCGCCGCCGAACTTGAGCAGGTTGGCGCCGAAGGCGTAGGCGGCCGGGAGGAGTCGGTCGAAGGTGCCGTCGATCACCTCCGTGACCTCCTCGGCGCCGACGTTGCCGTGCCGGGCGAGGCGCTCCGACATCCGGGTGAAGCCCGAGATGTCGACGAGCACCATGGTGCCCTCGACCGCCTGGTGGAGTCGCCCCGGGGTCTCCTCGTCCCAGTAGCGCACGAGGCGCGGCACGTACGGCTGGAGGACGCCGGTCGTGTCGGTGTCCGAAGGGTCCGTGCCGGCGGGGTTCATCGCACCGTCACGGGACCGCGGTCGACATCGGAGCCACCCGCGCGCGCGGGACCGCATGCCGCGTGGGTGTCGAGGAACACGATGCCTCCTTCGCATCGGGGGATGCCGTCCGCTTGACCCAAATCTATCGCGACACCTCGCGCTGCCGTGAGCAGCGCTGCCGTGAGCCGCATCCGCCCCACCGCCGCGCCGCGCGGCGCAGGCTGGGCCCATGACCGATCGAGAGACCCCACCCGTCCAGCCCATCGACGCCGAACTGACGAGGCGGCTCTTCCACGAGCGCATCATCGTCCTCGGCGACGAGCTCGACCAGGCCGGCGGCAACCGCATCTGCGCGCAGCTCGTCGCGCTCGCCGCCGACGACCCGCGCCGCGACATCCGCTTCTGGATCAACTCGCCCGGCGGCTCGGTTCCCGCGATGCTGGCGATCCACGACGTGATGCGCGCGATCCCGAACGACGTCGCCACCATCGCGGTCGGCATGGCGGCGAGCGCGGGGCAGTTCCTGCTCACCGCCGGCACGCCCGGCAAGCGCGCGGCGCTCCCCCACTCGCGGATCCTCCTGCACCAGGGTTCCGCGGGGATCGGCGGCACGGCGGTCGACGTCGAGCTCCAGGCCGACGACCTCAGGCACACGCGCGACACCGTCCTCGGCCTGATCGCCCGCTACACGGGACGACCGGTCGAGCGGGTCCGCGAGGACTCGCTGCGCGACCGCTGGTACACCGCCGACGCGGCCGTCGACTACGGGTTCATCGACCACGTCACCGAGCGGCTCGACGAGCTGTTCCCGCTCGAGCCGCGGGCCGTCGCGGGCCTGGGGGTGTCGGCATGACCTCCTACACGATCCCCTACGTGGTCGAGAAGCGCGGCGGCGTCGAGCGCTCGCTCGACGTGTACAGTCGCCTCCTCTCCGAGCGCATCGTCTACCTCGGCACCGAGATCGACGACGGCGTCGCGAACGTGCTGATCGCGCAGCTCCTGCACCTTGCGTCTGACTCGGGCGAGTCGCCGATCAGCCTCTACGTGAACTCGCCCGGCGGCTCGCCGAGCGCCGCCCTCGCGGTGTACGACACGATGCGGCACATCCGGCCGGATGTCGCGACGACGTGCGTGGGACGCGCCGGCGGCCCGGCCGCGGTGCTGCTCGCGGGCGGTGCGCCAGGGAAGCGCTCGATGCTGCCGCACGGCACGGTGACACTGCACCAGCCGTCGACGCAGGGCCGCGGCACCGTCCCCGACCTGATCCTGCACGCCGACGAGGTGCTGCGCGTGCGCGCGGAACTCGAGGCGGCGCTCGCCGCGGACACCGGGCGCTCGGCCGCGGCCATCCGCGTGGACACCGACCGCGACCTGATCCTCCCGGCGCAGGCGGCGGTCGACTACGGCCTCGCCGACCACGTGCTCGACACCCACCTCACGGTCCCCGCCCCGGCCTGACCCACCCGACCTGCCCCGAGCGGAGAGGCGAGATGACGCGAACCGCGCTTCCGGCGGCCGGCGAGCGCGTTTCGCGTCATCTCGGCGGGCAGGGCGACGGAGGTGAGGAGGCGTCAGGCGGCGAGGAGGTAGGCGTCGACGGGGGCGACGGGGGCGACGGGGGCGACGGGGGCGATCGGGGTGACGAGGGCGGCGAGGGCGGCCCGCGCGGCCCGGGGGTCAGGTGCGACCGGCGCGACCGGCGCGACCGGCGCGGCGGGGAGGACCGGCCCGGCGGGAGCGCCGCGACGGTGCTCGTCCCGCACGGGTCCGCGCACCGCGAGTCGACCGGCGACGCGGCCCACGACGTCGACGAGCTCCAGGCCGAGCGCGTCGGCGACCGCGCCGAGCACCTCGGACGAGGCCTCCTTCCGGCCGCGCTCGACCTCGGACAGGTACTGCGGCGACACGCCCGCCGTCCGCGCGACCTCGGTCAGGATGCGGTCCTGCTCGCGGCGCTCGTCGCGGAGCACCTCGCCGAGCACGTCGCGCCACAGTGGCCTCGTGCGTCGCGCCCGGCCGGCGGCGGCTCCGGGGAACTCGATCGTCTCGCCCATGAGCCGAGGCTACGCACGCGGCGGTGACCACGACAGGGCGATCCGCTCTCAGCAGAACCGGCGTCGCAGCGCGAATCCCGAACGAGGAGTTCCGCGACTCCCGGCCCTGCGGGATCGAGGTCTCAGAGCAGCCAGGGGTCGATGCCGGGATCGTCCGCCCGCGGGGGGTCGGCGAGCGCCGGCGGCGGCGGCGTGCGTCGGCGCACGCGCCCGGTCATCCACCCGCGCACGATGCCCGACGCTCCGGTCGATCCCGCGCCCAGGCGGACGAACTCACGCGCATCGGGCCCGGTCGGGACGTCCTTCGGCAGCGAGGACGACGCGACGATCCATCCCGGCATCGCGAGGAGGGCCAGCACGTGCGCGAGGCGCTCCGACTCGAACACGCTGTCGGAGTCGAGCGTCTCGGCGAGCACCTGCTCCAACTCGTCCGCCGAGTCCGGAGCGCCCGCGGCCGAAGCGAACGCCGCAGCGTGCTCGGCGCCGAAGGGCTCGTCGAGCACCTCCTCGTCGGCGCCCGGCTCGCGCGACGGATCGCTCGAGTAGCGACCCAGCTCGTCGGAGCCGTCCCACGCGGCGAGGACGAGCTGGCGGTCCACCAGCACGCGCAGCGCGAACGCGGGAGCGCGCAGCGCCTCGGCGATGGCCGCGCCCGCGTCGAGCACGCCCCGCCGGCCCCCTGCGATCGCGCCGTCGCCCGGCACGGCGATCGCGACGACCCAGCCGGCGGACGGGGGCGCGAGCCACCCCGTGAACCCGAGGTCGTGGAGTGCCGCCTGCACGGCGTCGCGCGAGGCGGCCGAGGCCGGCACGATCAGCGCGGCGTACGTGTCGCCGCCCGGCTGGTCGGATTCGCCGGGCACGCCGGGGACGGGGAGGGTCATGCCCCGATCATCCCGCAGCGGGGGCGTCGCCGTCAGCCCCGCGGTCGGAGCGATCGGCCCGTTCGGCGAGGAGCTCGTCCGCGAGGAGCTCGAACACGAGGGCCTGCTCCGGGGCGAGCAACGGCATCGGCAGCCCGACCTCGGCGAGCACGCGCCCGGGCAGGCGGGCCGCGCCGTCCGCGAACCACGGCGGGTCGGCGTCCTGGATGGTCCGCACGGGCCCGAGGTCGATGCGGCGCACGAGGTACTCGGCGTCGGGGTCGAGCCCCGGCATCCGCACCGCCGGCGGAAGCGCGGCGACGGGCGTGCCCACGACCGCGACCGACACGACGGCGTGGCGGCGGTCCGGTGCGACGACGCCGTGCACGACCTGGGCGGGGTCGGCGGCATCCGCCCTCACGACCCGGCCGCCGTGGAACAGCCCGCGGAGGCGCCGGTACGTCGCGGTCCACGCGGCCACCGCGTCGAGGTCCTCCGCCGACGCGGTCGCGAGGTTCCACTCGATCCCGGCGCTGCCGAACAGCGCCGTCGTGAGCCGGAAGGAGAGGTCGGACGTGCGCCCGGTGGTGTGCGCGCGTTCGGCGCCGAGGTGCGATCCCAGGTACTCGGGCGGCACGAGCACGCCCGTGTGGCGCTGGATCCGCTGGCGCTCGAGCGGATCGTTCGTGTCGCTCGTCCAGACCCGGTCCGTGCGCTCGAGGATGCCGAGGTCGATGCGCGCCCCTCCGGATGCGCACGACTCGATCTCGACGCCGGGGTGCGCCGCCCGGAGCCGGTCGATGAGCGCGTAGAGGGCGAGGGTCTGCGCGTGGGCCGAACCGCCGAGCAGGTCGCGATTGTGGTCCCACTTCAGGTAGCGGATGTCGTGCTCCGCGAGCAGCGCGTCGATCGCCGCGAACACGTGGTCGGCCGCTCCGGGGGCGGTCAGGTCGAGCACGCGCTGCCACCGCCACTCGGGGTCGTCCGGGCGGCCGAGCACCCAATCCGGGTGGGTGCGGGCGAGCTCCGAGTCGGCGCTGACCATCTCGGGCTCGACCCACAGTCCGAACTCCATGCCGGCCGACGTGACGCGCTCGACGAGCGGGCCGAGGCCGTCGGGCCAGACCGCCGGGTCGACCGTCCAGTCCCCGAGCGCGCGGCGATCGTCGCGCCGACCGAGGAACCATCCGTCGTCGAGCACGAACCGCTCGACGCCGACCCGCCGGGCGGCGTCGATGAGCGGCTCCAGCCGCTCGAGCGACTGGTCGAAGTAGACGGCCTCCCAGGTGTTGAGGGTGACCGGCCGCGGACGCCCCGCGATGGTCGACCAGGACCGGATCCACGGGTGCAGCCGGTCGGAGAGGCCGTCGAGGCCCGTCGTCGAGTGCACGGCGACCACCCAGGGCGAGGTCGTCGCCTCGCCGGGCGCGAGGACCAGCTCGCCCGGGGCGAGCAGCTCGCCGCCGCCGAGGGTCGCCGGCCCGAGCGCGCTGCGCTCCGCCCACGCCTCGGTGTCGCCCGACCATGCGACGTGCGTCGCCCACACCTCGCCGTGCCCGAACCCGAAGCCGGGCGTGCCGGCGACGAGCAGGAACGCGTCGTCGTGCCCGCCGCGACCGTGACGCGACTCGCGCGCGTGGACCCCGTGCTCGAGGGGTCGGCGGATCGGTCGCCGTTCCCGCGCCCAGAGCCCGCTGAAGTCGAGCAGCTCGCTCGCCCGGGCGGGCACCGGCAGGATCGTGGCGAGTCGCGCGACGGCGAGCCGGCCCTCCCCGCGATTGGCCACGCGATGCCGGATGCGCAGCACGCCCTCGGGCGTGAGCTCGAGCCGCGACGAGACGGCCACCCGGGCCTCGTCGTCGACGACCTCGAACGCGATCGTTCCGCCCGCGGCATCCGTCGACGCCGTCACCTCGACCGAGTCGGCGTCGAGCCGGAACCGGGGCGCCCGGAGCGCGGCGGCCGCGCGCGCCCCGTCGGCCGCTGCGGGGTCGCGGGCGAACTGCACACCGGGACGCCCCGACCAGCCCTCGCCGAGGGTGGGGACGAGGCTGAGCCGGAGCGGGGTGTCGATCGACGACGGCGGCACGGCCGGCACGGATGCCGCGGCGAGGGCCTCGAGCGCATCCGGCGCGAGCGCGCCGAGGTCGCTCCCCCAGTGCAGCACCGCGGGCACGGCCGTGCCGCGGGCGTCGACGATGAGGCTGACGCCCGCGGCACGGAGGTGGTGGATCACGGCGTGAGGTTACTCCGCGACCGGGATGGACTGGGCCTCGAGCGCGTCGATGGTGGACGCCTGGCCCTTCTCGAGCGCCTCCATGAGGGTGCTGCTGCCGGAGGCGGCGCCCTTGAACCCGTCGGAGACGTCGGCGTACACCTGCGTCATCGTCGGGCCCCACACGAAGTCGGGGTCGACCTGCGTCGACGCCTCGGCGAACACGTCGTAGATCGCCTGGCCGCCGTAGAACTCGACGCCCTCGGTGAGCGTGGGCAGCTCGAGGCCGGCCTTCGTGGCCGGGTAGATCGCGGCCTGCTCGTTGAGGATGGTGAGCGCCTCATCCGAGGTGTTCAGCCAGAGCGCGAACTTCGCCGCCTCGTAGAGGTGGTCGGTGCCCTTGAAGACCGCGATCGACGAGCCGCCCCAGTTGCCGGCGGCGGCGCCGCCCGACTCCCACTGCGGGGCGAGCGCGACCGACCAGTTCCCGGCCGTGTCGGGCGCACCCGACGCGATCGAGTTGGCACCCCAGACGGCGGAGTTCCAGGTCCAGACCTCGCCCGAGTTGTAGGCGTTGTTCCACTCGTCGGTCCACGCGGGGTAGGTCGCGACGAGGTCGTTCTCGATGAGGTCCTGCCAGTACTCGGCGACCTGCATCGACGCGTCGCTGGTCAGTTCGACGTCCCACGCGTCGCCGTCGTTGGCGAACCACTCGCCGCCGGCCTGCCAGACGAAGCCGGCGAACTGGTTGATGTCGGTCTGCGAGAAGTTCGTGATGTAGCCGCCCTGCTCGCGGATCTGCACCGCGGCCTCGCGGTACTCCTCCCACGTGGTCGGCACCTCGATGCCGTTCTGCTCGAACAGGTCGCTGCGGTAGAACAGCGCCATCGGGCCCTGGTCCTGCGGGATGCCGTAGGCCTCGTCGTCGGTGCCGAGCGAGACCTGGCCCCACGTCCAGTCGAGGAACTGGTCCTGGGCGGCCGCGACGTCCTCGCACACGGCGAGGTTCTCGAGGCCGTCCTGCACGCGGAAGTTCGGCAGGGCGTCGTACTCGATCTGGCCGAGGTCGGGGGCGTTGCCCGCCTCGAGCTGGTTGAAGAAGTTCTGGTACGTGCCGGAGTTGCCGTTCGGACCGGTCTGCACCTCGACCTGGATGTCGGGGTTCTCGGCGTTCCAGGCCGCGACGGCGTCCTCGATGCCCGGGATCCAGCTGGTGAACTCGAGCGTGACGTCCTCGCCGGCGGGCTCGCACGAGGCGGCGTCGCCGCCCGACGACGCGTCGCCCGCGGCGCACCCGGTCAGCGCGAGTGCGGCGGAGGTGAGCAGGGCTGCGGTGACCGCTCGTTTCGTGTGTCGCATGGTTTCCTCTTCTCGGTGGGGGGTGTTCACCCGGATGCCTCCGGGCGGGGTGTCTACTTCAGGGATCCGGAGCCGAGGCCCGTGCGCCAGTAGCGCTGAAGCAGCAGGAACGTGATGATCAGCGGGATGATCGAGAGCAGCGAGCCGACGAGCACGTAGGTGCGCAGCTCGGGGAACTGGTTGATGGTCGAGTTCCAGGCGTAGAGGCCGTAGGTCACCGGGAACAGCTCCTCGCTCCGCAGCATGATGAGCGGCAGGAAGAAGTTGTTCCAGATGGTGACGAACTGGAACAGGAACACGGTCACGAGCGCCGGGAACATGAGCCGGATCGACACGGTGAAGAACGTGCGGAGCTCCCCCGCGCCGTCCAGGCGGCTCGCCTCGAGCAGTTCGTCCGGCACGGATGCCTCGGCGAACACGCGCGAGAGGTACACGCCGAACGGGCTCACGACGCTCGGGAGGAAGACCGCCCAGAACGTGTCGGTGAGCTGCACGCGGCTGAACAGCAGGAACAGCGGCAGCGCGAGCGCCGTGGCCGGCACGAGGACGCCGCCGAGCACGACGTTGAAGATCGTCTCGCGACCCGGGAAGCGGTACTTCGCGAGGGCGTACCCGCACATGGCGGCGAGCACCGTCGCGACGACCGCTCCGAGCCCGGCGTAGAGCAGGCTGTTGAGGATCCACCGCAGGTAGACGCCGTTGCGGTAGTCGAACAGCGCGCCGATGTTCTCGAACAGCTGGAAGTCGGCGAACCAGAGGGGGTTGGTGCTGAAGAGCTGCCCGCGGTCCTTCGTGGAGGCCACGAGCAGCCACCAGATCGGCACCAGGAAGTAGAACGTGAAGACGGCCATCACGATCATGGCGCCCGTGCGCGAGAACAGGCTCTCTCGGGGACCGCGTCCGCGGGTTCCGCCAGGGTGGGCGTCGCCGCGCCGGCCGATTCCGCGGGGGTTCACCGCGGGCGAGGCCGAGGTCGCCTCGGGTTCGATGGCGGTGCTCATGCGTCCGCCCCCTTCCGTCGGGTGAATCGCAGGAACGCGAACGAGAGGATGAACGTGGCGAGTGCGAGCACGACCGAGAAGGCCGCGGCGAGCGACACGTTCGGAACCGCGCTCGTGGCGTAGATCGTCATGTTCGGCGTGTAGGTGCTCGTGACGGCCGAGCTGAACGAGCGGAACGTCTGCGGCTCGGCGAGCAGTTGGAGCGTGCCGATGATCGACAGCACCGCGGTGAGCACGAGCGCCGGGCGCACGAGCGGGATCTTGATCGACCAGGCGATGCGGGCCTGGCCCGCGCCGTCGATGCGCGCCGCCTCGTAGACCTCCTGCGGGATGGCCAGCAGGGTCGAGTAGATGATGAGCATGTTGTAGCCGACGAACACCCACGTCACGACGTTCGCGATGGCCCAGAGGACGAAGTCGGCGGAGAGCAGGTCGACGCGACTCGTGAGCGCCTCGAACGGCGAGAGGTTCGGCGAGTAGAGGAAGCCCCACATGATCGCGGCGATCACGCCCGGCACCGCGTACGGGGCGAAGAACGCGAGCCGGAAGAACTTCTTGCCGCGGACCAGGGGCGAGTCGAGCAGGAGTGCGAACAGCAGCGCGAGCCCGAGCATGACGGGCACCTGGACGACGCCGAACAGCAGGACCCGGCCGACCGAGGACCAGAACGCCTCGTTCTGGAAGACGAGCGCGTACTGCTGGAATCCGCCGAAGACCTCGGTCGCGGCGCCGTAGGTGCCCTCGCGTTCGACGACGAGCATCGACTGCCAGATCGCCACGCCGATGGGCACGAGGTAGAACAGCGCGAACATCGCCGCGAACGGGGCGACGAACGCGACGATCGCCCACGGGTGCTGCACCCGTCGGCGGCGGGCCGCCCGGGTCGTCCCGGCACCGCCGCGCGCTGCGGTGCGCACGCCGGTCGGGGTGGTCATGGGTGCGGTCATGCCGCTCCCTCCTCTCTGATCACGCGGACCGTGCCGCCGGGCACCGCGAGGCGCCCGTCGACGACGGATCCGGTCACGAGCTCGGTGCCGCGGACAGCGACGTCGGCGTCGTCGGCTCCGTGGTTGACGACGAACAGGTACGCCCGTCCGTCGGCGGAGCGGCGGGTCACCTCGACCTCGGCGGACGCGCCGGGCTCGGATGCCACGCCGGCGCCCTCGAGCGCACGACCGACGAGGGACCGCAGGTCGTCGCGTCCGAGCATCGTCGCGAGGTACCAGGCGTCGCCCGCGCCGTCGGCGCCCGCACGGCGGGTCACGGCGGGGCGGCCGGCGGCGGGCCCGTCGGCGAAGCGGTCGAGCACCGCGGCATCCGTCGCCTCGAGCCGCTCGGCCCACAGCGCGGCGGTCGCGCCGGACTCGAGCGCGATCGGCGTGCCGGGCAGCACCGGCGCGAACTCCTGGACGCGCACGCCGAGCAGGTCGCGCCACGCGCCGGGGTAGCCGCCCGGGCGCACGCGGTCGTGCTCGTCGACGATGCCGCTGTAGAACGTCACGAGGGCGTGGGTGCCGGATGCCACGGCCTCGTCGAGCGCGGCGGCATCCGCATCGGAGACGAGGTAGAGGCCCGGGGCCACGACGAGCCGGTAGCCGGTGAGGTCGGCGCCGGGCCGGACCACGTCGACGGTGATGCCGAGGTCGAGGAGCGCGCCGTGGAGGGCGTGCACCTGGTCGAGGTACTCGATGGCGTGCGTGGGGCGGGTCTCGGCGTCGGACGCCCACCACGACTCCCACGAGAACAGCAGCGCCACGTCGGCGTGCACTCGGGTGCCGGCGACCTCGTCGAGCGCGCCCACGATCCGGCCGAGCTCGACGACCTCGCGCCACAGGTCGGTGTCGGTGCCGGCGTGCGGGACGAGCGCCGAGTGGAACTTCTCGGAGCCCTGCAGCGATGCGCGCCACTGGAAGAAGCAGACCGCGTCGGCGCCGCGCGCGACATGCGCCAGCGAGTTGCGGAGCAGCTGGCCGGGCTCCTTCGCGAGGTTCACGGGCTGCCAGTTGACCGATCCCGTCGAGTGCTCCATGAGCAGCCACGGCTCGCCGCCCGCGAGGCCGCGGGTGAGGTCCGCAGCGAACGCGAGTTCGCCGCGGGGGTCGCTCAGGCGGTGGTCGAGGTAGTGGTCGTTGGCGATCACGTCCATCTCGGGTGCCCACGACCAGTAGTCGAGGTCGCGGATGTGCGCGGTGACCATGAAGTTCGTCGTGATCGGCAGGGCGCTGTGCCGGCGGATCACGTCGGCCTCGGCGCGGTGGTACCCGAGCAGCTCGTCGGAGGAGAAGCGGTGGAAGTCGAGGACCTGGCCGGGGTTGCGGCTCGAGACCGTGAGCTTCGGCGTGAGGATCTCGTCCCAGTCGGCGTAGCGCTGGCTCCAGAAGCTCGTGCCCCACGCGCGGTTGAGCTCGTCGATCGAGCCGTAGCGGTCGCGGAGCCAGCGCCGGAACCCGCGCGTGCTCTCGTCGCAGTGGCAGAGCGCGTTGTGGCAGCCGAGCTCGTTCGACACGTGCCAGAGCTCGACGGCCGGGTGCGCGCCGTAGCGCTCGGCGACGGCCTCGACGAGGGCGAGCGCGTACCGGCGGAAGGCCGGGGAGCTCGGGCACCACGCCTGTCGGCCACCGGGGTACCGGGTCGTGCCGTCCTCCATCACGGGGAGGATCTCGGGGTGGCGCGCGGTGAGCCATGGCGGCGGCGACGCGGTGCCGGTGCCGAGGTTGATCCGGATGCCGGCGGCGTGGAGCAGCTCGACCACCTCGTCCAGCGACGCGAAGTCGAAGGCGCCGTCGGGGCCCTGGAGGGCGGCCCAGCCGAAGACGTTGATCGCGACGAGGTCGACGCCCGCCTCGCGCATGAGCGCGACGTCCTCGCGCCAGACGGCCGGTTCCCACTGCTCGGGGTTGTAGTCGCAGCCGAACGCGATGCCCTGGTGCTGGAAGCGGGGGCGGGCGGCGGCGGGTGCAGGCTCGGCCTGCAGCGGCGGGATCGGCGCCAGCGTCGTCGCGGGGTGGTCCACGGTGCTCCCGGTGATCGTCGTTGATTCTGTGAACGTGCACAGATTTGCCCGAGCAGGTGACCGGGGCGATTTCTGTGAACGTACACAGAGTGCCACGCGGCCTCCCCGATGTCAACACCCCGCAGCGCTACAGTGAGTCGCATGACGACGAAGCCGACCCGCACCAAGCGGGCCACCGTGCACGACGTCGCACTCGAGGCGGGCGTCTCGCGCGGCACCGTGAGCCGCTACGTCAACGGCGAACGCTACGTCTCGGCGGCCGCGCGCGAGGCGATCGAGGCCGCCATCGCCAAGGTCGGGTACGTGCCGAACACCGCGGCACGCAACCTCGTCATGCAGCGCACCCAGGCCGTCGGCTTCATCGTCCACGAACCCCACTCGCTGTTCGTCGAGGACCCGAACATCGGCGAGATCCTGCTCGGCGCGAACACGCGGCTGTCGGAGGCCGACCACCAGATGGCCGTGCTGATCGTCGACACCGAGCGCGACACGGATCGTGTCGCCCGATACCTCTCGGGCGGGCTCGTCGACGGCGTGATCATCGTCTCCGCGCGGGCCGACGATCCGGTCACCCGCGTCGTCGATCGACTCCGACTCCCCGCCGCGTACGTCGGGCACCCGCCCGGCGCCGCGGGCTCCGCCTCCTTCGTCGTCATCGACAACGTCGGCGCCGCCGCATCGATCACGCGCAGGCTGAAGGAGACGGGGCGGCGGCGGATCGGGATGATCGCCGCGGCGCTCGACCGCGACTCGGGCGCCGACCGGCTCGCGGGCTTCCGAGAGGCGCTCGGCGACGCGTTCGACGAGGCGCTCGTCGAACCCGTGCCGCTCTACTCCTACTCGGCGGGCCGCGACGGGATGCGACGGCTGCTCGAACGCGCCCCCGACCTCGACGGCGTCTTCGCGGCATCCGATGCGGTCGCCGCGGGAGCGATCGAGGCGATCAAGGAGACCGGGCGCAGCGTGCCCGACGACATCGGCGTCGTCGGCTTCGACGACAGCGCCTGGGCGCTGCGCACGACGCCCGCGCTCTCGACGGTGCGCCAGCCCGCTGCAGGACTCGGCGCCGAAGCGGCGCGCCTCGTGCTCGCCCGGCTCCGGGGCGACGAACCGGCGGCCGAGGTTCGACTCGACTGCGACATCGTCTGGCGCGGCTCCGCCTGAACGCGCGCATCCACGACGCGCGCACGGCTCGGCGCCGGGGCCGTCAGCGCAGCGCGTCGGCGATGGGGGTCGCTCCGCGGTTGAACCGGATGGTGCGGCCGACCGTCGCCGGCTCGACGAGCGTCGCGGCGACGGTCGCGGCGACGTCGGCACGATCCACGTCGGAGCTCTCCTCGGCGGTCGTGTCGATGCGGCCCGTGCCCGGCCCGTCGGCGAGCGTGGACGGCCCGAGGATGGTGTAGTCGAGGCCCGACGCGCGGAGGTGCTCGTCGGCGTCGGCCTTGGCGTCGGCGTAGTGCCGGAACGCGCTGTCGGCGGGCACCCGGTGGTCGACGCGCGACCCGAAGTAGGACACCATCACGTACCGGCCGACGCCGGCCTGCGCCGCGGCATCCATCGAGCGGACCGCCGCGTCGTGGTCGACCGCGCGCGTGCGCGCCGGGTCGCCGCCGCCGGCACCCGCCGACCAGACGACCGCGTCGTGCCCCGCGATCAGCTCGGCGAGACCCGCGACGTCGAGGGCCTCGACATCCGCCACGACCGGGTTCGCACCCGTCGCGCCGACCTCGCCGGCGTGCTCGGGGTTGCGGATGACCGCGTCGACCTCGTCGCCGCGATCCGCCAGGATCCGCGCGAGCTGCAACGCGACCCGACCGTGCCCACCGATGACCAGCACCTTCGCCATGTCCAGCCTCCCCGCCGTTCGACACCCCAACGCTACCCACGGATGACTCGGCGGGCCACCGTCGGATCCGGGCGGGCGGATGGTGGCGCGCACCCGGCCGGCGCGCCAGAATGAGGCAACGGACACACGGAGGTGCGCATGTCGGTCGAAACGGTGCTCTGGGGGGCCATCTTCGGGATCATGGCGGTCGGCGGGGTCGGCCTCGCGGCCTGCCTGTGGGTGTTCGCGCGCGCACCGAAGCAGTGACGCCCCACGACGCCGTCACCGGGGCGCCCACGCGACCATGACGACGCTGCGGAGCGCCGGGGTGCTGCTCCACCGCCGCACGCCCGGGCTCGAGGTCTTCATCGCGCACATGGGCGGGCCGTTCTGGGCCGGTCGGCACGAGCGCGCCTGGTCGATGCCGAAGGGCCTCATCGACCCGGGCGAGGACCCGCGGGACGCGGCGTTCCGCGAGTTCGCCGAGGAGGTCGGAGTGCCCGCTCCCGACGTCGACTACGTCGACCTCGGCACCGTCCGGGCGTCGGCCAAGAAGGTGCTGCACGTCTTCGCGGGCGAAGCGCCGGGCTTCGAGCTCGACGAGCTCCGGCCCGGCACCTTCGAGCTGGAGTGGCCGCTGCGATCCGGGCGGACGGCGACCTTCCCCGAGATCGACGACGCGCGCTGGGTCCCGGTCGACGAGGCGCGCGCCCTCCTCGTCAAGGGGCAGGTCGCGGCACTCGACCGGCTCGAGGGCGCGGCGTAGCGCAGCCGCCGGGTCGGCGCACCGCCCGGGCGCCGCGGCTCACGCGGCCGGCGACGGGCTCGACTCGTCGGCGACGGCCCTCCGCCGTCGGAGGTGCAGGTGCTTGCGCTCGTCGAGCGACGGATCGGGCGCATCCCACACCTTCACGATCGCCCAGCCCACGGCGGTGAGCGGCACCGCCAGCACCGCGCCCGCGATGCCGCCGAGGATGGTGCCGGCGGTGAGGGCGACGAGGACGACGAGCGGATGCAGCTTCAACGACTGGGCCATGACGACCGGCTGGAGCAGGTCGCCCTCGAGCTGGTTCACGGCGATCACGATCGCGACGACGATGAGCGCGACGATCGGCCCGTTCGCGACGAGGGCGACCAGCGCCGCGAGGATGCCGGCGACCGTCGCCCCGATGAGCGGGATGAACGCCGTGAGGAAGACGATGACCGCGAGGGGCAGCGCGAGCGGCACCTGCAGGATCGCGAGGCCGATGCCGATCGCGACCGCGTCGACGAAGGCGACGATGGCGGTGCCGCGCACGTACCCGCCGAGCACCTTGACCGAGGTCTCGCCGACGCGTCGGCCGCGCTCGAGCCGCTCGCCCGTGAAGGGCCGCATGAAGAACGCCCAGATCCGGTCGCCGTCCTTGAGGAAGAAGAACAGCACGACGAGCATCAGCACGAGGCCGGTGACGAACTCCGTCGCCTGCGACACTCCGGTCAGCGCGCTCTGGCCGAACTCGGCGCTCGTGACGAAGTCCAGGATGCCGTCGCGCCACTCGTCGAGCTGCGCCTGGTCGACCGGGATCGGCAGGGTCTGCACCCAGTCGACGAGATCCTCGAAGCCCGCGACGGCGGAGTCCGAGAGGTCGCTCCACTGCGATCGGACGGCGAACACGATGGCCGTGATGATCCCGCCGAGCACGAGGATGCCGCCGAGGAGCGCCGTCCACGCGGCGAGGATCGGCGGCATGACGCGTCGCAGCAGTCCGATCAGCGGGCTGGCCGCCGCGGCGAGGATGAGCGCGACGAGCACCGGGATCACGATGAGCGTGACCCGTGTGAGCGCCCACACGCCGAGTGCGCCGAGCGCGACGACGATGAGGACCTGCAGGCTGCGGATCGACCAGCGGCCGAGGCGGTCGTTCCAGATCGGGCCGCCCGCGCCGCGGCGCGCGTGTTCGGGGGCCGTGGGCGGTTCGGGATCGGGATCGCGTGCGGGTCGACGTCGGAGGACCATGGCTCGACCCTAGGGGCGGTGCGCGCGCGAGCACAGGCCTTGACCCGGTGCGTCCGAGAGGCGGCGGATGCCGCGGCATCCGTCGGAACTCAGGCGGAGCCGCTCCAGGGTGCCGGCACCAGGACCCAGACCACCTCGGCCGGGGCGTCGTCCTCCGCGGTCCAGGTGTGCGGCTCGCGCCCGGGGAAGGTGAGCGCGTCCCCGGATTCGAGCCGCACGGTGCGGTCGGCGAAGCGGACGGTGACGGCGCCCGAGATCACGTGCATGACCTCGACGTCGCAGTTGACGGTGTAGAGGTCGGCGCCGCCGTGGGCGCCGGGGGCGAGGGATGACCGGAGGAGCTGCACGCGCTCCTCGCCGCGCGGCGACATGAGGTGCTCCTCGACGTGCACGCCGCCGAGGTTGATGCGGGGCGCATCCCCACGGCGGATGTGCTGGATCTCGGGCTCGGCGAAGAGCGCGCCGACCGGGAGCGAGAGCACCTGGCAGAGCTGCACGAGGGTGGCGACGCTCGGCGAGGTCTCGTCGCGCTCGAGTCGGCTGAGGAAGCCCTTGCTGAGGCCGGTCGCCTCGGCGACCTGTGCGAGCGTGAGGCCCTGCGCGATGCGCGTGCTGCGGAGCTTCGCGCCGATGGGCGTGCCGCCGACGTCGGCGGAGGGGTGGAGGGGGCGCACGTCGGCTCCTCTCGTCTCGTGGCGCGAGCGCGGCATCCGTCGCCCTTGACGCGGGTGGGCCGGTCGGCGTAGCGTGTCCCGCAAGTTTCCTCAACAGTACCGGAAGTTGTCTACCATGCAACACCCCACCGAATCCGCGCCGATCGGCCCGGTCGACGCCAGCGTCGTCCCCCGCTTCGCCGGCATCGCCACGTTCGCGCGGCTGCCCCGACTCGACGAGGTCGAACGAGCGGATGTCGCGGTCGTCGGGATCCCGTTCGACTCGGGCGTGAGCTACCGCCCGGGCGCCCGCTTCGGCCCCGCGCACGTCCGCGAGGCATCGCGCCTGCTCCGCCCGTACAACCCGGCGCAGGACGTGTTCCCGTTCGGCGCGCAGCAGGTCGCCGACGCGGGCGACCTCGCCGTGAACCCGTTCGACATCGCCGAAGCCGTCCGCCAGGTCGAGACCGGCGCGCGCGAGCTCCAGGATCGCGCGACGAAGCTCGTCGCGATCGGCGGCGACCACACGATCGCCCTCCCGCTGCTGCGCGCGATCCACGCCCAGCACGGCCCCGTCGCGGTGCTGCACTTCGACGCGCACCTCGACACCTGGGACACGTACTTCGGCGCGCCCACCACGCACGGCACGCCGTTCCGCCGAGCGAGCGAGGAGGGCCTCATCGACCTCACCGCGAGCATGCACGTCGGCATCCGCGGCCCGCTCTACGCCAAGAGCGACCTCGAGGACGACGCACGCCTCGGCTTCTCGATCGTCACGAGCGAGTACCTCGAGGAGCACGGCGTCGCGAGTGCGATCGAGCGCATGCGCGCCCGCATCGGCGACGCACCGCTCTACATCTCGATCGACATCGACGTGCTCGACCCCGCGCACGCGCCCGGCACCGGGACGCCGGAGGCCGGCGGCCTCACCAGCCGCGAACTGCTGCGGATGCTGCGCGCCCTCGCCGACCGGAACATCGTCGGCGCCGACGTCGTCGAGGTCGCGCCGGCCTACGACCACGCCCAGCTCACCGCCGTCGCGGCGAGCCACGTCGCGTACGAGCTCATCAGCGCCATGGCGCCCCGCGACTGACCGGCCGGCAACCCGCCGCACACCCACACCACCCACCACGTCCCGCACGGCGAAGGAGCCCCAGGATGACCGACGTCCACACCCCCACCACCGAGGAGGTCGAGGCCGCGGCATCCGCCATCGTCGACGCCTTCGCCGCCACCGACCGCGACCGCTACTTCGCGACGTTCGCACCCGACGCCACCTTCGTGTTCCACACCGAGCCCGCGCGGCTCGAGGAGCGCTCGGCCTACGAGCGACTCTGGGACGAGTGGGTCGGCGGCGGCTGGCGCGTCGTCTCGTGCGAATCGAGCGACCGAGCCGTCCAGGCCTTCCCGGGCGGGGCGGTCTTCTCGCACTCGGTCGCGACGACCGTCGAGACGCCCGACGGTCGCGAGTCCTATCGCGAGCGGGAGACCATCGCGTTCCGCACCGATCCCGTCCGCGGCCTCATCGCCGTGCACGAGCACCTCTCCCCCATGCCCGACGGCGCCCCCGTCGCCTGACCCCACCCACCCGAGGAGAACCAGCAATGTCGCTCTACACCCGCCTCGAGCAGCGCCTCGAACGCAACTCCGACGACGCCGGCCCCGTGCGCGGCAGCCTCTCGCTGCTGCGCATCGGCATGATCTGGCTCGCGGCGAACCTCGTCGTGACCACCCTGCTCACCGGCACCCTGTTCGTGCCCGGCATCGACTACGGCCTCGCCATCCTGCTCATCATCGTCGGCACGCTCGTCGGCGCGGTCGTGCTGGTGACGGTCGGCAACATCGGCACCCGCACGGGCCTGCCGACCATGGCCCTCACGCGCGGCCCGTTCGGCACCCGAGGCAGCCTGCTCCCCGTCTCGGCGAACGTCGTGATCCTGATGGGCTGGAGCTGGGTGCAGGCCATGCTCGCGGGCATCGCGCTCGACTTCCTCGTGGCATCCGTCACCGGGTTCTCGAACCCCGTCATCTGGGCGGTCGTCTGCCAGACGATCGTCGTGGTCCTCGCGATCTTCGGCCACGAGGGCATCGCGCGCATCGAGCCCTGGCTCGCCGGGATCATGCTCGCCATCATGGCGTTCATCTTCATCGCCGCGTTCACGACGTTCACGCCCGCGGAGTTCCAGGCGATCCCCGTGGACGAATCGATCGGCTACACCCCGATCCTCGTGCTCGACGTCGTCATCGCGACCGCGATCTCGTGGACGGTGCTCTCGGCCGACTTCAACCGCTTCGCGAAGACCAGCAGGGCCGGCATCATCGGGTCGGGCGTCGGCTACAGCCTGTCGACCATCATCGCCATGTCGCTCGGCGCGACCGCGATCTCGTACGTGGTGCTCTCGGGCGGCGAGGCGATCCCCTTCGACCCGGTGACGATCGTCGAGCCGTTCGGATGGCCGCTCGCCGTCGTGATCTTCACGTCCGTCATGGCCACGAACACGATGGTCGTCTACGGCATGGTCACCTCGGTCGTGAACGCCGTGCCCGGCGCGAAGGTGAAGTTCCTGCCCACGGCGCTCATCCTCGGCCTGATCTCGATCGTCGGCGCGACCTTCTTCGGGCTGCTGGAGCAGTTCACGACGTTCCTCGTGACGATCGGCGCGCTGTTCGCCCCGGTGTTCGCGATCATGATCGTCGACTACTACCTCGTCAAGCGCGGCTCGTACACCCGCGAGATCCTGAACGCCCGCGGCGGACGCTACTGGTACCGCGGGGGCGTGAACTGGCTCGCCGTGCTCGCCTGGGTCGTCGGCGCGGTCGCGGTCTACCTCTGGACCTGGGTCTGGCCCACGCCCATCGGCGCGACCATCCCCGGCTTCGTGCTGACGTTCGTGCTCTACCTCCTGCTCTCGCTCCGCGAGCGGGGCGCACACGAGGCGGAGCCGAGCGAGCACCTCTCGCGCGAGCCCGTCACGACGGACGCCTGACCGCCGTGCGCGACCTCAGCCACCCGATCGCCGACGGCATGACGGTCTACCCCGGCGACCCGGCGGTGCACCTCTCCCCCGCGCTCGAACTCGACCGCGACGGCGCCGCCGTCACCGCCCTCGAGCTCGGGTCGCACACGGGAACGCACGTCGACGCGCCGGCGCACACCGTCGCCGACGGCCGGACCATGGCCGAGGTCGCGCTCGACGAGCTCGTCGGCGACGCCCTCGTGTTCCACCTCGAGGGCGTCGCCGACCACGCGACGTACGGGCTCGACGAACTCGCGGCGGCGCTGCCCGGCGGCGTGCTGCCCGACGCCCTGCCGCCGATCGCCGTCATCGACACCGGCTGGTGGCGGTGGTTCGGCGACGGACGCGCGCTGCGGCATCCGTCGCTCGACCCGGCCGCCGCGACCGAGCTCGTCGCCCGCGGCGTGCACGTGCTCGCGGTCGACACCCTGAGCCCCGACCCGACGGATGCCTCGGGCACGACCTCCTTCCCCGTGCACGACGTGCTCCTCGGGGGCGACCACCTGATCGTCGAGAACGTGGCCGGTCTCGAGGGCCTGCCGCTCCGGGTGCGCGTCGGGTTCTTCCCGTTGCGGCTCGGCGTCGACGGCGCGCCCGTGCGGGCGGTCGCGTTCGACGGCTGACGAGGGTACCGGGCCGCCGCGAACGCGAGCAGACTGGGGCGATGGACCTCGGTGCGTTCTCCGTCAGCCTCGCCGTCAGCGACCTCGCCGCCTCGCGGGAGTTCTACGGGCGCCTCGGGTTCGAGGCGTTCGGCGGCGATCCCGACCAGGGCTGGCTCATGCTCCGGAACGGCCCGCACGTGATCGGGCTGTTCCAGGGCATGTTCGAACGCAACCTGCTGACCTTCAACCCGGGCTGGGACCAGGCTGCGGCCGATGTCGACCCGTTCACCGACGTGCGCGAACTGCAGCGGACCCTCCGCGAGGCCGGTGCCGAGTTCGTGTCGGAGGTCGACGAGGGCGGGTCGGGGCCCGGGAGCTTCATCGTCGTCGATCCCGACGGCAACCCCGTGCTCGTCGACCAGCACCGCTGACGGGGCGGGGCTCCTCGGCGGTCCGCGCCGCGTCCGCTCCCCCGCGCGCGCTCCCGCCCCCGCCCCGCGGCCCGCGCCCCGCGCGTTCGGGAGGAAGTTCCGCCCGCCGCGCCGGCGGAACCACCCCGCCGCACGGCGTGTCGCCGGGAACTTCCTCCCGAACGTCCGCGGGAGGGCGGCGACGCCGCGCGGCATCTCGATGCAGACTGGAGCGATGGACCCGGTACAGGCGCTGGAGGAGATCGCGTCGCTGCTCGAGGTGCAGCTCGCGTCGCCGTTCAAGGCCAAGGCGTTCCGCCGTGCGGCGGGCGTGATCGGCCCGCTCGACGACGACGAGCTCCGCGCCCGCGCCGCCGACGGCCGACTGAAGCGGACGCCCGGCATCGGCGACTCGAGCCTCGGCGTGATCGTCGAGGCGCTCGACGGGAAGGTGCCCGGCTACCTCGCCGACCTCCGCGAGAGGGCGGGCGTCGAGACCGCGACGGGCCTCCGCGCGCTCCTCCGCGGCGACCTGCACGCGCACTCGGACTGGTCGGACGGCACGACGAGCATCGCGGCGATGGCGCGCGCCGCGGCATCCGCGGGCCTCGAGTACTTCGCGCTCACCGACCACTCGCCGACCTTGCGCGTCGCGAACGGCCTCTCCCCGGAACGGCTCGAGTCCCAGCTCGAGATCGTGGGAGCGCTGAACGCGGGGCTCGGCGAGCCCGACCGCGACGACGCGCGCGACGCGCGCGACCGCGGCGACCTCGGCGTGCGGATCCTCACCGGCATCGAGGTCGACATCCTCGAGGACGGCGTCCTCGACCAGCGTCCCGACCTCCTCGACCGCCTCGACGTGGTGGTCGCGAGCGTGCACTCGAAGCTGCGCGCGCCGCGCGACGTGATGACGAAGCGGATGCTCCGTGCCATCCGCGACCCGCGCATGAACGTGCTCGGGCACTGCACGGGCAGGCTCGTGCAGGGCTCGCGCGGGACCCGCCCCCAGTCGGAGTTCGACGCCGAGGCCGTGTTCGCCGCGTGCGCGGAGCACGACGTCGCGGTCGAGATCAACTCCCGGCCGGAGCGCCAGGACCCGCCCGACGACCTCATCGCGATCGCGATCGAGGCCGGCTGCCGGTTCTCGATCGACACCGACGGGCACGCGCCCGGCCACTTCGGGTTCCTCGCGCTCGGCGCCGCTCGCGCCGAGGCGGCCGGCATCCCGCCGGAGCGGATCGTCACGACGTGGGACGCCGAGCGCCTCGTCGACTGGGCGGGATCGAAGAAGCGGGTCTCCCCCTAGCTGCCCGACGCGTCGCCCGCATCGGAGGCGTCGGGGGCATCGGCCGGCGACGCGGCGGATCGCGGAGGCGAGCCCGTTCGCTCCACCAGCCAGTCCAGCACCTCGGGCACCACCTCGACCACGGCGACGTGTCCGTCGTCGAGGCGCATCCACAGTCGGGCGTCCGGCAGGCCGGCGACGAGGCGCACGGCGTGCGCCCTCGGGATCATGCGGTCGAGCTCGCCCTGCACGAGCAGCACCGGGACGCGCACGTCGGCGAGGTCGAAGCCCCACGCGCGAGTGAGCGCCACGTCGTCGTCGACGAGTCCGCCCGGGCCCGCCGACTCCGCCCGCCCGGCGTCGCGGCCGACCGCGCCCCACTCGCCGCGCAGCGCGGCGAAGTCCCCCTCGACGAACTGCGCGGGGTCGAACTCGTCGGTCTCGGCGAACCGCATGCGCTCCTCGCGCGAGACGGCCGCCGCGCGCAGCGCTCCGGGCCCGTGCATGCCGGCGAACCAGTCGTCACCGCCGAACGGCGCCGGGCTCGCGAGCACCGCGGCCGCCGTCACGCGATCGCGCAGGAGCGCGGCGCACCCCAGTGCATGCGGTCCCCCGCCCGAGTACCCGATGACGGCGAACCGGTCGATGCCGAGGGCGTCGGCGATCGCCGCCGCGTCGGCTGCGACCGAGGCGACGTCGCGCCCGGGTCGCGGCGTAGACCCGCCGTAGCCGGGACGCGCGAGGGTGACGAGCCGGATGCCCCGCGCTCGTGCCGCCACCGCGAGCGGCTCGAGCGGCTCGCCAGTGTGGGGCGACCCCGCGTGCCACACCACGACGGGCGCACCCGGGTGGGGCGCACCGCAGTCGAAGGCACGCAGGACCCCGCCGTGCGGAGACGGCACGTCGACCGCGACGGCACCGCCCTCGCCGGTCCCGGCTATCGCTCGACCGCCTTGCGGTCGTCCCGACGCGTCACGAGCCACCTCAGCCAGAAGAAGACGACGACCGCGACGACCGCGACGATCGCGAGCTTCACGACGAACCAGAGCACGCTGAAGACGACGTCGACGAGGATCCACGCGATCACGACGGCGGCGATCACGCCGAGGACGGTCCAGACGGTGCGGCTCATCCTTCGAGCCTAGCCCGGACCGCACTCACCGGGTCCGGGCGTCGCGCGGCACCCGGGTGGACCAGAGCGCGAGCGCGATGAGCAGCGGTTGGAACCACAGCCGGATGAACCGCGCGCGGTCGGTCGTGAGCCCGAACGCGTCGCGGCGTTCACGCCACTGCGCGATGTTGCCCGGGAAGACCGCGGCGAAGAACGCGGCGACGATCCATCCGACGCGGGACCGCTCCCTCGGGAGCGCGACGAGCGCGGCCCCGAGGCCGACCTCGACGACGCCCGAGCCGACGACCACCGCATCGGCGTCGATGGGCACCCACGGCGGCACCTGCGCCCGGAACTCGCGTCGCGCCCAGAGGAGATGGCTGACGCCGGCGAACGCGAGGAAGCCGGCGAGCGTCCACCGTGCGACGGTGCGCGCGGGCGTGGAGGGTGGGACGGGAAGGCGCCGGGTCATGGGTCGAGCCTACGAAACGAGCACGCCGACGTCAGCCCTGCACGCGCCCCGACTTCGCCGCGATGCGCTTCAGCAGCGGCGGCTTCGCGACGACCCACGCGACGACCATCACGACGACCGACAGCGCGAAGATCCCGAAGCCGATCCAGTCGTCGGCGTCTCGCGCCGCGTACATCTGGTTCAGCTTCCGGAGCGCGCCGGTCGAGAGCACGAGCACGACGTGCACGAACGTGAACGCGAGGAAGAAGAGCATCACCGGGTAGTGCACGGCGCGCGCCATCCGCTCGGTCCTCGCCGACGCCCACGGGCCCTCGACGGGCCAGATCGACGACAGCCGCAGCCCGGTGACGAGGGCGAGCGGGGCCGCGATGAAGACGACCGAGAAGTAGGCCAGCTGCTGGAGCGCGTTGTAGACGATCCACGAGTCCTCGGTCGGCCACTCCAGCGACGCGTACTGCAGGGCCGCGGAGACCGCGTTGGGCACCACGGCCCAGTCGGTCGGCACGATCCGGAGCCACTGGCCGGTCGCGAAGAGCAGCACGACGTACGTGATGCCGACGAGCACCCAGAGCGCGTCGAGCCAGAGGTGGAACCACAGCCAGATGCCGAGCCGGCGCGGCGCCCGCCGCGTGCGCGGCCAGCGGGTGTTGTCGCGCGTCCAGAACCCGGGCGGACGGCGCCTGCCGCGGAGCTCGAGCCCGGTCTTGACGAGCAGCACGAGGAAGAACGCGTTGAGGAAGTGCTGCCATCCGAGCCACCAGGGGATGCCCACCGGGGTGCCCTCGGGCGGCGGGACGATGCCCGGGTACGCGTCGATGAACGCCTCGACGGCGGGGATGCCGCGGAGGAGGCGGGCGACCACGACGATGACGACGAAGGCCACGACCGCGATCAGGGTCCCCCACAGCACGCGCGTGCGCTGCGCCTTCCACCATTCGGCGGCGCGGGCGGACGTCGTGGGGGTCGTGGTCATGCGGCGTCGGGTCCTTCTCCAACGGATGCCGGCGGAGGCCGGCTGCCGGGCGGCGCGAGCGCGCACCGGGCGTGAAACGGATGCCTCCGACGATATCGCCGTCGGCTGGGAGCGCGTGACGCGCGCGCAACACCACGTCGCACCGAGCGCTCGACCCTATGCTGGCCCGGTGCTGCACGATCTCGTCGACGGGGCCCGGATGCTGGTGCGCGGGTTCGCGTTCTGGCGGCGAGATCCGGGCGTGATGCTGCTCGGCCTCGTGCCCGCCGCGATCGTGTTCGCGGCGCTCGTCTGGGGACTCGTGGCGCTCGGCGTCGGGTTGCCGGGGCTGGTCGACCTCGCGACGCCCTTCGCCGACGCCTGGCAGGAGTTCTGGCGCACCGCGTTCCGCACGCTCGTCGCGGTCGTCGTGTTCGCGGGCGCCGCGGTGCTGGCGTTCGTCACCTTCACGGCGATCACGCTGATCGTCGGCGACCCGTTCTACGAGCGCATCTGGGCAGCGGTCGAGACCCACGCCGACGGCGTGCCGCCGGGCGAGGGTCCGGGGTTCTGGGCCGGGGTGCGCGGATCCCTCGTGCTGGTGCTCCAGGGCCTGCTCTCGGCGATCGTCGTGGGACTCGTGGGCATCGTGCCGGTCGTCGGAACCGTCGCCGCGGCGATCCTCGGCGCGGTGCTCACCGGGCGCCTGCTCGCACGGGAGCTCGCGGCGCGTGCGCTGGACGCGCGCGGCATCCCACCCGAGCAGCGCCGCGCACTGCTCCGCGCGAACCGCTGGCGGTTCCTCGGCTTCGGGGTCGCCACGCAGCTCTGCTTCCTCGTGCCGTTCGGCGCGATCGCGACGATGCCGGCGGCGGTCGCCGGGGCGACCCTGCTCGCGAGGTCGGCGGTGCTCGACCCGTCGTCCTGACGTCCGGAGCCGATTTCCGTGCGGGTGCATCCGATCCGCAGCCTCCGGCGGAAGTAGGTGGTGGCGGGTCACCCTCGCGCCGCGTCGCTCGCGGCGCGGCGCGAGGTCCCACCGGCATCCGCTGAGCGCTCGGAGGGGGAACACGACCGCTCGGCCGGGTGATGGAGGACCCGGCGGCGGATGTCGCGGCGGCAGCCCACGCACCGCGGCATCCGTCGTCGTTCGCCTCAGCGCGCCTCGCGGAGCACCTCGCCGACCCACTCGGGCACCAGCACGCTCGCGGGGCCGAGCCGCGTCTCGGCGAAGAACGGCGTGACCTCGCTCTCGGCGAGGTTCAGTTCGAGCGTCGTCGCGCCGAACGCCGACGCGGTGAGCACGAAGCCCGCCGCCGGATGCACCGCGCCGGACGTCCCGATGGCGACGAATGCCTCGCAGCGCGCGAGCGCGACGTCGATCTCGTCGAGCCCGTAGGGCATCTCGCCGAACCAGACGACGTCGGGGCGGAGCATCCGCTCGCCGCATGCCGGGCAGGGCGGCCCCGGCTGCAGGTCGCCCGGCGCGTCGCTGCGGGCCTCGCACGCGACGCAGCGCACCCGGCCGAGCTCGCCGTGCATGTGGAGCACGCGCGCCGACCCGGCGCGCTCGTGCAGGTCGTCGATGTTCTGCGTGACCACGAGCAGGTCGCCGCCGAGTTCGCGCTCGAGGGCCGCGAGCGCCGTGTGCGCCGGGTTCGGGGCGACGGATGCCACGGCGTGCCGCCTGGCGTCGTAGAAGCGCTGCACGGTGTCCGGGTCGAGCTCGAACGCCTCGGGGGTCGCGACGTCCTCGACGCGGTGGCCCTCCCAGAGCCCGCCCGCGTCGCGGAAGGTCGGCACGCCGCTCTCGGCGGAGATCCCGGCGCCGGTGAGCACCACGATGCGCGGGCTCCCGGCGAGGCCGGGCGTCATGCCGCTCCGGGAGCGCGCCCGCGGAAGACGAGCACGCGGGTCGGACCGAAGGGGAACGAGGGCACTCGCACGAGGCGCGCCTCGTCGACCTCGAACCCCGCCTCGGCGAGCGCGGCGCCCGTGTCGCGGTCCCAGTGGCATCCGTGGCAGAAGCGCGTCGAGAAGGGCGTGACCGCGCGCTGGATGCCGCGCTTCAGCGTGCCCGGGGGCGCGACGACGTGGTCGACGAAGACGACGTCGCCGCCGGGGCGGAGCACGCGCCGCACCTCGGCGAGCGCGGTCGCCTGGTCGGCGACCGAGCAGAGCACGTACGTCCCGACGACCGCGTCCACCGAGGCGTCGCCGAGCGGGATCCGCTCGGCGACCGCGTCGAGCGGGACCTGGTCGTGCTTCCACTCCCTGGCCCGCTGCGCGAGCTCGGTTCGGCGTTCGGAGTCGGGCTCGAGGCCGATCCACTCGACGTCGTGGTGGAACGCCCCGAAGTTCTCGCCCTCGCCCGCGCCGATCTCGAGCACACGCCCGCGGACGCGCCCGATCGCCTCGCGCTCGAGGTCGTCGAGGTCGTCGTCGGTGATGAGCGGGGGCCGCGTGGCATCCATCACAGGTCATGCGACCACGCGGCGCCCCGATCGTCAAGCGGCGGGCCGGACGCTCAGCGTCGCAGCCAGGCCGTCGTCTCGGCGGGCAGCACACCGTCGTCGAGCTCGCCGCTCGCGACGAGCACCGACGACCCCTCCGGCAGCGCCACGGGCCGGGGGCCGAAGTTGGCCACGACCTCCCAGCCGTCGGGTCGGCGGAAGTGGACCACGTCGGCGTCGGCGGTCGGCACCCACTCGAGTTCCTCCGCGCCCTGGAGGTCGTGGCGCAGCGCGAGCGCGCGACGGTACATCGACAGGGTCGACGTCGGGTCGTCGGACTGCCCGTCGGCCGCGTACTCGCCGAACCAGGCCGGCTGCGGGAGGTGCGCACCGGCAGGGCCGAACCCGAACGAGTCGCCCTCGGACGCCCACGGGAGCGGCACGCGGCATCCGTCGCGGCCGATGTCGACGCCCGGGTTGCGGAAGTACGCGGGGTCCTGCCGCTGCGAGGCGGGGATGTCGGCGACCTCGGGCAGCCCGAGCTCCTCGCCCTGGTACAGGTAGGCCGAGCCAGGCAGGGCGAGCACGAAGAGGCTGGCGGCGCGGGCGCGGCGCAGGCCCCGCTCGCGGTCGAGCGCGGGGGTCGTCCCGCCCGAGAGCAGCCACGCCCCGCCGTGCTTCTCGCCGGGCACCGAAGGCTCGGGGAGCCCGTATCGCGTCGCGTGCCGGACGACGTCGTGGTTGGAGAGCACCCACGTGGTCGACGACCCCGATGCCGCGGCGAGCGCGAGGTTGGCGTCGACGATGCGGCGGAACTCGGCCGCGTCGAACGGCGCCTCGAGCAGGTCGAAGTTGAAGGCCTGCCCGAGCCCCTCGACGCTCGCGTACCGCGGCCGCCGGTGCGATTCGACCCATGCCTCCGCGACCGCGGTGCGCGGCGGCGTGTACTCGTCGAACACGCCACGCCACTCGGCGTAGATCTCGTGCACCTCGTCGCGGTCCCACAGCGGGTGGGCTCCGTCGCGCGGCAGCGCGTCGAGCGTGGCCTGGTCGGGCAGCTCGTCGTCGAGGCGCTTCGTGAGGCCGTGCGCGACGTCGATGCGGAACCCGTCGACGCCGCGGTCCGACCAGAACCGCAGCGTGCGGAGGAAGTCGTCGCGCACCTCGCGGTTGTCCCAGTTGAGGTCGGGCTGCTCGGTCGCGAAGTAGTGCAGGTACCACTGCCCGTCGCCGACGGGCTCCCACGCGGGCCCGCCGAACGCGCTCGTCCAGTCGGCCGGCGGCAGCGATCCGTCGGGCCCCAGCCCGTCGCGGAACACGTAGCGGGCGCGGGCGGCCGAGCCGCGCGGCGAGGCGAGCGCCTCCCGGAACCACTCGTGGCGGTCCGACGTGTGGTTCGGCACGATGTCGATGATCACGCGGATGCCGGCCTCGTGGAGCGCCGCGACGAGGTCGTCGAAGTCGGCGAGCGTGCCGAGCCTGGGGTCGATGTCGCGGTAGTCGTCGACGTCGTACCCGCCGTCGGCGAGTGCCGACGGGTAGAACGGGCTCATCCAGACGGCGTCGATGCCGAGGTCCTGCAGGTACGGCACGCGGGCACGGATGCCGCGCAGGTCGCCGATCCCGTCGCCGTCCGCGTCGGCGAAGCTGCGGGGGTAGATCTGGTAGACCGCGGCCTGGCGCCACCAGTCGGCGTCGTCGTGGAGTCGGGCGAGGTCGGGGCGTGCGAGCACGTCGCTCATGGGTGCGGAGGTCCTTTCGGGAGTGAGGTGGTGATGAGGTGGTCGGAGGCGGGGTGCGCCGGGCGGGGTCAGCCCTTCACGGCGCCCTGGGTCACGCCTTCCATGACCCATCGCTGCGTGAACAGGTACACGACGATGGCGGGCGCCATGGCCATGAGGTACGACGCGAACGACACGTTGTAGTTGTTGCTGAACTGCGTCTGGAAGATCGACTGCACGACCGGCAGCGTCTGCTGCGCGGAGTCGGCGATGATCAGCGACGGCATCATGAAGTCGTTCCACGACGCCAGGAAGGCGAAGATCGCGACGGTGGCGCTCATCGGCGCGAGCAGCGGGAAGATCAGCTGCCGGAAGGTCTGCCAGGTGGTCGCCCCGTCGATGCGGGCGCTCTCCTCGAGTTCGAGCGGGATCGAGCGCAGGAACGCCGTGAACAGCAGGATGCTGAAGGAGAGCTGGAACATGATGTGGAGGATCGTGACGCCGGCCGGGTTCGCGAGACCCGTGAGGCCCGTGAGCTGGATCTGCGGGAGTGCGACGACCGGGAACGGCAGGAACATCGCCGCCAGCAGGTAGAAGAACGACCAGCGGAAGAAGCGGTGCTCCCAGTTGCGCACGATCGCGTAGGACGCGAGCGACGCGAGCAGGACGGTGCCCACCACCGTGCCCGCCGTCACCAGCAGGGAGATCGTGAAGGCGACCGGGAAGTTCGTCAGCTCCCAGGCCTGGACGAACCCGGAGAAGTCGATCGGCGCCGGAAGCGAGAACGCGTTGCCGTCGACGGCCTGCGAGGTCGACTTCAGCGACATCGAGATCGTCACGTAGAGCGGCAGGAGCACCGTGATGGCGCAGAGGAACAGGATGACCATGGTCGTCCAGCTCGTCTTCTCCTGGCCGACCTTCCCGCGCCGGCGCGCGGGGGTGGGCGCGCCGTTGCGGGCGGTGGCCGGGAGGACGGGAGCGGCGGTCCGCTTCGCTGCTGTCTGGGTCATCAGATCGCCGCCTTTCCGCGGGTGATTCGGAGTTGGAGCACCGAGATCGCGACGGCGATGATGAAGAAGATCGTCGCGTTCGCCATCTGGTAGGCGTAGTCGCCGCCCGTGAAGCCGGTGAAGATCGTCATCGCGATGCTGCGGGTGGAGGTTCCCGGACCGCCGTTGGTCAGGCCGACGATGACGTCGTACACGTTGAGGTAGTTCTTGAACCCCAGGATCATGTTGATCACGACGTACCCGGAGACGAGCGGGAGGGTGACCGACCACAGCCGTCGCACCGCGCCCGCCCCGTCGATGTCCGCGGCCTCGTACACCTCGCCGGGGATCGAGAGGAGCCCTGCGATGTAGATGAGCAGGGTCGCCGGGATCGACTGCCAGGCGGTGACGATCACGATGGAGAGCCAGGCGAGGTCGGGGTTGGCGAGGATCGACTCCGAGAGCCACGGGATGCCGAGTCCCGAGCCGAGCGCGGGCACCGAGTTGGAGAAGAGGAAGTTGAACACGTAGGCGATGACGATGCCCGAGATGACCATGGGGATCACGAACACGGCCCGCAGCCCGGCCTTGAGCTTGATCTTCGCGGTCAGGCCGACGGCGAGCAGGAACGCGATGACGTTCACCAGCAGGACCGTCACGATGGCGAAGCCGAACGTGAAGCCGTAGCTCGCGAGGATCGCCGGGTCGGAGAAGGCGGCCACGTAGTTGGTGAGCCCCACGAACTCCCAGTCGCCGAACCCGATGAAGTTCGTGAACGAGTAGAAGATGCCGAGCACCGCGGGGACCGTGATCGCGAGCGTGAACAGCACGAGCGTCGGGACGAGGAACCAGTAGTAGATCGGATCGACGCGGACCCGGCCGCGTCGATCGTGGCGGGCGCCGGCGAGGTGGTCGGTCCGGCCGTGCTCGGCCTCGTCGACGAGGGAGCCGGCGGAGGCCGCGGCGGTGGTGACCGGTGTGCTCATGTCGGGGTGTCCTTTCGAATCGCCGTCAGCCGCGCAGCGCGAGTCGCGCCCAGTCCGCGTCGATGGTCGCGAGGGTCGCCGGGATGTCCGCGCCGGTCACCATCGCCTGGATGTAGTTGTCGATCGGGATGGTGAGCGGGATCGACCGCGAGAGTCCCTGGTAGAACTCGCCGGCGTCGTAGTACTCCTGCATCCCGAGGATCCGCTCGTCGGTCACGGGCGCGGCATCCGTCGTCGTACCGAAGCCCAGGAACGCGGCGTTGTAGGCGTCCATCACGTCCTGCTGCATCAGGTACGACACGAACGTGCGCGCCGCCTCCTTGCTGTTGCTCGCCTCCGGCACCCACAGCGCCAGGTCGAGGTTCACGCGGACCTTCAGGTCGTCGGGATCGTTCGTCATCGGGAGCGGGAAGGTCCCGAGTTCGAGGTCGGGGCTGGTCTTGGCGATCTCGCCGAGCGCCCAGGGTCCCTGCAGGTACATCGCGGCCTCGCCGTCGGCGAAGGCCACGTTCCCGTCGCCGTAGCCGCGGCTCGCGGCGTCGGCGTTGGAGTAGGCCGCGAGCTCCTCCATCTGGAGGACCGGGTCGAGGATCGTCTTCTGGAACGACACGGGCGAGTCGGGACCGACGTCCGTGCCCTCCTCCTCGAGCGCGGCGAGGAACTCGGGCACGTCGGTCGTGCCGCCCACGCTGTAGTCGAAGAGGCCCTGCGCCACCGTCCACGCGTCCTTGTACGTGCCGTAGATCGGAGTGATCCCGGCCGCTTCGAGCGTGTCGCACGCGGCGATCAGCTCGTCCCAGGTGGTCGGCACCTCGATGCCGTTCTCCTCGAACATCTGCACGTTGTAGATGACGGATGCCGCGGCGACCGAGTAGGGCAGCACGCTCGTGCGCCCCGGGTAGGTCGCGTACTGGTCCACGAGTTCCTGCACGTCGGGGCGGATGCGGTCCGCCTCGGGCATGTCGGAGAGGTCGGAGAGGGCGCCGCGCTCCATGAAGCGCGCCATCTCGTAGTTGTAGTTGAGCAGCCCGACGTCGGGCGGGTTGCCACGGAGGAAGCCGGCCGAGAGGTTCGATGCCGAGTCGAGCGTGACGCGCACCTCGGACTGCGAGCCGTTGAACTCCGCGACGAGGTCCTGGAAGTACGGGACCGCTTCGGGCTTGCTGAGTAGGAAGGTGATGTCCTCCGTGCCGCTGCCCGCGCTGGAGCAGCCGCTGAGGGCCAGGCCCGAGGCGAGGACCACGGCGCCGGCGATGCCGAGCCGGCCGCGCATCCGGTGGTCGCCGGCGGCCGGGTTCGGGTGACGGCTGGGGCTGATCGGTGGGTGAGGCACGTCGTCGTCTCCTCCGGGAAGTCGTGGGCGTCGGTGCCGTGGCGACGACGCCATGTATATGATTTGGAGTGTAGATTTACTCTGTGTCGTAAATAATGGCCGAGGACGACGGAAAGGTCAAGTGCGTGGACGAGAACGGTGCGGCGACGTCGCCGCAGGTGCTGCGACGGGTGAACGCTCGACGGGTGCTCGAGTACGCGTGGCGCGCCGGCGCCTTCACGGCGAGCGATGCGATGGCGGCGACAGGGCTCACCCGCTCGACGGTCATCGGGGTCTGCGACGAACTGCTCCGGCAGGGCTGGCTCGACGAGCTCCGCGACGCGCGCGCCGTCGGCGCCTACACCAAGGGCCGCCCCGCCCGTCGCTACGCGCTCCGCGACCGTGCCGCGGTCGTGATCGGCGTCGACGCCGGCCACGACCACATCTCGGCGACCGTCGCCGACCTGCGCGGCACGCCGATCGGGCGGCACGGCGCCGAGATCGCCGCCGTGCGACCCGACCGGCCGGAACGACTGGCCGACGCCGGCCGGCGACGCGCGCTCGTCCGCACCGCGATCGACGGCGCCCTGGCCGACGCCGGCGTCGACGCCTCGTCGGTGCTGGCGATCACGGTGGCCGTGCCCGCTCCCGTCGATCGCGACGGCGCCTCGCCCGTCGAGAACCCGTTCTGGCGAGTCGCCAACCCTGGCTACTCGGAGTTCCTCGGCGCAGACGCGGCCGTCGTGACGGTCGAGAACGACGCCAACCTCGCGGCGATCGCCGAACGCTCCGCGCCGGACGGCGGGGGGCGCGACGCCGACTCGTTCATCGCCCTGATGACCGGCGAGGGCATGGGCGCGGGCCTCATGATCGACGGCCGGCTGATCCGCGGCCGACGCGGCGCGGCCGGAGAGCTGCGCTTCCTCGACCACGTCGACGGAGTCGGCTCGTCCGACGGCCTCGCACTGCTCGCGCGCCGCTGGGCCGTCGAGGCCATCACGGCCTCCGAGGTCGGTGAGGGCGCGCTCGCGCACCTCGACCCGGCGACGCTCGACGAGGCCGAGGTCGGTCTCGCCGCGGCATCCGGCGACCCCGCCGCAGTGGCGATCACCGACCGGCTGGCCGAACGACTCGCACGCATCTGCCTGGTCCTGGGCGACCTCCTCGACGTCGACCGGGTCGTGGTCGGCGGCACCGTCGCCGACACGCTGCCCGACGTCATCGACCGCGCGGGACGGATCCTCGACGACAGCGACGACCCCACCGCGCCGGAGCTGCGTCGCTCCGCGCTCGGGGAGGACAGCGTGACCATCGGGGCGATCGAGCACGCGCTCGCCGAGGTCCGGAGCCGCGCGCTCGACCTCACCCCGTCGGCACGTCCCGCGGCGTGATCGCCCGCGCACGAACCCCGGCACGCGGGAGGATGGAGGCATGTCGTCCCTCAGCGCCCTCCGAGCCGTCACGTCGGCGTTCGCCGCGACCGCCGCGCTGACCGACCCCGAGGCGCCCGTGCGATCGGCGATCTGGCCCACCGCGGGTCGGATCGTCGACCACCTCGGGAACATCCAGCGCTGGGCGACCGAGGTCGTGCGCACGGGCGCACCCGCCGACCGTCGCGAGTTCCGCCGGCCGGCCGACGCCGATCGCGCGCCCTGGTTCCGCGAGGGGAGCGACTCGCTCGTGTCGGTGCTCGAGGGCGCGGACCCCGAGCGCATCGTGCCGATCCTCTACGGCGCGACCGGACCGACGCGCTTCTGGCATCGACGGATGGCGCACGAGGCGACGAAGCACCTCTGGGACCTGCGCACCGCGTCCGAGTCCGATCCGCGGCTGCCTCGCGAGGCGGGCCGCGCCGGCGCGGCGGACGCGGTGGACGAGTTCGGCGAGGTCTTCATGACGGAGGCGCGCCGTCGGGGCATCGCGTCGCTGGCCGGCACGGTCGCGCTCGTCGCGGCCGACACCGAGGACGCCTGGCGCGTGACCCCGGGCTGGGTCCTCGAGCGCGTCCCGCCCGGTGCGGCATCGGACGAGGACGCGCACGTGACGATCACCGCGGACGTGGGCGACCTCGTGCTCCTGCTCTGGGAGCGCGCCGACCTCGCGGCGCCGGACGGCCGGTTCCGGGTGCAGGGCGACGACGCCCTCGCGGCGGCCTTCGCGGCGACGCCCGTGCACCTCTGAGCGGTCCCGGGAGATCGGCGCGCGCACAGCCACCGCGGCTAGGGTGGCCACCACGGGGCCCGTCCGGGCTCCCGAGCAGAGGGCGTCACCGTGTCAGAGAAGTCAACGAAGAAGTCGTCCAACAACAAGACCGCAGCCTCGAGGACGCTCAAGGAGAAGCGGGCCGACAAGAAGGCGAAGGTCGCCGGCCGCGCGGGCAACGACGTCAGCGACGTCACGCACCGCAAGTAGCGTTCCGACGACGAGCTGCGCGGCGGGTCTCCCGGAGCGGGGGCCCGCCGCGTTTCCGTCGGCGGGCCGGTCGGGCCCCGCGGCGACGAGGCGACGGGGCCCGTGCACCTCTGAGCAGGAGCGGGCCCGCCCCGCTCGTTCGCGCACGGTTCTTCCGGCCGTCACTCGAAGCGCCTACCGTGGGCGGCAACCGGAACCGCCAGCAGAGGAGCTCGCATGTCCACGAGACGATCCGACCGCACCGCACTCCGCGCCCCACTCGTCGCCGCCTCCGCGGCGGTGCTCGCGCTCGGCGTCGGAGCGGCGGCCGCACCGGCCCAGGCCGCGCCCGGCGGAACGCCGGGACGCGCCGACACCGTCCGCGTCGCCACCTACAACCTCTCGCTCAACCGGAACTTCGAGGGGCAGCTCGTCGCCGACCTCTCGACGGGCACGAACGCGCAGGCGAAGACCGTCGCCGAGATCATCCAGCGCGCGAACCCCGACATCGTGCTGCTGAACGAGTTCGACTACGTGCCCGGGGGTGTCGCCGTCGACCTGTTCCGCGACAACTACCTCGAGGTCTCGCAGGGCGGCGCCGACCCGGTCGAGTACCCGTACGCCTTCGTCGCACCGTCGAACACGGGCGTGCCGAGCGGATTCGACCTCAACAACAACGGCGTCGTCGGGGGCGGCGACGACGCGTTCGGCTTCGGCTTCTTCCCCGGCCAGTTCGGCATGGCCCTCCTCTCGAAGTTCCCGATCGACGACGAGGCGGTGCGCACGTTCCAGCACTTCCTCTGGAAGGACATGCCGGGCGCACTGCTGCCCGATGACCCGGAGACCGCAACCCCGGCGGACTGGTACTCGCCCGAGGAGCTCGACGTCTTCCGCCTCTCGAGCAAGTCGCACTGGGACGTCCCGGTCGAGATCGGCGGACGCACGGTGCACGTGCTGGCGTCGCACCCGACGCCGCCGACCTTCGACGGCGCAGAGGACCGCAACGGCACGCGCAACCACGACGAGATCCGCTTCTGGGCCGACTACGTGCACCCGGGTGCCGCGTCGTCGTACATCTACGACGACCACGGGGTGTTCGGCGGACTGAAGCCCGGCTCGTCCTTCGTCATCCTCGGCGACCAGAACGCCGACCCGGTCGACGGCGACTCGACGGACGACGCGATCCACCAGCTCCTCGGCCACCCGCGCATCACCGACCCGATGCCGACGTCGGCCGGCGCGGTCGAGGCGTCCGAGCTGCAGGCCGGCGCGAACCTGGCCCACGAGGGCGACCCGGCGCTCGACACGGCCGACTTCAACGACAACCCGGCGCCGGGCAACCTGCGCGCCGACTACGTGCTGCCGTCGAAGGACCTCCGCGTCGCCGACGCGGGCGTGTTCTGGCCGGTCTCGTCCGACCCGCTGTCGGCGCTCACCGGCACCTTCCCGTTCCCGTCGAGCGACCACCGACTCGTGTGGGTCGACGTGCACGTGCGCGGCTGATCTCGAGTCGCGAGCGGCCCGCCTCCCCGTGAGGCGGGCCGTTCGCCGTGCTCGGCGCCTCAGCCCTCCTCGTTCGACGCCCCGTCCTCGGCCGTCGGCACCCGCGACAGCGGCAGCCCGGTCGCGCGGCGAGCGGATGCGAGGAACGCCGGCCGCACGCGCTCCCACCCGTCGAGGTACCCGCCGACCATCGCGGCGTCGCGGACGAGCACGAGCTCCGCGGCGCCGAGGCGCGGGTCGGGCGCGTCCGCTGCGTCGAGGACCTGCTCGAGCTCGGACCGGAACCATTCGCGGTGGGCCGCGACGGCGCGGCGGACGCCGCTGTCGGCGTCGGGATACTCGGCGGCGGCGTTGATGAACGGGCAGCCCCGCGTGTGGCGTCGGGCGACGTCGTCGGCGAGCCCGTCGATGACGAGCCCGACGAGCTCCCGCGGCGGGGCCCCGGTCGCCTCGGCGGCCTGGAACGCCGCGCGGATGTGCGCGTCCTCGACGCCGAGGTATGCCTCGACGAGGTCCTCCTTGCTCGGGAAGTGCCGGTAGAACGTCGCACGCGTCACGCCCGCCTCGCCGACGATGCGGTCGACTCCGACCGAGTGGATGCCCTCCCGATAGAAGAGCTCGCTCGCGGTCGCCAGCAGTCGCTCGCGCGCGATCGAGGCGCCGCCCGGGGTCGTTCGTGGTGCCATGGAGTAATGATAGAACGATCTTTCTCTTTTTGCTTGACAGCGGCTCGACCCACGGCGTAGTTTCAGGGAATGGAACAGAGAGAACGATCGTTCTTTCTCTAAAAGAAACCACGACCGCACCACGAGGAGCAGGAACAACATGACCACCACCGCGAAGCCCCCGATCGTCCTCATCCACGGCCTCTGGATGACCCCGAAGAGCTGGGACACCTGGGCCGAGCGGTTCCGCTCGCTCGGTCATGACGTCGTCGTCCCCGGCTGGCCCGGCATCGACGACCGCTCCGTCGCCGACATCCGCTCGAACCCCGAGCCGCTGAAGGGCATCGGGCTGAAGCAGATCGCCGACCACTACGAGCGCATCATCCGCGCGCTGCCGCGGAAGCCCATCATCATGGGCCACTCGTTCGGTGGCGTCATCACCCAGATGCTCGCCGACCGAGGGCTCGGCATCGCCTACGTCGGCGTCACGCCCGGCCAGACCGCGGGCATCACGACGCTGCCGCCGTCGACCCTGCGCACCGGCTTCCCCATCCTCTCGAACCCGTTCGACCGCAACGGTGCCAAGCCCATCTCGAAGGGCCACTTCCACTTCACGTTCGGCAACGACCTCAGCCGCGAGGCGTCCGACCGCATCTGGGAGGCGTACGCCGTCAACTCCTACAACCGGGTGCTCTTCGAGGGCGTGGCCTCGACCATCGACGAGCGGGGCGGCGTGACCCACGTCGACTACGGTCGCGCGGACCGCGCGCCGCTGCTCGTCATCACCGGTGAGATCGACCACGTCGTGCCGCCGGCCATCGGCCGCGCCATCGTGCGGAAGTACCGCAGGACGGGCAGCCCGGCCGTCGTCGACCACCGGGAGTTCGCCGGGCGCACCCACCGCATCGTCAGCCAGGACGGTTGGGAGGAGGTCGCCGACTTCGCGCTGGACTGGGCCCTCGAGCACGCCGGTGTCCAGCCCGCCCAGGAGCGTCCCACGGCCTGAGCGACGCTCGGGGTCCCTCGGACGGCGTGGAGTCCGCACTCCGCGCCGTCGCCTCCCGCTCCGGTCGCGAGCAGGCTCCTTGACACCCGCCACGGACGGGAGGAGGCTCGGCCACGAGGCATCCGCTCGACGCAGCCGGGTACGGGAGGTGGGGCCGATGACGCGACCCATCGAGGGCGTCGGAACCGCCGTCGCGGCATTCCTGGGCTCCGCGGGGGACGGCCCGATCGGCGACCCCGTCGACATCGACGTCGGCGGCTGGGGCACCGACGAGGATGCGATCTGGGGCGACCTGCACGCATCGCCGCTCCGGCGCGCACTGCGCTCGTACTTCGACAACGGCGGCGCCTCGGCAGTGGCGGTGCGGGTCGCCGACACCGGCATCGACGGTGTCCGGGGCGGCCTCGAGGCCCTCGAGCGCGTCGACCTCGTGAACCTGCTCGTGCTGCCCGCCGAGTCCGCCGCGCGCGCCGACGCCCACGAGATCGTCGCGGAGGCGGTCGCCTTCTGCGAACGCCGCCGAGCGATGCTGCTCGTCGACCCGCCGGCGTCGTGGTCGAGCCTCGAGGCCATCCGGGCCGCCATCGCGGACGGGGCGCAGGCTGCGGTCGGCACCGCGAGCTCCAACGCCGCACTGTACGCGCCGCGCCTGCGCCGCACCGACCCGTCGCGCGCCGGGTCCGTCGAGACGTTCGCCGCCTCGGCGGCCGTGGCCGGCGTGCTCGCGCGCAGCGACGCGGCGCACGGCGTGTGGTCGGCACCGGCCGGAACCGACGCGGACGTCCGCGGCGCCGACGGCCTCGAGTTCGACCTCGGGAACCGCGACGCCGAATCGCTCAACACGGCGGGCATCAGCACGTTGCGCACCTTCGCGGGGCACGGGCCGGTCGTCTGGGGAGCACGCACGCTGGCGGGCGCGGACGCGGCGGCGAGCGCGTGGAAGTACGTCCCGGTGCGCCGCACGGCGCTCTTCCTCGAGGAGAGCCTCGATCGCGGCCTGCAGTGGACGCGATTCGAACCCAACGCCGAGGCGCTCTGGGAGGAGGTGCGCGAGTCGGTCGGCGCGTTCCTGCACGAGCTGTTCCGGGTCGGTGCGTTCCGGGGGAACGCGCCCGATCGCGCGTACTTCGTGAAGTGCGACCACGACACGGTCTCGGAGCGCGACATCGATGCGGGTGACCTGCCGGTCTTCGTGGGGTTCGCGCCGATCCGCCCCGCGGAGTTCGTCGTCCTGCACATCAGGGCGCGCGCGCGGCGCCCGGGCGACTGAGCCGCCGCGCGGGGCTCAGGCCGCGCCCGGGAGGCCCGGTCCGACCCGGTCGGGCACGGCCCTCACCACGCCAGGCAGCCACCGATGCACCTCGGGCCATGCTCGAGCCGTCGGCAGGTGCCGGATGAGCCCTGCCAGGGGCGCATCGCCCGGCTCCCACGGCAGCACGCGGTTCGGGGACGCCGCGGCGACCACGCCGAGCCACCAGTGCATCCAGGTCCCCCGCAGCGACTCGGGTTCGAGGACGACGTAGTAGTCGGGCACCCTGAGCTCGTGCCGCGCGACCGCGTCGATCACCTGCTCGATCTCGAGCTGCAGGACGCCGAGCGTCGCCCGCTCGTCGTAGAACTCGACCCACGCGGATGCCACGTGGCCGAGCGGATCCCGGTCGTGCACGACGAACGGCGCGTGCGACGTGCTCGACCAGGTGACGACCTCGGCGTCGGTGGCATCCGTCATCTCGGCGAACGTCGCGCTCTCGACGTTCGCGAGCCCGGCGAGGGATCCGATCGCGGCGGTCGCCTCCTCGCCCACGACGACCAGGGTGGTGCTGCCCGGTGCCTCCATTTCCGGATCATACGTCCGGTGCGGCCGACTCCGGGAGGGGCGACATCGGCCCGTCGCACGATCGTTCCGAGATCGCAACACGCGCCGCACGTCGGCCGGCGCTCAGGCGGTGCGACCCAGCACCTCGTCACCCGCACGGACCGGACGCAGCCACGGCAGCACCTCGTCGAACGACGTGCCGCCGACGGTCAGCACGCGCCACGAGGCATCCGCTCGTTCGAGCCGCGAGACCGACAGGTTGTCGAGCCGGGGGTAGCTCTGCGCCTCGTGGCCGCTGAGCTCGCCGAGCGCGTGCCGGATGAGCGTGCCGTGCGCGACGGCGAGCACGCGCGCGCCGTCGTGATCGACGGCGATGCGCGCGAGCGCCCGCGCCCCCCGCGGGCCGACCTCGTGGTCGGGCTCCTTGCCCGGGAACTCCCTGCCCGGCCACCGCTCGTCGATCTGCGTGACGTGCGTGCCCTCGGCGTCGCCGAAGTCCTGCTCGACGAGGTCGTCGTACGCTCCGGCGACGGGCAGGCCGAGCCCGTCGGCGAGGATGGCGGCGGTCTCCCGCGCCCGGCCGAGCGTCGAGCTCACGACGACGTCCCAGTCGGCCGGATCGAGCGTGCGCGCCGCCTGCGCGGCCTGGGCGCGCCCGGTCGCGTTCAGCGGGATGTCGGTCCGGCCCTGCATGAGCCCGCGCAGGTTCCATTCGGTCTGTCCGTGGCGGACGAGGGCGAGATGCATGGGTTCCAGCCTAGGCGGGGCCGTCTGGGCGGATGCCGCGTGCGCCCCGCCGGTCACGCCCGCTCGCCGCGCGATGCGGGACTGGGACGGCTCTCCCCTCGCGTCCGAATCCATCCGGGGCCGCGTCAGATCTCGGTGTGCCCGAGGTGGGGATGCGCGAGGAACCGCACCTCCGGCTCGGCGATCGTCTCGAATTCGAGCACGGCCACCTCGTTGCGCCCCGCGCGGACGACGGGCGCCGGCACGATGAGCGTGCGCTGCGGCCCGCGGCGCCAGTAGCGACCGAGCAGGAACCCGTTGATCCAGACGAGTCCCTTGCCCCAGTGCAGGGTGTCCAGGAACAGGTCGGCGGATGCCTCGGCGTCGAATTCGCCGTGGGCGAGCACGGGACCGGCGGCGAACTCGGACGGCCCGAGCCTCGCCAGGTCCGGCAGCCGGTCGAGGTCGAGCGGTCGGGCCGCCCATCCCGTCAGCGGAACGCCGTCGAGCGCGACGCCGCCGATGAGTCCCTTGTGCTCGCCGATTCGCGGGCCGTAGTTCACGCGACCCTGGTCCTCGACGACGATCACGAGCTCGCCGCGCGCCTCGGTCAGCGCGACCGCGCGCTCGTGCGCGTCCCTGCCCATCACGCCCGCGGGAACCCCGTCGATCAGCACCCAGGCTCGGTCGCGCACCTCCTCGCCCACGGTGAGCACGCCGGGCCCGCCTCGGCTGAGCCGAGTGGCGAAGAGCACGACGCCGCGATCCTGGTCGAGGTCCTCGAAGGTCGGGACGTCGTCATGGCGCGACTCGTCGCCGAGCCTCGGCGCGACCTCGAGCAGCGACGGGCCGACCGCGAGCGGCGCGGTGATCTCGGGCGCGGGCGCCCGCTCGGCGGGCCGCTCGTCGGGCACGTCCGCGTACTTCGCGATCACGTCACGGAACGCCCAGAACTTCTCGGTCGGGTACCCGGCTTCGTCGAGCGGTGCGTCGTAGTCGTAGCTCGTCGTGATCGGCGCGTACCGGCCCTTGTCGTTGGCACCGTTCGTCAGCCCGAAGTTGGTCCCGCCGTGGAACATGTAGACGTTGACCGAGCCGCCGGCCGCGAGCAGCGTGTCGAGCTCGGCCGCGGAGGCGGCGGCATCCGTCGTGTGGTGGTGCGAGCCCCAATCGTCGAACCAGCCGCACCAGAACTCCATGCACATGAGCGGACCGGTGGGCTGGTATTCGCGGAGGGTCGCCAGGCGCTCGGCGGTGCGCGACCCGAAGGAGCCGGTGAGGTGCAGGCCCGCCAGGCTGCCGTCGGCGAGCATCTGCGGAGTCGGCTGGTCGATCGTCGTGAGCGGCACCGTGATGCCGGCATCGCGCGTGACGCGCACGAGCTCCGCGAGGTAGTCCTTGTCGGCGCCGTACGCACCGTACTCGTTCTCGATCTGGACGAGGATCACCGGTCCACCGACGTCGATCTGCCGCGGCGCGACGATGTCGTACACGTTCCGCAGGTAGTCCGAGACGGCGGCGAGGTAGCGAGGCTCGAAGCGGCGCACACCGACGGCGGGATCGCGGAACAGCCACGCGGGCAGTCCGCCGTTGTCCCATTCCGCGCAGATGTACGGACCGGGTCGGACGATGGCGTGCATGCCCTCGGCGGCCACGAGGTCGAGGAAGCGGCCGAGGTCCACGTCGTCGTCGGCGCGCCACCTGCCGCGCACCGGCTCGTGCTGGTTCCACGCGACGTAGGTCTCGATCGCGTTGAGGCCCATGAGCCGGGCCTTCCGGATCCGATCGGCCCAGAGGTCCGGGTGGATGCGGAAGTAGTGCAGCGCTCCGGCCAGGATCCGGTGCGGCCGACCGTCCAGCTCGAAGTCGGTCTCGCCGATGGCGAAGCGGCTCACGGGGTCTCCTCCTCGTACGACTCCTGCGCGTCGCGCGCGAGCCGGATGACGGTCCAGGACAGTGCGGGCAGCTCCGCCGCGATCACCTCGCCGTCGGAACGGACCCCAGCGAGGGGCGCCGGGCGGACGGCCTCGTCGCCCGGGCCGTTCGTGCGATGGCGGTCGGCTCCCTCGGGAACGGTCAACGTCGTCGCCTCGGCGACACGCCAACCGCCGCTGACGCCTCGGTCGACCGTTTCGTCGACGACCGCGAGATGCAGCGGCATCCGCCGGTCGAGGCTGCGATTGACGATGAAGACGGATGCCTCGTCCGCGTCGACGGTCGCGACCGCATCCACGATCGCGACGTCGCCGTGTCGATCGGTGCGATGGGTGTCGACGTCGACTTCCGGGCGCACGACGACGCCGCGGGCATGGCGCGCCGCGTCGCGGAACGGGAAGAACGTGGTCTGCCGCCAGGCGGGGCCACCGGTCTCGCAGCGGATGGGCGCGATGACGTTGACCAACTGCGCGAGGTTGGCCATGCTCACGCGGTCGGCGTGGCGGAGGAGCGCGATGAGCAGCCCTCCGACGACGACCGCATCGGTGACCGTGTAGTCGTCCTCGATGACGGGCTGGTTGCGGAACTCGCCGCCGAGCACGCGCGGCTTGTCGACCTCGTTCCAGCGGGTCTGGTTCCAGACGTTCCATTCGTCGACGCTGATGCCCACTGGCTCCGTCGCGGTGTCGGCCGCGACCTCGTCGATGATCGCGGCGACCGCGTCGAGGTAGCGGTCGAGGTGCGCGCCGGAGGCGAGGAAGCTCGCCGCGTCATCGCCCTGCTCCTCGTAGTAGGCGTGCACGGAGATGTGGTCGACGAGCCCCGCGGTCAGCTGGAGCACCGTGCGCTCCCAGTCGCCGAACGTCGGCATCTCGAAGTTCGAGCTGCCCGCGACCACGAGCTCGACGCGGTGGTCGATGAAGCGCATGAGCCGCGCGGTCTCGGCGGCGATGCGCCCGTACTCGTGGGCGGTCTTGTGTCCGATCTGCCACGGGCCGTCCATCTCGTTGCCGAGGCACCAGACGCGGATGTCGAACGGCTCGTCACGTCCGTTCGCGCGCCGCCGGTCGCTCAGCGTCGTGCCCGCGGGGTGGTTGGCGTACTCGAGCAGGTCTGCGGCCTCGGCCGGACCGCGCGTGCCGAGGTTCACGGCCTCGACGAGCTCCATGCCGGCCTCCGCCGCCCACTCGGCGAACTCGTGCAGGCCGACGGTGTTCGGCTCGATGCCGCGCCAGGCGGGTTCGAGGCGCACCGGTCGCTCGTCGACGGGACCGACGCCGTCCTCCCATCGGTAGCCGGAGACGAAGTTGCCACCCGGGTAGCGGACCGCCGTCGCTCCGAGCTCGCGGACGAGGTCGGCGACGTCGGAGCGGAACCCGCGATGGTCCGCGCTCGCGGAGGCCGGGTCGTGGATGCCTCCGTGGACGGAGCGGCCCATGTGCTCGACGAACGTGCCGAACAGCCGGCGCGGCACGGCGCCGATGGCGGCGGCCGGGTCGAGGCGGATGCGGGCGGTCATGCGGACTCCGTTCGTGCGGTCCGGCGATCGAGCGATCGATCCCGGTGGTGTGAGGTGAGGTGAGGTGAGGTGAGGTGGGAGGCGACGGGGCCGGCCGGGTGACCGGCCGGCCCCGCTCCTCGATCCGAGGACTACTCGCTGACGGAGAAGCCCTGATCGTTGCCGTACTGGACGAGCTGCTCCTGCCAGTCGGCGAGGCCGTCGTTCAGGTCGGACGCGTTCGCGTAGGCCTGGCCGACGGTGTCGCCGTAGATGCTGTTCGCGTACACCTGGTACGGGAGGTACGACCAGCCCGACGAGACGTCCTTCGACGCCTGGGTCAGGACCTCGTTGATCTTCTGGCCACCGAAGTACTCCGACTCGTAGCCCACGAACTCCGGGTCGTCGAGGTCGGCGGTCGTGGACGGGAAGCCGCCGCTCTCGAGGAAGATGTCGATGGAGGCCGGGTCGCTGTTCAGCCAGCGGAGGAATGCCGCGGCGAGTGCCGGGTTCTCCGACTGCTTCGTGACGGACTGGCCGCCGCCGCCGTTCTCGGCGGCGACCGGGGTGCCGTCGTAGGTCGGCATGGGCGCCACCCGCCAGTCGCCCGACGCGTCGGGGACGCTCGACTCGAGCACGCCGGGCATCCAGGCGCCGATCACGAGCGAGGCGATCGAGCCGTCGGCGAGGCCCTTGAACCACTCGTCCGACCAGCCGGGGGTCGTCGCGAGGAGCTCCTCTTCGACGAGCTGGTTCCAGACGCCCGTCCACTGCTGCGTGCCCTCGTCGGCCAGGTCGATCGTGATGTCGGTTCCATCGATGCCGAACGGCCGGCCGCCGGCCTGCCAGATCATGCTCGTCGTGAAGCCCGCGTCGCCGGTGTCCGAGGTGAGGTACTTCGAGGGGTCGGCCGCGTGGAGGTCGCGCGCAGCCTGCACGTACTCGTCCCAGGTGGCAGGCACCTCGATGCCGTTCTCCTGGAAGACGGTCGCGTTGTAGAACAGCGCCATCGGTCCCGAGTCCTGCGGAAGGCCGACGAGCTTGCCGTCGACGTTCACCGCGCCCCAGGTGGACGCCGAGTACTGGTCCTCGAGTTCGTCGAGGCCGTACTCGCCCAGGTCGACCAGTGCATCGGAGAGCGCGAACTGCGGGATCGCGTAGTACTCGATCTGCACGACGTCGGGCGCGCCCGATCCTGCCTTGATGGCGTTCTGGAGCTTCGTGTACTCCTCCGTGTTGGTGCCGGCGTTCACGAGCTCGACGTCGACGTTCGGGTAGGCCTCCTCGAACGCCGCGACCTGCGCCTCGGCGCTCGGGGTCCAGCTCCAGTAGGTGATCTTGCCGCCCTGCTCGAGCGCGGCGTCGAGGTCGTCGGCCGAGCCCGTCGAGCCGGCGTCGCCGCCCGCCGAGCAGGCCGCGAGCGAACCGACCAGCGCGGCCGCCGCGACGACCGACAGGGTCCGCCGGGTGGCGGATCGGGTGATGCGCATGGGATGTGTCCCTTCACTTCGTTGTGCCATGTGTTCCGGGGCAGGACGCTCCGGTCGAGCGGGCTGGGGGTGGTCCGCCTGGCAGTGCCGCTCGGTCACTGCTTGACGCTTCCGGCGCTGAGCCCGGACTGCCAGAACCGCTGCAGCCCGAGGAACGCGACGACGATGGGGACGATCGTGAGCAGCGAGCCCGTGATCACCAGGTTGTAGATGGGCTGCGCGCCGACGCCGGTGGCCTGCGCGTTCCACTGGTTGAGGCCGACGGTGAGCGGGTACCACGTGGGGTCGCTCAGCATGATCAGCGGCAGGAAGTAGTTGTTCCAGGTCGCGACGACGGTGAAGAGCAGCACCGTCACGATCCCGGGAGCGAGCAGCCGGATCGAGATCGTGAAGAAGGTGCGGAACTCGCCCGCGCCGTCCATCCGCGCGGCCTCGAGGAGCTCGGTCGGAACCGAGTCGACCGCGTACACCCAGATCAGGTAGAGCCCGAACGGGCTGATCAGCGACGGGATGATGATCGCCCACGGGGTGTTGGTGAGGCCGAGCTGGCTGAACATGAGGAACGTCGGCACGGCGAGCGCCGTGCCGGGCACGGCGATCGCGCCGAGCACGACGGCGAAGATCGCGCGTCGCCCCGCGAACCGGAACTTGGCCAGTCCGTAGCCGGCGAGCGTCGCGAGCAGGGTCGCCCCGCCCGCGCCGAGCACGACGTAGAGGAGGGTGTTTCCGAACCAGCGGAGGAAGATCCCGTCGCGGTACGTCAGCGTCTCCCAGATGTTCTGGAACAGCACGAACTCGTCGCCGAACCAGAGCCCGAAGCTCGAGAACAGACCGGCCTGGGTCTTCGTCGCGTTGATCACCAGCCAGAGCAGCGGCACGAGGCTGTAGACGACGAAGATGCCCATCATGAGGGTGAAGGCCACGGACTTGCGCGGCTGCAGCGGCGACGTGCGACGACGGCGGGGCGCGGCATCCGTCGGCCGGGCGGAGCCGGCCGACCGGCGTTCGCGGACGGCGGTGGTGCTCATCGGTCCTCCTTGCGCGAGCCGCGCAGCTGCACGACGTAGGCGATGACGGCCGTGATGACGCCCATCACGATCGCGACGGTGGCCGAGTAGTTGTACTGCTGGCCCGCGAACGAGAGGTTGTAGGCGTACATGTTCGGCGTGAAGTACGTGGTGATGATGTTCGGCGCCAGCGTGCGCAGGATGTTCGGCTCGTTGAAGAGCTGGAAGCTGCCGATGATCGAGAAGATCGTTGCGATGACGATCGCACCGCGAAGTGCGGGGAGCTTGATGCCCGTGACGACCCGGAACGGCCCGGCGCCGTCGAGCTCCGCCGCCTCGTACAGGTCGGTCGGGATGACGCGCAGCGCCGAGTAGAAGATCAGCATGTTGTAGCCGACGAACTCCCAGGTCACGATGTTGCCGATCGAGACGAGGACCCACTCCCGGGCGAAGGGAGTCAGCACGGTCGCGCCCAGCCAGTCGTTGATGTTCGCGGCGAGTCCGAAGTTGTCGCCGTACATGAAGCCCCACATGAGGACCGCGACGACCGCCGGCACCGCGTAGGGCAGGAAGATCACGATCCGGAAGAAGCCGGAGGCGTGCAGCCGTGCGCTGTCGATCGCGAGCGCGGCGACGAGCGCGAGCGCCAGCATGACCGGGACCTGGATGACGAGGAAGAGGACGACCCGACCGAAGGACTCCCAGAACTGCGGGTCCTGGACGAGGGCCGCGTAGTTGTCGAGCCCGACGAACGCGTTGCCGCCGACGAGCTGCTGGCGGAACAGGCTCAGGTACAGCGAGTACGCGACCGGCGCGATGAACACCAGGAGGAACACCACGAGGAAGGGGGCGACGAACGCCAGGCCCTTCCATTCGCTGCGACCGCGCGCGCTGCGCCTGCGGCCGGGCGCCGTCGTGGCCGCGGCGAGGGCCGGCGCGGCGGGGGACGTCGTTGTCATCATTCTTCCAATCAATCACCATGTTCACGTCAACATGGCGTGGAGACACCGTAGCATGTTGACGTGAACATGCGCCACTCTGGGCGCAGGCCATGACGAAGGAGCCATCCATGACGACCGTCTCCCCGAACGGGCCGACCACGTCCGCCCGTCGACGCGGGCCGTCGATGGCCGACGTCGCCCGCGAAGCGGGTGTCTCCGGGCAGACCGTCTCACGAGTGGCCAACGGGCGCGCCAACGTCGATGCCGAGACGCGCGCGCGCGTGCTCGCGGCCATGGAGAAGCTCGGCTATCGCCCGAACAGCGCCGCCCGTGCACTGCGCACCGGCCGCTTCCGCAGCATCGGGGTGATCATGTTCACGCTGTCGAGCTTCGGCAACATGCGCACGCTCGACGCCGTGGCGTCGGCCGCGGAGGAGGCCGGCTATTCGCTGACGCTCATCCCGGTCCCGCATCCGACCCGCGGCGAGGTGTCGGTCGCGTTCGACCGGCTCGCCGACGCCGCCGTCGACGGCGTGATCATCATCATCGAGGCGCATCTCCTCGACGAGAGCGACGTGGAACTGCCGCCGGGCCTGCCCGTGGTCATCGTCGACTCCACGGGGCACGACCGGTTCCCGGGCGTGGACACGGACCAGGCCCACGGCGCACGGCAGGCGACCGAGCACCTCCTCGACCTCGGCCACGCGACCGTCTGGCACATCGCCGGCCCGGATCGCTCCTATTCCGCGACCCGTCGCCGCCAATCGTGGGAGGCGACGCTCCGCGACCGCGGTGCTGCGGTGCATCCGCCGCTCGTCGGCGACTGGTCGGCCGACTCGGGCCACGAGCTCGGCCTGCGGCTCGCCGCCGATCCCGAGGTCACCGCAGTCTTCGCCGCCAACGACCAGATGGCGCTCGGCGTCCTCCGGGCGATGCACGAAGCCGGGCGGGCGGTGCCCGACGAGGTGAGCGTCGTCGGTTTCGACGACATGGAGGAGGCAGGAAGCTTCTGGCCCCCGCTGACGACGGTGCGGCAGTTCTTCGGCGAGGTCGGTCGCCGATCGGTCGAGGCGCTGCTGCACGAGGTCGAGTCCGGCGAGCGCCGCGAGCCGTCCCTCGTCGACACCGAGCTCGTCGTCCGGCAGAGCACCGCGGCGCCGGCCACGCGCTGATCCCGGCGTCGCACGAGCGCCCGGCCCCGCGAGGGACCGGGCGCTCGTTCGTTGACGCGTGTCAGGGCTTCTGCGCATTCGCCGCGAGGATGCGGCCGCCGTCGGTCTCGGCGTTCGCGGGGTCGACGCCATCGGCCTCCACGCTGACGCGCACGCTGAGCAGCTTGCCCGCGTCGTTCGTCACCGGCGTGTAGGCCTGCTCCGTCGCCCCGTCGATCGGCTCGCCGTTCCTGAACCACTGCCAGGCGATCGCGCCGTCGCCGGGATCGATCGTGGCCGTCGCGACTGCGGGGGTACCGACGCGGGGCCGATCGACGACCTGCAGGTCGGCGATCATCGCGTGTCGCCGCACGGTGACGGTCGTGACGGTCCGCTCGCTGCCATCGGCGCTCGTCACGGACACCGTTCCCACGCCGCCGTTGGCGGTGGTCGGCTGCTCGATGCGCACGGCCGCCGCCGAGTCGACCGCGATCGCGTCGAGCACGGGCAGGCGTCCGCCCTCGACGTCCACCGTGTACTCCGTGACCGCCGCATCGAACCCGTCCACGCCTTCGCCGTCGAGGCGCAGGGCTGCGAGGTCGCTCACCGCGGCAGCGGCCGGCACCGACTCGAAGAGCTGCACTTCGGAGACGATCAGGTGCGTGTTCGGGTACGCGTTCATGACGACGCGCACGCCCGTCGCCGTGGTCGGCGCGAACTCGGCGGTGACGATCGGCGCGCTGCCGTCGACAGGCGAGGAGACCGGCTGGGACTGCTCCCAGCCCGGCGCCGGCGCCCACATGCCGCCTGCATCACGCAGCTGCACCTGCATGGTCTGCGCCCAGCTGCTCGTGCCGTCGCGCCAGAAGTGCACGGTCACCCGCTCGACTTCCCGACCGGCGAACGCGTAGGTCAGCGTGCTCTGGGTCGGCTTGTTCGTCGAGACCCAGTTCGACCAGCCCTTGTCGCCGACCACCCCGTTGCGCGTGCGGTCGATCGGGTACCCCGACTCGGTCGAGCTCGCCGACGCCGTCACGCCGGAATCGGGCGCGAAGTTGCGCAGCGTCCCGTCGGTGACGAGCACCGAGAGCACGGCCGGCAGGCTCTCGCCGTCGACGGTCGCGGTGCCGTCGACTCGGATGACTCCGACCTCGCCGAACGCGTCGGCGGCGACCTCCGACCAGTCCCAGGCCACGGGCACGTCGAACGCCTGCTCGGACGCCCCGACGTGGGCCGGCGCCGCCGCGGGCGCGGCGGCCTGCACGCCCGCGAGACTCGCACCCTTCGCCACCGTCACGGACACGGGATCGGTCGCGGTGAGCCCGCCGACGTCGACCCTCGCGGTCACGGCGATCTCCCGCCCGAACACGTCGGTCGCAGTGCCGGCGACCTCGACGCGGCCGCGTTCGGCCCAGGCCGAGGCATCCGGCAGCGCCCACTCGACGGGCACGGCGACCCCGGCGCCCCAGGCGTAGCGCGGTGCGACGGTCGTCGGCAGCACCGGCTCGACGCCGACGAGGGTGCGCGCCGGAATCGACTGGTCCTCGAGTGGCGCGAGGTCGCGCGGCTGCCACGACTGGTTGGTCCCGCCGTTCGATCCGTAGACCCCGACGTTCGCGTTCTCGGCGGTGGACTGCCCGCCGACGTCGAGCGACAGGCCCAGCCGCTCGTTGACGAGAGAGAACGCCCTGCCATCGGTCGTGTTCACGATCCACCGGGTCGCGGAGTCGTCGGCGGCAGCCTCGACGTCGATCGAGCGCAGGTCGGTTCCCGAACTCGTCGCCCCGAGCACCCGGCCGTCGGATGCCTCGAGCACGACGCGCCGCGTCGCCGCACGCTCACCGGGCTCGACCTCGTGCACGGTCCATGCCTGGCGCACGGCGAGCGAGGAGTCGGTCGCCAGTGTCGTGATCGTGGTGGCGGGGGTGCTGCCTGCGGTGAGGGCCTTCGCGCTCTGCGTGCCCACGAGCTGGTAGCCGCGACCGTCCCGGAGCGCGGGCGTATCGTCGGCCACCCCGGAGACGCCGTCGACGACGAACGTCGTGATCGACTTCGCCGGGACGGTGATCGTCGCGCTGCCGGACTCCGGGTCGACCGCGACGGCGTCGCCGGCCACGAGCGCGGTGGCGGTCGGCTCACCGGCCGAGGTCGCCTGCGTGGTCACGTACGGTGTGACGCTCGCCCCGTCGGCGATCTCGCCGAAGCGCGAGAGATCGAGCGTGACCTGGCGCTCGGACCCGCTGGTGTTGCGGTGGACGACCGTCGCGCCGCTGCCGTCGGCGCGGAGCGCCGCGGTACTCGACGTGTCGTCGACCGCGATGAGGTGGTCGCCCTCGTGGATGAACTTGGTGAAGTTGCGGATCGCGTTGAACTTCGAGTTCACCTCCACGCCGCACGGCGCGACGGCGGTCGTGTCGCCACCGGCGTCCGCGACGCGACGTGCCGACTTCCACACCTCCGTGCCGCCCTCGTCGTACGGGCGGCAGTCGAGGTCGATGAACACCGAACCCCAGTTGAGGTTCTCGCCCTGCGGCTGCATGTTGTACAGGTCCTCGACGGGCTGCCAGAGCACCCAGGCCTTGGGTTCGAGCTCGCGAAGGTCGTCGATGATGCGGCCGGCGATGCCGAGGCCGTTCTCGATGTCGACCGGGTCGTAGCCGTCGACCCAGCTGCCCTCGATCTCGCTCATCCAGAGGTCGGTGTCGGCCTGCTTGGCGAGGTCCCGCACGACGAGCCGGCCGGAGGTGCCGTAGGTGTGCACGTTCATCCGGTCGACCACCGCACGGGTCGCGGACGGGTACGCCGCCCAGTTCGTCGCGAAGGTCCCCGGGTTCGTCTCGTCCATGGCGGCCACGCCGGCATCAGTCGTCGTGCCATCCGCGTCGAGCTGCGCGGCGAGTGCATCCACGAGCTGCACCTGCCGGGCCGGGCCGACGTGCATGCCCTCCTGGCGCCCCCCGACCGGGACGCCGTCGCGCAGCGTCGTGCCCCAGTAGTTCGTGTTCGGCTCGTTGAGCGGGTCGATGGTGTCGACGTCGATGCCGTACTCGTCCTCGAGGTGCTCCGTGACGCGCACGAGGTACTCGGCGAAGTCGTCGATCGCAGCGGGCTTCAACTGCTCGGCCGAGGAGTTGAAGCCGCCCGAGACGTACCCGCTCTCGGTCATGAAGTACGGCGCCGAGTTCGCGAAGGTCTCCCAGTGGGTGATCCTGCCGTCGTCGGCGAGGCGCTGCACCCACCAGCGCTGCGTCGCGTCGGCGTCCCAGTCGTAGGCTGCCTCATCGCCCGAGTCCCACGCGGCGAGCACGTCGCCCCGCTCGCCGTAGGTCGTCGCGGCGCCGCCGTACGTGCCGACGGAACCATCCGGGTCCGGGGCCCACCAGCCCTCGACGGCGCCGCCGGCGCGCAGGTAGTCGGTGACATCCGAGGCGTTGCCGCCGCCGATGTTGTAGCGCGCGATGTTCAGGTCGAGGCCGTCCTCGCCGAACACCTTCTGGTAGAGCTCCTCGCGGAGCTCCTCCGGGTAGTCGCCCGTTGCGTTCGCGAACCAGACGAGGCTCGTGCCCCATCCCTCGAACTCCTCGCCCGCGTACCAGGGGTTCGGCGTGACGGTCACCCCGTCCGCCGCCTGCGCCGGCGCGGCACCGGCGATCGGGGCCGCGGCCAGCGCCCCCGTCGTCAGCGCGGCGCCCGTGATGAGCGCCGCGATTCGTCTGCCCTGCATCCTCATTGACGTCGTCCTCTTTCGCCTTCGAAACGGTCCGTGCAGCTCGGGTGTGTTGACGTCAACACACCCGAGTGCCGACTGTACATGTTGACGTCAACATTCGGAAGGGGCGTGATCCGACCGCACTGCCGCCGAACAGGCCGCGCACTCGGCAGCCGGCCGAAGATCACCCGCGCATCAGAATCGCATCACCGTCTCGCGCCGGGTCCCGTCGAACCGGACTCATGCGTACGCAGTCCAGGGGCACTCGCGGGATGGATCAGTCCGGCTCGCCCAGCGGGCGCGATCGCCCGTGCGCCCCCCTCGACGCTCGCCGCCGCGAGGGCTACCGTGACCCGCGGGAAGGAGCACGACCATGGGCATCCTCGCCGTCGACCTGTTCATCACGCTCGACGGGGTCTACCAGGCGCCGGGCGGCCCCGAGGAGGACCCGTCCGGGGGCTTCGAGTTCGGCGGATGGCAGGCGCCGTACATCGACGAGACGTCGGGCGAGGCGATCGGCGCCGGCATCGACCGGCTCGACGCCCTCATGCTCGGGCGGCGGACGTACGACATCTTCGCCGACTACTGGCCGCGGCACACCGACACCCCGATCGGCGCGAAGTTCGAGGCGGTGCCGAAGTTCGTCGTCTCGCACACGCTGACCGACCCCACCTGGGCGAACACGACGGTGGTGACGGATGTCGCGGCCGAGGTCCCGGCGATCACGGACCGCTTCGAGGAGATCCACGTCATCGGCAGCGGCGCACTCGCCCGGTCGCTGCTCGCCGCCGACCTCGTGGACCGGCTCAACCTGTACCTCTACCCGATCGCGTTCGGCAGCGGCAAGCGGCTCTTCGACACGGGGACCGTGCCCGCCGCGTTCACCCTCGCCGAGCCGCCCGTCGCGTTCCCGAAGGGTGCGGTGTCGCTCGTCTACGAACGTGCGGGCGTCCCGGTCACGGGCATCGACATGGACTCGGTGGACCGGTAGCCGCGCCCGCCCCGCGTCAGTCGAGCTCCTGGAAGATCGTGAGCTGCAGCCCGGCCGGCGCACGGACCCGGGCGTTCACCGACCGCCAGGGGGTCTCGCGAGCGGATGCCTCGAGCTCGGCGCCGGCACCGACCAGTTCGTCGGTCACGGCCGACGTGTCGTCCACCTCGAGCGCCACCCTGATGCGGTCGCTGCGACCCCCGTCGGTCTCGACACGGTCGATGAATCGGACCTGGGCCGGGTTCGAGAGTTCGAGCGTCGCCCGCCCTGCGTCGAGGATGCGGACCTCCGCGCCGTCGTCGCCGCTGTAGGACTCCTGCTCGGGCATGCCGAGCACGTCCCGGAAGAACGCCAGCGCCGTCTCGAAGTCCTCGGCCTCGACGACGAGCCGGAGCTGCCGCACTCGCCCGCCGCCACGCGTGCCCGATGCGCCTGCGTCATCCGTCATGCCGCTCCCCCTTCGTCGCCGCCGCGGAGCAGCGCCCGCAGCGTCTGGATCGTGTCGGCCTCCGCCGGCTCCTTGTCGGGGCGGTACCCCTTCACGCGCGCGAACCGCAGGGCGATGCCACCCGGGTACCGGGTGGAGCGCTGCACGCCGTCGATCGCGATCTCGACCACCGTGACCGGCTCGACGAACACGGTGTTCGCCGTGCGCCGCGTCTCGATCTCGGGGAACCGCTCGGTCTGGAACCGGAGGAGTTCGTCGGTGAGCCCCTTGAACGTCTTGCCGACCATGACGAACCCGCCGGGGTCGCCGAACTCGCCGTCGGGGTCGCGTGCGCCGAGGTGCAGGTTCGACAGCCATCCCGTTCGTCGACCGGAGCCCCATTCCGCAGCGAGCACGACGAGGTCGTAGGTGAGCACGGGCTTGACCTTGATCCAGCTCGCCCCGCGTCGACCGGCCGCGTAGGGCGCACCGATGCCCTTCACCACGACGCCCTCGTGCCCTGCGGCCAGCGCATCGCGTGCCACGCGCTCGGCGGTCTCGGTGTCGTCGGTCACCTCGCCGGGGATCCGGTGCTCGCCCGCGACGCGTTCGAGCTCGGCGAGCCTCGTGGCGAGCGGCTCGTCGATGAGGTCGCGCCCGTCGACGTGGAGCACGTCGAAGAACCACGGATGCAGCACCACCTCGCGCGCGGCCTCGGCGCCGAAGCGCGACATCGTCTCCTGGAACGGGCGCGGGGCGCCCCCATCATCGAGCGCGAGCGTCTCGCCGTCGAGGATCAGCTCGCGAGCCGGGAAACCTCGGACCACTTCGACGACCTCGGGCACCCGGTGGGTGATGTCGGCGAGGTTCCGCGTGAACACGCGGACCTCGTCGCCGGCCCGGTGCACCTGGATGCGCGCCCCGTCGAGCTTGAACTCGACGGACGCCTCGCCCGCCTGCTCCAACGCCGTCGCAGCGCTCGGCGCGGTGCCGGCGAGCATCGGGAGCACAGGCCGGCCGACCACCAGCCCGACCGCCTCGAGGTCTCCGGGTGCACCCGTGAGCGCGATGCGCGCCGTCTCGCCGAGGTCGCCCGACAGCATCGCCGCGCGGCGGACCACCTCGCCCGGGCGCTCGGCGGCGCGCGCGATCGCGTCGGTCAGCACTCCCTCGAGCGCGCCGGTGCGGAGCTCTCCGAGGATCACCCTCGAGACGAAGTCCTGCTCACGGGCGGTCGCGCGCGCACCGAGATCGGCGAGCACCGCGGCGCGCTCGGCGGCCGAACCCGAGCCGGCCGCGTTCGCGAGCCGCTCGAGCGCGTCGTCCACGTCGAGGATCGTCAGGGACGCGTCATCCGCCGGGTCGCCCAGCCCGCCGTGAAGCGTGCGCCACCCGACCCCGACCCGGCCCTGCCGCGGCTTGGCGGTGAGGAGGCCCACCGCGGGCACGATCTCGTCGGGAGCGAGCCCCGCGAGCAGGCCCGCGAGCGCGTCGACCTTCGCGAGCCGCGACCGCGTGGATGCGACCCGCTCGACCGTCGTCACGACCTCGCCGAGCAGCACGCGATCATCCTCGCACCGACCCCCGACACGGCTCGTCGCCCGGGACCGGGAGGTTCCAGCAGGACGTCTCAGCCCGTCATCGCGCTCGTGCCGTCGGAGAGGGTCGGCGAGATGAGCCCGAACCCGTTGCCGTCCGGGTCGATGAGGTAGCCGACGCGGCCGACGCCCTGCATGTCCTCGGCGGGCATCATCTCGGTCGCGCCGAGCTCCACGGCACGACGCATGACCTCGTCGATGCTGCCGTCGACGCCGATGACGATGTTGCAGCCGTTCACGGGCGCGCCGATCTCGGGTGCCGGGCCCTCGCGCTGGGTGAGCCCGCCGTTGATGCCGGTGCCGGGCTGGCCGTCGACGTTGCCGATGGCGCCCTCCCCGGTGTCGATCATCCAGTAGGGCATGTCGCCGAACTGCGTGAAGCGCCACCCCAGCAGGTCGCCGTAGAAGTCGACGAGCCGCTGCGGCTCGGTCGCGTGGATCTCGAAGTGCACGACCAGGTTGGCCATCGTTCCCCCTCGGATGCGGCGCGCCGGGCGGATGCCGGCGCGGATGCGCGACACGCTACGCCGGAGGGCCGACATCCGTCACCCACGGACGCCGGCGTCGCCGGTTCGGGGGAGAATCGTCGGGTGCCCCTCTTCTCGCGCCGGACGGCGCCCGTCGACGATGCGCCGCCGATGCCGCGGCTGGTCGAGATCGGCGAACCCGAGCGCGACTGGATCGACTCGCACGTGGCCCTCGTCGCCGACGCGGGCGCCGATCCCGACGACCTCGAGCAGGTGCGTGCGCTCTACGAGCGCTGGTCGGCCGGGTGGCGCCGCATCAACCCGCCCGAACGCGACGACCCGGCGATCATGGTGAACGCCCTGGGCACGGCCTTCGGCGACTACGTCGCCCGCCGCACAGGCCTCTCGTGGCGTCTCGCCGAGCACGCGCACGGGCTCGAGCTCGCGCTCTACCAGCCGCGCGGCCAGGTCCTCGTGCACCCGATCGGCATCGTCGACGAGCAGTGGCGGGCCGAGGAGGCCTCGGGCGGGTTCCTCGTCGAGGCCGCCGAGCGGCTGACGCAGGCGCGACGTCTCGCGCACGGCGACGGCGGCGGCCGACGGCGCTGACTCGCGAGCCACGAGATGACGCGAAACGCTGCTCGCGCATCCTCGACGGGCGTTTCGCGTCATCTCGCGGCCCATGGGCGTGCGGGGTTGACGGGAGCTTCGACATCCGGTGCAATATATTGCATGCCACTGCCCGACCGCTCCCCCGCCGAGCGCCCGAAGTCGATGCGCGATCACGCCTACACGCACCTGCGCGACGCGATCGTCTCGGGCGACCTCGCGCCCGGCGAGCGCCTGCGCGACCCCGAGCTCGAGGCGTGGCTCGGCGTCAGTCGCACGCCCATCCGCGAGGCGATCGCCCGACTCGAGGTCGCCGGGCTCGTGCAGACCAGGCGTGCCAAGCAGACCGTCGTCGCACCGCTCGACACGCGCACCGCGCTCGCCGCGCAGCGGATCGCCGCCGCGCTGCACGCGCTCGCGGTGAGGGAGGCGGTGCCGCAGCTGACCGCGGCCGACCTCGAGGCGATGAGCAACGCGAACGCCGCCTTCGCGCGTGCGCTGCACGTCGACGACGTCGACGCGGCGATCGCCGCCGACGACGCGTTCCACGGCGTCGCCGTCCGGGCGAGCGCGAACCCGCTCCTGCCCGGCCTCCTCGAGCAGGTCACGCCACTGCTCCGACGGCTGGAGCGCGCGCGCTTCGGCTCGCTCGCCGGTCGCGGCTCGGTCGCCGACCACGACCGCATCATCGAGCTCTGCGTCGCCGGCCTCGCCGATGAGGCCGCCGCGGCCACCCACGACAACTGGTCGACCCTCGGCCGGTTGCTCCACCTCGACGATGACGACGAGGCCCCCTCTCCCGCCACCGATCAAGGAGCACCATGGCCCTCGCCGACTTCCCCCGCCACCAGCTGACGTTCGGGCCGAGCCCGATCCATCCGGTCGACCGCCTGAGCGCGCACCTCGGCGGAGCCCGGGTCTGGATGAAGCGGGAGGACGTGAACTCCGGCCTCGCGTTCGGCGGCAACAAGACCCGCAAGCTCGAGTACCTCGTGCCCGACGCGCTCGCGAAGGGCGCCGACACGCTCGTCTCGATCGGCGGCGTGCAGTCGAACCACACCCGCCAGGTCGCCGCCGTCGCCGCGCACCTCGGCATGAAGGCCGTGCTCGTGCAGGAGCACTGGGTCGACTGGCCCGATGCGGTCAACGACCGGGTCGGCAACATCCTGCTCTCCCGGCTCATGGGCGCCGACGTGCGACTCTCGCCCGCGGGGTTCAGCATCGGCTTCCGCGACTCGTGGAAGCAGGCGATCGCGGATGTCGAGGCGGCGGGCGGCACGCCGTACCCGATCCCCGCCGGCGCGTCCGACCACCCGCTCGGCGGCCTCGGATTCGCGAACTGGGCGCACGAGGTCGCGGCGCAGGAGGAGGCGCTCGGCGTCTTCTTCGACACGATCGTGGTCTGCTCGGTCACGGGCTCGACGCACGCGGGCATGATCGCCGGCTTCGCCGACCTCGAGCACAACTTCGGCGGTCGGCCGCGACGGGTCGTCGGCATCGACGCGTCCGCCAAGATCGACGAGACCCGCGACCAGGTCGCGCGCATCGCCAGGAGCACGGCATCGAGCATCGGCCTCGGCCGCGACATCCGGGACGACGAGATCACGGTGCTCGAGGGCTGGGCGGGTGACCTCTACGGCATCCCGGTCGAATCGACCGACGAGGCGATGCGACTCACCGGGAGCCTCGAGGGCGTCATCCTCGACCCCGTCTACGAGGGCAAGTCGATGGCGGGCCTCATCGACCTCGTCTCGTCGGGCGACATCCCGAAGGACTCGAACGTGCTCTACGCCCACCTCGGCGGCCAGCCCGCCCTCAACGCGTACTCCGGCCGCTACCACTGACCCGTCGACCGGCCGCCGTGCCGCGAGATGACGCGAATCGCCGCGCGCACGTCGACGACGCGCGATTCGCGTCATCTCGTGGCGCATCGGGGCTGGGGAACAGCTCGGATACGGGCGGGGCGTCGGGCCGGTCGGCTCTTTCGTCGAGCAGCTCGAACCTGTGGGCCTGAAGCGGCTCGTGCACGCGACCGGGGATGCGCATACGCTGTACCGACGATTCGGGTTCGAGCCGCTCGCGCGGCCCGAGCAGTGGATGATCCGCGAACGCGACGCCGTCGAGGGGGCGACATGACCGGACACGAGGACGCGCACCACGTCTCGCACGACCGCTACGAGCAGTTGAAGGCCGAGTACTGCCGCCGGTGCGGCATCCACTTCGACGCCGCCTCGGCGCACCTGCACGAGGGCCATCACGACGAGCACGGCTGAGCCGCGATCCGGGGCGCAGCGGATGTCGCGGGCCGGCGCTAGGGTCGGCCCATGGATGCACGCACGCGAGGGCGCGAACACCTCGCCGACGCCGCAGCCGACCTGATCGACCGTGCCGACGTGACCGTCGGGCGGATGTTCGGCTCCGAGGGCTACTCGGTGCGCGGCAGGCTCTTCGCGTTCGTCGCCGGCGACGGCGACCTCGTCGTGAAGCTGCCGGAAGCGCGGATCGCCGAGCTCGGGCTCGAACCGATGTTCATGCGCGGCCGCCCGATGCGCGAGTGGGCGGTCGTGCCGTTCGCACGGGACGCCGAGTGGTCGGCCATCGCGGCCGACGCGCTCGCATTCGTCGACGAGATCACCCCCTGACCGGGCCTCGTCGCCCGCACGAGCCGGTGGGAGCATGTGCGCATTCGACTCGTTGGGGTCGGGTCGCGGCGCGCCCTGAGCGGCCGTGCGGCCCGGCCCCGTCCAGCATCGCCGCCTATCCTCGACGGGTGACTCCGACCGCCCCGACCCGCGACACGGCAGTGCGCGCCGCCGTCGTGCTCGACCGCGCCGAATGGCACGCCCGCGAGCGGGCGCACGCGGAACGGGCCGACGCCCTCACGGCCGGCCACCGGTCGCGCAGGGCGCGCGGAGAGCGGCATCCGATCGAGGACTTCCTCTTCACCTACTACTCGTACTCGCCGTCGCTGCTGCGCCGCTGGCATCCCGGTGCCGGCATCGAGCTGGCGGATGCCGCGGGCACGGCGCGCGCCGACTGGCGCTGGTACGCAGCGGGCACGACCGAACGGGGACTCGTGGTCGATGCGGACGCGATGCGCGCCGAGAAGGGTGCGATGCTCGGCCCGGTCGAGCGCATGCTCCGACGCACCGCCGAGCGACCCGGGCAGTTCGGCTGCTTCGGCCTGCACGAGTGGGCGATGGTCTACCGGCAGGGCGAGCATCGGCATGCGGTGCCCCTGCGCCTCGGCCGGGCCGCGACCGACGAGGTCGTCGAGGCGCACGAGCTGCGCTGCACGCACATCGACGCGTACCGGTTCTTCACGCCGGACGCGACGCCCCGCAACCGCTTCGCGCCGACCAGGGAATCGCAGCCCGAGCTCGAGCAGCCGGGCTGCCTGCACGCGAACATGGACGTCTACAAGTGGGCGGTCAAGCTCGGCCCGCTCGTGCCGGGCACCCTGCTGCTCGACGCGTTCGAGCTCGCACGCGACATCCGATACCTCGACATGCAGGCGTCGCCCTACGACATGGCGCCCTGGGGCGGCGAACCGGTGCGCATCGAGACGGCCGAGGGCAAGGCCGAGTACGTGCGGCGTCAGCGAGGCTTCGCCGAGCGGGCGAACTCGCTGCGCGCCGACATCCTCGCCGCCCTGCCCGCGTGACGAGCGCCGCCTGTCGCAGCGACGGCTCCCGGTGTTAGCATCCGGGAGCGCCGCTTACCGTGGTGGTGTTCGCACGTGAGACGCCCCGATGGAGGCCAGCATGCCCGGATCGGATGACCTCGTCGCCGGAGCCCCGGCCTGGGTCGACCTGACCACGACCGACCTCGACGGGGCGGTCGACTTCTACACGCGCGTGTTCGGCTGGACGGCGGACCGCAGCGACGACGAACGGTACGGCGGGTACACGACCTTCCTCCTCGACGGCAGGCGCGTGGCCGGCGCCGGACGCCGCTCGGAGGACGACCCGGCGCCGCCGCACTGGACGGTCTACCTCCTGACCTGGAACGCGGCGGCGACGAGCGAGCGGATCGCCGAGGCCGGCGGCACGGTGCTCTTCGAGCCGATCGACATCCCCGACATGGGCGTCATGGGGCTCGCGATCGACGCGACCGGAGCCGTCGTCGGCTACTGGCAGCCGGGTGGCCTGCCCGGCTTCGACGTGTACGACGAGACGGGCTCGGCCACCCGGTTCGAGCTCGCGGCGAGCGACTTCGACGCGGCGGAGCGGTTCTACGCGCACGCGTTCCACTGGGACGTGGAGCACGGCGACGGCGGACCGCGCTACGCGGTCTACCGCCACCTCGGGCGCACGTTCGCGCGGATCCTCGATGCCGCGGACCTGCTCGGCGACGACCTGCCGCCCACCTGGAACGTCGGCTTCCAGGTCGACGACGTCGAGGCGACGCTCGCCCGGGCCGTCGCCGCGGGCGGCACGCTCGTGGTGCCGCCGTGGGACGTTCCCGACGGGCGGCGTGCGGGCCTCACCGACCCCAGCGGCGCGTACTTCGTCATCGCCTCGCCGACGTCCGCGACGTCGGACGCCGAGGCGGCGGCGACGACGTCCGCGCCCGAGGCGGCCGGGTAGCCGTGGCGACCTGGGACGTCGTGATCGTGGGCGGCGGCAGCGCCGGCCTCTCCGCCGCGCTCATGCTCGGCCGGTCGCGCCGGAGCGTGCTGGTCGTCGACGGCGGGCGGCCGCGGAACGGTCCGGCCCAGCACATGCACGGCGTGCTCGGCCGCGACCACACGTCGCCGCTCGACCTGCTCGCGGCGGGCCGAGCCGAGCTCACGCGCTACGACGTCGCGATCGAGTCGGGCGAGGTCGCCGACGTCGCCGAGATCGAGGCGGATGGCGCGGGGCCGGCCGGTCCCGCCTTCGAGGTCGTGCTCGACTCCGGCGAACGGCACCTGGCGCGCCGCCTGCTCGTCGCGACGGGACTGCGCGACGAGCTGCCCGACATCCCGGGCCTGACCGACCAGTGGGGTCGCGGCGTCGCGCTCTGCCCGTACTGCGAGGGGTGGGAGTCTCGCGACCGGCGGATCGCGGTGATCGCCTCGAGTGCCGCGAACGCACATCAGGCGCAGCTCCTGCGCCAGCTCTCGGCAGACGTGGTGTTCTGCACGCAGGGCGCCGTGCTCCCCCCGGCCGCACGGGCCGGGCTCGATGCGCGGGGCATCGTGGTCGAGGCGCGGCGCGTCGTCGAGGTGTTCTCCGACGACGGCGGTCAGATCCGCGGCATCCGCCTGGAGGACGGCGGCGAGTGGGAGGCCGACGCGGTCTTCGTCGCGCCGAGGGCGGTGCCGAACGACGACCTGCTGCGACGACTGCGTGCCCGCTCGATGCGACAGGGCGGCGTCGACCAGGTGCTGGTCGACGAGGACGGCCGCACGAGCGTCCGAGGGCTCTACGCGGCGGGGAACGTCGTCGGGTCGCGTTCGTCGGTGCCGTGGGCGATGTCGTCGGGCAGCCTGACGGGCGCCGCGATCAACGCCGACCTCGTCGACGAGGACATCCGCGACGCGCTCCACGCGCGCGGCTGACCCGGGAGCGGCGACGACTCAGAAGTCCTCGTGCGCCTCGCGGAGCTTCGTCAGCGAGTCCTCCGTGGCCTGCCAGCCCTGCAGCGCCGACAGGAGCTGACGCTCGAGCCAGGCGGCATCCTTCCCGTCCGCGCCCGCCTCGCGCAGCTGCGACATCCGCTCGGTGGCCGTTCCCGTGAGGTCGTCCATGGCTCTCCCTCCGCGACGCGGACCGGGTGGCCGGGCGGCCACGGAGTCGGTCCGCACGGGTGCCATGATGCCACTCGACGGCAGTGGCGGGCAGCCCACCGCGGCATCCGGGGGTTCTCCGGATGCCCGCCGACGGCGACGCTGGATACCGTCGCGGCATGACCACGACCGAGACCCCCGTCACCGCCGATCCCGCTGCCGGAGGCGGCCCATCGCTCGCCTCGCCACCCCGTCGTGCCGGGGGCCGCATCGGCCTGGCGTGGGTGCTGCTCTCGTCGCTCGGGATCGCGGCGTTCGCGGTGGCACCGTACCTGACCGCGTCCCTCGAGGCCCTCGCCGACTCGGGGACGGGCGGACTCGCCGACCACTACGCGGCACAGCCGCCGGCCGTGCTCGTGGCGTTCTACGTCCACATCGTCGCGGGCGGGATCGCGCTCGTCACGGGCCCGTTCCAGTTCTGGCGGGGCCTGCGCGACCGCGCACCCGGCGTGCACCGGTGGACGGGTCGCGTCTCCCTCGTCGCCATCGCGGTCGCGGGCCTCGCGGGGCTCGCGCTCGCGCCGTTCAGCGCCGCCGGTCTCGTCGGCACGTTCGGGTTCGGAACGCTCGCCGTCCTGTGGCTGCTCTCCGGGTGGCGCGGGTACCGTGCCATCCGTCGCGGCGACGTGCCGTCGCACCGTGCCTGGATGACGCGGACCTTCGCCCTCACGTACGCCGCGGTGACGCTCCGGCTGTGGCTGCCGCTGCTGATGTTCGCGCAGGTGCCGTTCGCCGGCGCGGGCGGGTTCGATGCGGGTGCCGCGTTCGCGAACGCGTACGCCGTGGTGCCGTTCCTCTGCTGGCTGCCGAACCTCATCGTGGCGGAGTGGCTGATCAGGAGGCGTGGCCTGCCGTCGTACCGGCTCGTCGCGGGTCAGGGCACGCGGTAGCCCGCGGCGCGGACCAGCTCGTACCACTCGGCGCGCGTCAACGGCACGTCGGAGCCCTGTGCGGCCCCCGCGACGCGCTCGGGCGTCGTCGTGCCCAGCACGACCTGCATGTGGGCCGGGTGCCGCGTGATCCACGCCGTCGCGATCGCGATCGCGGGGACGTCGTAGGCCGCCGCGAGGCGGTCGATGACGGCGTTCAGCTCGGGGTAGTCGGGCGAGCCGAGGAAGACGCCCGTGAAGAACCCGGCCTGGAACGGCGACCACGCCTGGATCGTGATGTCGTGGAGCCGGCAGTAGTCGACGATGCCGCCGCCGTCGAGGTTCATGGACTGCTCGACGCCCTGCATGTTGGCGGCGAGGCCCTGCGTCACGATCGGCGAGTGGGTGATCGACAGCTGCAGCTGGTTCGCGACGAGCGGCTGGCTCACCGATCGCGTGAGCAGGTCGATCTGCGCGGGCGTGTGGTTCGAGACGCCGAAGCGGAGCACCTTGCCGGCGGCCTCGAGCTCGTCGAAGGCGCGCGCGACCTCGTCGGGCTCGACGAGGGCGTCGGGGCGGTGCAGGAGGAGGACGTCGATGCGGTCGGTGCCGAGGGCCTGCAGCGACCCGTCGACCGACTCCATGATGTGCTCGTACGAGAAGTCGAAGTACGGGCCGTCCTTCACGATGCCGGCCTTGGTCTGGATGGTGATCTCGTCGCGCTGCGACGGGGTCAACCGCATGGCCTCGGCGAACCGGCGCTCGCAGCCGTGGAGCTCGTCGCCGTAGACGTCGGCGTGGTCGACGAAGTCGATCCCGGCGTCGCGGGCGGTGCGGACGAGTTCGCGGACGGCGTCGTCGCTCATCTGATCGATGCGCATCAGGCCGAGCACGACGTTCGGGACGGCGAGGTCTCCGCCGCCGAGCTGGATGGTCTTCATCGATTCGACTCCTGTCGTCGTTGGGTGCGGATTCACGATAGGCACCGCAGATTCAGAAGTCCAACAACTTTCATTCATGGCATTCAGAAGTAGACTGGATGGATGGACCTCCGGCAGATGGAATACCTCGTGACCCTCGCGGACGAGCAGCAGTTCACCAGGGCCGCGGCCATCTGCGGGGTGTCGCAGTCGGGCCTCTCGGCCGCGATCCGGAGCCTCGAGGACGAACTCGGCACGACGCTGTTCGATCGCACGACCCGCCGGGTGGAACCCACAGACGCGGGGCGCGCCCTCCTCCCCCACGCCCGGATGATGCTCGCCCAGGCGGGCGCCGCGCGCGACGCGGTGCTCCGGGCCGCGCACGAGCTCTCCGGCAGCCTCCGCATCGGCGCCGAGCAGTGCCTCGGCTTCGTCGACGTCGGCGCGCTGCTCGAACGCATCCGGCGCCGGTACCCGCTCGTCGACCTCGACTTCACCCAGGCGGGCTCGCGCGACCTGGTCGCGCGAGTGCGCGACGGCGACGTCGACCTCGCCTTCGTCGCCGGCACCGACGTCCCGGGGCGGATGCCGCGGACCGAGCTCGGCCGTCGACCGCTCGTGCTCCTGGTTCCGCCGAGTCATCCGCTCGCCGGCGCCGGCGTCGTCGACTGGCACGACCTGCGCGACCTCGACTTCGTCGACTTCCACGAGTCGTGGGCGGTGCGCGCGCTGAACGACGCCGCCTGCGCCGAGCACGGGACGGCGCGCCGCATCCGCTGCACGGTCGACGACGTGCACACCCTGCTCGACCTGGTGCATCGCGAACTCGGCGTCGCCCTCGTGCCGCAGCACATCTCGGCGAAGCCGCAGGCGGCCGGGCTCGTCCCGCTCACGCTCCCGGCGTCCGCCCCGCCGTGGGTCGTCTCGCTGATCGCCGGCGAATCGTCGGCCGCGTCGTCCTCGGTCGTCCTCGAGCTCCTCGACGCCGACCTCGCGCTCAGTGCCTGAGCACCGGATCAGTCCGCCGGTCGGCGTCCGCGGGCCGGTGACGCCGTGTTGGCGGCGGTCGGCAGTTCCAGGGTCATGAAGACGCTGTTCGGGTCGAGGGCGTAGCCGGCGAACGGGGGGCACTCGCGGAACCCGTACTTCGCGTAGAGGGTGCGCGCCGGGCGGAAGAACTCCTCCGCCCCCGTCTCGAGGCTGACCCGCGCGTACCCGCGGCGCGTCGCCTCCGCGAGGACGTGCTCGAGCAGGCGTGCGCCGACGCCGCGGCCGCGAGCCGCGGCATCCGTTCGCATCGACTTCAGCTCGCCGTGACCGGGTTCGAGCTCCTTCAGCGCCACGCAGCCGAGCAGCTCGTCGCCGTCGCCGATGGTCCAGAACGTCACCTCGGGCACTGAGAGCCCGGAGACGTCGAGGGCGTGCACGCTCTCGGCGGGCGAGGTCGCGTACATGTCGGCGAGGTGGTCCTCGAGCAGGCGGATGACGCGGGGGTCGGCGAGATCGGCCGGGCGGATGTCGAGGGCGGGGACGGTGCTCACGGGTCCATTCTCCCCGGCGGGTGTTTCCCGCTCGTGACGACGCCCGACACGACTCGCTCGGATCAGGCTTCGCTGGAGACCAGGAACTTCATGCCCTTGCCGCTGCGGAGGGCGTGGATCGTCTCCTCGACGGCGTCGAAGCCGACCTCGTCGACCCAACCGGTCGTGTCGTAGAGGCCGTCGGCCATCGCGGCGATGACGGCGTCGAAGTCCTCGGGCAGGTAGCCGAGTGCGCCGACGATCTCGGTCTCGCCCATCACGAGCTGGGTCGGGAAGAACTCCATGGTCCTCTCGTGGAGCGCGACGACGACCACGCGACCGAGCGGTGCGAGGTTCGCGAGGGCGGATGCCACGGCGACGCCGACGCCGGCCGCGTCGAACGCGACGTCCACGCCGTCGCCGTTCGTGAGCTCGGCGACGCGGGCGGCCAGGTCCTCGCTCGTAGGGTCGACGACGGTCGCGCCGAGCGCCTCGACGGCCGCACGACGGACCGGGCTCGGCTCCGAGACGATGACGTTCTCGACGCCGTGGCCCTTGAGGGCGAACCACACGCCGACGCCGATCGGGCCGGCGCCGGCGATGAGCGCCGTGCCCCCGGCCTTCACGCCGCTCTTCTCGACGGCGTGCCAGGCGACGGCCATCGGCTCGACGAGGGCGCCGAGGCGCAGGTCGACCGACTCGGGCAGCACGTGCAGCTTGCTCGCGTCGACGGTGGTGAACTCGGCCATGCCGCCGCCGTGCGAGGTGAGGCCGTGGAAGCCGATCGTGCGGCAGGCGTTGAACGCGCCCTTGCGGCACGCGGCGCACTGGCCGCAGTTGTAGATCGGCCAGACCGCGACGCGGTCGCCGACCGTCACGCCCTCGACACCCTCGCCGAGCTCGACGACGGTGCCGGCGAACTCGTGGCCGAGCACCTGGGGCAGCGTCGCGCCGGTCAGGGGGTGCGGGTGCTCGAGGTCGAGACCGGCCTCGGCGGGTGCGTAGTAGACGTGGAGGTCGGACCCGCAGATGCCGGCGTACGCGTTGCGCAGCTTCACCTGACCCGGGCCCGGCGCGGGCTCCGCGATGTCCTGGACCCGCAGGTCCTCCTTGCCGTGGAAGACGACAGCTCGCATCGTGTGCGACTCCTTGCTCGTGGGACGTGGCTCGAGGGCGCGGCGGCCGCGGTTCATCCACGCGGTGCGACCACGAGTCGGGTGCCCGTCTTCGGACATCCGTGTTCCACGGTAGCACTTATCTGACATCTGTCCGATAATGGAGGAAGGAGGCGACATGGGCGAACTCGATCCCCGGCAGGTGCGAACCCGCACCGCGCTGCACCGCGCCGTGCTGGAGACGGTCGAGCGGACGCCGCTGGCCGACGTGTCGGTCGCCGCCATCGCGCGCGCCGCGGGCATCAGCCGCGACACGTTCTATCGCCACGCGGCGAGTGTCGCCGAGGTGCTGGCGACCGCTCTGGCGGAGCGGCTCGATGCCGCAGTCGCCGAGTTCGCGACGTTCGAGGGCCCCGCGCGCGAGCGCTTCGAACGCGGCGAGCACCGACTGTTCGCGCATGTCGCACAGCACCGCGCCGTCTACCTGAACGCGATGGCGCCCGGGCTCGCGGAACCGGTGCGGGCCGTCCTCGTGGGGCGGATCGAGCAGGCCCTGGCCGAGTACCTCGACACCCACCCCGACGTCGCGCCCATCGCCGCCGGCCACCTCTCGCGGGCCGAGCACCACGCCCTCTACGCCGCCTACGGCGCCGCCGGCACCGTCGGCGTCATCGAGCACTGGCTGCGCGCCGGCGCCGTAGGCGACGCCGACGACATCGCCCGCAGCACGCTCGCGGTCTCGGCGCCGTGGTGGTGGGCCGACTGACGCGGTCGGCCCACCACCCGCGCCGGTCGTGAGGATCGACCGTGGCGGTCAGCGCCCGACCAGGTCGTTGAACCAGCCGGGGCCGCCCACGGCGACGCCGCCGGCGAGCCGGGCGCGGAGTCCGCGGTCCGCGGTGACCACGAGCACGCGGTCCCCGGCCTCGACGAGTCGAGCGGCCTCGTCGACGATCGCGCCGTCGCCGTCGGCGGCCGCACGCACGACGTCGATCCCGGCCGGAGCGGACGCCGGCTTCGCCCCGCCCTCGAGCACCGCGACGACGCGGCCGATCGCGATGGTCGGCCCGCCGGCGCCGTCGGGCGCGCCGACCGTGCGACCAACGAGCCGCGGCATCCGCTCGAGCAGTCGCGTCGCCGCACCCGCGCGATCGCGCCACCAGCCTTCGGGCCGCGATCCCATCACGTTGGCCACGTCGACGATGACGACGACGGGCGGCGCGGATGACCCGGACCCACCGCCCGGCTCCGCGCTCATCGCCCGGACTCCCCCTCCTTCAGCGGCAGGAGCTCGCCGCCCGTCTGGCACTCCGGGCAGTACTGCGCGGTCGTGCTCGCGAACGAGAAGTCGCGGATCTCGCCGCCGCATCCTCCCGGGCAGGGCTCTCCCGCGCGGCCGTGCACCTGCATCGCCGCGACCTTCGCCTCCTTGAGACGGTCGATCGGGATGCCCCGGCGCGCGGCGATCGCGTCGCGGATCGTGCTCGTCGTCGCCGCGAACAGGCGGGCGAGCTCGTCATCGGCGAGGGCCGCCGCGTGCACGACGGGCGAGAGCCGTGCGGTGAAGAGGATCTCGTCGGAGTAGGCGTTGCCGATGCCGGCGAGCGTCTCCTGCTCCTGGAGGATCGCCTTCAGCTGCTTGCGGCGACCCGCGACGGCGTGATCGAAGTCGTTGCGACCGAATGCCGGATCGGCGGGGTCGGGGCCGTGCTTGGCGATCGCGGCGACCTCGTCGACCTCGTCGACCACCCAGCATCCGAGCGACACCCAGCCGCCGGCGTCCGTGAGTTCGAGCACCGTGTCGCCGTCGAAGGCGAGGGAGACGAGGGTGGGCGGCGGGGGCTCGGCCTCGCCGCCGGTGCCGGCGGGTGGCGCCGCGGCATCCGTCTCGGCGGGCGCCCAGCGCGCCCACCCGTGACGCCCGAGCGAGACCACGAGCATCTCCGAGCCGTCGAAGTCGATCGCCAGCAGCTTGCCGTGCCGGGTGACGCCGAGGACCCGTTCGCCGACGAGCGTCGTCAGCGGACGGCTCCGCGTCTTCGTGACCCGGAACTCGACGACGTCGACGGCCGCGACGGTGCGCCCGCGCAGCGTCGACTCGAGTTCGTCGACGAGGGCCTGGACCTCGGGGGATTCCGGCATACCGTCAGCCTCGCACGGCCCGCGGGCCGTGCCAACGGTCTTCGGTCACTCCGCTTGCCACGCACTGTACAATGAGACAGAATGCTGTACATGCGTACAGTCCTGGCCGCCGACCGCGACCTCACCGCCCGTGCGCGCATCGTCGCCGCCGCGCTCGACCGATTCGCCGCGCACGGCTACGACGCCGCCACCATGCGCGACATCGCGTCCCACGCGGGCGTCAGCACCGCCCTCGTCACCCACCACTTCGGCACCAAGCAGGCGCTCCGCGAGGAATGCGATGCACGCGTCGCCGGGTTCATCGCCGCCAAGCAGGATGCCGCGGCGCCGTCCGACGTGCTCGGCGAGGTGCTCGGCACCTACGGCCCGTACCTCGCGCGCATGCTCGGCGAGGGCGGCGCAGCATCCGACGCGCTCTTCGGTCGCCTGCGCGAGGTCGCGCGCGCTTCGATCGACGACGGAGCGGCGAGCGGATGGCTCCGCCCGTCCCGCGACCCGGACGCACAGGCCGTCGCCCTGGTCCTCCTCGGCGTCGCGCCGTTCCTGCTGCTCGATCGACTGGCCGCCTGGGCCGGCGGCGACGCCGAGGTCGCCCTGGCCCGCCTCGCCGTCCCGCTCGCCGAGCTCTACTCCGACGGGCTCGTCACCGACGACCGGCTGCTCGCCGCGACCGGTCTCGTCACCGAGGAGGCACGATGAAGCTGCTCCTGCTCACCGCGGGCTCGCGCGGAGACGTGGAACCGTTCGCCGCGCTCGCACGCCGCGCCGCGGCATCCGGTCACGAGGTCCGCCTCGCCCTGCCCGACCGCTCCGGGGTCGACACGACCGGGATCGACGCCCGCAGCCTCGAAGCCGACTTCTCGGCACTGATCGAGTCGCAGGGCGTCTCGCCGCTGGCCGCGATGCGCAGCCTCCGCGACGTCGTGCGCCCCGTGATGCGCGCGGTCATCGTGAACGCGGCGCAGGCGGCGCTCGAGTTCCGGCCCGACGTCATCGCGTGGCATCCGAAGGTGCTCTCGGCGCCGCTCATCGCCGATGCGCTCGGCATCCCGCACGTGCTCGTCGAGCTCGTGCCGGTGATGACGGCGACCCGCGAGTTCCCCGCGGCCGGGACCGTGACGCGCAGCGTCGGACCGCTGAACCGGCTCACCTACCGCGCGGCCGCGGGCGCCGGCGCGATGTTCCGGCGCGAGGTCGACGAGGCGGCCGAGGTGATGGGCGCACCACGGTCACGCCGGTCGTCGGCGCCGGCGGCGACCCTGCTGCCGATCAGCCCGGCCATCCTGCCGCGCCCCGCCGACTGGCCGGAGTCGGCCGTGCTCACCGGCGCGTGGCGCGCGCGCGAGGCGACGACCGATGCCGCTGCGCCGACGCCCGACCCCGCCCTCGACGCGTTCCTCGCCGCCGGGCCCTTCGCCTACGCCGGCTTCGGTTCGATGGCCGCGGGCGATCCGGCGGCGCGCGGACGCGCGCTGGTCGCGGCGGCGCGGGCGCGCGGCATCCGCCTGCTCGTGGCGACCGGCCTCGGCGGCATCGCGGTGCCCGACGACGCTCGCGGCGACGACGTGTTCGTGACGCGCTCGGTCGATCACGGAGTGGTCCTCCCCCGCGCGGTGGCGGCGGTGCACCACGGCGGCATCGGCACGGTGCAGGCGGCGACCGCGGCGGGCACCGTGTCGATCGTGGTGCCGTTCATCGCCGACCAGCCGTTCTGGGGTGCGATGCTCCACCGCCGCGGGCTCGCGCCCGCCCCGATCCCCCGACGGAGGGTGACGGCCGATCGCCTCGCCGAGGCGCTGGCCGCCGCACCGGCGTTCCAGACCGCGGTGGAGGCCGCAGCCGCACGGATGGCCGACGAGGACGGCGCGGCCGAGGCGCTCGGCGTGCTCGAGCGACTCGCGGGGCGCCCGAGGAACGACGCGCTGCGGCATCCGTGACCCCACTCGCCGTGCCCGGGTCGGCGATGCCGATTGTGCCCGCGGCCGCACGGGAGGATCCTGAACCCATGAACGACCGCGAGGAATTCCTGATCTGGATCAACAACTCGCTCGTCCGGGCCGAGCGAGCCCTGTTCAACGGCGACGCCGGTCCGAGGCGGTCGACGTGGTCCGACACCGACGACGTGAGCGTGCTCGGCGCGTGGCGCAACGCGGTCGGGCGTTCGGAGCTGCTCGACGCGTTCGACGGGGTCGCCGCGAGCTTCGCCGCCTGCACCGACTACGCGTTCGAGCTGATCTCGTTCGACGTCTCGGGCGACATGGCGTACACGGTCGGCTACGAGCGCATCTCCGCGATGAAGGACGGGGTTCCGAGCACCTTCACCGTGCGCTCGACGCAGGTGTACCGCCGCGAGCACGGCGAGTGGAAGGTGCTGCACCGGCACGCCGACACGATGGCGTGACGGCGTGCCGGGCACCGGCCGCGGAGGGCGCGTCAGCGGGTCAGCGTCACCTTCCGCAGGCCCTCCGGCCGGTCGGGATCCGATCCGCGGCGGATCGCCAGCTCGGCGGCGAGCACCTGGAGGGGGAGGATCTCGAGCACGGGCACGAGCTCGTCAGGCACTCCGGCTGCGGCGTCGATCGACGTCGACCCGGGGATGACGGCGGGGCCGATCTCGAGGATCCGCGCCCCCCGGGCCCGCGCGGCCGCCGCGAAGTCGACCACCGACTCCCGCCCCGCGGAGGCCCCGGTCAGCGCGATCGCGAGCGTGTGCTCGTCGACCTGGCCGAGGGGGCCGTGCGTGGCATCCGCTGCGCTCCACCCCGACGCCGCGATGCCGGACGTCTCCATCAGCTTGAGCGCGCCCTCCTTCGCCGTGGCCATCGAGTAGGCGCGCCCCACGAGCATCATGCGCTCGACGTCCGCGAGCTTCGAGGCGATCGGCCCGACCTCGACCTCCAGCCGGTCGAGGAGCCCCTCCGCGCGGGTCGCGAGCGCGTCGATCTCGTCCGCGAGCCGTGAGAGCTCCTCTCCAGCCACGCCCCGCGCGAGCGTGTGCACCGCGAGCAGCTCGGCCGTGTAGCTCTTGGTCGCGGCGACCGAGAGCTCGGGTCCGGCGGCGAGGTCCAGGTGCACGTCGGCGAGCCCAGCCAGGCCGCTCGCGGCATCGTTCGTGATCGACAGGAGCGGGAGCCCCGCGGCGCGGAGCGCCACCGCGGTGGCGGCGAGGTCGGGCGACCGCCCCGACTGGGAGATCGCGACCTGGACGCCGGAGGGGTACGCGGGCGTCACGCCGAGCACGCTGTGCAGGCTCGGCGTCGTCAGGAGCGCGGGGAGCCCCAGCACCCGCTGCACGAGGTACTGCCCGTAGATCGCCGCATGGTCGCTCGAGCCGCGGGCGACGAACGCGACGAGCTCGGGCGCCGCGGCGCGGAACGCGTCGATCGCCGCCTCCCAGGCCGGGCGCTGCGTCGGGATCAGGTCCCGCCACCGTGCGGGCTGCTCCGCGATCTCGGCCCGCATGAGCGCGCCCGGCTCCGACACGGCGCCCGTCACGAGCTCAACCCGGTGATCATCGACACGAGCTCGTTGTGGCTGGTCTCGGCGACCCGCTTCGTGCCCACCTGCCGCCCGCGACGGAGCACCGTCACGCGGTCCGCGATGCGGAACACCTGCTCCATGTTGTGGCTCACCACGAGCACCGCGGCACCGCGTGCCTTGAGCTTCAGGATGAGCTCCTCCACCTTCGCGGTCTCGGCGACGCCGAGCGCCGCGGTCGGCTCGTCCATCAGCACGAGCCGACTCGCCCAGTGCGTGGCGCGTGCGATCGCGATCGCCTGCCGCTGGCCGCCGGAGAGGTCGCTGAGCGTCGCCTTCGCCGTCGGGATGCGCACGTCGAGGTCGTCCACGAGGTGCTGGGTCTGGCGTGCCATCTCGGCGCGGTCGAGCAGCCCGAACGGCTTCCGCCGCAGCTCGCGGCCGAGGAACAGGTTCATGTAGACGGGCTGCAGGTCGACGAGGGCGAGGTCCTGGTAGACCACCTCGACGCCGTTCGCACGGGCATCCGAGGCATCCCGGAACGCCACGCGCTCACCCGCGAGCCGGATCTCGCCGTCGGTCGGCTGGTGCACGCCGGAGATGATCTTCACGAGGGTGGACTTGCCCGCGCCGTTGTCGCCGACGAGCGCCACGACCTCGCCCGCCTCGACCTCGAGGTCGAAGCGCTCGATCGCGACGATGCCGCCGAAGTGCTTGCTGATGCCCGACAGGCTGAGCGGGTTCATCGTGCCGCCTCCATTCCCTCGTTCACGTCGGCGAGACCGAGCGGCCTCGATCCGTCGGCCGACCACAGTCCCTCGAGCCTCGGCTCTCCGAGGTCGAGGCCGCGGATGCCGGCCGTGAGCGCACGCGTGACGAAGACCTGCGGCCGGAAGCCGAAGACGACCGTGTCGCCCGGCCGCGCCCCGCCCTCGGGAACCGGGACGGTCGCGTAGTAGTCGATCGCCTCGGGTGCCGGCATCTCGACCCGCCGGGCGGTGGCGGACGCCGCGTCGTCGTCGGGTCCGACGACGAGGGCGTCGGTCTCGGCCGCGCCGAGCACCGGGTCGACGTAGAGGCCGCCGCCGAAGACGTAGGCGCGCCCGTTCCAGAGGTGCGACACCTCGGAGACGTACGCGATCGCCGGGTCCTCCTCGAGGTCGCGCACGGCGTGCAACGGCGTCGTCCCGGTGAGGCCGTGGCCCGGCTCGACCTGGGTGGCGCCCGCCTGCGCGAGCCGCTCGAGGGCCGAGGCCGACGTCGTGCCGGGCGCGTTCACCTCGACGTCGCGGAAGCCGGCCGCCTCGAGGTCGCGCTTCGCGCGGGTCAGCGTGGCGAGGTTCGGGGTCGACGCGACGTCGCCCGTCGCCCGGTCGAACAGCGTGGCGGGGAAGCTCGTGACCCCCGCGAACCGCACACCCGGGATCTCGTCGACGCGCCCGGCCGCCGCGACCACGTCGGCGGCGTCGAACCCGCCCTCGTGGCCGGCGTAGAACCGGTCGCCGTCGCCGATGATCCGGAGCAGCACGTCCTGCACGTACCCGGCGGCGGATGCCGCGGCGCCCGCCTCGCGGGCCTTCTGCTCCGAGAACACGGTCCAGTAGCGCGGGCGGAGGGCGGCTGCGTCCCGCGCGCGATGACGCGGGACCTGGACGAGGTGTCCGAGGTGGCCGGACGCGAGCCCGCCGGCGGCGGCCGCGACGGCGCACTCGAGGTCCACGCCCACCGAGTGGGTGATGCCGCCGGCCCGGATGGCACGCGAGGCGTCGGGGTTGCGGCCGATCTGCTTCGTCATCGCGAACGCCGTGAGCCCGAGCCGCGAGGCCTCGGCCGCGACGACCGCGGTGTTGCGATCGACCGCGTCGAGGTCGATGACGTAGGTGTTCGGGGGCAGCTCGCCGGAGCGGTGGAAGGCGACGGCGGCGTCGATGAGCCGCGGGTTGCGGCGGCGCAGCAGGGACAGGAACACGACTCAGCTCCCCTTCTTGCCGCGGAGCGACAACGAGACGGCGATCAGGATGATGATGCCGCGCACGATCTCCTGCTGCGCGACGGTGAGGCCGGCCAGGAGCAGGCCGTAGTTGATCATGCTCATGAACAGGCTGCCGACCACGGCGCCGATCATCGACGCCTTGCCACCGGTGAGCGCGGTGCCGCCGACGATCACCGCGGCGAGCACGCTCATGAGATCGGTCGTGCCGAGCGTGTAGGTCGCCCCGGCGAGGCGGCCGGCGTAGAGCAGGCCGGCGAGCGCGGCGGTCGTGCCGCTCAGCATGAACACGGCGATGCGGACGCGGGTGACCCTGATCCCCGAGACGCGAGCCGCGGAGGCGTTGTTCCCGACGGCGAGCACGTGCGCGCCGAACCGGCGTTGCCGGAGGACGTGCCATCCGATGGCCGCGGCGACCGCCGACCACCAGATGAGGATCGGGATGCCGAGCAGGGCGCCGCCGCCGAAGAGCCAGCCGAAGGCGGCATCCGTGACGGGCACCGACTGGAGGTTCGTGACCTGCTGGGCGAGCCCCGCCACGAGACCCATGGTGGCCAACGTGACGAGGAAGGACGGCAGCCGGACGAGTGTCACGAAGAGGCCGTTGACGAGGCCGACGGCGGCGCCGACGGCGAGCCCGGCGAGCGCCGCGATCCACCAGGCCCCGGAGACCTGCAGTGTCACGGCCGCGGTGAGCGCCGCGAGCGCCACGGTCGAGCCGATCGAGAGGTCGATCTCGCCGAGGCTGAGCACGAACACCGTGCCGACGGCCATGATCGTGATCGGGGTCGCCTGGGTGACGATGTTGACGAGCGTGGTGCCGTTCAGGAAGCTGGCGCCCTGGGTGGCCGCGAAGTAGAGGAACACCACGACGAATCCGACGTACACGACGTAGTTGCGCCAGGAGCGGACGACGAGCTGCACCCCCTTCTCGGCGGGTGCCTTGGTCGGGGCGATGGTCATGCGGCGACTCCTTCGTGGGTGCGGCCGGCGGCCGCTCTGGCGAGGTGCAGTGCTCCGAGCACGGGCGCCTCGCCGCCCAGCTCGCTGATCGTGACGGGGAGGTCGCCGCGGCCGAGCCGGGCGAGCCAGGTTCGGACGGGAGCGAGGAGCTCCGGGCGGGACCCGATCCCGCCACCGAGGACGAACCGGCCGGGATCGACGACCGCCGCGACTGCGGCGATCGCGTGGGCGACCCACCTCGCCTCCTCGTCGATGGCGGCGACGGCCCTGGGGTCGCCGCGCTCGGCGAGGTCGAACACGTCGCGGGCGGAGGCTCCGGCGCCGAGTCGGGCGGCGAGCGCGTCGCCCGCGACGACCTCCTCGAGCGGTCCGCGCCGATGCGCGGCCGGGTCGAGCGGGTCGGCGCCGAACGGGAGGTATCCGATCTCGCCCGCGGCGTTGCCGGCGCCCGGCACGAGGTCGCGGTCGAGCACGAGGCCCATCCCGATGCCCGTGCCGATGGAGATGAACGCGAAGTCGTCGTGGTGGACGCCGACGCCGGCGGCGAGTTCGCCGAGCGCTGCCACGTTGGCGTCGTTCTCGAGCACGACGGCGCAGCCGAGTGCGAGTCGCAGTTCGTCCGCGAGGCTGAACGAGGCGAGATCGCCGAGGTTGGGTGCGAGCTCGAACCCGCCGTGCGGGTGGGCGGGGACCCCTGCACCCCCCACGCCGATCGCCCGCACCGCGTCGACCGGCGACGACACGGCGGCGGAGAGTCCCTCCACGAGTCCGACGATCTGGCCGACGAGCGCTCGCCCGCCTCCGGCTTCGGTCGCCTCCTCGGCCTCGACCAGCGCGGCGCGCGCCCGCGGCCCGTCGCTCGCGTCGAGGGCGGCGATGCCCGCGCGCACCTTGGTGCCGCCGAGGTCGATGCCGACGACGTACCCGTCCGCGTCGCGGGCGTCCACGAGGCTCATGCGCCCACCTCCAGCAGCCGGGCGGGCGTGCGCGCCGTCATCCGCTCGATCGCGTCCTCGGGCACGCCGTGCGCGGCGAGCGCCGGCAGGAACCGATCGGCGAGGTGGGCGTAGCCCAGCTGCCCGTGCGTGCCGGGGTTCATCCAGACCTCGGCGCCGGTGAGGTCCTGTGCGAGCACGATCCGGTCGGCGTACCCGTCGGCGACGAGTTCGGCGACGAACTCGACCCGACCGCGGTCGGAGCGCGCGAAGGACCGCTTCGGGAACTCGCCGTCGGGCCGGTCGGCCGCCGGCTCGAGGAAGAAGTCCCACACCTCCTTGCCGATCGTGTCGACGGCGATGAGCGCGCCGCGGTCGAGGATGCTGCGTGCCAAGTCGACGCTGAGCTGGGTGTCGAGGTGGCCGATCACCACGCGGTCGAGGTCGACGCCCTCCGAGGCGAGCAGGTCGACCTGCTCGTGCGCCATGGTGCCGTGCGTGGTGTGCGTCATGATCGCCAGCCCGGTCTCGCGGTGGGCGCGTGCGACGGCGCGCAGCACGCGATCCTCGAACGGCGTGATCTCGCCGAGGCTCGTGGCCTGCTCGCCGAAGATGCCGGCGCGGATGCCGCTGCCGCCGATGCCGTCGACGGCGTCGGCGACGAACCGGGCGGTGAGCTCGTCGAGCGTGGCCTCCCTCGCCCACGCCGGGGCGTACGCCTCGAGGTAGAGCGCGGTCCCGCTGACGATGTGCAGCCCGGTGCGCTCGGAGATCTCCGCGAGCATCGCGATCTCCGCGCCATCCGGGTCGCGCCCGACCACGCCGTACGGCGAGAGGTCGACGACGGTGCCGAAGCCCCGCGCCTCGAGCCCGGCGAGCGCACCGACCGCGAGGGCGATCCGGTCGTCGCGGGTGCCGGTGGTGAGCCACGGTCCCGGGGTGAGCGACAGCAGGTGCTCGTGGGGCATGACCCGGCCGAGCTCGGAGGGCGGCACCGGGCCGCGCACGGTCATGACGTCGGCCATCCGACATCCTTTCGTTCGTTCCGGCGGATCGCCGGGGTGGGAGGGGCCGCGAGCCGGCCGGGCCCCTCCCCCGGATGGTCAACCGCCGGTGACGCTCGAGGGCGGCTCCACGCCGTAGTCCGCCTCCCAGCCCTCGACGAGGTTGTCCTTCGTGACCTTGGTCGGGTCGGATGCCACGAGCTCGGGCGCGTCCTTGCCGAGCACGCCGTAGGCTCCCGCCCGGGCGAGCCCGGCGCCGATGTCGAGCGAGCCGTTGCCGACCATGCCGGCGACGTTCGTGCCGGTGACCATCGCGGCTGCGACCGTCGTGTCGAGGTCGTTGGTGACGACCTGGATGTCGGTGCGACCGGCGGCGCGGATGGCGGCGAGCACGCCCTGCGCTGCCGTCGCCCACGAGACGTAGATGCCCTTCAGGTTCGGGTTCTTGGCGATCATCGCCGCGGCGGCGGCCTGCGTCGCGGTCTCGTCGGCGAAGCCCTGCTCCTCGACGACCTCGATGTCGGGGTACTCGTAGGCGAGCCAGTCCGTGAACGACTGGTCGCGCTGGTTGGTGAACCAGAAGTTCGCGTTGAACGTGAGGACGCCGACCTCGCCCTCGCCGCCCAGCGCGTCGCCGAGGATCTCGGCGTTCGCGCGCCCGGCCTTGGCGAGGTCCTCGGTGACGATCGAGACGAACTCGTCGCCGGCGGCGTAGCCCTCGGGCGGCGTGGTCATGATGACGAGCTTCGCGCCCGCGTCGAGGATCGGCTGGAACGACTTCGCCGCCGAGGTGGGGTCGACCGCGATCGCGACGACGATGTCGGGGTCGAGCGCCATGACGGTCTGGACGTTGTTGGCCTGGGTGCCGGCGTCGAAGTTCGCCTGCGTGCTCGCGACGACCTCGATGCCGAGCTCCTCGAACTCGGCGCGGGCGCCTTCCTCGACGGCCGCGACGAAGTCGCCGGAGGTGTGCCACACGAACGCGGCCGTGAGGTCGCCCTCCTGCACCTCGGCGAGTTCGTCGTCGGTGAGCTCGAGTTCGCCGAGCGCTCCGGGCTGCTCGCCGTTGGGGCCCTCGAACTCGAGGCTCGGCTCGGCGGCCGGTGCGCCCGGCTCGGCCGGTGCGGCCGCGGTGCCCTGCGCGGCGCAGCCGCTGAGCATCAGGGCGGATGCGACGGCGCCGACGAGCGAGACCCTCAGGGCTCGAGTCGGGGTGAGCGGTGATCGTGCCATGGTGTGTGACCTTCCTGTGCGGACGTACCTGGGTGCGACGACCGGCCGGCCTCGTGCATGTCGTCGGCGAGCGTGCGTTGCCATTTTGATTTCAGTACGCAAGCAAAGTCAAGACTTCTCTCGAATTTCAGCGCGAGAATCGCATCGGAGCGTCGGATCGACCGCGCTCGGGCAATGCTTTACGCTCAGACTGAGCGGAAATCAGGAGGTCCGATGGTCAACGACATGCGCCGACTGAACAGGACGGCGGTGCTGACCGAGCTGATGCGCATCCGGCCGGCGAGCCGGAAGCAGCTCGCCGCGGCATCCGGCATCTCCGCCGCGACGGTCACGCGCGCGGTCGAGCAGCTCATCGCCGAGGGCGTCGTGGTCGAGGCATCCGAGCTGGTGTCGGAGCAGCGCGGCCGCCGCGCGGTGCTCCTCGACCTCGTTGCGGATCGCGCGTTCGTCGTGGGCATCGACGTCGGCGCGTCGAACACGCGCATCCTGCTCGCCGACCTCGTGGGCACGCCGATCGAGCGCCGCGAGCTCGCGACCCCGGTCGAGGCGGATGCCGCGGGGCTCGCCACGTGGCTCGCCTCGGCGGCACGCGACATCGCGGGCGATCGCTGGGACCACGTCGAGGGCCTGTACCTGGGCCTCCCGGGCGCGGTCGGACGCGACGGGTCGACGATCTCCAACGCGCCGAACCTGCCGCAGGTGGAGGAGCCGGGGTTCCTCGACCTGGTCCGCGCGGACGCGGATCGGCCGGTGCGAGCCGACAACGACGCGAACCTCGCCCTGCTCGGCGAACAGCACTTCGGCGCCGCGCGCAACGCGCCGACGGCGGTGATGGTCACGATCGGCACCGGCCTCGGTGCCGGCATCGCGATCGACGGCCGGATCCTCCGCGGCGCGCACGGCGTCATCGGCGAGTTCGGGCAACTGCCGGCCGGCCCGCTCGGCACCCGGCTCGAGCTCATGGTGACGGGCCCTGGCATTCTGCGCCTCGCGGCCGAGGCGGGCGTGCGACTCGACTCGCCGGCCGACCTCTTCGCGACCGACGCCGCCGAGCCAGTGCGCGCGCTCCGCGCCCACTTCGACCAGGCCATGCTCATCGTGCTCACCGCGGCGACCGTCTCGTGCGAACCCGAGGTCATCGTGCTCGGCGGCGGCATCGCGAAGTCGCTCGCCCGCGACCTCGGCCGCTACGAGACCGTGCTCGAGCACCACCTCGGCGCGGCACCGCGCCTCACCGCGTCGGAGCTCGGCGACTTCGCCGGCGCGACTGGCGCGGTCGTCGCCGCGCTGCACGAGGTGTACCGCGGCATGGGCATCGACGAGCGCGCCTTCGGCGACCTCCCGGTCGCGGCGGAGGCGGAACCTCGGTGACGACGCTCCGCACGGGTATCGGCCGCCCGGCACCCGCGCGGATGGTCCACCCGCATGCCGAGCGCCGCCGCGGGCCCTTCGGCCCCTGCCGTGGCGCGGCACCCCACGCTAGCCTCGCGCCATGACTGCTCCCGGCACCACGCAGACCGACCGCTGGAACGTCTTCGCGATCATCGCGTTCGTGACCGTCTGGTTCACGATCATCCTCGGCCTGGTCTTCGGGCACCTCGCTCTGTCGCAGATCAAGACGACGGGAGAGAAGGGCCGCGGGCTCGCCCTCGCCGCGGTGATCATCGGCTGGGTCGCCGTCGCGCTCGGCGCCCTCGCCGCGATGTTCATCCTCATCTTCGGCGGCCTCGCGATCTCCGCCAACACGTAGGCGCGCCCGCCGCCCGCGTGCGTCGGCCCGAGCCCGCCTACTGGCGCGCGAGCGCCGCGCGCAGCTCCGCCTCGTGGTCGACGATGTGCTCGCCAGACACGTCGAACACCACGCGGTCGATCGTGCCGGTGAACGCGAACGGCGCCGTGTAGGCGTCCGTCAGGGGCGCCCCGGCGTCGAGCCCGACCGAGACGCCCGAGGCGAGCCCGAGCATGATCGGGATGGTGACCGGCAGGTCGCCGCTCCCGACCGGCTGGCCGTCGACGAACAGCGTGACGGTCGCGGGCGTGCCCTTGCCCTCGCGGATGCTCGGCTGCCCCGTCGGCGCGAACTCCATGCTGAGGATGTGCGTGCCGGTCGGCACGTCGGCGTCGCTCGTGATGTGGAAGTACTCGGCCGCCACGTAGTTGTACGTGTAGACGAGCCGACCGTCCTTGACGTACAGGCTGTAGCCGCCGTCGACCCCGCCCTGGCTGACGACCACGCCCTCGGCGCCGCCCTCCGGGATCTCGACGAGCGCGTTGATCGTGTGCGGGCGGTTCACGAGCCGCGGCGCAGCGCTGCCCGCGACCTCCGACGTGTGCGGGAAGTAGACGTAGCGCGAGCGGTCCTTCGCGATCACCGGGCGCTGCTCGGCGAACCGCTGCTGGCCGCGGCCGTCGATCGGGAGGACGTTGTACTTGCCCGCCTCGACGTACCAGAGCGAGATGAGCTCGACCAGCTTGTCGGGGTACTGCGCGGCGAGGTCGTGGTTCTCGGCGAAGTCCTCGGCGACGTGGTAGAGCTCCCAGCCGTCGGCGTCGAGCTCGCGCAGCACGTCGGCCGTGATCGGGTCGCCGAACGCGCGCCCGGACTCGGCGAACGAGGCTCCCGGCCAGGGGCACACGGCGCGCCATCCGTCGTGGTAGATCGAGCGGTGCCCGAGCATCTCGAAGTACTGGGTCGTGCGGGTCGAGGGGGCGGATGCCTCGACGAGCGCGTCCTTGAAGCTGACGCCCTCGATCGGCGACTGCGTGACCCCGCGGATCGAGTCGGGCGGGGTGACGCCGAGCAGGTCGAGCACGGTCGGCACCATGTCGATGGCGTGCGCGTACTGGGTGCGGATCTCGCCGCGGGCAGGGATCGCGTTCGTCCACTGCACCATGAACGGGTCGCTGATGCCGCCGCGGTACGTTTCGCGCTTCCAGCGCCGGAACGGGGTGTTGCCCGCCCAGGTCCAGCCCCACGGGTAGTGGTTGAAGTACTTCGGCCCGCCGAGGTCGTCGATCGCGGCGAGGTTCTGCTCGAGCGAATCGGGCACGAAGTTGAAGAACTTGTTCTCGTTGATCGACCCGGTCGGGCCGCCCTCGGCGCTCGCGCCGTTGTCGGAGATGAGCATGATGAGCGTGTCGTCGAGCTCGCCGAGCTCCTCGAGGAACGAGATGAGCCGCCCGATGTGGTGGTCCGTGTGCTCGAGGAAGCCCGCGAAGACCTCCATCATGCGCGCGTAGAGGCGGCGCTCGTCGGCCGAGAGGGAGTCCCAGTCCTGCACGTCGGGGTCGTGCCGCGACAGCTCCGCATCGGCGGGCACGAGCCCGAGCTCCTTCTGCCTGGCGAAGACGCGCTCGCGGTAGACGTCCCAGCCCTCGTCGAACATGCCCGCGTAGCGGTCGGTCCACTCCTTCGGTGCGTGGTGCGGCGCGTGCATCGCGCCCGTCGCGAAGTAGGTGAAGAACGGCTTGTTCGGCGCGACCTGCTTCGCGTCGGCGATGAAGGTGATCGCCCGGTCGACGAGGTCCTCGGTGAGGTGGTAGCCCTCCTCCGGCGTCTTCGGCGGTTCGACGCGGTGGTTGTCGTGGGTGAGCTCGGGGTAGTACTGGTGCGTGTCTCCGCCGAGGAACCCGTAGTAGCGCTCGAACCCGCGACCGAGCGGCCACCGGTCGTACGGCCCGGCCGCGGTCGTCTGGTCGGTGGGCGTCAGGTGCCACTTGCCGACCGCGAACGTGTTGTAGCCCTCGCCCTTCAGGATCTCGGCGAGGAACCCGTTCTCGAACGGCACGTTGCCGTCGTACCCGGGGAACCCGGTCGAGGTCTCGGTGATCGCCGCCATGTGGTTCGAGTGGTGGTTGCGTCCGGTGAGGATGCAGGTCCGCGACGGCGAGCACAGCGCGGTCGTGTGCATGTTCGCGAACCGCACGCCGTTCGCCGCGATGCGGTCGATGTTCGGGGTGCGGATCGGGCTGCCGTAGCATCCGAGCTGCCCGTAGCCCATGTCGTCGATGACGATGAACAGCACGTTCGGGGCGCCCTCTCGCGCGCGCCTCGGCTCTGGCCAGGCCGGCGACGATTCGTCGAACGTGCGCGCGACCACCCCCGGGAACGTGCTTCCGGGTCGGTACTCGCGCAGCGTCGGCTCCTCGGACATCTCTCCCCCATCCGGCCGCGCAGCGACGCGCGGCCCCCGTCGGAACCTAACAACGGCGCGCGGGCGCCCTCGGGCCTTCCGTCCCGTGCGAGATGACACGCGCCGTCCACCCCGCGCGGCGCCCACGCGGCGGCTCCTGCGAACCCGACGGGCTTGCGCGGTCCGGCGCCCGGCCCACCATGAGAACGCAGGATGACCCGCGCCATCCACCCCGCATGGCACCCACGCGGCGGCTCATCCTGCGAACCCGACACGGCCATGCGCTCGAGTGACGCGGGCCGCCAACAGAACGCAGGATGACACGCGCCATCCACCCCGCAGGGCACCCATGCGCCGGCTCATCCTGCGAACCCGACACGGCCATGCGCTCGAGTGACGCGGGCCGCCAACAGAACGCAGGATGACACACGCCATCCACCCCGCAGGGCACCCATGCGCCGGCTCATCCTGCAAACCCGACGCGGGCGTGCGGCCGGGTGGTCGGGTGGCGCGGACCGCCACGAGAACGCAGGATGACACGCGCCATCCGCCCCGCAGGGCACCCATGCGCCGGCTCATCCTGCGAACCCGACGGGGCTGCCGAGTCAGCGGTCGCGCTCGCCGCCCACCGATCCCCGCTCCCCGATCCCGGGCGGGAGCGTGTTCCCGCGCCTCGTCGTCGCGGTCACGAACACGCCCTCGCTCGGCCGGACCCGGGAGAGCAGCCCGGCACGCTCGACCGGCTAGGCACGCGCCGCCTGCCACGACCGGGCGAGGACGTCGAGCCAGGCGATGACGGATGCCTCGAGCCCGGCCGCGAGCTCGGGGTCGTGGTCGACGTTCGTCGGATCGGCGAACAGGTGCGCCGACCCCGGGTAGAGCTCGAGCACGCCGCCCGCCTCGGCGACGAGCCCGCGGGCGACGTCGAGGTCGACCCACGGGTCGTGCTCGGTCGTGTGCACGGCGAGCGGGACGCCCGCCGGCCACGGCGTCTCGAAGGCCGCGGACGGGAGGCAGCCCGACATCAGCAGGGCGCCGCGGGCGCCCGGGCGGGTCTGCGCGAGCAGCTGCGCCGGGCCGGTGCCGAGGGAGAAGCCGGCGTACACGAGGTCGGTCGGCAGCGACTGCGCCGCCGCGACCGCGCGATTCGCGAGTTCGGGGATGCCGATCTCGTCGCGGTACGCGACGCCCTCGTCGAGGGTGGCGAAGACCTTGCCGTCGTAGTAGTCGGGCGTGTGCACGATGTGGCCCGCCGAGCGGAGCGTCTCGGCGAATGCGAGGACCCCGTCGGTGAGTCCCTGGCCGTGGTGGAAGAGGAGGATCTCGTTCATATTGGACAGTGTACAACTCAATTGATCAGCGTACAATACCCGCATGAGACGAACCGCAGGGCAACGGGCGGGCCTCACCCGGCAGCAGGTCACGGATGCCGCGATGGAACTGCTCCGCGCGGAGGGCCTCGACGCGGTCTCGATGCGACGGGTCGCCGAGCGGCTGGGCGTCGCGCCGAACAGCATCTACGCCCACGTCGCCGACAAGGCCGCGCTCGTCGACGAGTTGATCGACGCGATGCTGGGCGGCGTCGCGACCCCGACCGACGACGGATGGCGCGCCCGCATCGAGCGCGTGATGCGCGACAGCCGACGGGAACTGCTCGTCCACCCCGACCTCGTGCCGTTCGCCCTGGTGCGCCAATCCGTGGGCCCGAACGCGCTGCGCCTCGGCGAGATCACGCTCGGCGCGCTGCGCGAGGCCGGGCTGGACGGCGCCGCCGCCGTGACCGGACTCCAGGTGCTGCTCGTGCACACCATCGGGTCGGCGGCGTTCGAGACCGGGCGCACGCAGGACCCCGACCCCGCGGCACGCGGTCGCCGCGGTCGCGAACGGGCGGCGGAGTTCGGCGGCGTGACCGCCGAGCTCAGCGAGCCGATCTCGCGGTGGAGCGGCGACGAGGTCTTCGAGCGCGGCCTCGGCTGGCTGCTCGACGGTCTCGTGTCCGGCGCAGCCGACGGACGCTGACGTCGACGTGCGCTGACGTCGACGTACGCTGACGGATGACCGGGAGGACTCCGATGACCGAGCACCGACACGATCACCGCCACGGCCACGGGCACGGGCACGGGCACGGCCACGGGCATGCCGACGACGCCGAGATGTTCGAGCCGCCCGCGTGGGATGCGGCGTACTCGGGCGACGAGGCCCGGTGGAGCGGCAACCCGAACGCGCAGCTCGTCGCCGAGGCATCCGCCCTCGAGCCCGGCACGGCCCTCGACGTCGGCTGCGGCGAGGGCGGCGACGTGATCTGGCTGGCCCAGAGCGGATGGCGCGTGACCGGCGCCGACTTCTCGGCCAACGGCCTCGCCCGTGCCGCTGAGCACGCCGAGGCTGCGGGCGTCGCCGACCGTACCGACTGGTGGCAGGTGGACGCCCGGACCTTCGACGCCGGCGGCCGGTCGTTCGACCTCGTGACTACGCACTTCCTGCACCCGCCGGATCACGGGATGGTCGACGTCGTGCGCCGCCTGGCCGGCGCGGTCGCGCCCGGTGGGCACCTGCTCGTCGTCGGGCACGCGCCATCCGCCGCCTTCACGCACCTGTCGGCGAGCCACCGCGACGCGATGTTCCTCACCGCAGACCTGCTGCCGGGCCTCCCCGCCGATTTCGAGGCACTCGTCGTCGAGCAGCGCCCGCGCACGACGGTCCGCGACGGCGAGGCCATGGAGGTGCACGACTCGACCCTCCTCGCCCGCCGCCGCCCCTGACCCGGCGCGCAGCGCCTCTCGGCCGCGAGCCGCGGGCGGCTGTCGTCACGATCTGCGGGTGCGAGCGGCCGCGCACCCGCAGATAGTGACGTCACCCGACCCTGACGGTGCCCAGGGGTCCGGCTATCCGTCGAGGAAGCCCGTCGATGCTCGGCCCGAAGGCCAGCACGGCATCGGCCGAACGGCCGAGGCGACGCGAGCCGCCCGGCCGATGTGCCGCACGACCCGCGCGACGACGATCGAGGCATGACCACGACCGCAGCCCCGCGCCGCCGCCCGCGCCCGCGCCCCCGCACCCGGACGCGCACCCGCGCCCGCCGCGCCCGCCCCGAGTGGCTCGCCCCCGCCGGCCTCATCGCGCTCAGCCTCGTGCCGGTCGCCGCGGGCGCATTCCGCGTCACATCGCTCGCCACCGGCGCCCCCGCGACCGCCGAGAACGCGCGCTTCGTCGACTCCCCCGTGCCCGTGATCGTCCACATCGTCGGCTCGGTCGTGTTCCTCGTACTCGGCGCGCTGCAGTTCGCGCCGTCCCTCCGCCGACGGCGCTGGCACCGGATCGCCGGCCGCATCGTCGCCCCCGCCGGGCTGCTGTCCGCGGGGTCGGCGCTGTGGATGACCCTGTCCTACGAGATGCCGGCGATCAACGGGCCCGGCCTGTTCGTGATGCGGCTCGTGTTCGGCTCGGCGATGGCGGCCGCGATCGTGGTCGCCTTCGCCGCCATCCGTCGCGGCGACGTCACAGCGCACAGCGCGTGGATGACCCGTGCCTACGCGATCGGACTCGGCGCGGGCACGCAGGTGTTCACCTTCCTGCCGTGGACGCTCCTGCTCGGCGCGCCCGACCAGGTGATGCACTCGGTGCTGATGGGTGCGGGCTGGGTGATCAACCTCGTCATCGCGGAGGTCGTCATCCGGCGACGGGCGGTGCAGGCGCCGCGAGCGCCTCGATCGCCTCGGGCGCCCCGTCGTTCCCGTACTTCCGGCCGATCCCCGGCGACCGGTGCGCGCCTATCATGAGGGCATGACGAGCCCCGCCAGGGCACTGTGGGACGCTCCGGTCGCCGCCCCGCCGCCGCCCCGCCGGGTCTGGCGCGACTGGCTGCTCGTCGCGGTGCTTCCGCCGCTCATCCTGCTCGAGGCGACGCTGCGAGCGGATGTCCCGTGGCGCTGGCTCTGGGCGGTCGTGCTCGTCGTGCTCGTGCCGACGCTGCTGTGGCGGCGCATCCGCCCGCTGACGATGCTGGCGCTCGCGTTCGCGGTCGGGTGGACGGCCGGCCTCATCGCGGGCGGCGATCCTGAGCTCGTCGCGACCGCGTACTTCCTGGTCCTCGTCTACGCCGTGATGCGCTGGGGTTCGGGGCGAGCGATGCTCGGCGGCGCGGCGCTCGTGCTGACGGGCACGCTCATCTCGCTGCCGCTCGGCGAGTCGACGCCGGCCGACGTGATCGGCGGCATCGCGGTCGTGGTCACGACGATGACGCTGGGCATCGCGTTCCGGCAGCGCGCGGCCGCGCGGGCGCGCGAGCTCGACCGTGTCCGGCTGCTCGAGCGCGAGCAGTTCGCGCGCGACCTGCACGACACGGTCGCGCATCACGTGTCGGCGATCGCGATCCAGGCGCAGGCGGGCGGGGCGGTCGCCGAGTCCGACCCGGCTGCCGCGGTCGAGGCGCTCCGCGTCATCGAGGGCGAGGCGTCGCGCACGCTCGACGAGATGCGGTCGATGGTGGGGGTGCTCAGGCGAGCGGATGCCGCGGAGCTCGCGCCGACTCCCGGCATCGCCGATGTGCGGCGACTCGCGCGGGCCGGGGCTCGCGGCGACGCGGGCGACCCCGAGGTCGACGTGCACCTCGACGGGGACCTCGACGCCGTCCCGTCGACCGTCGGCGCCGCGGTGTTCCGCATCGCGCAGGAGGCCGTGACGAACGCGCGTCGGCACGCGCGCGACGCGTCGCGCGTCGAGGTGCGCGTGCGGGTGGATGCGGACGGGGTGCGGATCGTCGTCCGCGACGACGGCGCGCCCGTGGCATCCGTCGCCCCTGGATTCGGGCTGACCGGCATGGCCGAGCGGGCCGCGGTGCTCGGAGGGACCTGCACGACGGGCCCGGCGGCCGACGGTCGCGGCTGGGCGGTCACGGCGGTGCTGCCGCGCAGCGGATGGTCGGCATGAGCGATCGCCCGCCCGTGCGCGTGCTCGTCGCCGACGACCAGGACCTGGTGCGCGCCGGGCTGCGGATGATCCTGAACGCGCAGCCCGGTATCGAGGTGGTCGGCGAGGCCCGCGACGGTGCTGAGGCGGTCGCGTTCGCCCGCGAGCTCCGCCCTGACGTGTGCCTGCTCGACATCCGGATGCCGGTGATGGACGGCCTCGAGGCGACGCGCATGCTCGCCGGCGCGGACGTCGCGGACCCGATCCCCGTCGTCGTGATCACGACGTTCGACCTCGACGAGTACGTGTACGGCGCGCTGCGCGCGGGCGCGCGCGGGTTCCTGTTGAAGAACGCCGGACCGACGATGCTCGCCGAGGCCGTGCACGCGGCTGCGCGGGGCGACGCGCTCATCGACCCGAACGTGACGGTGCGGTTGATCGAGGCGTTCGCTGGGGCGGATGCCTCGGCGGCGCGATCCGCGGCGGCGCACTCGCCCGCGACGCCGCTGACCGATCGCGAGGAGGACGTGCTCGCCGCCGTGGCGCGCGGCCTCGGCAACGACGAGATCGGCCGGGCGCTGCACATCTCGCTCAGCACGGTGAAGACGCACATCGCGAGCCTCATGGCGAAGATCGGCGTGCGCAACCGCGTCGAGCTCGCGATCTGGGCGCACGAGCGGGGGTCGGTGCGCTGAGCCCCGGTGCTTCTGATAGTTGCACTATCGATAGTGCTACTCTCAGTATATGCGGATATCCGAGCTCAGCCGGCGGAGCGGCGCCCCCGTCACCACGCTGAAGTACTACCTGCGCGAGCGACTCGTCCACGAGGGCGAGCGCCGGAGCGGCAACCAGACCGACTACGACGAGTCCCACGTGCAGCGCGTCCGACTCGTGCGCGCGCTGCTCGACACGGGCGGGCTCTCGATCGCCGCCGCGAGGCGCGTGCTCGCGACGCTCGACGCCGACGACCGCTCGATGGCCGACACGTTCGAGGCCGCGCAGCACGCGATGACCGACGGGCGGGCCCACCACGAGGCATCCGACGCCGCGCGACGCCGCGTGGCCGCGCTCGCAGGCGCACAGGGGTGGCGCACGACTCCCGACAATCCCGGGCTGGACCTCGCGGCACGGGTGCTCGACGACTTCGCGGCGATCGGCTACGAGCCATCCGATGCATACCTCGACGCGTACGCCGCGGCGGCCGACCGCATCGCGCGCGCCGACCTCGCTGCGCTGACCGACCGCGAGAGCCCCGCACTCGCCGCCGAGCTCATGGTCGTGGGCACCGTGGTGGGCGACGCGCTCATCGCCGGCCTCCGCCGTCTCGCCCACCAGGAGGCGACGGCCGAGCTCTTCCCGACCACCGGCGACGCGCACGCCGCGCCCGCCGGGCACGCCACGCACGCCACGCAGCGAAAGGACCTGCCATGACCACCCACGTCGTCCTCGGAGGCACCGGCGTCGTCGGGCGCGAGACGATCGCGGCGCTCCGCACCGGCGACCGCGAGGTGCGCGCCGTCTCGCGCACGCCGTCGACCGCGCCGGAATCGGGCGTCACGCCCGTCGCGGCCGACCTCCGCGACGCGGCATCCGCCGCCGACGCACTTCGGGGCGCCGACGTCGCCTACCTCACCGTGGGCCTGCCGTACACGACCACGGCCTGGCGGCGCGACCTGCCGGTCATCGTGCGGAACGCGGTCGACGGATGCCTCGCGGCCGGCGCCCGGCTCGTGTACTTCGACAACGTCTACGCGTACGGCCGCACCGACGGACGGCCGATGACGGAGTCGACGCCGATCAGGCCGACGAGCCGGAAGGGCGCGGTGCGCGCCGACGTGCTGCGCATGCTCGACGCGGCCCGCGACGAGCGCGGGCTCGAGGTGACCATCGGACGCGCCGCCGACTTCTACGGCCCCGGGGCGACGACGAGCGCGTTCAACATGTTCGCGATCGACCGCGTCGCCGCGGGGAAGCCGCCGATGTGGATGTTCGACGCGAGCCTGCCGCACTCGATCACGTACACGCCCGACATCGGCGCGGGCCTCGCCGTGCTCGGCACCGACGACCGCGCCCGAGGTCGCACCTGGCACCTGCCGACCGCGCCGGCGCTGACCGGCGAGGAGTACCTCGCCCTCGCGTCGGGAGGCCGACTCCCCCACCGGACGATGTCGATGAGCGCGATGCGGCTCGGCGCGCTGTTCGCGAGCGGCGCGCGGGAGTCGCTCGAGATGGCCTACCAGTACACCGAGCCCTACGTGTTCGACTCGTCGGCGTTCGAGCGCGAGTTCGGCGTCGCGCCGACGCCGTATGCCGAGGGGATCGCGGCGTCACTGCGGACCGCGTCGGCGAAGGCGGGGTGACGCCGCGCGAGCGCAGCGGTCGGACGGGTCAGAGCAGCCCTTCCGGCCACTCCCATCCGGGCGGCGGGGTGGTTCCGCCGGTGCCGTAGGGGTCGCAGTCGGGTTGGCAGGCGCGGATGCTCTCCTCGCTGAGCGAGAACTCGAACGGGACCGTGATCGTGCCCCAGTCGGGCGGGAAGATGGAGACGGACTCCGCTTGGGCCGCGGACGCGGCCGCGGCGGCGGCGGCACGTGCGGCGGCTTCGATCGCCGCGGCGTTCGCCGTCGCGTGGGTCGATTCCACCTCGGATGCCGCGGCGAGCCACCTGGGCAGCGCCTCGAGTCCGACCGCCTCGCCCTCCTCGGCGAGCACCGCGTCGCGCGCGGCGCGCAGTTCGGCCACGACGTCGGCCGGCGCCATGCCGGATGCCGCGATGACCCGATCGGTGCGCGGGCCCACTTCGGCGACGACGGCGGCGACCGCGCGATGGGCCGACTCGCACGTCGCGTGCCGTTCGAGGGCCGCGAGGCGGATCAGCTCCGCCTCCTCGCCGGCCGACGCCCGGAGATCGCTGAGGCGGTGGACCTCCTCGACGAGCTCGTCGCGACTGGACGACTCCGCATCCCGCACGAGGAGGATGGTCTCGGTCGAGGCCGGCTGCGTCACGTCCGTCTCGGGCGCCACGCGCGCCATGGCCGCCGTGCCCATCGAGATGACCGTGGTCGAGAAGCGGTCCGTCGCGGAGATCGCGGGCTGGAGGCGGCTCGTCTCGTCACGCACGCACTCGTCGGCAGCGGACGACGCGGCTTGCGCGGCATCCGCGCGCTCGCTCACCAGGTCGATCTCCGCCACGAGCCGGTCGCGCTCGACGGTGAGCTCCGCGCGGGCCTCGGCATCGAGGACCGCCGCCCGGCTGGTGACCGCGGCCGCGGCGAACGCCATCGCGATGACGAGCAGCACGGCGACGGCGATCGGTCGACGTCGGATGCCGGTGAGGGCGGCACCGAGGGTGTTCATGCATGGACTCCTTCTGCGCCGCACCGCGCAGTCGCGGATTCACGCTAGCGGATGCCCCGGCCCCGGTCGATGACGAAACGGACACGAATCCCCGCGGCTTCCCGGCGGCAGGCGGCCCTCACTCCGCCGATGTCCCGGTACCTCGGTACTCCGGTACTCCGGTACTCCGGTACTCCGGTACTCCGGTACTCCGGTACTCCGGTACTCCGGTACTCCGGTACTCCGGTACTCCGGTACTCCGGTACTCCGGTACTCCGGTACTCCGGTACTCCGGTAC
>NZ_JBHXVJ010000008.1:0-97052 GCF_042672355.1 Agromyces binzhouensis | reverse complement strand
TCCGGTACCACAATTTCAGGGTGCGCCGTCGGGCCTCCGAACCAGCTGAAGGCCCGCGCCGGCGAACTGACGAACGCTGGCGTCGGGCAGGAACGCCCGGGTCAGGGCGGCTCCGATACGCGTGAGGTCGGCCTCGTCGCGGTAGAGCAGGTACAGCTGTTCGAAGCGCGGATTGAACTTGCCCTTGAACCGATGGAGCGACTGGAAACCGTAGACGGGCTCGAGCACCCTCGCCAGCAGTTCGGAGAGCTCCGCGATCCTCCCGGCGTCCGCCGGGTAGTCGTGGGTCAGGGGCGCCCCCGACAGCGACATGATCGCCGCCCCCTCCTCGGCGAAGCGTTGCGCCGACGAGCCGATGAGGAACTCCATCACGGGCCCGAATCCGTTCTCGCGGCGGCGCATGAGGTCCAGCGTCCATCCGCGGATGCCGGAGTCGCCGTAGACCGGCAGCCACGACAGGAACCCGTCGACATCCCCCTTCGGCGAGATCGCGAGCGCGAGCCGCACCTCGGGGTCGGTGGCCTCGTCGAGCGTTCCGAGGGTGAAGCCCATCTCGGGAAGGTCCTTGTCGCCAACCCACTGCTCGCTGATGGCCCGCAGCTGGGCTCGGATGCCCCAGCTCTCGTCGGCCAGTCGCGTCAGGCGGAACTCCATCCCCTCGCGCTCGGCTCGGTTCAGCGCGCCGCGCACCGCAGCCCACCGCTTGCCCGAGAACGCGAGCCCCTCGAGGTCGACGATGGTGTCGTCGGCGACCACCAGGCTGCGCCATCCGTCGGGAACGGCCGCTCGGGTGGCGTCGCCCGAGCTGAAGAAGCACGGTACGAGGCCCGCGTGCTCGGCCATGTCGATGAACTCCACCACCGACTCGTCGCGCGATCCGTCCGGTCCGAGCGGGTCGGCGAGCATGAGCGCGACGCCGGCACGGCGCTGGTAGGCGACGATGCCGGCCGACGTGCGGGCGTACTGCATGTAGGGCCAGGTGGTCATCCACGACAACGTGCCGCCGCCGTGCGTGCGGAGGGCCCGCACGACGTCGGCGCGCGTCGGCGGCGGCGCGATGCCGAGTTCGGGCCGGCGCCTCGCCGCGAACGCCCGGCGAACCACGATCAGGTAGACGGCCATCAGCAGCCAGAGCACGCCCGTGGCGATCGCGACGCTGGGATCGCCGCCGATCACGGCGTCGGCCTCTGCATCGCGGAGCACCGCCAGGAGCAGCACCACGAGCGCGAGCGACACCAGCACGTTGACCAGACCCCAGATGAGCGTCAGCACCCATGCCCAGCGTCGACCGCGCACCAGACCGTACGAGACGATGAGGATGATCGCGACGTCGAGGGCGAGGTCGAGGAGCGAGCCGCCCACCGGCTCGGTGCGCCCGAACGGACCGAAGGTGGGTGCGAGCGTCGTTAACAGCAGGATGGCGCCGAGAGCGAGGCTCGCGATGCCGGCGATGATCCGCTGCTCGTGCACGGTCGTCCGCTGGACCTTCAGCGACCGGTCGACGACCAGCACGAGGCCCACGGCGAAGGCGTGCTCGAGGTCGGCGAGGCTCCCCCAGAAGAGCAGCGTGACCGCGCTGATCGCGATGAGCACCAGCCAGGCCCGCACCCGCCAGGGCTGCACGAACAGCCCGATCGCGGCGGCGATGCACGCCACGGTGCCACCCGACGGCCCCACATCGAGCACGGTGGCCTCGAGCTGCGCCCACGGCCACGGCAGCAGGGCGGCGAGCCAGAGGAACAGCGCGCTCGCGAGGATCGCGAACACCTGCCCGATCCAGAAGTACGCCAGCGCGACGCGCGTGCCACGCCGGATCTCGAGGAACGCCATGCCCGCGAAGCTCGCGATCGCGAACACGTAGACGACGGGGTGGTCGACGAAGAACGTCCCGGTGAGCGGCGTCCAGAACTTGCCCTCGGCGAAGGCGGGGAGCCCGTAGGCGACGCTCTCGAAGAGGGGATGGTCGACGAACGGCGACCACAGCGCTCCGGTGGCGAGGCCTGCGATGAGGATCGCCGCGACGGTCACCAGGGTCGCGGGCGCCTTCGTCACGATCGCGGCGAACCGCCGTGGTGTCGCGGCATCGCTCGCCTGTGTCGTCGCCATGGCTTCCCCCGGGTCGCGCTCGCCTCCCCCGACCCTAGCGGGATGCTCCCCGCGCGCGGGGTGACGGCGCCGGCTCGCGCGATGCGTTCTCGGGCCGGAACGCTGACGCTGCCGCACGCCGCATCCGGGTACGACGAAGCCCGGCACCTGGGTGCCGGGCCTTCGTTGCTCGTTTGGACGAAATGTGGCGGTCACGGCGGATGCCGGGCGCCCATTTTCGTCCAAACGGCGAGGTGGGGGGTCCTACGCCGCCTGCGCCAGGTCCACCGTCGCGTTCGGCACGGATGCCACGACGAACTCGCCGTCGGCGGCATCCACCCGCACGCCCTCGCCGTCGCCGAGGGCACCGGTGACGAAGAGGTCGGCGATGCGGTCGTCGATCTCGCGCTGGATCAGGCGACGCAGCGGACGGGCACCGTACTCGGGCTCGTAGCCGCGCTCCGCCAGGAGCGCCACCGCGGCATCCGTCACCTCGAAGCCGATCACGCAAGCGGCCAGCCGCGACGAGAGGCGACCCCTCACCACGTCAGGCCTTCGTCAGTACTGCGCAGTACCGCGTTGTGGAGGAGCACACGTACCTCCGGGTGACTGAAGAAGCTGAAGTGGTCGCACTCGACCCGGAGGGTCCTCTCTGTCGGAATTCTATGAGAAGCCGATTCGGTTGGCACAACGTAGTCGTTGAGCAGTTCAGCGCCAGTTGCCGGGTCAAGGAAGATCCCGCCCGCCGATCCGCTCGCTGCAGCCGTTGCGACGCCATAGCTGTCATGTGGCCCGTTCGGGTCGACGTGCCCGGCCACTGCCAAGATCTCCGATGTGGAGGTTCCAGCGAATGCTTTCAGGTAGGTCTCATCAGGATGCATGTCCCGGAGTCCGCGTGGCAGATGGCCCTTGATGAGGACTCCGGCCAACCGACTCACGCCGTCGAGGACGGGGCCCGTCAGCAGTCGCAGTGCCCCGAGCGCCACCCTCATTCCGAGCAATCCGGATTCAGCAGCCCCGATCATCGGGGTTCCTGCGAATGGTGTGCCCACCGCGACAAGCCTCACGTCGATCTCAGGGTCGGCGTCACGGAGGTAGCCCATCGCTTGACGGCATACCAGGCCGCCGCGCGAATGGGCGACGAGAAGTACTTTTCGTAGCCCGGCAGCTTGAATGCCGTCAGCAAGATCGCGAGCGTTCTCGGGGATTGCGTTCCAAGTGTCGTGCTCGAACCTGAGTATCGGACCGCTTCCCGCCATGTCGACGGCAAGCGACCGCGCGAGCGGAATCCCACAGGCCATGGTGCCGTGCACGGCAATGATCGCTGCTGGGCCCACTCCACCGGGAGGGAGATGGCGCAGTTCGGGGCATTCCTCCGCGGTCTTTCGCTTGAGCATCAGATCGTCGAAAATTGCGCGGTCCAGTCGACCGTGCATCCACGGGTCTCGCTCCGGACGCCGCATTCTTCTATTGACCGTCATTGCGAGCCGACCGACGAGATAGGCGGCACCTTCGACGACCCCGAGCCCGATGCGATAAACGCCGTCGCGTGCTGCGCAGAGGCCATCGACAGCGCTTGAATTGCTGCCCCGGTACAGCCTCCATAGAATCACGGACTCGATCGGCTCGTCCTGAAGGAGGCCGCGAAGTTCGCGAGCCCGAAGCGCGGTGTCTGTGCGGATGGACTCCTCGGTGTCAGTGCCAGAGTCGGTCTCCAGCACGGCCTCCACCGCACCGGGATCGATCGGCACAATGAACGCGAACGGCGTAATGGTCATCGCGCCTATCAGTCCAGCGTCGTCCTGAAGACCAAGGATCTGAACCTTGTCCCTTTCCTCGAACAGCGGAGTGGCTCGAGCGTCCCAGTTTTCGGGATGCCCACCAGATGTGATCGCTGCCGTCGTCCCTTCCCGAAGCGCGGCAAACCGTGCGTTGTCGGCCTTACCTAGGGGGCTCCATGTCTCTGGAGTGTCCCCTGCCCATAGGTCTGAGGTGGCCCCCTCATGCAGGAGTCGACGCCACAATGCGCGCGATCTGGGCGCCTCCGACCAGATCCGGCGTTCCGATCGACCCATGCGCGGCAACTCCGACCAGCTCGACCCACTCGGCTGGGGCTTCCGCCCATCGTCTTGCGGTGACACTCCCAGCGAGGCCTCTGAGACGAGATGAGCAGACCGAACTACCGGATCCATCTCCGGACCCGAGATCACTACTCGGAACATGCGCACAGGCTACTGCCGCGACTAGGCGGTAGCGCCCCCGCGAACGGGGCTCATCCGTAGCGCGAAAGTCGCCTTGAAGCATCGGGAGCGGCACTCCTCATTCGATCAGTCTCACGGGATTCCGGGATCGCTCCTCCGGCACGCCCCAGAGATCTCCCGCTTGACGGGCCGGATGTCGCGACCAGCGCCGCTGGCCGTGCCCGATTGGCGGCGCACCGCCACTCGACCGATCCCTCGGTACTTCGGTACTTCGGTACCGGAAGCGGGGATGGAGACGAAGGGTAAGACTCGGCCGGGTGCCGAGGCGCCGTGCGGAGTCGGACGGCGTCGGGGCCCCCGGCGGACGGGCGGCGCCGAACCCTGGCATGGAGCGGCTTGGCAACTGGCAGCGCCGGGTCTTTGAATCGAATCGGCGGATGTCGTCGACCCCGGCCGGCCGGGCGCTGAGATTCGTCCACTCGACGAATCCGTCTCGCGCGACGGCAGTTGTTGCGGGCGTCGGCGAAGCCGGACCCGCAACAACTGATCAGACGACAGCCGCGTGGCGCGGGGACGCCGCCGCGGCGGCAGGCGCTCGGGTCGAGGGCCCGCCGGCGCGCGCCTACGCCGCCTGCGACAGGTCGACCGTCGCGTTCGGCACGGATGCCACGACGAACTCGCCGTCGGCGGCATCCACCCGCACGCCCTCGCCGTCGCCGAGCGCGCCGGTGACGAACAGGTCGGCGATGCGGTCGTCGATCTCGCGCTGGATCAGGCGACGCAGCGGACGGGCACCGTACTCGGGCTCGTAGCCGCGCTCCGCGAGGAGCGCCACCGCGGCATCCGTCACCTCGAAGCCGATCTCACGCGCGGCCAGCCGCGACGAGGTCGCACCCAGCATGAGGCGCACGATCTCAGCGATCTCCGACGACGACAGCTTCTGGAACAGCACGATCTCGTCGATGCGGTTCAGGAACTCCGGCCGCATGGCCTCGCGCACCTTGCCCATCACGCGCTGTCGCACGTCATCCATCGACGAGAAGCCGTTGGCCGCAGCATCCGCCGACGCCACGAAGCCGAGCGCACCCGACCGCGACGCGAGGAACTCCGAACCGAGGTTCGAGGTCATGATGACCACCGTGTTGCGGAAGTCGACCGTGCGACCCTGGCCGTCGGTCAGGCGTCCGTCGTCGAGTACCTGCAGCAGCAGGTTGAACACGTCGGGGTGCGCCTTCTCGATCTCGTCGAACAGCACGATCGAGTACGGGTTGCGCCGCACCCGCTCGGTGAGCTGCCCGGCCTCGTCGTAGCCGACGTATCCGGGAGGGGCACCGACGAGCCGCGACACGGTGTGCCGCTCGCCGAACTCGCTCATGTCGAAGCGGATGATCGCGCCCTCGTCGTCGAACAGCGACGACGCCAGCGCACGCGCCAGCTCGGTCTTGCCGACACCGGTCGGTCCGAGGAACAGGAACGAGCCCACCGGCCGCTTCGCGTCGCCCATGCCGGTGCGGTTGCGCCGAACCGAGCGGGCGACGGCGGTGACCGCGTCGTCCTGCCCGATGACCCGGGCGTGCAGCTCGCCCTCGAGGTTCGCGAGGCGCTCGCGCTCGCCCTCGGTGACCCGATTGACCGGGATGCCGGTGGCCCGCGAGATCACGGCGGCGATCTGCGGCTCGTCGATGACGGTCGAGTCGGCGGCAGCGCCATCCGCCGAGGCGGATGCCAGCGCACGGCCCTGCGCCGCAGCCTTCTCGGTCGCCTCGTCCAGCCGCTCCTGCACCTTCTCGATCTCGTCGCGGATGCGCGACGCCTCCTCGTAGTGCTCGGCGCGGACGGCCGCGTTCTTGTCGGCCTCCAGGTCGGCCAACCGCGAGATCAGGGCGGAGACATCCACCTTCACACCCAGCTTGAGGCGCAGGCGCGCGCCGGCCTGGTCGATGAGGTCGATGGCCTTGTCGGGCAGCACGCGGTCGGTGAGGTAGCGCGCGGAGAGCTCGACGGCGGCGCGCAGCGCCTCGTCGGTGTAGGTGACGCCGTGGTGCTCCTCGTACGCGGGGCGCAGGCCCTGCATGATGAGCACGGCGTCCTCGATCGAGGGCTCGCCGACCTTCACCGGCTGGAACCGGCGCTCGAGCGCGGGGTCCTTCTCGATGGTGCGGTACTCCTTGAGCGTGGTCGCACCCACGAGGTGCAGCTCGCCGCGGGCGAGACGGGGCTTCAGGATGTTGCCCGCGTCCATGCCCTCACCGGCACCGCCGGCGCCGACGACGGAGTGCACCTCGTCGACGAAGACGATCAGCTCGCCCTTGTGCTCGGCGATCTCCTCCATCGTCTTGGTGAGGCGCTCCTCGAAGTCGCCGCGGTAGCGGGTTCCGGCGAGCATCGCGGGCAGGTCGAGCGCGACGACGCGCTTGCCGAGCAGCGCCTCGGGCACGTTCTCCTCGACGATCGCGCGGGCGAGGCCCTCGACGATCGCGGTCTTGCCGACGCCGGCCTCGCCGATCAGCACGGGGTTGTTCTTCGTGCGGCGGCTGAGGATCTCGATGGTCTGCTCGATCTCGTCGGTGCGCCCGATCACGGGGTCGAGCTCGCCGTTCGCGGCGCGCTCGGTGAGGTCGAGGCCGAACTTGTCGAGCATGGGCGTGGCGGATGCCGCGGCATCCGTCTGCTCGCCCATGCCGCCCATCTCGGGGCCGGCGGACGGGTCGGATGCCACGTGCTCCCCCAGTCCGGCCGCGAGCGCCTCGGCGGTGACGCCGGCGCGCGCGAGCACCTGCCCGGCGGGGGCGTCCTGCCCGAGCACGAGCGCGAAGAAGAGGTGCTCGGGGTCGATGTACGTCGACCCGCTCGAGCGTGCGACCTGGTACGCGTGGAACAGCGCGCGGCTGGCCGACGGCGTGATGGTCGCCGCGTTCGCGTCGGCCGTGTCGGATGCCGCGGGCAGCCGCGCCTCGGTCGCCGTGATGATGCGCTCGGGCGACGCGCCGACGCGCGTGATCGCCTGCGCGACGGACTCGTCCTCGACGATGACGCGCAGGATGTGCAGCGCGTCGAGCTCGGTCTGTCCGCGCTCGAGCGCGAAGCGTCCGGCACGCTGCAGGATGCTCTGGGTGCGCGAGGTCAGGAACCGGCTGAGGTCGATCGACCGCGCCTGCCTGGCCTGCTCACCCGCGAGGTAGCGGGCGAGAAACTCGTCGAACGAGCTCGCGCCGGCCTCGTTGAAGTTGTCGGGCACCTGGTCCTCCTGGGAACTTGAGTTGGGTACGCTCAAGTTCAACGCTGAAGGGTGCTCCCTATTCCAGCCGAGCACAGGTACGCCGCACACGAGCAAGAGCCCAGGACTCAAGGGGCACGCTCCCGCGGCACTTGAACTGCTCAGGGTGCATGCTCACCCCATCGCATGATGGCTACGCACCGCCACCTCCACCGCCGATGACGTAGACAGTGCTGTCCGTACAACCGCTCTCAATCCACGGACCCCAGTCTTGCGGACTCGACGTCTCGGGATTCAGCCATTGAATCCTGCCAACGCGCTCGTATGCGCCTTCAAGGTCAGCGAGGTATCGTCGCTGCTTGTCGTCGCGGGACGCGACGGGCAGGGCGTTAATGATCGCCCCTTCACTGAGATGAAGGTCCTTCTCCAGCGCCGTCCGAATTCCCCCGTCCTTCACTATCGCTATTGCATCCCGGAGGTCTCGTACAGGCCTATCGGGCTCTCTACGCACTCGTCCTCGAGACTCCATGCTTGCCAGCCAAGACGTCATGATGCGGGGCGCGTGCTTCTTCCACTCCTCGTGAAGCATTGGTGTCATCAGCGCGCCTGTTTGACAGCCCTTACTCTCCAACATCCGCGCCAGAGTCAAACACGCAATCGCCGTCGAGTTACCCGCGGGGTCGCTAACACTCCTGGCGACCGAGGCATCAACAATAATGTGGCTCAAGAGAACGCCCATCGAACTAGTTCTCGCGTCCTTGAATTGCATCCAAGTACGCCCAGTCGGCATCTCGCGAAACATCGTCGAAGTCGAGCGGCCAATCGCCGAATCGACCCGCCTCATCAATCTCGGCGGTAGTAATTGTTTGGAATCCTGTGAAAGCATCGCGACCGAACCAGTTCAATGAGAGATCGGCGGCAGCTAGTCGATTTTGCGCAACTGCGGTCTGAATACCGCGAATCACCAGCGAACTATGCGTCTCAGCCACCACCATAACGCCTCGATTTGCGGCCTCGACAAGAATGTCCCCTAGGGCGAGTTGCGCTCGAGGATGGAGATGTATTTCGGGCTGCTCAATGTAGACAATCTGCCCCGTGTTCGCCGCCAGAAGTGCCACGAGTACGGGCAATGTTTGACTCACACCGAATCCCACATCTGCAACACTGACGAGATCGTGCGCCCCACCCTGCTGCGCATGCGGCATGCGTCCAACCGTCAACTCAATTGAAGCATCGTCCAACTTACGCGGCGCTAGCTTCCATGTGAGGCCGAGATCCTCCAACTGAGACGAGAGGCGGCCTAGCCTTGCAGAATTGGAGATCGACCATTCATAAACCAAGCTGGCAACATAAGTCTCAAATGTTCCTGGGTACGTAGCCCCCACCGCCGAGCGATTGTATGCCCTCTCCGGATTGCCTCGAAGTCCCGGAACATGAATTATTCCCCTCAGCAAGTTCACCCACTGATCGTCATCGGCGATTTCATCACTAATCGGAATTCGCAGCGGAGAAATGCCGCCGGCTTCGATGACCAATCGCAACTCCAGAAAGCACCTGTTGCGGTAAACCTCGAGATCCCATTTGACGCCACCGTCGGCCGCTGAACTAAAACGTGGCTGATCTTCGAAGACCTTCACATAGGAAGCTGCACGCGAACCTGCGGCCTCGCGAAGCTTCTTTCGACCTGACGGGCTCGGATTGTCGGTCAATTCGAGGGACGCTTCGCCCGCGCTCAAAATGTCGGACTCGACAGACAGACCTTGACCCTTTTCGGCGTATGTGGTTATGCGACTCTGGTTTCCGCGCCTCATGCCAACTGTGAACCGGCGCACGATGTCGTTCTTCGCCTTTCCCCGACTCAACAGTTGAGCATAGTCAGTGATCTTCACGTTTGGGCCGTAAAGCAGAAGCGGCCCCGGATCAAACGCGGAATCTAGAGTCTGCTTCAACATAAGGAACGGCTGCATGAAGCTCGACTTCCCAGAGCTATTCACCCCGGCAATGATCGTGAGCGGCGCCACGCGCAGTGTGCGAGGGTCCCGAACCGTCTTGTAGCCTTCCACGGTGAGCCAGAGGTCCCCTGCGCCTCGGCGCCCAACTTTATTGCGGCGAGCGCTCCCACTCGTCTTGTCCGCCACGTAGCCCTCCTCGTTGCGTCTACGATCGACCGCGGATCACCGCCGGGCCTGACAACCACTATTGCACCAATATCTTGTTGGGCCCGCGGGCCAGTCCACATATTCGGACTCCACGGCTCAACATCGGTGCGCCAGTCCACACTCTCGGATTTCCCTGTGGACCGCATACGGGCGGAACAATCTGATCGGGCGCGACGTGATGCACCACAATGAAGTCACCCGACCCTCGCGGAAGTCCTCACTCGAACACTCCACCGGCATTATCTGAGTCGCGACCCAACTTCGCATCATGCATTCGCTCGTTGTCGTCGATATCGGACCCGGGATTCTTCACGGCTGGCGCGGCGGCTTCTCATCGCTCGGTTGGAGCTCAGACTCTCTGTCCAACCATTCTGCGACGAGCCTGCGTTACCTTCCATCTACATTGGCTGATGGGGCGCACTCGCGTAACACGCGCACTGCGGGCGGCCCTTGAGCTGCTAGATATCTTGAGCCGCGGCCGCGAAGTGACCAACGTCGCCCGGCGTCAGGTCTGCGGCTGGACCGGTCGCGATCGGCTGCCCACTCGTCGTCAGCCGCGCGGCCAGGCCCACACGGCATCCTGGCCTCGAAGCGCGCCACCTTCTATGGCATGTGCCGGCGAGGTGAGATGGGCGCGCTCCTTACACTTCTCTAGGTCGACGATCGTCTTGCACACAACCTTCTCGTAGAACTCGCGACCGAAGTGCAGATCGGAGCCCTACGCGCCGACCTTCTCCCACCGACGCGGTGAGGTCGAGCATCAGCTTCACGCGCGTGCATCCCAGGGCGAAGCCGACCTCAGGGACTCGGCGGCGCCGTCGACCCCCGCGGGATGAGCGTCGGCAAGGCCGTCCGGATGCCACGATCCCGCTCCTGCGGCGACAGCAGCAACTGGAGCGCCTTCGAGGCGATCTGCTCGAAGGGCGTCCGGACCGAGGAGCGCGCCACCGGCAGCCGCGACACCAGCAGGATGTCGTTGCAGCCGACGATCGAGATGCGCCTGGGGTCGCACCGTTCGATCACCGTGAACAAGGTCACCCGAATGACGACATGATCCCTTCCGGCTCGGCCCGCATCGCGCCGTAGTACAGCCTCACGATCCCCGTCGCCATATTCGTAAGGCCAGACGCCCCAGCCAAACACCCAAGAGGGGCAACGTGCTTGCACCCACGAGCGCAGCGCCACGCTGCATTTGGTCGTCTGTGCCCAACGAGAAGGTACCCAGGAGAACGGCTGACACGAATACCGCCGCTGACGCAGCCGACGCGGCGATGACCTTCGAGAGCGCCTGACCTCGACGGGTCCACCAACGGGCCTCACGAACCCTGATCAGCGGCAGCACTTCAGTTAGGAATTCGAGTGCATACATCGAGTCGGTGATGCTCTTGGCACCAGTTGCCGCGGATACGACAGCCCCTTCCCGATCAACGACCTCGCACACCTCGTCACAGACATCGAGGATCTCGCGCCATCGGTCGATGCGCCGACGATTCCCGGTAGCGACCAACGCAGACGACAAGATCGGCCTGACGGGAAAAGTCACGTAGTGGTTCTCGTAGACCTCAGGACGACGGGCGATCGTATAAAAGCAGGGCTCCGAGTCGGGCAACGAACCTATCGAACCGCCGCGCAGTTCCTGGTCAATCCGCTCCCGCACGGTTCTTATCGAGTCCGACGGGTCTTGGCCTAGATAGCTTGCGTCTGCACCGCTGAACTCGTGGAGCGCAAACAGGACCAATGCAGACTCCACCGGGCTTCGCGCTAAGTCGGAGTCGAACTCACGGACGAGCCATGCGACCGCATGGGCAAACAACTCCTCGGCTCGCTCGCGTTGCGTCGGGGGCAACTTGTGCGGGATGTTCGCACGGCGCAACGTGGCAAGAACCATGGCGGTCGGCATCAGCTTCGGCCTCGCATCGCGGAAGTCGATCGATGCGTGGTCCGTAACTAGATCCCACCCGGCATACGACGACGGATCTTGCACAAATGAATCCAGTCCAGCAGTCGTGGATGAGACGATCGCCGAGCTGAGCAGCAGCTGTTCGGTATCCACTTGCACTGCTGCGTCTACGGCAACGCGATCATCGCCGGAACCCTTGAACGCTACCGCGGTCGAAGCCGCAAAGCTTGTGTACGCGTCCACGACGGCGCAGCACTTCAAGGTCAGCGCTAGGTCGCCGGCATCCAGCGAGTGAGTTGGATCGGACGTGGGGAGGCCGGGGAGGACGGCGATGGCCCGTGCTGCACTGACTCGCCCACCCGAGTACCTGCAGAGCATCTGAATCGCTGCCGAGGTTCCGTAGATGCCGACCTGCGCAGAGCCGACCGCAGGCCCGAGGAACTGTCCCCAGGCCGAGGTCCCTCCCCCAGGCCCGTCACGACGACTGTCCTCAACCGACCGATGGATGCGCTCGATGGCTGACGTCACTTGCGTCACACGAGGGCCGCTCGAGCGGCGCGTCCGAGTGCCCCACTTGGTACGAATTTGCGTACTCATGGCAATCCCCCTGCGAAGTCACCGCCGGAGGCAACATACTGGATGCATGACTTCTCCCGTCGGTGGCCACGCGCAGCTACGCGAAGCGAGCCGTGAGCGGCTGGATGACCTACGAAGGGTCTACGAGCGACGCTCCGACGAGTACATCGCGACGACGCCCGACCAAGTCGAAGGCAGCATGAAGGTATGGATGGACGCGACAGTCCGTAACCTCGCCTGCGACGCGAGCATCCTGGAACTTGGCTCGGGCAGCGGCCGCGACGCCGCCTACTTTGAGTCGCTCGGGTTCACCGTTCAGCGCTCAGATGTCGCACGCCCCTTCGTGGAGCGACTGCGCTCGATGGGGCACCATGCAGAGATTATCGACGCGGTCCGCGATCCATTTCCTATGGACCTCGATGTGATCTTCGCTAACGCAGTGGTGTGCCACTTCGAGAAAGATCAGTTCCGAGAGTTCCTAAGGCGCGCGCGCGGTTCTCTGAAATGGGAAGGAACGCTGTCCTTCTCCACGAAGTACGGGGCCAAGTACAAGTCCTCGTCACCGCAAGATCGCCTTGGCGACGTCCGGGAGTTCTCGGAGTGGCCAACCGACGAGCTGTGCGACTACTTGAAGATGTCCGGGTTCGACGTTGAGTTTCTTGAGGTAACGGGCGCGTTGCGCAGTTCGAGCCGCTGGATAAATGTCGTCGCTCGGCGAGCCTTACCTGCACTGTTTTAGAACACACCAAACCTCGGGCCTCAATCACTCGGTAATGGGGACTACATGAGTGGCTACACATCGCCGTCGGATTGCGAGATTTGCATTGAACTTGGCGGAGGCGTGCAGCCAGAATATTACGCGGTGTGGGGGGTTCCCGATACCGGCCGAGTTCTGAGACGTAACAGCCGATTGGCGCTCGTACCTGATCTCGCACCCCTCCACCCAAACCATTGCCTACTGTTCGCGACCTCGCACTTCCTGAGCTTCGCTGACTTCTTAAGCGAGGATCGCGATGCGCGCACCGCAGAAGTGATCGAATTCATTGAGGAGTACCGTTCTCAGTTTGGCACGGTCACCCTCATCGAGCATGGATCGACTGCGAGCCTGGAGCGCGACCCGTCGTGCGTTACGCATGCTCACATCCATCTGTTCAGCGTCGACGCAGCTGCCGTGTTGGACATCTTTCGGGCTGAAGCTGGCATCCGCGTGTCTTCTCCACTCGGCCTTCGCGAAGTGACCGATCACGCATTCGGTCGCGAATATGTAATGGTCGGGAACTTGGAGAGTATGCAGCTGGCGATCGACTGGGCGCCTCCTCACAGGCAGTACGCCCGGAGCCTGGTCGGCCGCGCAACCGGACTCTCGCTCGACAGCACCTGGTCAGACAAATGCCTTAATCCGTCGATTGTTCGAGCGTCACTTGCCGATTGGGGAGCTGCAGATGACCGGTGAAGCGTGGTCTTCAGAACCGGAGCGTGTTGAAATGATCACCTCCGATTTGTTCGCACACCAGAGCGACGCGCACAGCGTCATTGATCGAGATTTCTCTTTCATCCTGAGAGGCGGAGCTGATGCACGTGACGATTGCGCGTGGTTCGACTTCAACGGTCGCGGGACACTGGTTTTCGGTTCTGACTACGTTCGAGGTGCAGGATTTCTGCTCTACGAGCTTGGCCACCTCGGGAACTTCGATGTTGGATACTATCTCGCCGCGGCGAACATTAGTGACCTCGCCGCGATGGGAGCGGTTCCACTGGCGATGACTACCGTGGTGCGATACCCGAAGGAATTCTCCGACGAAGATTTCCGCGATGTCATGCTGGGAATCCGGGAGTGCACTAGTCGGTTCAAGTGCCCAAATGTTGGCGGCGACATCGGGACGTCCGACAGATTGATTCTTTCTGCCGCCGCCGTTGGAGTGGTGCGGGAAGGCTCCGCCCTAACACGGACCGGCGCCAAGGTAGGCGATGCTCTAATGCTGAGTGGTCCCACCGGTGTCGCGCTGGCTGCGATGGTCTATTTCGAGGGCAAGGAGCGTCAGGGGTGGTCTCTCGCGGGTTCTGATGAAGAAGAGCTACTCCATTCCTGGCGCCGAGTAGAGCCACACGTTGATCTCGGGCAGTTCTTGTCCGAGCGTGGTCTGGCAACAGCGTGTCAAGACACGTCTGACGGGCTGCGTGCGACCGTTGAGCAACTGGGCACCGCCAGCAACGTCCGGTTCGAAGTTGACCTTAGTGCGGTTCCTGTTCCCGCAGTAGTCGAACGCGTCGCGAATCTAGCCGGACGTGATCCCTACCAGATCGTCTTCGGCGGCTCCGTCGACTTTCGGCTTCTCTTCACCGTTCACCCCGACCGCGTGAGCGAACTTCCGTCGAGTTGCATAAGAATCGGAACGGCGCGCGATCTCGCCGACGCCATTCCTCGGAGCGAGCCGCTGCCAGGGGTTGCGTGGACACATCAGCCCGATCCGCTCGCCGGGGTTAGGAGTACGGAGCCTCCGATCTAGTCGGGGCCTCTAGCTTCGGCGCGAAGCCGCGTTGCGATATGCGGGCTACGGGGGACGCGACCACCCGACGCGCTCGCTGTAGTTCCCCGTGAGGTTGTGAACGCGGTCTGTTGGGGTTGATCTGCCGATGCCGGTGTGGGGTCGCTGATGCTTGTAGTGATGGAGCCTAACCATCAGGCACGAAGACATCCACTTAGCCTGCCCAGCAGGGCACGCAATCTCAGGTATCACAGATCCATGCAGCCGCCCCACGCATCGGTTTGCCGAGATTGGAGTCGAGCCCGATACATCCGCCACTTGGCATCGGGGTGCGTGCGGAGGAAAGTTCTGCGAGATGGTGGTAGACCTGCCAATAGAGACGAGGAGCTACCGTGCCGTGCTCCTCGACGTCAGCGCCCCCGCGCCGCCGTCGACGCCCGCGGGATCAGCGTTGGCAGCGCCATCCGGATCCCCCGCTCCCCCTCCCCCGGCGACAGCAGCAGCTCGAGCGCCGTCGAGGCGATCTGCTCGAACGGCGTGCGCACCGAGGAGAGCGCCACCGGCAGGCGCGAGACGAGGGGGATGTCGTTGTAGCCGACGATCGAGAGGTCGGATCCGATGCGGAGGCCGAGGCCGCTCGCCGCGGTGAGCACGCCCATCGCGAGGTTGTCGTTCGCGGCGAAGACCGCCGTCGGGCGGTCGGGGCGGTCGAGCAGGCGCGTGCCCGCCTCGATGCCGTCGTCGACGCCGTAGCCGACCGAGAGCATGCGGGCGTCGTCGATCGGGAGCCCGGCCTCGCGCAGGGCGCGCTCCGCGCCGGCGCGGCGGTCGCGGGCGCTCGAGGTGAACCACGGCCCGGTCACCATCCCGATGTCGCGGTGCCCGAGGTCGATGAGGTGGCGCGTCGCGAGGTATCCCCCGGTCTCGTCGTCGCCGAGCGACGAGGGGCTGATGCGGTCGGTGCGGAGCACGAGGACGTGGGGGATGTCGCGGGCGCGCAGTGACGCCGGGAGCTCGTCGTCGAGGCGGGCGGTGGCGAGGATCACGCCGTCGACGTTGCGATCGAGGAGGGTCTCGGTGGCGCGGCGCTCGTGGTCGGGTTCGTCGCCGCAGGTCGCGACGACGGCGAAGTAGCCGCGCCGGCCGGCGGCCTCCTCGATCGCCTGGAACATGAGCGCCATCACGGTGTCGGTCAGGCGCGGCACGAGCACGCCGATGGTGCCCGTGGCACCGCGCCGGAGGTTCGCGGCGAACATGTTGCGGCGGTACCCGAGCTCCTCCGCGACCCGTCGCACGCGCTGCGCCGTCTCGCTGCGGGACGCCGGCGTGCGGTCGTCGAGGATGCGGCTGACGGTCGAGATGCTCACGCCGGATGCCTGCGCGACATCCTTCAGCGTGACCGGCCCACCGGCGTGCGTGCGCTCCACCTTCAACCTCCTGCCACCGCGAGTCTACGGGCGGGCGACCGGCGGGATCGGGCGCCATGCGACGGCGCGCGCCACGCGGCATCCGGAATCGGGTGTTGACAGTCGCTCACGTCATGAAGCATACTTGCAAACGTTCCCGCAAACGTTCCCGATATCGTTTCCACACCGCGGGTCTCGACGAAGAGAAAGACAAGGAGTCGGACGATGGCACTCGACCTTCGCGGACTGAACCCCGCACCCGTGACCCCGTTCACCACCGACGGCGACATCGACTTCGCCGCCATCCAGCGCCTGGGCTCGTGGCTCGGCTCGATCGACGGCGTGAAGAGCCTCGTCGTGCTCGGCCACGCGGGTGAGGGCACCTTCCTGACGGTCGACGAGCAGCTCGACGTGATCCGCGCGTTCGTCGACTCGACCGAGGGCCGGGTGCCGGTCATCGCCGGCATCACGGGCGAGGGCAATAAGGTCGCTGCGCTCGAGGCCGAGCGCGCCAAGGCCGCCGGCGCCTCCGCCGGCCTGGTCTACCCCTCCCACGGCTGGCTGCGCTTCGGCTACCAGCAGGGCGCCCCCCAGAGCCGTTACCGCGAGATCTACGAGACGAGCGGCCTGCCGTCGATCCTGTTCCAGTACCCCGACAACACCAAGGCCACCTACGACCTCGACACGCAGCTCGAGATCGCCGGCCAGGAGGGCGTGTTCGCGACCAAGAACGGCGTCCGCAACATGCGGCGCTGGTACACCGAGATCCCCGCCCTGCGCGCCGCGTACCCCGAGCTGCAGATCCTCTCGTGCCACGACGAGTACCTGCTGCCCACCATGTTCGACGTCGACGGCCTGCTCGTCGGCTACGGCAACATCGCCCCCGAGGCGCTCATCGAGCTCATCGAGGCCGGCAAGGCGCAGGACTACCCGCGCGCCCACGCCATCCACGAGCGACTGCTGCCCGTCACCAAGAACGTGTACCACCGCGGCTCGCACATGGAGGGCACCGTCGCCCTGAAGTGGGGCCTCGTGCACCGCGGCATCCTCGACCACGCCACCGTGCGCACCCCGCTGCTGCCGCTGCCGGATGGCGCGGACGCCGAGATCGCGGCGGCCTTCGCGTCGGCCGGCCTCGAGAAGGTCGGCGTCACCGTCTGATCCCCGCGGCGGGGGCCGGCGACATCCGGCCCCCGCCCGCCCCCACCGATCCCGGCCGACGAGGCGTAGGATCGTCGCCGTCGAAGTGCGGCACCCGAGTCAATGACGACTGCGCGGCCAGGCGCCGCACTCCGAAGAAGGAGGCTCGCGATGAGTGAGCGAACCAAGACCCGCCACACCACCACGACCCCGGGCACCGGGTACGGCCGCGTCTCGACCGAGTCGATGCGCGCCATCGTCGAATCGAGCGGCCGGCGCCGATCGTTCTGGCAGCAGCTCGCGCTGATCGGCCCCGCGTTCGTCGCCGGCGCCTGGCAGTTCGGGCCCGGCAACCTCACCACCGCCGTGCAGGCCGGAAGCGGCTACCAGTACACGCTGATCTGGGTCGTCGTCGTGTCGACGGTCCTCATGATCTTCCTCACCGACATGAGCGTGCGGCTCGGCATCAAGTCGCCCGTGTCGCTCATCTCGTCGATCAAGGACCACCTGGGCACGCCCGTGGGCGTGCTCGCCGGCATCGGCGTGTTCCTCATCACGCTCATGTTCTCGGTCGGCAATGCGGTCGGCGCGGGGCTCGGCCTCTCGATGATGCTCGGCGGCGCGCCGATCATGTGGACCGTGATCTGCACGGTCGGCGTCGCCGCGCTCCTGCTCTTCCGCAACGTCTACCGCGTCATCGAGAAGGTGCTCGTCGTCGCCGTCGCCGCGATGTCGGTCGCGTTCATCATCAGCGCGTTCATCGCCAACCCCGACTGGGTCGAGGCGGCGTCGGGCCTCATCCCGACCGCGCCCGACGGCGCCTGGCTGCTGATCGTCGCGCTCGTCGGCACCAACTTCAGCGTCAACGCCGCCTTCTACACCTCGTACGGCACGAAGGAACGCGGCCGCACCGAGGAGCAGTACCGCGACGTCACGATCGTCGACACCATCCCCGGCATCGTCGCCCCCGGCATCATGACCTCGCTCGTCATCGTCGTCGCCGCCGCCGTGCTCGGCTCGACCGGCGAGGCCGCGGCGACCATCGTCGCCCTCGGCGGGATCTTCGAGCCGCTCGCCGGACCGATCGGATCGACCCTCTTCGCGCTCGGGTTCTTCGGGGCCGCGTTCTCGTCGATGATCGCCAACGCGACCGCGGGCGGCACCATGCTGTCCGACGGACTCGGCCGCGGCGCCTCGTCGGGCTCGCGGACCGCGAAGATCGTGAGCGCCGCCATCCTCGCCTTCGGCGTCACCGTCGCGCTCGTCTTCCAGCAGGCGCCCGTGCAGCTCATCGTGATCGCCCAGGCGCTCACCGTGCTCGTCGCGCCGCTGCTCGCCGTGCTCATCATCGTGATGGCCAACCGCCGCAGCCTCATGGGCGAGATGCGCAACCGCTGGTGGCAGAACGTGCTCGGCGTCATCGGGCTGGTGTCGGTCGTGGCGCTCTCGGTGCGGCTGGTGCTGAGCCTGGCCGGCGGGTAGGCGCGGGCGGATGTCGCGGCAGGGCGGCCGGGGGCGACCCCGGTCGCCCTGCTGCGTGCGCCGGGCGGTGTGAGGGGGCAGGGTCGTGTCGACGTCGGCTCCGGAGCTGGGCCCAAGCCGCCCGCGGATGCCACCCTTCCCCCAAGATGTCGTGCAGCGCCTCGTCGGCGCATGTCTCCTGGCCCGCCGGATGTCGCGCTGCGCCTCGTCGGCGCATGTCGCCCTGCCGGCAGCACGTCGTGCATTCCTCCTCCACACGTGCTGATCGATCGGATTCATCCACAGGTAGAATCCCTGATCGTGGCGGCTTTCCGGTGCGATCGGATGTCGGTGGGTGCCTGCAGGATGGAGACATGGAACCCCTGCGACTCGAGCCCGATGCGCCTCCGGCGTCGAGTGCGCTCGTGGCACTGGAGCGCGATCTGGCTGAGCTTCGCGAAGCGTGGGTCGGCGCAATGCCGGCGTGGGGCGCGTCCCGCGGGTCGGCTCAGGTCGAGGCCGAGCAGATGGGCGATGCCGGGCTCATGCAGGTTGTCGACGGGCTCGCGAAGGTCCGGCGCGAGGTCGACGCCCTGTTCGCGAGACTCGCCACCGAGGTGACGAAGCGATCGGGGCCGGAGTTCGGGGAGATCGGGCTCGCCAAGGCGCAGGGCTTCCACAATCCGGTGCGATTGATCGCGGCAGCGACCGGCGGCTCGCGAGCCGACGCGCACCGGCTGATCGCGGTCGGCACCGCGACGGCCGAGCGGCAGTCGTTCAGCGGTGACCGGATGCCGGCGCGGCACCCGCACGTCGCCGCGGCCGTCGAGGCGGCGACGATCAGCCTCGAGGCGGCATCCGCGATCACGACCATGCTCGAGCGAGTGTCGAGGCGCGCCGAGACGAACCGGGCGGAGGTCGTGGAGCGCGCCCTCGTCGATCTGGCCGGGCGGGTGCCGCTCGAGACGCTCACACGTGGCGTGCGCGAGGCCGAAGCTCGGCTCGATCCCGACGGGGTGGAGCCGCGCGAAGACGAAATCCGGATGGAGCGCTCGCTGACCATGCGGGAAGACCGGCGGGGTGTGGTGCACCTGCACGCCCGGCTCGACCCCGAGAGCGCGGCGCCCGTGAAAGCCGCCATCGAAGCGCTCGTCAGCGACGCGCTGCGACGACGCCGACCCGGCGAAGCCACGGGCGGCGGCCCGGACGGAGCGGCGATGGGCGCCGGTGGGCTGCGCCCGGTCGTCGACGACCATCGCACCATCCCGCAGATCCAGGCCGACGCCCTCGCCGCGCTCGCCCGCCACACGCTCGGCTGCGGCCAGACTCTGGCGCCGCTCGCGAAGACGACGATGATCGTGCGCCTCGACCTCGACACCCTCGTCGACGGACTCGGCCTCGCCAGGATCGACGGCCTCGAGCAGCCGATCTCGGCAGCGACCGCCCGCCGAATGGCCGCCGATGCCGAGATCATCCCTGCCGTGCTCGGCGGCGAGAGCCTCCCGCTCGACCTCGGCCGCACCGCCCGCCTCTTCACGAAAGCGCAACGGCTCGCCCTCGGCGAGCGCGACGGCGGCTGCGCGTCCTGCGGCCAGAACATCGGCTTCGTCGAAGCGCACCACATCGACTGGTGGGAGCGAGATGCCGGCCCGACCGACCTCTCGAACGGCGTGCTTCTGTGTTCCTTCTGCCACCACATGATCCACCGCGACGGATGGCAGATCCGGCCAGGCCCCACCGACGTGTGGTTCATCCCGCCACCCCACATCGACCCAACTCAAGTCCCACGCCTCGGAGGCAAGGCGCGATTCGCGCTGCGCGAAGACCGGGCGGCATGAGCAGCACGAGCCCGGGCCCAGGATCCTCGGTGACCTTGCGACGCTGCGGCTGCGCACCATCGCACCCGGAATTCGGCGAGCCTGCTCCGATCACGCTCACGGCGCCACCGAGCCGCGCGTCCGAGCCACGGCTGAGCTCTGAGGTCCGCCGCATCCCGGGGGTCAGCTCTTGAGCCAGGCCCAGGCGGCATCCGGGTCTTCGAAGTACGCCGCCTCCTTCGCGTAGAACGGGGTGGCGAGGTGGGCGAGCCACTCCTCCCACTTCCTGTTGCCGACGAGCGCCATGCGCGCGACCTTCTCGTGGAACTCGTGACCGAAGTGCAGGTCGGCACCCCACGCGCCGACCTTCTCCCACCGGAAGTCGGTGACGTCGAGCAGCAGCTTCACCGTGCCGTGCTCTACGACCGCGGCCTCGACCGCGGGCGTCATCACGTCGTAGTCGGCCTTCGTCACCTCGCCGGACACGACGAACCCGAGGGTGTCACCGGTGCTGCGGTCGGACTTCGTGATCGTCATCGGAATGCTCCGTTCTGTCGGCTTCGCTGCCCAGCTTTGCGTGCTGGGGCGTCGGCGTCGAGGGGGCGTTGGTCCCGGGAGCCGCCCCCACTACGGTGGTGCCACCGAGAGGACCCGAATGCCCCGCCGAATCATCCGTCACGAGTTCGACCTCGCCGTCGAGCCCGACCTCATCGCCGACCACCTCGCCGACCCCCGCAACTACCTCGGCCTGTCGCCGCTCATCGTCGAGGTTCGCGACATCGCCGACGTCGACGGCACGACGCACTACACCGCGGTCGAGCGCTTCCCGTTGCCGTTCGGGCGTCACCTCGACAACCACATCCGTGTGACGTTGCGCCGCGATGACGGCGACCCGGCCGGGCTCACCGTCGGCGGCGACGTGCGCAGCCCCGGCTGGGTGCGAATGCGCTACCGCTTCGACATCACCGCCAGCGGCGCCGGCTCGCATGTCGTCGACGAACTCGACCTGCGAGCGCCGTTCGGCCTCATGCGCTTCGCGGCGGGACAGGCGCGCAGCGTGCAGCTGGCGCGTGCGGTGATCCTCGAAGCTCGGCTGAGCGGCGCCGCAGAGATCGGTTGAGCTGGGCGCACCTCACGCGGCGTCGCGACCCACCGCCCCGACCCGCACCGCATCGAGCACCGCCTGCAGCGCGGGCGAGTCGGCCTGGCTCCGGCGATGCACGGCCGCGACGCCGCGCACCGACGCCGGCTCGACCGTCGGGATCGCCACGAGATCGTCGGGCAGCGGCGACCGCCCGAGGCGCGGCACCAACGCCACCCCGAGACCGGCACGCACGAGCTCGAGGTGGTTCTCGAACTCCATCGACTCGTGGACGATGCGCGGCGCGTTCGAGACGCCGTCGAACAGGCGCCGCAGCCACTGGCGGCAGATGGTCGAGTCGAACGTCGCGACCCACTCCTCCTCGGCGAGGTCGGCCGGGGTCAGCTCGGTGCGGCTGGCGAGCGGGTGCTCGCGGCGCAGGATCACGTCCGCGACATCCGTGAACAGGGGCGTCTCGATCAGGTGATCGGGCATCGCGAGCGCGACGCCGCCCCACCGGTGCACGATGCCGAGGTCGCGCTGACCGGATGCCACGAGCGCGATCGTCTCCCACGGCTCGCTCTCGCGCATCGGCACCCGCAGCTCCGGATGCTCCGCGCGCAGCCGCGGCAATACATCGACCAGCAGGCCCCGCACCGCGGTCGAGAAGGCGCCGATGCGGACCTCGCCGGTGATGCGGCGCGCGGCCGCGCCATCCGCCCCCGTCGCGCTGCTCGCGAGATGCAGGTCGGCCTCGATGCGCTCCAGGTCGGCGAGCACCGTCGCCGAGGACGTGACGAGCTGGCGGGCGGCATCCGTCAGCACCACCCCGCGACCGGCCCGCTCGAGCAGCGCCACCCGCGTGCCGCGCTCGAGGCGCTTGATCTGCTGCGACACCGCCGACGGCGTGAACCCGAGCGCGTCGGCCGCCGCCGCGACGCTGCCGTTCGTGGCGACCGCGCGCAGCGCGACCACGGCTTCGAGATCGATCATGCAGCGATGCTACCGATTCGGGTGCAGAGATAGTCCTTCATGTTTCCGGATGCCGCGGGCGACCCATGACCCCCGGAAGGACGATGCAGCGAGCGGCTCAGCCGAGCTTGGCGCGCGCCGAGTGCCGGCGTGCCTTCGCGCGGTTGCCGCAGGTCTCCATCGAGTGCCACCGACGGGTGTTCGCCCGGCTGGTGTCGATGAAGAAGTGCTGGCAGTCGGATGCCGCGCACGGCCGGATGCGCGAGCCCTCGGGCCCCTGCAGGTCGGCCCACTCGAGCATGGCGCGCGCGCCGATCCGCCGCCCCGGGGCGAGGTCCTCGCGCCACCGAGCGCCATCCGGACCGAAGGCGGGACGCCGCGTGATCGCACCGGTCCACGGCTCGAGGTCCTCGATGGGAGCCTGGCCCCGGAGGAACCTCGCCAGCAGCGGGCGGGCGGCGCGGGCGTCGGCGATCTCGTCGTCGTCGCCCGTGCCGCCGTGGGCGACGAGCCATGCCGCGGCCTCGGCATCCGTCGCGAGCTCGTCGTCGACGTGGTCGTCGAACTCGAGCCGGGAGTTCACGAGATCCAGCAGGAGCGATCCGGCGCCCGCGTGCGTGGCATCCGTCGGCATGGCCCCACCTCCGTCATCGATCGCGTTCTGCATCGATTCTAACCCCCTCGGAATATCTCACCGGTTATCGTGTTGCACTCGTCAACGCACTAACCACCACGACCATTCCATCCGGTTAGGCACTGATTCGAAGGAGCTGGCATACATGCCGTTCATCACCGTCGGAACCGAGAACTCGAGCGACATCGACCTCTACTACGAGGACCACGGATCCGGGCAGCCCGTCGTGCTGATCCACGGGTACCCGCTGAGCGGCGAATCCTGGGAGAAGCAGTCCGCCGCCCTGCTCGCATCCGGCTACCGCGTCATCACGTACGACCGTCGCGGATTCGGCCGGTCCTCGAAGCCGACCGTCGGCTACGACTACGACACCTTCGCGGGCGACCTGAAGGTCGTGCTCGAGACCCTCGACCTCCGCGACGCCATCCTCGTCGGGTTCTCGATGGGCACGGGCGAGGTCGGGCGCTACCTCGGAACCCACGGCAGCGAGCGCGTGGCGAAGGCCGTCTTCCTCGCCTCGCTCGAGCCGTACCTGCTGCAGGCCGACGACAACCCCGCGGGCGTTCCCGCCGAGGTCTTCGCCGGCATCGAGCAGGCGGCGAAGGCCGACCGCTACGCGTGGTTCGACGACTTCTTCCACAACTTCTACAACCTCGACGAGAACCTCGGCACCCGCATCGGCGAGGCCGCGGTCCGCGCGAGCTGGAACACCGCGTCGTCGAGCGGATGGTTCGCCTCCTCCGCCGTCGTCCAGTCCTGGCTCACCGACTTCCGCACCGACATCGAGAAGATCGACGTGCCTGCGCTCATCGTGCACGGCACCGCCGACCGGATCCTGCCGATCGACGCCACCGCGCGCGAGTTCACCAAGCGCCTGCCGTCGGCGGAGTACGTCGAGATCGAGGGCGCCCCGCACGGCATGCTCTGGACGCACGCCGACGAGGTCACCCGCGTGCTGGTCGACTTCGTGCAGAAGTAGCACCGACGCCGCACCTCATCGCGGCACGCACGAACGAGGGGCTCGGGTCATCCCGAGCCCCTCGGCGTCTCCGCGCTCGGTGCCGCCGGCCGCCTGCGATCGATCATGCAGCGATGCTACCGATTCAGGAGCAGAAATGGTCGCTGGTGTTTCCGGATGCCGCGGGCGAACCTTGACCCATGACGAGACGCGACATGCTGCTGGCCGCCCTGGTGGCGACGATGTGGGGCTTCAACTTCGTCGTGATCGACTGGGGCATGGATGGCATCCCGCCGCTGTTCTTCGTCGCGGTGCGCTTCGCCGTCGTCGCCCTCGCCGTGGTCGTCGTGCCGCGGCCGCTCGCAAGCTGGAAGACCGTCGTCGGCGTCGGCCTCTTCATGAGCCTCGGCCAGTTCGCCCTGCTCTACACGTCGATCGCGCTCGGGCTGCAGCCCGGCATCGCCGCACTGCTGCTGCAGGCGCAGGTCGTGCTGACTATCCTCGTCGCCGCGCTCGCGCTTCGCGAGCGCCCGACCCGCCTGCAGGTCATCGGGGTCGGGCTCGGGACGATCGGGCTCGGCGTCGTGGCGCTCGGGCGCGGCGGCGACGCGCCCGCGCTCGCGGTCGTGCTGTGCCTGCTCGCCGCGCTCTCGTGGGCGATCGGGAACGTGGTGGCGCGGCGGGCCGGCCCGGTCGCGCCGGCGCGGCGGTTCGGCGCGCTCTCGCTCACCGTGTGGTCGTCACTCGTCGTGCCGCTGCCGGCGCTCGGCCTGTCGGCACTCATCGAGGGACCCGACGCGATCGCCGCCGGCATCGCCGCATTCGGATGGCGGCCCATCCTGTCGACGCTCTACACCGCGGGCCTCTGCACGCTCGTCGGCTACGCGATCTTCAACGGACTGCTGGCGCGGAACCGGTCGGCATCGGTCGTGCCGTGGGTGCTCCTCGCGCCGGTCGTCGCGATGGCGTCGGCGGCGGTGCTGCTCGGGCAGGTGCCGAACCTGTGGGAGACGGTCGGCGGGGCGGTGCTCGTGGCGGGGGTGTTCGTCGCGAACGCGCCGGGGCGGCGGAGGGCGAAGCCGGCGCGGCATGCGCCGGAGGCATCCGCCCTGCACGCCGTGGGGCCGCGGTCGGGCTGACGCGGGCCGGTCGTACGGGACGCGGCGCACGACCCGACGGCATCGGGGCCTCGCGACATCCGCCCCTGCCTCTTGCACCTCGCGCCCGGGCGCTGCCAGCATGGCCGCACCCCTACCACCGCGGAGGCCCGCATGCCCGACACCGTGTCCCTGCCGTCCAGCTCGACGGTCTCGACCCTTCCCGGCGCTGCGGTGCTGTGGCGGGTGCGGCGGCTGCTCGGCTGGGCGATCGGCGCCGCCTTCGCGTACAGCCTGATCGGCGGGGCGAGCAAGGCCACGTGCGCGGGCGGGGTCACGGGCGACGGCGGGTATCTCGATGGGGCCGGCCGGGCGACGGATGCCGCGCCGCTCTGCCTCACGGTGACGCTCGAGCCGTCGGGCTTCGCGTACGCGGTGATCGCGGTCATCGTGTTCGCGACGATGACCGGAGTGCTGCGTCGCGCCGTCGACCAGTCGGACGCCGTCCGTCGCCTCGATCGCGCCGTCGTCGGGATCGTCGTCTTCGTGCTCGCGTGGACCCTGATCACGCAGGCGTCCTTCGCGGGCATCTCACTCGAGTCGTGGGATGGCGCTGGGCCGTTCTTCTTCGAGGGGGTCCGGTTCGGGAACATCGTGACGGATGTCTCGCCGATGGTCGGGTAGGGCGCCGACCCACGCATCGGCCGGCCCGCGAGCGGCCACGGGGGGTCTCGACCGGGTGATCGGGCACGGCGGCGCAAACCTGGCCCACCAGTGCACGGTGCCGGGATCGAGCTGACCCGACGCGACGAGCGCGATGGTCTCCCACGGCTCGCTCTCGCGGATCAGTGCCCTCAGCTCGGGATGCTCCGCGCGGAGGCGCCGCAGCACGTCGGGCGGCGCGCCGCCACGTCGGGAGCGCGATGGATGCCAGGTGTCGGATGCCGCGCCACGACTCGTCCTCCACAGGCGCACGTCGGGCGGTGCCATTCACAGGCAAATACGCTGGTCATGCGTCATTTCTGGGGCGATCGGATGTCGGTGGGTGGGTGCAGGATCGAAGCATGGAACAACCCCCGGCCCCGCAGCATCCGCTCGGCGCGCTCGCTGCGCTGGGGCGAGATCTCGCAGCACTGCGCGAGGTGTGGGCGGGTGGATCGCCGACGTGGGTCGCCGTGCCTGGGGGCGCGCAGGTCGAGATCGAGCAACTGAGCGACGGCGGGCTCATGCGGGTCACCGATGCGCTGGCGACGGTTCGCCGCGACGTCGACGCGCTGCTGGCGAGGGTCGCCGCCGAGGTGTCGAAGCGGTCCGGGCCGGAGTTCGGCGAAACCGGGTTCGCCAAGTCGCAGGGGTTCCACAACCCGACCCGCCTCCTCGCCGCGGCCACCGGAGGGTCGCTCGGCGACGCGCGCCGGCTGATCGCGGTCGGCACCGCCACCGCGGAGCGGCAGACCTTCACCGGGGACCGGCTCCCGGCACGGCATCCACACGTGGCCGAGGCCGTCGAGGCGGCTGGGATCAGCCTCGAGGCGGCATCCGCGATCACGACCATGCTCGACCGGGCGTCGATGCGATCCGAGCCCGACCGGGTCCAGGTCGTCGAGCGTGCGCTCGTCGACCTGGCTGAGCGGGTGCCGCTCGAGACCCTCCTGCGTGGCGTGCGCGAGGCCGAGGCGCGGCTGGATCCAGACGGTGTCGAACCCCGCGAAGACGAGCTGCGCATGGAGCGCTCGGTGACCATGCGGGAAGACGGCCGCGGCATCGTGCACCTGCATGCCCGACTCGATCCCGAGAGCGCGGCTCCGGTGAAGGCGGCGATCGAGGCGCTCGTCAGCGACGCGCTGCGCAGGCGCGAATCGGGCGGACGCGCCCTCGGCGATCGCACGCTCGCCGACGGCCGACCAGCCGACGGTGGGCGCGGCCCGGTCATCGACGACCATCGCACGATCCCGCAGATCCAGGCCGACGCACTCGCCGCACTCGCCCGCCACACGCTCGGCTGCACCCAGACCCTCACGCCGCTCGCCAAGACCACGGTCGTCGTGCGCGTCGACCTCGATGCGCTCGTCGAGGGGCTCGGGCACGCTCGAGTCGACGGTCTCGAGCAGCCGATCTCGGCGGGCACCGCCCGTCGAATGGCCGCCGATGCCGAACTCATCCCCGCCGTACTCGGCGGCGGCAGCCTCCCCCTCGACCTCGGCCGGGCCGCTCGCCTCTTCACCAGGGTGCAGCGGCTCGCGCTCGGCGAGCGCGACGGCGGCTGCGCCTCGTGCGGCCAGAACATCGGGTACGTCGAAGCCCACCACATCGACTGGTGGGAACGCGACGCCGGCCCGACGGACCTCGTGAACGGAGTCCTGCTCTGCAGCTTCTGCCACCACATGATCCACCGCGACGGATGGAAGATCCACGCCGGCCCGACCGACGTCTGGTTCATCCCGCCACCGCACATCGACCCGGCACAGGTGCCACGACTGGGCGGACGAGCGCGCTTCGAGCTGCGCGAAGAGCGTGCCGCGTGAGCGCTCCGGGCCGCATGAGCGCTCCGGGCCGCATGAGCGCTCCGGGCCGCATGACGCCGTTCGGCGGCGTCCGCGCTGCGCCTGAGGGCTGTGCGTGCTCAGCACTCGGCGTACTCAGCGCTCGGCGTGCTCAGCGCTCGGCGTGCTCAGCGCTCGGCGTGCTCAGCGCTCGGCGTGCTCAGCGCTCGGCGGATGCCGCGAGCCGCTCCCCCAGCCACGCCCGCGCCCGGGCGTGGAAGGCGCGCGTCACGCCCGCGCCCCGGGCGATCGACTCGAAGCCGTGCGGCGCGCCCGGCACCACGTCGACCGTGCACTCGACGCCCGCATCGCGGAGCGCCTGGGCGTATGCGACGTCCTCGTCGTGGAACAGATCGACGTCGCCGACGCCGATCCACGCCGGCGGAAGTCCATTGAGATCGGCGCGGCGCGCGGGCACGGCGAAGTCGGGCACGGCGTCGGCGCCCGGCGGCATCTGGAGGTACGACGACCAGCCGACGAGGTTGTCGCGGTTGGTCCAGGCGAAATGCCGGACCGCGTCGAGTTCGCGGCGCGCCGCGGTGCGGTCGTCGAGCATCGGGCAGTACAGCAGCTGCACGGCGGGCTGCGGTCCGCCGTCGGCGAGCAGGCGCTGCGCGAGCGCGGCCGCGAGTCCTCCGCCCGCGCTCTCCCCGCCGACCGCGACCCGCGCCGGGTCGATGCCACGAGCGGACGCGGCATCCTGCACCCACTCCCACGCCGCGACGCAGTCGTCGAGCGGCACGGGGAACGGATGCTGCGGCGCGAGCCGATACTCGACCGAGACGACCACGATGCCGAGTCGCTCCGCGAGGTCGGCGCAGAACCGATCGTCCGCCGCGGCGGCGCCGATCACGAGGCCGCCGCCGTGGATCCAGATCAGGGCCGCGCGGGCGGGCGCACCCGACGCCGCTGCATCGTCGGGCGTGAAGACCCGGGCACCCGTGCCGGGAGCGTCGAAGTCGATCCGCTCGAATCGCACGCCCGCCGTCGGCTTCGGCGGCGGGATGAGGGCGAACGCAGCCTGCGCCATCCGTCGCTGCCAGCCGCGCCGCACCTGCGGGCGAGGGAACCAGCGGTACGCACGTCGGAGCTCCGGGTGCAGGTCGGCGATGCGCATGCGCGCCGGGGAGGGATGCACGTCATCCGCGCGGGTGCTCGTCATGGTGGTTCCGATTCTGGCGCACGCGATTCCTCTCAGCAGATTCACGACCAGTACAGCACTCAGCGATATATCGTTGACATATCGCGAGACCCGATCAGGGCCCCGGTTTCAGGGAGGTCATCATGAGCGATTCGTACGGCGGAAGCGGCTTCGGCAGCGGCTCGGGCAACTGGGGCAGGGGCAATCCCGGCCAGGGCATCTGGGACGCGATGGAGCAGCTGCGCGGCATGTTCGAGCAGAAGGTCGCACCGCGCATGGGCAAGGGCGACGTGCGCGCGGCGGTGCTCGCGCTGCTGGCCGAGAAGCCGATGCACGGGTACCAGATCATCAACGAGATCGCCGAGCGCAGCGGGGGCGCGTGGAAGCCGAGCGCGGGCTCGGTGTACCCGACCCTGCAGCTCCTCGCCGACGAGGGCCTCATCACCGCCGAAGAGGAGGGCGGGCGCAAGACGTACACGCTGACCGACGCGGGCAAGGCCGAGGCCGAGGCATCCGCTGACCGCACCCCCTGGCCCACCCCGCCCGGCGGCGGCGGTGGAGGCGGCGGACGCGACTTCGGCATGTCGGGCGCACTGCCCAAGGCCGGCATCGAGCTCGCGCAGGCGGCCGCGCAGGTCGGGCGCTCCGGCACCCCCGAGCAGGTGAAGGAAGCCGTCGAGGTGCTGGAGGACGCACGCCGCCGGCTGTACTCGATCCTCGCCCAGGGCTGACCGAGTGCCCTCGACACGTCGGCGTCCGACAGGCAGGATGCCCGATGTGGGGAACACGCGCGCCCGCTACCGACGGATCCTCCGGTTCGCCGCGCGATACATGGTGCAGACCTGGTGGTTCGAGCTCGTGCTGCCACGGTTCGGCCTGTCCGGCTTCGTCGCGCGCGGGCGCGAAGCGCGGCTGACCCGCATCGCGCAGCGCTTCCATGACCTCGCGGTCGACCTCGGCGGCCTCATGATCAAGGTCGGCCAGTACCTCTCCTCGAGGCTCGACGTGCTGCCGCCCGAGATCACGCGCGAACTCGCCGGGTTGCAGGACGAAGTGCCGCCTGTGCCGTTCGACCGCATCCGCGCGCTCGCCGAGGCCGAGCTGGGCATGCCGCTCGACCGCGCGTACGCGTCGTTCGACCCGACGCCGGTGGCCGCCGCATCCCTCGGCCAGGCGCACCGCGCCCGCCTCTCCCCCATCGACGCCGGCGACATGGGCTACGACGAGGCCGTCGTGAAGGTGCAGCGACCGGGCATCGAGGTGATCGTCGACACCGACCTCGCCGCACTGCGTCGCATCGCGGGGTGGCTCAGCCGCGTGCGGTTCGTCGCGAGCCGCGTCGACCTGCCCTCCCTCGTGGAGGAGTTCGCCACGACGAGCCTCGAGGAGATCGACTACGTCAACGAGGCCGGCAACGCCGAGCGGTTCGCCGCGAGCTTCGCCGGCGACCCGCGCGTCGCCGCGCCCGAGGTCGTCTGGGAGCGCACCACCCGCCGCGTGCTCACCCTCGCCGACGTCACCGCGATCAAGATCAACGACCGCGCGGCCCTCGTCGCGGCCGGCATCGACCCGAAGGCCGTCGCCCAGCAGTTCGCTGCCGTCATGTTCGACCAGCTCTTCCGCGACGGGTACTTCCACGCGGATCCGCATCCGGGCAACATCTTCGTCACGCCGGTCGGGGTGCTGTCCGGCGAGACGGATGCCGCGGCATCCGCTTCGACGCAGGTGACGACGGATGCCGCGGGGCCGGCGCCCGACGCGGCATCCGCTGCCTCGCCCGCCTCGCCCGCCTGGAAGCTCACCTTCATCGACTTCGGCATGATGGGCCAGGTGCCCGACGGGCTGCGGCAGGCGCTGCAGCAGCTGATGATCGCGGTCGCCTCGCGCGACGGCAAGCGGCTGGTCGAGAGCTTCCGCAGCGTCGGCTTCCTGCTGCCGACCGCCGAGACCGCGGAGCTCGAGCGGGCGATGACCGAGCTGTTCGCGCGCTTCGGCGGCATGGGCTTCGCCGAGCTCGCGCAGGTCGACGAGCGCGAGCTGCGTAGGTTCGCGATCGAGTTCAGCGACGTCATGCGCACGCTGCCGTTCCAGCTGCCCGAGAACTTCCTGCTCATCATCCGCGCCATGTCGCTGACCTCGGGCATGTGCAGCTCGCTCGACCCCGAGTTCAACATGTGGGACGCCGTCGAGCCCTACGCCGCCAAGCTCCTCCGCGACGAGCGCGGCAACATCGTCCAGGCGCTCGGCCGCGAGGCGATGTCGGTCGCCGGCACGGCCTGGCGCCTGCCTGGTCGCCTCGACAAGGTCGTCGACCGCATCGAGAACGGCCGCCTCGTCGCGAACTCGCCCCGCATCGAGCACCGGATGGCGCGCCTCGAGCGCACGGCCGGGCGCATCGTCTCGGCCGTCGTCTTCGTCGGGCTGTTCCTGGGCGGCATCCTGCTGCGGCCGGATGAGCCGGTGTGGGGCGGCATCCTGCTCGGTGTGTCGGTGATCCCGCTGCTGCACGCGGTGTTCGCGGGGGTGTTCGGGCGGCGCGGGCCGGGGTGAGCGAGCGGCCGATCAGGCCGGACCCGGGGCGATCGGGAGCATTCGCTTGCCATTCGTCCACATGAAGAATCCCACCGCGCCGATCGCCAGCCCGAACGGAATCGCGAACAGCACCGAGGCCGTCTGCTCATTGGACGCGAGGAGCAGCACGCTGCTCACGGCGAAGAAGATCCCGAGCCAGAGCGGGATCAGTCCGGAGCGAAGGATGAAGATCGCGATCATCAGGAAGCCGACGATGACGCCGATCGACCCTGGAATGACGAGGAATGGCATCCACGGCAGGTCACCGTCGAAGAACAGGGCTTGAACGAGCACGCTGAGGAACAGGATGGCGAATCCGACGGCCGCGGTGACCGTGCCCGCATTCGCCAGCTTGATGTGGCGCCCGTACCGCCGCGCCATGACGAGAAGGCCGGCGATGCCGACGAGGATGAGGGGCACGGCCGCGATCAACAGCGCAGCGACCATGGGGGTCGCTGAGCGCATCGACCGCGTGGCGCACTCGTCGGCGATGCATCCGACGGGCTCCAGCGAATGCAGAATGACGGCGAGCACGAAAAGCACGCTGCCGAGCATCGCCGCAACCCCGGTTGCTCGCAGGAGCGGCGTTGTCCACTCTCGTCGGGCAGATGCTTCCATCGTGGTGATCGTCACGCCGACCCATCCGGTATGGATGCTCGCTGGCTCCAATACTCACGCCGTCGGCATGGATCGTCAACGACTCTGGGCGAGGAACGCGAGCGCGCACCCGTCATGCCGCTCGCCGCACAGTGCACCACGCCGCGGCTGCCACCATGGCGTCGACTCGGGCGACGGGCCCCCGAAAGACATCTGGACACGCCCACCAGGCAGAGGTACTATAAACATAGTAGAATCCGCTCGACGAAGGAGTCGTCATGCGTGCACCTGAACCTCACCGCGATTCCACCTTCGCAACGCCGTCCCGGGCGCCGCAGCTGCCCGAGGCATCCGGCTTCGAGCACCTCATGGTCGAGACCCCCGGCCTGCGCACCCACGTCGCCACCATCGGCGACGGCGACGGCGAGCCCATCGTGATGCTGCACGGCTTCCCGCTGCACTGGTGGCAGTGGCGCGAGGTCGCGCCCCGGATCGCCGAGCGGGGATACCGCGTGATCTGCCCCGACCTCCGCGGCGCCGGCTGGACCGAGGCCGACGACCCCGGCATCGAACGCGAGACGCGGATGCACGACCTGCTCGCCGTGCTCGACGCCCTCGGCATCGGGCGTGTCCACCTCGTCAGCCACGACATGGGCGCGATCACCGCGATACAGCTCGCCTACACCCACTCCGACCGCGTGGGGCGGGCGGTGCAGCTCTCGGTACCGCCCGGATTCATCTCGTTCAGCCCGAAGCTCGTCGCCGCGTTCCGGCACATGCCGAAGCTGCTGTGGCATCGTCCGGGAGCCTCGCTGCGGGGCGTCTGGGCCGACCAGTACAACGCCGGGCCGACGGCGGACGAGATCATCGACATGCACCTCGCCCCCATGCAGCGACCCGAGATCGACGGCGCCGTGCGCCCGCTCTATCGCGGCATGGTCGTCCCCGAGTCGATGCGGCTGAGCCGCGGCACCTACACGCGCATGCGCCTGACCGTCCCCACCCTCTTCGCCTTCGGCCGGGTCGACACCAGGTTCGACGAGCCGCTCATCCGTCGTCTCTGCGGGGACCCCTCGCGATTCGCCGACGACGTCGAGTTCGCCTTCGTCGACGACGCCGGCAAGCTGCTCCCCGACGACGCACCCGAGGCGGTCGCGAGCCTCACGCTCGACTGGATCCGGCGTCCGGTGTGATCGATGCCACGGCGTCACGCCGCGGCATCCGCCCTGATGAAGTGCTCGAGGATCACGTCGGAGACCGCCTCGGGCGCGTCATCCGTGATGAAGTGCGACGCCCCGTCGATGAACGCGAACTCGAAGCGATCGGCGTACCGGGCCGGGACGCCGCTGAGCCGACGCAGGTCGGCTTCGGTGTAGGCGCCGTCGCGGCGGCCGAACACGCAGAGCGTCGGGGGGCGGAGGCGCTGCGCCGTGTAGGCACCCCTGGCGATGCGCATCGCCTCGGGCAGCACCATCCCGCGGTAGAGCCGGCGCACGGCACCGTCGATCTCCGGGCGTCGCATCGGCGCCAGGTACGCCTCGACCGTGCCGGGTGCGAGTGGCCGGGCCGCGTACTCCGGACCGAAGAGTCCCGCGAACGACCGGCCGGGCCGGTGCCACACGAGCGGTGGAAGGTGACGCAGCGCGCCCAGCATCTTGGGGCTGAACGACATGAACGGCGGCGGCGCGGCGAGCCACACGAGCGCCTCGACGCGCTCGGGGTCGGCGTAGGCGAGCTGCATCGCCGCCATCGCGCCCATGTCATGACCGACCAGTCGCACGCGGTCGAGGCCCATCGCATCGAGGATCGCGACGAGGTCGCGCAGGCGGGTCTCGCGCTCGATCCCCGGGCTCTCGGCAACGGTCCAGCCGGCACCGCGCAGGTCGGGGCAGATCACCCGATAGCCCTGCTCGGCCAGCCGCGGCCCGATGTCGCGCCACTGCCACCAGTGCTGCGGGAACCCGTGCAGCATCACGACGGGATCGCCCTCGCCGACGACCGCGACGTGCGAGGCGAGCCCCGGGGTCGTGATGGTCAGGTGCTCGAATCCGGATGCCTCGGGCATCGGCGTGTCCATCGGGGAACCCCCTCCGCAGCGGTGGATACTAGCTTCATAGTGCTATCCACTAGATCCATAGTAGATGCGAGACGGGACGGTGTCCATGCCGACGACGAGGGAACGGGCGCTCGAGGCGGCCGTGCAGCTGCTCGGGTCGGAGGGCGTGCGCGCGCTCAGTCATGCCCGGGTGGACGCCCGGGCCGAGCTGCCCCCCGGATCGACCTCGAACTGGTTCCGCACCCGGCGGGCGCTGCTCGCCGGCATCATCGACTGGATGGCCGAGCTGGAACGCGCCGACTTCTCCCCCACGCTGTTCGACGACCCCACGCCCGAAACGATCACCGAGGGCCTCTGCGCGGTGCTGCTCGCGCAGACCGGCCCGTTCGCCGTGCGCACGCGCGCCCGGTACGCACTCTTCCTCGAACTCGGGGCCGACGACGAGCTCCTCGCGCCGCTGCAGCGCCAGCGCCGCGAGTTCGAGCAGTGGACCGACCGACTCGTCACCGCCGCCGGCATCCCCGACCCGCTCCCGGCGGGGCGCGCGCTCATGGCGCTCGGCGACGGCCTGATCCTGCACCGCCTCACCGTCGACCCCGGGCTCGACGTGCGCCCCATCTTCGAGCGCGCCGTGCGGGCGCTCGCCGCGACGGCGTGAGGACGCCTTCGCAGGGCGGCGTTCGATCGCAATCGAGGCGTGCGCCGCCGTCACCCCTGGCGGGCCGAATTGGACGCACGATCGCACCGAAGCGCACCGATTTCCGGCGAAGGTCAGAGGAAGGACGAGCATGTTGAAGACTTGCTTCACCCGGTTCGGGGTGTCGATCAGCTCACGGCTGCACGCGGGGTTCGCGCGCGTTCGGCTGCGGCGGGCTGGACGGGGCGAGCGGAGTCGACTACCCGACGCGTTCGCGCTCGGTGCTGGCGGAGCGGAACGCGTGCAACAGCTCATCGGCTGCGCGCGGGTTCGCGCCGAGGTATCGTCGCGCGCGCGCCAGTACATCGAAGTGCGCAGCACCAGGCTGAAGATGGAGCTCGAACGCTGACTCGTCCAGTCCATGGTCGAAGGTCTCGAGGATGGTTGCGAGGTAGTTGCACATCGCTGCAACCTCGTCCCTCAACCCATCGATCAGAACGGCGTCGACCCTGCCTTCACTCGCCGACTCGTCAATCGACACGTTCCCGTTGGATTCAACTTCGAGCGCACGCAGACGGCTCTCGAGTTCGCGGAGCCTGCCGCCCGTGGGCACCTCAGCAACGGGCCAGTCATCGATGACGCGGAAAAGGGCCGTCCCCGAGCCGCTGCCGAGGATGCCGAAGAGTTGATCGACTGCCGCCCGAAGCGTTCGGTAGAGCTGGCGCTGCACGAGGCCGGAGCTCACCGTGTCGATCGCGGCGCCGCCTTCGGAGGAGTACCCCATCTCAGCCATCTGATACGCGATTCTGACGACTTGCCGAGCGAGACCACCCGACAGAACGTAGGCGAGCGCAACAAATGGCCGCGGGAGACCGACGATGAGGTGATCGAGGAGCGCGCGTGCTTCGCTGAGACGGAGGTAATCGACACGGATAATTTCATCGAACGCGCTGTCGAACACTGTGCGCATCCCCATCGCTGCGAGTTCGAACTCAGCGAGGGCGTCCTCGGAGACCGAAACGAGGTAGAAGCAGTTCGGCACTCCGAAGAGCGCTTTGAGTTCGTTCAGGAACTTCTGCGCCAGGTCGCCGTCGCTTATACGATCCAACTCATCGATCGCGACCAGCACGTGAGCGCGCCTCACCCGTTCGGTGTTCGGCGGCCTCGTGCCTCCTGGCCTGAGCGCGCTGAGTCGCCTGACGTGCGTCGGGTCATCCGTAATGACCCGTGCCGCTTGTTCCAGAAACCAGCGGAACTCATCGACGAGCTCCGGGTAGTTGAGGGGGACATCGTCGCGACGGACGCTCCCACTCGCCTTGCCGCCGACCGATAGCCCCGAGTACCCGATGCCCGCGCTGAGCTCTCTGGCGAACGTGGTGCTCTGCACGAAACGGATCGCGTCCCGTTCCTCTCGGGCGATCTTCACGAGCTCCGCGAGGTCGGAGACCTCGCGGCGGCTCTGCCGCACGTCCTGTTCGGACACCATCCGGCGCGCTCTCGCGCCGGTCAACACGCTGCCGTTCGTCAGGGCCTGAGGCTCGTAGCGCCGCACGTACCGCTCCACCGCGTCGCATAGCCGTCCGAACAGATGGACGAGGAACTCCTTCTGGTCATAGCCAACCGGTGCGCTCACCTCCACGATGAGATCCCGCCTCGCCAACTTCTCGTTCGAACTCCGGCTCGCGTAGGCGCCCGACGCCCACCGGTGAAGCAGGGTCGACTTCCCAGAGCCGCGGGGCCCTGCTAGCGCGAAGCTCCCCTTCGTCCGCGCCGCCATGAACTCGCGCAACGAGCTCGCGGCCGCGGTGTCGACTACAGCAGTGGCACTCTCCGGATTGATTCGGCGGTTCAGATCCAGGTTCAGGGAATAGGCATCCGTCGAGATGCTGTTGATCGCGGCATTGAGCGCAGGAAGGACCGACGACTGGAACAACTCTCCGCGCCACGCGTTGTACGCGCTCTGAACGCTTTCGCCGTCGCTCGTGCTGTAGAGGGACCAGACTCGCCCGCCGATTATTCCCAGCGCCGCCACCACAGCGGCGATGCCCAATCCCGAAACGAACCCCGTCCATGAGAGCCCCACGATTCCCATCGCGGCAAGGACGCAGCCCGCGATGGCAGCGAGCACAGCGAGGACGACGCTCAGGTAGAAGGGCCAGTCGATCGACGCGTCGAGCGAGAACCAGAATGCGAGGCCGAGCGACACGACGAAGCCAGCGGAGATCGCCACCGCCCAAGGTGTCGATATACCTAGCGATCCAGCGAGAGCGAACGGCGCGAATAGGAGACCGGCCACTCCCCCGGCGATTCCCAGTAGCAGAATCCCGAGGCCAATCCATCGAACCAGCGGATGCTCGTGTCGCCGGCTCAAACGCTTCCGGTACGCCTCCGAGGCCAACAGGAACACCTGCATCGACTCATAAGACGGGGCGAGAAGCGCTTGGGGATCTGTCATCAGACGCGCACGGATCCGGCCGATGTCCTGCCCCTCGGACACCCGCTCGATCGTCGCATCCACTAGCGCCTCAAGCGTCTGCAGCGGATCGACGAAGTCCTGCCAACGCGCGTCGTATCCCTCCGGCAGGCCATAGGAGAACAGATCACCGTATTCGAAGCTCATCGGCGCGTTCGTGGTCATCGGCATGCCTCGCGGAGGCCCCGGCTCGCGGGCAACGCCGACGCCGACCTCGTCGTCGCGCTCGCTTTCGCCCATCAGCGAGTCTCCGTCACGACCAAGTTCGGACGCCGCCGTTGCAGCTGCGTGAGAACCCTCGCCTATCGACCGCACCGTCGACCGGCCATTATCGGTTCCCATAAGCGTCCCCTCACTCGGCGTCGTACTGCGTGTCGTCAGTCACGGCGTGCAGCTCCTCGAGGTATCGGCCGACCACGCCCTCGTATACGGAGTCCGGCACCCTGCAATTGAGCTGGCGGAGTTCGTTCTGCGTTTGCACGATCGCCGAGATCAGCTGCTTGCGCCGCACAGGGTCGTTTTCGATCTCCAAACTGGTCCGAAGGGCCTCGAGTCGCCGCTGAATCTCCGCGCAGCGCGAGGTCGGCCGCGATCTGACGGTGATCGCGAAGCCGCCGGGTACCGCGCTTGACTCCACGGTGAGCCCTTCCCCCTGCAACGTCGCGGTACCCGCGATTCCGCTCGCCTTCAGAAACACTTTCGTGTCTCCTTGGACTTCATAGATCAGCGCACCCTCCACGGGGATGCCCTGCGACACGGCGCCCGCATTCTCGTACTGATCGGTGCGTACGCGAGCCTCGATCATCAGGTAGCCCGGTGAGACCTTGGATTTCAGCCGGACAGCGGAGACCCGTCCCGGCGGGGGCGGCTGAGTCTGCGAAATGGCGTGGACCTGATACGTCGCGGTGGTGCCGATCTGGTGAATCGCGACGGAGCCGTCGGCCAGCCACCCGAAGAGGCCCTTCGTATGTGCTGACGCGTGGGTGCCGCAGGAGCACGACATGACGTCGTATCGACCCAGCGGCGGAAGACTGTAGTAGAGGTCACCCATTCGCGTGATCATGTGCAGTGTTTCCATGCCCCAGACGCCGATGCTCTGTCGCATTGATAGGCCGGGGTCCTGGTAGAGCGCCGTGCGCGCATAGTACGACATCCCATTCACCGCGTCCCCCGGATACCAGGCATATCCGCCGCGGTGCGGGCCGAATCCGTGCGGGAGGACCATCACCGCGAAGTCGAACGGGTGCAGCTTCAGGTCGAAGAAGGGTGTCGACAAGAACGGGAGCGACCTCAACCCTGCTCCAATTACGTCCTCATCTGGCGCGACAACCGGAGGGAGGACCTTTCCTGTGAGGGAGGCCCTGCCGGACGACATCGCGTGCACATACGCTGCCAGCGAGCGATCGAAGCCCGTGACGGGATCCGGGTCGAAGAACGCCCTTGCGAGCACTTGCGCCCTGAAATCCGGCGGCACGTTGACATCGACCTGTGCATTGCTAACGGGGATGAACGCTACGTGCCGAGCGCCGAGCCATTGCTGGATCACGATTCCCCCTCCGCGCGGCAATCAGACCGGCCTCCGACGCCGATGGCTCTGCAGGGGGAATTCGAGGCCACAATTACTCCGCCTTCCCTAAGATGACAAGTCCTCATTTCTGCGGACCTCAAGTCCGCGACGAGATCCCGCACGACGATGCCCCCCAAGAACAAAGAAAAGAAAAGGAAGAACAAGGGAAACAAAGAGAAGACACCGGAACGAGTCACTCCGGTTTCCTGCTTCGCCACCTATCGCCGCGCGTCCTTTGCTCTGGAGCGTGGCACGCCTGCCGCCCGAGCTGCCGCCCCTGGAGGGGGCGGCTCGTGCGAGGAGCTGCCGGCCGGCTTCACCGTCGGGGCGACCACGCCCGCGCGCGCCGCCCAGATGAGCCTGGGCATCCCGCTCCTTGAGCACACCAACGGCACAGCGCCGACGTCGACACCGGACACAAGGAGCACCTCCCACGACCTGCCATCGACCGCGGAGCGGCGCACCCCCGCCGACAACGCCCCAACCACCTAGAATCACGGCGCCTGCGATCACGGCACCCGCGACAGCTCCGGATCCTCGTGTCCCCCTCGGTGGGCGGCGGGTAGCCCACCGAACCGACGCCTGTGAGCAACGACTCGCCACTCGGCCTGCCGGGCATGATTTGCGGTCCGCGACGATAATCGCGCGTGTCGCGATCACCACCGGGCGGCCTGCCCCCACGTGCCTGCGCGCGTCAGGCGAGCGGCGACGGCGACGGCGACGGCGACGGCGAGACCACCGAGTCGACGATCGCCTCGATGGCGAACTCCGACGCGCGACCGAGGTCGACCGCGTCCGGGTCGAGCAGCCACTGCACCTGCAGGCCGTCCATGACGGCCAGGATGCTCGCTGAGGCGAGTTCGATCGTTTCAGGCTCGGCGACGCCGTGCTCCTCGCACACGACCTCGAAGGCGCGGGCGACCTCGCCGCGCAGAGTCTCGTAGCGCTTCTGGAAGAACACGCGCCCCGGGTGGTCGTCGGTCACCGACTCCGCCGACAGCACGACGTAGGCCTGCACGATGCCGGCGCGGTGGGCGTTGACGAACGCCGTCCGCACGAGATGCCGGAAGAGCGCCATCCCGCCGGGGATGTGCTGCTCCTCGAGATCGGCCACGTCGGTCTCGTCGCGATGGCTGAGCACCTCGAGGAGGAGCTGGTCCTTCGACCCGAAGTGATGGAGGATCCCCGCGTGGGTCATGCCCACCTGGTCTGCGATCTCCTGGAGGGTTCCGCCCGCGAACCCCTTGCTCCCGAAGATCTCGACCGCGGCGTCGAGGATGTCACGCCGCTTCGCGAGGGTCTCGGGGCGCGATCGCGGCTGCCGACGCTGAGCCGCCGTCGATTCCGTCATCGGTGGCACCCCCTTCCTCGCCTGCCGGATCACGAGTCTACGCACGCCCGAGCGGGCGGAGAACGGCGCATTGCGTTACTTACTTACTTGATAGTAAGTTAACGCCGCACCCACTCGACGCCGGCGTCGCCCCTTCAGGCAGGCACGGTGTCGTGCCCCCACACGAAGGAGAAGCAATGAGGCTCAGTACGTCCCTCGGCGCCGTCGGCATCGCCGCGACGCTGGTGCTCACCGGTTGCGCCGGCGCGAACACCGACAGCACCCCGGCGGAGAGCGGCGCAGCGCTGACGATCGCCAAGCCCGACGGCGCGATCACCACCGAATCGCACAACCCGTACCTCGGCGACTCGTCCGCCTCGAAGTACGGCTACGCCAAGGTCATCTTCGAGCCGCTCGCGCTCGTGAACCCGACGGGCGACCTCGGCACCACCCCGTGGCTCGCCGAGTCGGTCGAGTGGAACGACGACTACACCGAGCTGACCGTCGTGCCCCGCAGCGGCGTGAAGTGGAGCGACGGCACCGAGTTCACCGGTGACGACATCGTCTTCACCTTCGACCAGTTCCTCACCGGCAGGCTCGCCGACACCTCGGGCCTGAAGTACGAGGGCGCGACCGTCGACGGCGACGCGATCACCCTGAAGTTCGCCGACTCGAAGTACATCGCGCAGTCGCGCGTGCTGCACACCCCGATCGTGCCCAAGCACATCTGGGAGGAGATCGACGACCCCAACACCGACCCGCTGACCGGCGAGGGCCTCGCCGTCGGCACCGGCCCCTACGTGCTCGACACCTGGTCGACCGAGTCGGTCACCCTCACGGCGAACGAGGACTACTGGGGCGGCGACCTGGCCGTGCCCGAGCTGCACTACGTCTCCTACGGCGACAACGCCGCCCTCACCACCGCGCTCGTCTCGGGCGAGGCCGACTGGGCCCAGGCGTTCATCCCGCAGATCGAGGAGAGCTACCTGGCCGCCGACGAGGACAACCACTTCCTCGCATCCCCCACGGCCGGCGCCGGCACCCTCTTCATGAACCTCCAGACCGAGCCGTTCGACGACCCGGCCCTCCGCCAGGCGCTCGCGTGGACGATCGACCGCCAGGCCTACGTCGACATCGCACGCGAAGGCGCGAGCACCGCGATCTGGAGCGCGACCGGCCTCAGCGGCCTGCTCGAGGACGAGATCCTCCCCGAGTACCAGGGCGAGGAGTACGAGGTCGACGTCGACAGGGCCAAGGGGATCCTCGAGGACGCCGGCTACACCTGGAAGGACGAGAAGCTGATCGACCCGGACGGCGACGCCGTCTCGTTCTCGATCTCGGTCCCGGCCGGATGGAGCGACTGGAACACCGAGCAGGCGCTCATCGCCGAGGAGCTCGACGCGGCGCTCGGCATCGAGGTCAAGGTCGACCAGCCCGACTGGGGCGGCTGGGACGCCGCCCGCCAGGAGGGCACCTTCCAGGCGATCATCCACTGGCTCGAGGACACCGGCAACGCCTACGGCCTCTACACCTCGACGATGGACCCGAAGTGGATCGTCGACGACCGCGCCCAGTTCAACTTCGGCCGCTTCGACGACCCCGCGGTCACCGAGGCGCTGAACACCTACGCCAACGCGTCGTCCGACGCCGACCGCGAGGCGGCGCTGGCCGTCATGCAGGCCGCGTTCGTCGAGAACGTGCCGGCCATCCCGCTCGGCTCGCACCCGCTGCTCGGCGAGTACAACACCCGGAACTACGTCGGGTTCCCGACCGAGGACGACCAGTACGCCTCGGCCGACCCGACGCAGCCCGGCATCGTCCAGATCCTGGCGAAGCTGCAGCCGGCCGACTGACCCGCATCGGATGGGGCGGGTGCACCCCGGTGCATCCGCCCCACCCTCTGCCGGCATCAGCCCGCACGTCGGGCATCACGAAGGGAACCCCCACCCATGAGCGACACGTTGCTGTCCGTCCGCGACTTCTCGGTCGTGTACGACGTCGACCCGGCCGTGGAAGCGGTCAGGAACGTCACGCTGAACCTCCGCCGCGGTGAGATCCTGGGCCTCGCCGGCGAGAGCGGATGCGGCAAGACCACCCTCGCCTACGGCGTCCAGCGCCTGCTCAAGGCGCCGGCGGTGATCACGAGCGGTTCGGTCGTCTTCCACGACGCGAGCGGCGAGGACATCGACGTCAACGCCCTCGAGGCCGACGAGATGCGCCGGTTCCGCTGGGACAAGGTCTCGATGGTCTTCCAGGGCGCGATGAACTCGCTGAACCCGGTCGCGACGATCGGCTCGCAGCTCGAGGACGTGTTCGAGGTGCACCGCCCGAGCCTCACGAGGGCCCAGCGTCGGGACGCCGTCGTCGAGCTGCTCGAGATCGTCAAGGTGGGAGCGCAGCGGTACCGCTCGTTCCCGCACGAGCTGTCGGGCGGCATGCGGCAGCGCGTCATGATCGCGATGGCGCTCGCGCTCCGCCCGCAGCTCATGGTCATGGACGAGCCGACCACGGCGCTCGACGTGCTCGTCCAGCGCGAGATCCTCCGCCAGATCTCGGCGCTGCGCCACGAGTTCGGGTTCTCGGTCGTCTTCATCACCCACGACCTTCCGCTCCTCCTCGAGATCAGCGACCGCATCGCGATCATGCGCGACGGCGAGATCGTCGAGCTCGACACCGCCGAGCGGATCTGGCACGACCCACAGGACGACTACACGAAGACGCTGCTGTCGTCCTTCCCGCGCCTCACCGGGGAGAAGGGGATGGTGCTGCGATGACGCTCCTCGAGTTCGACGCCGTCACCAAGGTGTACGCGGTGCGCGGCGCCGGCCACATCACCGCACTGGACGACGTGAGCTTCACGCTCCGATCCGGACAGACGATCGGCCTCGTCGGCCAGTCCGGCAGCGGCAAGTCCACGATCGCGAAGATCTTGACCCAGCTCGAGACGCCGACCAGCGGCGAAGTGCGGCTGGACGGTCGCGCGATCCCCCGTCGCGGCGCGGGGCTGCGCGCCTACCGCCAGCAGCTGCGGATGGTCTTCCAGGACCCGTTCGCGTCCCTGAACCCGTACCACTCGATCCGGTACCACCTCCAGCGTCCGCTCCGGCTCGACCGCATCGTGCCGAAATCGGAGGAGGACGCCGAGGTGCGGCGCCTGCTCGAGCGCGTCCGGCTCGACCCGGACGTCGTGATCGACCGGCGGCCGCACGAGCTCTCCGGCGGCCAGCGGCAGCGCGTCGCGATCGCCCGCGCCCTGGCATCCCGGCCGAAGCTGCTCGTGGCCGACGAGCCGGTCTCGATGCTCGACGTCTCGATCCGCCTCGGCGTGCTGAACCTGCTCGCCGACCTGCAGCGCGAGGAGGGCCTCGGAGTGCTCTACATCACGCACGACCTCGCGACCGCCCGCCACTTCAGCGACGAGATCCTCGTGCTCAACCAGGGACGCGTGGTCGAACGCGGACCCGCGGACGACGTCATCCTGAACCCGCAGCACCCGTACACGCAGGAGCTCCGGGCGGCATCCCCCGACCCCGACGCGCACTTCGCGTCGGCATCCGGCATCGACGGAGGTGCACTGTGACCGCGGTCCAGCCCCAGTCCCACACCCACGAGACCGAGACGCGCGCCGACCTGCCCTCAGGCAGCGAGACCGACGCCGTCGAGGCCGGCACCACCGCGACCCGCGCGACCAGGGGCCGCTCGCGGATCCCGTGGCGGTTCCTCGGCGGCCGTGCCGTGTTCTACCTCTTCACCCTGTGGGCGGCGATCACGATCAACTTCTTCCTGCCTCGCATGATGAAGGGCGACGCCGTCACGCAGTACCTCTCGCGCAACCGCAACGTCAGCCCCGAGGCGGCGGAGGCGCTGCGCTCGCTCCTCGGCCTCGACACCGACAAGAGCCTCTGGCAGCAGTACCTCGACTACTGGGCGCTGCTGCTGCGCGGCGACCTCGGCGTCTCGCTGCTGCACGGCCTGCGCCCGGTCACCGAGGTCATCGGCCAGTCGCTGCCGTGGACCATCGGCCTCGTCGGCTTCGCGACGATCGTCTCGTTCGCGATCGGCACGATCGGCGGCGCGATCGTCGGATGGCGCCGTGGCAGCCGGCTCGACGCGCTGATCCCGGTCACGACGTTCCTCAGCACCATCCCCTACTTCTGGCTCGGGCTGCTCGCGATCGCGCTGTTCTCGGTGAACCTCGGCTGGTTCCCGATCGGCAAGGCCTACGGCGTCGGCATGAGCCCGGAGTTCTCGCCCGAGTTCATCGGCCAGGTCATCCACCACGGCACGCTGCCCGCCGCGACGATCATCATCGCCTCGCTCGGCGGCTGGATGCTCGGCATGCGCAACATGATGCTCACGGTGCTCGACGAGGACTACGTCATGGTCGCCGAGGCGAAGGGGATGCCCCGCACGCGGGTGCTCTGGGGGTACGCCGCGCGCAACGCCGTGCTCCCCCAGATCCAGAGCTTCGCGCTGTCGATCGGCTTCATCGTCGGCGGCACGATCGTGATGGAGATGGTCTTCAGCTACCCGGGCGTCGGCAAGCTGCTGCTGGATGCCACGAACGCGAAGGACTACGCGCTGATGCAGGGCGTCTTCCTCGTGATCACGCTCTCGGTGCTGCTGGCGAACCTCCTCGCCGACATCGCCTACGCATTCCTCGACCCGCGCACGCGCCAGACGGAGGCCTGAGCCATGGACACCACCGTGACCGACCGGACGAACGATCCGGCGACCGCACGCCCGGCGGGCGTACCCGCGACCGCGACGATCCGCACGACGGAGGATCCGCCCGCGAAGACCACGCACGACCGACCCACGTTCCGGTCGAAGCTCGGCAGCGCCTTCGCGATGTTCCGCAACGGCAAGTCGATCGCAGGGCTCTCGATCCTCGGCTTCTTCGTGCTCGTGGCGATCTTCGCCGACGTGCTCGCGCCGTACTCGCCGACCGCGGTCGACCACACCGCGCGCTTCCAGCCGCCGTCGGCCGAGCACTGGCTCGGCACGACCCACATCGGCGAGGACGTGCTGAGCCAGGTCATCCACGGCACGCGCGGCGTGATCGTCGTCGGCTTCCTCGCGGCGATCATCGCGACCCTCATCGCGATCGTCGTCGGCGTGATGTCGGGCTACCTCCGCGGATGGCGCAGCGAGAGCCTCTCGGCACTCACCAACGTCTTCCTCGTGATCCCGGGCCTGCCGCTCATCATCATCGTCGCGTCGATGTTCGAGGACCCGCCGCTGGCCGTCGTGGCCGCGGTGCTCGGCCTCATCGGCTGGGCATGGGGAGCCCGCGTGCTGCGCGCCCAGACGATGTCGCTGCGCAACCGCGACTTCATCCAGGCCGCGCGCGCCAACGGCGAGCCGCTTCGCCGCATCATCACGGTCGAGATGCTCCCCAACCTCATGGCGCTCATCGCGGCGAGCTTCGTCGGCACGGTGACCGCGGCCATCCTGGCCCTCACGACCCTGTCGTACATCGGCGTCATCCCGGTCACGACCTACAACTGGGGCACCATCCTGAACTGGGCCGGCGCGCAGGGCGCGTTCCGGCAGAACCAGTGGTGGTGGTACCTGCCGCCGGGGCTCTGCATCGCGGCCATCGGCGTCGCCCTCTCGCTCATCAACTTCGGCATCGACGAGTACGTCAACCCGCGCCTGCGGTCCGCCGGCGAGCGGGCCCGCGCGATGAAGAAGAAGGGGCTGAACGTCAACGACACCGTGACCGCCGTGCGCCCCACCACCCGGACTGAGGAGAACCCGTGACCACCGCCGATATCGTCACCCCCATGTACCTCGACGCGAACCGCCCCGTCGCCGACCGCATCGCCGACCTCCTCTCCCGGATGACGGTCGAGGAGAAGGTCGGGCAGATGCTGCAGCTCGACGCCCGCGAGGACCTCGAGGACCAGGTGCTGCGACAGCACGTCGGATCGATCCTGCACGCGTCGCCGGAGCGGATCGAACGCGCCCACGAGCTCGTCGCGCAGACGCGACTGCGGATCCCCCTGCTCGTCGGGGAGGACTGCATCCACGGGCACTCGTTCTTCGAGGGCGCGACGATCTTCCCCACCCAGCTCGGCATGGCCGCGTCGTGGGATGCCGACCTGCTCGAGCGGGTCGCACGCGCGACCGCCGTGGAGGTCGCCGCGACCGGGGTCCACTGGACCTTCTCGCCCGTGCTCTGCATCGCGCGCGACCTGCGCTGGGGGCGCATCGACGAGACCTTCGGCGAGGACCCGTTCCTCATCGGCGAGCTCGCCTCGGCGATGGTGCGCGGCTACCAGGGCGGCGGGCTCGACGACGACACGGCGATCCTCGCGACCGCCAAGCACTTCGCCGGCTACTCCGAGACGCAGGGCGGCCGTGACGCGAGCGAGGCCGACCTCTCGCGCCGCAAGCTCCGTTCCTGGTTCCTGCCGCCGTTCGAACGCGTGGCGAAGGAGGGCTGCCGCACGTTCATGCTCGGGTACCAGACCACCGACGGCGTGCCGATCACGGTGAACGAGTGGCTCCTGAACGACGTGCTGCGCGGCGAGTGGGGCTACACGGGCACGCTCATCACCGACTGGGACAACGTCGGCCGCATGGTGTGGGAGCAGAAGGTGCAGCCCGACTACGCCCACGCGGCCGCCGCCGCGGTGAAGGCGGGCAACGACATGGTCATGACGACGCCCGGCTTCTTCCGCGGGGCGCTCGAGGCGATCGAGCGCGGGCTCCTCGCGGAGTCCGACCTCGACCGCGCCGTCTCGCGCATCCTCTTGCTGAAGTTCGAGTTCGGCCTCTTCGAGAACCCCCGGAAGCCGGATCTCGCGCGCATCGACGCGGTCGTCGGCAGCTCGACGCACGCGTCGCTCAACCTCGAGGCGGCCCGCCGGTCGCTCGTGCTCCTGCGCAACGACGGCGTGCTCCCGCTCCTGCAGGGGCGGGTTCCGGATGCCGCGGGCCGCGCGATCTCGGACGGCACGCCCCGCCGCGTCGCCGTGATCGGGCCGCTCGCCGACGACGCGCAGACGCAGCTCGGCGACTGGGCCGGCTCGTCGGGCCAGGCCGACTGGCTGCCCGACGGGCACCCGCGCGGCATGATCACGACGGTCCTCGACGGACTGCAGCGCGCGACGCCGGCCGACTGGACGGTCGAGCACGCCGAGGGCGCGCGCATCCTGACCCTCGACGAGGATCCCGCGGGCGCGTTCTTCCCCGACGGCCAGCCGCGACCGCAGGTGGTCGTCCCGTGCGCACCCGACGAGGCGCTCATCGCCGAGGCGGCAGACGCCGCACGTCGCAGCGACCTCGCCGTCGTGGTGGTCGGCGACCGCATCGAGCTCGTCGGCGAGGGCCGTTCGACCGCGACGCTCGAACTCGTCGGCGACCAGGTCGCGCTCCTCGACGCGGTCGCCGAGACCGGCACCCCGTTCGTCGTCGTGCTGCTCGCCTCGAAGCCCCTCGTGCTCCCGCCGTCGGCGGAGCGCGCGTCGGCGCTCGTCTGGGCCGCGAACCCCGGCATGGAAGGCGGGCGGGCGATCGCCGAGCTGCTTCTCGGACTCGTCGAGCCGAGCGGGCGCCTGCCGATCTCGTTCGCCCGGCACGCCGGCCAGCAGCCGACCTACTACAACCAGATCCGCGGCCAGCACGGCACCCGCTACGCCGACCTCACGCAGAGCCCTGCGTACGCGTTCGGCGAGGGCCTGACGTACACCACCGTCGAGTACGACGACCTCCGGATCCTCGACGACGCCGTCGCGCCCGATGCCACGGTGCGGGCCGAGGTCCGCGTCACGAACACCGGAACCCGGCCGGTACGCGAGCTGGTGCAGGCGTACCTCCGCGACGAGGTGACGTCGGTGAGCTGGGCGGACAAGGAGCTGAAGGCGTACCGCCTCGTCGACCTCGAACCGGCCGAGTCGCGCGTGGTCTCCGTCGAGCTCGCCGTCGCCGACTGCACGCTCGTCGACGCGAACGGCACGCGCGTGGTCGAGCCGGGAACGTTCGAGCTGCTGGTCGGCCCCTCCTCGCGCGACGAGGCGCTGCTCGCGGCATCCTTCGCCGTGGTGGCCGCGCCGGTCGCGGCGACGGAGGGGTGACGGTGCGGGGGCGACGACGGGTTCCGGTCTCGTCGTCGCCCCCATTCCTCCCGAAGAGGGCGACGCGGAATGCGCGCGTTGCGGCAGGCGATCGCCGGGGCGAGGATCGGACCATGAGCGACGCCCGGATCCGCAACGTCCACGACGCCCTCGACTCGTTCACGGAGCACTGGCAGCCCCACCGGCTCGCGAGCGTGAACGACTACGACGTGAAGGTCGTGAAGCTCCTCGGCGAGTTCACCTGGCACGCGCACCCCGACACCGACGAGCTGTTCATGGTGCTCTCGGGGCAGCTCGTCATCCAACTGCGAGCCGGCGACGTGGAGCTCGGGCCGGGCGACGTCTACGTCGTGCCGCGCGGCGTCGAGCACTGCCCGAAGGCCGCGGGCGAGGTCTCGGCGATCCTCATCGAGCCCTAGGGCGTCGTGAACACGGGCGACACCCCGAGCGAGCGCACGTCCGAGCTCCGCGAGCTCGACTGACCCGGCGCCCCGGGCTCGATACCGATGCCGCGCGGGCGGCGTCATCACGGGGTCATCGGGCTACGGCTCAGCCGAGCGCCTGCGCGCCGATGACGGCGAGCAGGCTCAACCGGTCGTGGCTCTCGCTGCCGGGGATCGCGGTGTAGACGAGCAGCGAATGGCCCTGATCGGGGTCGATCAGCCGCTGGCACGTCAGCTCGAGGGGGCCCACCTCGGGGTGGATGAAGTGCTTCACCTCGTGCGGACGCACGCCGATCTCGTGGTCGTCCCACACGCGTCGGAACTCGTCGCTCCGCTCGAGGAGCAACCCCGCGAGGTGCGCGGCCCGAGAGTCCGGCCCGCGGAGCGTGACGATCTCACGAAGGCCCGACGCATACATGCGGCTGAGGAACGCATGCTCCTCCGGGGCGTGGCGATCGCGCGCCGACGGGTCCGTGAACCATCGGAAGCCCACGCTGCGCTCGGGGCCCGAGTACGCCGACGCATCGCCGGTCAGCGCGACCGCCATCGGCGTCTGCCGCAGCGTCTCGCCGAGCTCGGTGACGATCTCGGCGGGTGTGTCGTCCAGGCGGTCGAAGATGCGCAGCAGTCCGGGACTGATGTGCATGCTGACCTCGCCGCGCGCCGGCGGGTTCTGCCCCGCGAGCCGGAAGAGGTGGTCGCGCTCGTCGAGCGACAGGTGCAGTCCGAGCGCGATGGACGCGAGCATCTGGGGCGACGGCTGCGGACCGCGCTCCTGCTCCAGCCGCGAGTAGTAGTCGGTCGACATGTGGCACAGCGCCGCGACCTCCTCGCGACGCAGCCCGCTGGTCCTCCTGCGCGGGCCGCGGGGCAGGCCGACATCCTCGGGCTGCAGCGCCTCGCGGCGACTGCGGAGGAACTCCGCCAACCCGGCGCGATCGATCATGGTGAACCCCGTCTCAGCAGTGCTGCTTCGTTTCTACCTCGCTCGGCCGTCCGGAGCCACGGATCATCCGTCCCACCCATCCGAGCGGAGGGCGGGACTCGCGAACCGGGGATCGGCGGTCTCTGGATGACGTGTCGAGGACCGGCGACGGTGGGGTGACCGACGACGAGGAGGACCCGAATGCCACACCGCACCATCGACATCGAGATCCCCGACCTGACCGGGAGGCGCGCGGTCGTCACCGGCGCCAGCGACGGGATGGGGCTCAGGATCGCCGAGCGACTCGCCGCGGCGGGTGCCGAGGTGATCCTGCCGGTCCGCAATCCCGGGAAGGGCGAGCGGGCGATCGCGCGGATCCGCGATCGCGTTCCGAGCGCCGAGGTCTCGCTGCGACGCCTCGACCTGTCATCGCTCGGCTCCGTCGCCGACCTCGGGGACACGCTCGCCGCGGAGGGGCACCCCATCCACATCCTCGTCAACAACGCCGGCGTCATGACGCCGCCCGACCGGCAGCTCACCGCCGACGGATTCGAACTGCAGTTCGGCACCAACCACCTCGGCCACTTCGCCCTCGTCGCGCACCTCGCACCGCTGTTGCGTGCGGGGCGAGCCAGGGTGACCTCGCAGGTCAGCATCGCGGCACGTCGGGGTGCGATCGACTGGGACGACCTGAACTCCGAGCACGGGTACGACGGGCAGCGCGCCTACAGTCGATCCAAGATCGCATTCGGGCTGTTCGGCCTCGAACTCGAACGCCGCAGCCGCGCCGAGGGATGGGGCATCACGAGCAACCTCTCGCATCCGGGCATCGCCCCGACGAGCCTGCTCGCCGCGCGCCCCGAGCTCGATCGTCACGCGGACACGCGCGCGATCGGGATGATCCGCGCGCTCTCGGCCCGGGGCATCATCGTCGGCACGGTCGATTCCGCGTCGCTGCCGGCGCTCATGGCCGCGACCGATCCGTCCGCCGAGGGCGGAGCGCTGTACGGCCCTCGCGGGCTCGGCCACCTCGGCGGGCCGCCCGCACCGCAGCGGCTCTACCCTCCGCTTCGGAGCGAGGATGACGCGGCGCGGATCTGGGACGCTTCCGAGCGCCTCACCCAGACCGCGTTCGTGGCCGGGTGACGGCACACTGGCCCCGGCGCGTCAGTTCGACAGCTCGATCATGTACGACACGATCTCCGTGATCCGGCCGTCGGCCGCGAAGTCGAAGACGTCGCAGGAGGCCACGATCGACACCCCGCCGTCGGCGTCGGTGTAGCGTGCGAGCGCATCGACGACGACGCTGTCCTCGCCCACGACCGAACGGAACCGCTGGAACTCCGTCGTGACGTCGGCGAGGTCGGCGGCCGTGCGCTCGATCGCCTTCGCCACCGCCTTCCTGCCGACCAGCGGACCGCCGCCGACGGAGGTCCAGATCACGTCATCCGCGAGATGCTGGAGGGCCAGGTCGAATCGATGGCCCGAGAACGCTCGGGCGATCTGCTCGGTGGTGAGGTCGGTCGTGGTCTCCATGCGGCTCGCTCCCTCGCGCGGCATCCCGCGCCATCGCGGTTGACGTGTTCACCATCGCCCCGTCAGGGCCGCGCGTCAAGATGCATGGGTCGGATGGCGCGTGGATCCCATCGGGTCGGCCTAGGCTCGCCGCATGACGATCCAGCGCATGGACAACGTCGCCATCGTCGTCGACGACCTGGATGCGGCGATCGCGTTCTTCGCCGAGCTCGGCATGGAGCTCGAGGGTCGCGCGCACATCGAGGGCGAGTTCGCCGACCGGGCCGTCGGCCTCGACGGCATCCGGAGCGAGATCGCGATGATGCGCGTGCCCGACGGCCACGGCCGGCTCGAGCTGACGACGTACCTCCGCCCCGAGGCATCCGCCCCGTCACCCGCGGTGCCGCCGCCCAACACCCTCGGGCTGCACCGGGTGATGTTCGCCGTCGACGACCTCGACGACACGCTCGCCCGCCTGCGACCGCACGGCGGCGAGGTGCTGCGCGAGATCGCGAACTACCAGGACGAGTACCGGCTCTGCTATCTCCGCGGACCCGCGGGCATCATCGTGGCGCTGGCCGAGCAGGTCGGGTGACCCGCCCGCTCAGCCCAGCGCGCGCCGGTGACCTGGCTCAGCTCACCGGGGGCACGAAGCATCCGCCGTGCTGCCACCCCCTCTGCTCGAACTGGCCCAGGTTGCAGACGACCGAGTTCACCGGGTAGTACTCGCCGAGCGTCGCGAACGCCGAGGTCCACGCCCCGTCCCGCGGGACGTCCTGCACCGCGTTGTGGAAGTCGTCGCTGACGACCATGTGGCGCATGATCATCGCCGCCGGCACGCCGGCCTCCACGCGGAGCCCGGTCGCATCGCCGATCTGCTGACTGTCGCTGAGGTCCGCCGACGACACGATCACGGTCCAGGCGTCGACGAGAACGCCTCGACCGGCGCGCGCGCTCACCCGTCTCGCAGCGCCGCGGCGATCGCCGCGCCGAGGATCCGCGCACCATCGGCCGTCGGATGCACGCCGTCGGAGCTCATTCCGGCGCCGAACCGCCCGTCGGCGGTCCGCAGGCCCGCGGCGGCGTCGACGAACCGCCATCCGCGATCGCTGGCCAGGTCGTCGAGGCGCGCGTTGTACGCCTCCGCGCCGTCGGGGAGGGCGTCCATGGGCGGGATCGAGACGACGACCACGTCCGCGATGCCGACCGCGTCGACGATCCGGGCGAGGTTCGCCGCCGATTCGTCGAACGGGGTGCCGAGCGCGACGTCGTTGGTGCCGGCGAGCACGACGAGCACGTCCGCATCGACGGGCCCGACCGACTGCGCCATCCGCTCGGTCGTCGCTCCCCACTCCGCCCAGCCGCCGGCGAACGCGAACCCCTCGTCGGCGACGTACGTCGCCCAGGAAGCAGCACCGAGGTCACCGGCAGCGAAGTCGCGGCTGTCGGCATCGGTGTTCGAGTCGCCGACGGCGGCGAACGTGCCGACGGCGACGGCGACGGATGCCTCGGGCGTGCCTGTCACGTCGGGTGCCGCGGTCGCGGCGCAGCCGACGATCAGGCTCGCGGCGGCGGCGGCGGCGAGCGCTGCGCCGGCGCGGCGCGCGCGTCCGCCCGCACCGGGATGACGTCCGTTCGTCGTCACGATCGAGGCGGCGCCGACTCAGCGGCGTCTCCGGTGCTGAGCCGCAGCGCCTCCGTCAGGCCGAACACCCGCGCGGTGACGGCTCCCCTCTCCGCGAATCCCGTCGACCTGATCGGGAGGACTTCTGGCGCGACGACCTCGTATCGGCGGCCGTCGTGCTCGAGCACGGCCGCGCCGGCGGCGAGCACGTTGCGCACCCAGTTGGCCTCGGCGCCGTAGGGCAGCACGACCTCGAACCCGCCGTCGACCGGGACCGCCGTGATCGGGGTGGCGTAGTCGCGGCCGGTCGTGCGTCCGACGTGCCGGACGACCGAGTGCGGATCGCCTGCGAGACCTGCGGTCTCCAGGACCCGCGGGTTCACCCGTTCACGCTGCCATCGCACCAACCGACCGAGCACGCGCGGGTCGCGTCGCCGGAATCCGATCACGATCGTCGTCCCGGCCACCGCAGCGGCGACCGTGACCACCGCGAGCAGCGCGACCAGGACCTGTCCGAGCACGCGCATCCGTCCTCCCCCGAGCCGTCGATGCAGCCAGCGTAGCCCGGCGCGCCGTCGTGCGAGGGCCGGCTCCGCCGATGTCGCGGCTCAGTCCCTCGAGTCGCGCGGATCGCGCGGCACACCCTCGAGCAACCGGTCGAGCAGTCGTTCGAACACGGCACGCTCGCCGGCGGACAGCGGCGCGAGCACGTCGTCCTGCACGGACGCGACGACGGCGTCGAGCGCGATGAGCGCGCTGGCGCCGGCACTCGTCGGCGTCACGACATTGCGCCTGCGGTCGGCCGGATCGGGCGAGCGCGTCGCCTCCCCACGGGCGACCAGGGCGTCGACGCCGCCCGCGACGTCGCTGCGATCGAGGCCGGTGCGCTCGCCGAGCTCCACTTGACTCGCCGCTCCGGCTTCGACGAGCGCCGCGAGGAGCCGGTACTGCCGACCAGTGAGTCCGTGCTCGGCGAAGCCTGCGGTGAGGCGCGCGTGCGACCGGCGGTGCAGTCGCGCGATCCGCCACGTCGCGAGTTCGCGCACCCGCTCGGGCGCGGCATCCGGATCGGGACCGGGATCGGTGGGCGGCATGCGCCGATGCTACCTCACAGTGTTGGTGGCACCAACGATCTGCTACGTTGGTGCCACCAACGGATTCGAGAGGACGATCGATGCATCCCCAACTCCCCTACGGCACCCGCCTCATCGGCCAGACCGAGAAGACGCTCAACGCGATCCTCGAGCGCCTGCTCGAGGGCAGCGGGATCGGCGAGCGCGAGTGGGTCGCACTGACCGTCCTGCTGCAGTCGGCACCGGCCGGTCGTGCGGCGTCCTCCGCTCGCGTCGCCTCCGCGCTCAGAGTCGAGCCGCGCGGCGTCGATGCCCTGCTCGACGCGCTCGCCGAGCGCGGCCTCCTCGCGGAGGCCGCCGGCAGCCTCTCGGTCACGGATGCCGGTCGCGAACTGCACTCGCGGATCCGACGGCGCGCGGAGGAGATCGTCGGGCGCCTCTGGGGCGACATCTCCGCAGAGGACCGCGAGACCGCGGCATCCGTGCTCAACCGGACCTTGCGGCGCGCTACCGACGAACTGACGGCGCTGGCGGGGTGAGACCCGCAACGGCTCCGCCTCGGCCGATCACACCCGCCGCCGATCGCAGCCGGATGCTGCACTCGACCGTCACGTGCGGCGACGCACCGCAACGCGCGGCCGCGCGATAGCGTGACCGCATGGAATTCCTCCGCCACCTCGTCGTGCTCATTCACCTCGTCGGCTTCGCCGTGCTCTTCGGCGCGTGGGTCGTCGAACTCGTCAACGGCAAGCGCGCCATCACGCGCCTCATGAACTGGGGCCTCGCGATCGCCGGCGTGGCCGGCCTCGCGCTCGCCGCGCCGTGGGGCATCGAATACGACCTGGACTACGCCAAGATCGGCACGAAGCTCGTGATCCTGATCGTCATCGGCGCGCTCCTCGGCATCGGCGCCGGGCGTCAGCGCAAGACCGGCTCGGTGCCGCCGGCGATCTTCTGGCTGATCGGCATCCTGACGTTCGCGAACGCCGCGATCGCCGTGCTCTGGCGCTGACCGCAGCTCGGGCCCGGCGTCGCGCAGGACCCGAGCGCCCGCGGCCGGCACCGCCCGATCGCGGCTCGAGCCCGCCGCTTGCCATGGCGCCGAGACGCTCCCGCGATCCTTGCGGGGCGCCGCGGGCGCGAGTAACCTTCGGGTCGAACGAGCCCCCACCCCACTTCGTGGACCCGACCGGGGTGACAGCATGGCGGCAGATGACCGGGAGATCGCCTCCTTGGAGTTACTCGGCACGTGGCGCCTGCTGATCGACGGCGACGTCATGGCCGTCCCCGGGCGCGACCAGCGCGTGATCGCGGCGATCGCGCTGTTGGATCCACTGCCGAGGCGGCAACTGGCGGAGATGCTCTGGCCCGATGCCAGCCACTCGCACGCCGCCGCGAACCTGCGCGTCAACCTCTCCGACATCCGCCGGCGATGCCCCGGTGTGCTCACATCGTCCGATCCGCTCGCCCTGGCACCGACGGTGACCGTGGACGTCCCTCTCGCGAAACGGCTACCGACCATCGTCGAACGCGGCGCGAGCCGCTCCCAGCTCTGGGAATGGCTGGAGTTCACGCGTCGAGCCGAACTCCTTCCCGGCTGGTTCGACTCGTGGCTCGAGTTCGAGCAGGAGCGGATACGGCGGGCGCGCCTCGTCGCGCTCGACGGCCTGGGTCGACGCTTCCTCGACGTCGGCGACGCCGAAGGCGCGCTCGCGGCGGCCGCCATCGCTTTGGCCGACGAGCCGTGGCGCGAGACCTCATACGAACTGCGCATGAGGGCGCACGTGCTGGAGGGCAATCGCGCGCTGGCGCTTCGGGACTACGAGCACGCGCGATCCAAGCTCCTCCGTGACCTCGACGTCGAGCCCGCCCCAATCCTGACGCGACTCGCTGCGGAACTGCGGGACGGGCGGCCGGTGTGAGGCGGCCGCCCGCCCCGCGGGCGCAGGCGGCCGCCTCACCCGAACGGTGTCTTCGCCGCCAAGGAGTCGGGATCAGCGCCCCACAGGCCGAGTTCCGGCGTCTGCGTCGGCCCCATCCGTCCCACGATGGCCTGGTGGAACTGCCTGTACGTCCCCGAGAACGAGCTCGAGTTCCACACCCGTTCGAGCGTCGTGGTGAAGACCCCGTGACCGCCGACCTCCTGGGAGAGCTGCGAGTCCTGGCAGCCCGAGATCGACACGCCGTTGGCGCGCACGTCGACGCGACCGCGGGCCGCGGCCTGCAGCTCCAAGTAGAGCGAGGCATGTCGTGCGACGACCTCGGCGTTGACTCCGAGGGGCATGTTCCTCGTGAGCACCGGTGCGGTCGGACCTCGGCCCCCGGCGCCCAGCCCTGCGCCGGTCGTCGGGAAGCGCCGTGAGGTGACGACGCTCCGGGCGCCGCGAGCCGCGCGCAGTCGCTCGAACCGGTCGAAGATCGAGACGTAGGGTCCGTTCGCCGTCCAGCCCGCGCCGACCTTCAACTCGGCCAGGAATGTCGACGCCGCCGTCGTGAAGATCTCCCGCTGCCCAGCGGCCTCGGCCCCTCGACTGCCGCCGACGGGCGCCGGCGTCGGGAAGGACCGGGCGCCGTCGCCGATCGGCGCGGCGAGCCCCCCGTAGAACGCGCTCTTGCGCTCGGAGAACTCGAGCTGCTCGGGCGTGAACATTCGACGGTACACGGTGCCGCTGTGACAGCTGTCCGACAGCAGCACGATATCGACCCCGGCCGCGAACTCCGAGAACGCGAGTTCGAGTTCGTCATCGATCAGCATCCGTTCATAGGTCACCCAGGTCTCGTCTTGGTCGTCGATCTCATCGTCGTCGCTCACGTTGGGAACCTGCGCGCCGTGTCCGGCGTAGGTGATCAGGAATACGTCGCCCCGTGCCGACTGACGAGCGGCCGAACGGACCTCGGCCAGGACGTTGGCCGCCGTGGCCTGCGACGTGAGCAGCGTCCTGGCCGTGAATCCGTCACGGACGGCGATGTTGCGCATGGTCATCGCGTCGTTCTCGCAGCCGTTCAGCTTCCCGTCCCAGCCGCCGTAGTGAGTGGGATCGACCTCGTTGATCCCTATGTGCAGCGACCGCCTGCGACGGCTCGCCCCACCGGACGTGGTCGGCTGGCCCGTCGAGCCGCCTGTGAGTCCGAGCACCCCGAGGGTTATCGGCCCGGCGATGCCGTCGTCGTCCAGGCCGTTGGCTCGCTGGAACCGGACAACCGCATTTCTCGTCTTTGCTCCGAAAATGCCGTCCACGGCCAGCCCGAAGCCACCGACGTCGTTCAGCCGTGCCTGCAGGCGGCGAACGTCGTCGCCGCGTGATCCCATCTGAAGCGTTCGCATGATCAACCCGCGTACCAGTAGAAGTCGACGCGCTGCCCGGCGAGGTCCGGAATGGACTTCGCAGGAAGCGTGTAGAGGCCGTCGGCCTTGGCGAAGACGAGCCGCGCCTCCTTGATGGCGTCCACGCCGATGCGCATCGTGCTGGACTTGGTGGAACCCTCCACCTCGACGGACGCGAGCACCGTGTCGTCCGCGCCTCGCACTTCGATCGCCTTCTTCCAGCTCTTGTGCTCCGGGAGCGTGAGGCCGATCTCGACCATCGTCGGATCCTCGATCGCGGTCAACCCGGTCACGGCGATGTCGTCACCGCCGGGCAGGCGGCCAATGGTCTCCAGCTGCTGCCAATCAATCTCACCGCTTCCGGGTCGGAAGGCCCGGGACTGCCCGGCGATGAGCTGGAACGCATCGGGAAGCATCGACTGGATCGAGGAGACGATCGTGCTGAACGCCGGCGCCCAGAAGCGCTGCGCGACTTCGGGATCGAGCATCAACGGATCGATCGTCTCGGTGTCGCGGCTACCGCTGTCGCTCAGGTACTGCGTCACCTTCTTGATCGCCCACGGCAACTCGTCGGCGATGGCCCCGGCGATCTTGCCGAACGCCTTGCCCCAGAATCGCTCCATGACCTCGTCGTCGGCCGGACCACCTTCACCTCGTGCCCCACGTTCGGCGAAGTCGCGCGCGATTTCGTCGATCACGACCGGCAGCGTTTGGTCCAGCACCTGATCCGCGATCGCATCGAGCTGTGCGGCCTGCGTCTCGAGCTCGTCGATCGTGCGCAGCGCGCGCTCGCGGGCCTGCTCGACCGTCTCGGGCACCTCGCGGACGACCCCGCCCGCGATCGACCCCGCCTTGCCGCCGATGGCGGCTCCGGCTGGGCCGCCGAAGAATCCGCCGATGGCCGAGCCGGCGAACGGGAGGCCCGCCTTGAGGATGTCCTTCGCATTGTCCTTGACAGCCCCCGACACCTTCTTGACGATCCCGGTCGCCGCCTTCTTGATGGAGGAGAACCACCCGCGGTACTCCTGCTCGGTGAACGACTCGATGCCCGCGTCGGAATCGTCCACCAGCGCGTCCTCCTCCCCCACCGGCGCCGACGCCGACGCCGACCCGTCCTCCGATATCGAGACGTCGAATTCGACCGCCGCGTCGAAGGTGTCGGGGCCGGCATCCCGCGTCTCGGACTCTGCCGACTGCGACGGCGTGCGTCGCGGCGCGCGTTCCTTCATAGCCATTACCACTCCTCATTCAGGGGCGTCACGCGGCGGACTCCGGCCCGAGGCGATGGGCACCCGATCACGCCCGGCGTGTACCGGACGATCGCAGTCGACTCCCTCGCCCGTGAACACGGTGTCAACTCAGCGACAAGTGCATGCGAAGCAAGCGCAAGGGGAACGTCAAGACGACCGTGCCGACCTCACCGCAAGCCTGCAGCGCTACGCCCAGCCGAGCTCGCGCAGCTTCGCGTCGCCGAGCCCGAAGTAGTGCCCGATCTCGTGGACGAGCGTGATGCGGATCCGCGCGCGGAGTGCGTCGAGGTCGGCGCTGTGCTCCTCGAGGTTGTTCTTGTAGAGCGTGATGCGGTCGGGCAGTTCGCCGAAGCCGTAGACGCCGCGCGTCGTGATCGGGTGGCCGCGGTACTGGCCGAAGAGCCGCGGGCGCTGCGCGATCGGCTGGTCCTCGAACGAGATCGCGACGTTCTCGAGGCCGCGGACCATGTCGTCGGGGAGCGCGTCGAACACCTCGCCGAGCATCCGCTCGAAGTCGTCATCCGAGATCTCGACCACGGCGTCAGCGTGCTCGCGCGATCATGACGCCGCGCCGCCGCGCTCGACGGCGACGATGCGGTGGTCCTCGGCGTGCGTGAGCTCGGTGCGGAGGAACAGCTCGTCGGTCGGCAGGTGCAGGTCGAAGCGCGCGAACGCCGCGACGCGGAGCTCGCCGGCCTCGACGGCGAGGTCGAGCACGTGCCCGCCGAGGCGCCGGTCGTCGCTGAGGAAGTGCAGGTGGAGACCGGCGACCGCGATGCCCTGGTAGATCGCGGGCGTCCAGAACCCGACGAGCGTGCCGCGGATGCCGCGCGCCACCGTCTCGACCTGCTGCTCCGTCACCTCGGCGAGGGGCGGCAGCGGATGCCGCTGGCGCGGCGTGACGCGCACGCGGACCTCCGACAGCACCCCGTCGAAGCGGACGGCGTGGAAGAGGTTCCGGCTCGTCAGCGCCTCGTCGACGGATGCCGCGAAGCCGGCCATGTCGCGGTCGTGCACCTCGCTCGCCGGGACGTCCGGGAATCGGCAGACGATCGCGAACGGCAGGGTCTCGTCGCTGCGCATCACCGCGGGCGGTCCGTCGAGCGTGCACTCGATCGCCGCCGCGTCGAGGATGACGACCTCGCCGCCCAGCTGCTCGACGCAGCCGAGCCCGAAGTCCCCTACCGCGCACGCCTCGCCCACCAGGAGCCCGGACTCGTAGGCGCCCGCGAGCAGCGCGTCGAGCACCGCGAACTGCGTCACGGCCGCACCGGGCACGGGTGTCGGGGCCACGCTTGGAGACTACTCCCGCCGCGCCGGCACCCGCTCGAGCTCCTCGAGCAGCGGCGACTCCGCGACATCCCGCACGATCGCGCGCCCCAACGCCGCCGCCGCCTCGCGATAGCTCGCATCCCCGAGCACCTCCGCGACGGCCCGCGCGATGCGCGCGCTCGACGCGGTGCGCGGGACGGCGACCCCGGCTCCCCGCCGGGTCACGCGCACCGCGTTGTCGGCCTGGTCGCGTCCGTGGTGCAGGATCACGAGCGGCCGCCCCGCGGCGAGCGCCTTGATGACCGTGCCGTGGCCACCGTGCGTGACGACGAGGTCGGCGCGCGGCAGCACCTCGCTGTGCGGGGCGGATGCCACGACCGTGACGTTCGACGGCGCACTGATCGCGCCCGGCTCGACGGCCGGACCGGTCGTCACGAATCCGCGCACGGGCAGCTCGCCCAACGCGTCGGCGATGCGCTGCAGGCAGGCGACGTGGTCCTGGAAGGTCGACGACATCGCGACGAGCACGAGTGGCCCGTCGCCGTCGGGCGGCGCCCACCGCGCGGCATCCGCCCATTCGGGGTCGTCGAGGATCGGCCCGACGTAGCGCGCGTTGTCGGGCAGGCTCGCGGGGAAGTCGAAGGCCGCCGAGGTGAGGATGAGCTGCATCCGCGCGCGCTGCATCTGCGCCCAGAGCGTCGCGATCGGCTCGAGTCCGGCACGATCCCGGAGCTCGTTGAGCTCCGGCAGCGTGTACCGGTCGATGAGGCGAGCGGATCCCGCTCGCATCGCACGGTCGCGAGCACGTCCGAGCGGGCCGCGCGCGGGCGCGAGGCCTGCGCCGAACGGCGGCATTCCGTCGGCGGGCAGTACGTAGACGTTCGGCATGAGGAGGTCGAACGGCACGCCGCGCGACTCGGCCGCGATCATCCCGCCGAGCGCGAAACCCGAGGTCACCACGAGGTCGGGCCGGACCTCGTCGATCGCGACGGCCGCGTCGTCGAGCTGCTGGGCGGCCGGTCCGACGAGCATGTGCTCGGCCATGCCTCGGGCCAGCGCGACGGGCGTGCGCAGCTCCCAGTCGCGGAACTCCTCGAACGGTCGCCGCCAGATCCGGACCGCAGCGCCGGCGCTCTCGACATCGGCCGCCATCGTCTCGTCGGCGAGCACCGTCACCCGGTGCCCGCGATCGACGACCCGACGCACGACGCCGACCTCGGGCGGCACCGTGCCGCCCGCGTCGGTCAGCGCGAAGAGGTACGTGCGTGCGTTCGGATTCGTCACCGGTGATCACCGTCCAGATCGGCCCGGATCCGGTCCGATCCGGGCTCGATGCCGCGAGCGTACCGCCGGGGGCGGACGGATGCCTCGGTGCTGGCCCGTGCTCCGTCCTCGGGCTCGTCGAGCGCGACCTCCCCGAGCCCGGCGCGGCGCCCGGACGGGGCGCGCCGTTCGCCGAGGTCGTGCCGAACCAGGACGGCTCTGCCGTCGTCGACGCGGTCGGCGACGGCGGACGCTACAGCGACACGGCGTCGACGTAGACGAGCCGGGGCACGGTGCGCGCACGATCGCCCGGATGCGCCGGATCGGCGTCGAGGATCTCGTGCTCCTCCACCAGGACCCGCCAGGACGACCGCTCGACTCCGGGCCGACGCATCGCAGGCGGCGGCACGACCCCGCCATGGCGATCCACCGAGGTCTCCGGGACGACGACCGAGCCGCTCCATGTCGCGCGGAAGCCCCCCGACTCCTCGACGCTCACGGCAAGCAGCAGGGCGCTCGCCGCATCCTCCCATTCGAGATCGGTCGCCTCAGGGGCACGGAATTGGAGCGTCGCCCGGACGGTCCGGGACTGCTGCAACCGGGCCGCACGGTCGGCGCCCGCGCCCGTCGGCGTGTCCGCACCCAGCTGATCGCCGCCGAGCCTCGGGGTCGCCGCCGGATTCCAACGGAGCCAGTCGACGACGCCCGTGAGCGTCACCTGCACCCGACCGGCGTCCGTCCGGCTCACGGTGAGGATCCGCGACGGCAGCGGCTGCACCCAGTCCGTGAGCTCGACGGGTGAGAGCTCGCAGTTCGGGATCGAGTTGGGCTGGTACCGCGCGACTGCCAGCCGGATGAACGGCCACAGGGCCGGCGCCTCCTCCAGCGCGACATCGACGAACCACCGCCTCGAGGCCGCATCGAACTCAGGCCGATAGCCGAGCACCCGCACCGACGGATGATCACGGACATCGCGCAAGGGGACGGCGTCCGCGACCGCGACCGGGTTGCCCGCCGCATCGGGCCAGGCGCGATCGCGCCCGCCCGGGACCTCGCCGCCCAGCGGCGGGCTGATCTTCAGGCCCTCCGCGGCGGCCGACTCCAGCGTGTCGAGCAGCAGGTGCTCCACCCCGAGCAGCGGCGGGACTGTGGCGTTGGACGTCGAGCCGCCATGCTGGACGATCGGGTCCGCCGCCCACGTGCTCGTCGCTCCGGTGGGCGCCTGCTCGGCCTTCCGCTGACGCGTCCACGGCGCGTTCGGGTTCTGGGTCGGCACCCACTCGTCCGGGTCGAACACCAGGACACCCAGGAGCTCCCCGTCGCCCGAGGAGTACCAGGGTCGCGCCAGCCAGAGCCGGACGCCGGAACGGCGGACCTGACGCCACGCGAAGGGCTCGTTCGGCTCGCTGCGCGCCTCCCATCGCAGCAGCGGGACGGCGTCGAGCACGACGGGGGCCCCGGGACGTGCCGACGACGGGATGTCGAGCACCACCGGTTCGCCCTCGGTCGGCGAATCGGGGATCGATGACGGGTCGAAGTACTCCGCGAAGCGCGTCGTTCCGGACGGCACGTACGTGACGCGCCGGTACTTCGTGTCCGCGAACGTCTGCACCATCCGGTGGAGGCCGGCACCGCCCAGCGCCTCGGCCAGCGGGCCGGTCGCGAGGAGGTCGAACAGGAAGAGCACGCCGGTGCGCTCGCCCTCGCCGACCGGGGAATGCACCACCACATCGGATTTCTGCTCCGAACCGGGCGATGCCGCGGTGGGATCGTCCACCTGGTCGGTCCACGACGCTCGCACGACCAGCAGGTCCGTGCTGGCTCCGTGCACGGAGACGAGCCCGGTGAGCGCGGCCACCGAACGCCCCTCGGGACGCAGGAACAGGCTGAGGCCGCGGAGCTCGGGCGGCCGGACCGGCTCGGGGACCGCGTGCACGATCCGGACGTCGGTGGACGGCGTCAGCCACCACGTCCAGCCCGACGACGCCGCACGCATGAGCGCTGCCGCGGCGACGACCTCGTCGCTCGTGAACCCGTCATCCGGATCGGCGACGCTCGCCACATGCGAGCGCCAGAGCCCGAACTGCTCGAGCGCGCCGACGTCGATCGTGCTCGACATCGCCATCCGCACCTGTTCGCCCGGGGGCACGGTGACGTGGACCTCGTGCCCCTCGGCCCGGGCGTCGAGTTCGTCGCCACGTTCGGCCACGAGACGCAGCGGCTGCAGCGAGGGCCACGTGCCGGGGAACGGCACGGTGACCGTCTGCAGTGCGCGGGGTTCGGAAAGGCGGTGCGGGGCGCCCGCCTCGAAGAACACGAGCGAGACCCCTGTGGCGAAGGGGTCGGGCAGGTACGGCAGCGCGAGCGCGTCGATGTCGTGCACGACGTACTGCCCCTCGCCGATGGGCCGGCCGCGGTCGGCCGAGATCTCCGCGAGCGTGGCGCGGTGGTCCGATCCGGTGTCCGCTCCGGGCCGATCGAGGAGCGCGATGCCGTCCTGGTGCAGCGTCGCGTTCGCGTTCGCGAGGCTCGGTCGGAACTCGTCGAGGAAGGTGCCCCGCTCCGCGAGCGCGATCGCGAAGAGGCGCCGGATCTCGGCCCCATCCCCGGTGCCGATCGCCGCATCGAAGCGCCCGGCGGTCTCCGCCTCGAGCTGGGTCGCCTTCGGTGGGGCGACGTGGCGCTCGGACGTGTCACGTGCGTCGATCCCCTGCGGCGCTCCGCTGCGGACGACGAGGTTCGCGAGCTGTTCACCGGTTCCGAGCTCGTGGCGAGCGACGAAGGTCGGGGGCAGGACCGGATCCCACCTGAGGTAGGGACGCGGCGTCGTGACGACGGAGCGCGCGGGCCGACGGAGCTCCTCGGGAAGGAGCAGGTCGTCATTGCGGTTCAGCAGGGCGAGGAGGTCGTCGTCGATGCGCAGCTGCGGACGGATGCGGGGCGTGTCCGTCGCCTCGGCGAGCACCCGTGCCGCGGAGTCGACCTCGTCGAACTTGCGCTGCGCGTCAGCCGGCGGCACGTCGTCCTCGGCCGCCCGAGCGATCAGGTCGACGAGGGTCGCGTCGATCCGAGCGTCGCCCGAGCGGAGCTCGGGGGGAAGCTCGCCGGACTCGCGAGCTGGCGCCCGCAGGTGATCTATCGTCTCGGTCCGCCGTGCGGACGCGATCCCGCCGAGGTCGCGCTCCCGATACGACTCGCGCAGGCGGTCGAGGTGCGCCCGGGCGTTCGCGACGGCCGGCCCGTCCGGCAGGACGCGACGGCGTCGCCGCTCGGGCACGTGCGGAACCGAATTCCCGGCCAGGTCGACCGCCAGGACGCGGAAGCTGTAGCTGGTGCCGTACCGCAGCCGCGGTAACGAGGCGGGCTCGACACGCGAGGTCGTGTGCGCGCCCGCGATGGGTTCGTCGGGGGGTTCGTCGACCACGATCTCGGTCGGCTCGTCCGGATCGCCCGGCTCGACATGGACGATCACCCTGCCCGGCCTGGGCGCGGCGAGGCTCCACCCGTCCCAGCCCGCGACCACCTCGTGCACGTAGTAGTCGCCGGTCCCCCCGGGGGGCCGGTTCAGGGCCGACGACTGCAGGAAGCCGACGTCGGGCTGATCCGTGAGCACCGGCACCCGCGGCTGCCCCTCGCCCGTCACCGTGACCCGTCGCCGGTGAAGGCTGTGCCACTGCCGCGTGACGTCATCCCACACCTCGACGCGGATGCCGCGGGTGAGGTCGTCGAGCAGCAGGTCGCGGGAGGGGTCGGCGCCGAGTTGCTCCGCCCGCTGCACCCGCGCCCGCAGGTCGGCGGCGCGCTCGCGTCGTGCGATCGCGAACCCGGAGGACTGGAGGGTGCCGGGCGCGGACGTCGCCGCATCCCCGTTCGCCTCGCTCGCGTAGCGGCGGGGAAGGTCCCGTGCGTGCTGGTCGAGCTTCAGTCCGGACGCGTCGGGATCGAGGTCGAGCACGACCCACTCGTCATCGCCCAGCGGCAGTGCACCGCCCACCCAGGCGCTGCTGGACTGCGCGGCGAACACCGGACCGTCGACCACGACCGACGTGCGCCTCGGGCGGAGCACGCGCACGTCGCGGGCGCGCGATGTCATGGCGACGCTCACCCAGGTCGCCCCGGCGAGCGCGGCCCGAGCGGCCGCGGCGTCCATGCCGTCCAGGACCACGTCGACCGCGAGGCCGAGCCGGCGGAGCAGCGCCGGCGTCGAGCCGAACGAGGCGACCCTGGCGTGGAAGTCGTGCTCGGGCCGATCGGGCCGCGGCGTCGGCGTCGCATCCGGATCGGGCTCCCGTCGCGGCGCCTGCTGCGGCTGCTCGGGTCGCTCGTAGTAGCGGCGCGTCGCATGGGCGTCGGCGATCATGCGCAGCTGCGGGTCCTGCGGCCGGTTCCGTCCCAGTGCGTCGAGCACCCGCGTCGTGCGCGCGTCGGCGTCGGGGTCGTCGAGGAGCACCTGGATCGGGGACGGCTGGTCGGCGATCTCCGACTGGTACGGCGGCGGCGGCTCGATCTCGCCGCCGTGACCGCGTTCGGGGTCGAGTTCGTCGGATTCGACGAGCGGACCGATCGTCGCGAGCGCATCCTGCAATCGTCGCGCGGCGAGGCCGAGCGAGCGACGCGCACGGCGCGGAGCGTCCTCGAGGAGCCGCCGGAGCGGCCCGCGAGGATCGAGGTCGGCGAGCGTGGTCAGGATGCCGCCGGCGATCGGGTCGCCTGCGACACCCGGCCTGCGGGTCGGGGCCGCCCCGATGGCGGCGAGGTGCAGGTCGACGGCGTGGTCGCTCATCCGGCTCGCCGGCGTCGTGCGCCACGCCTCGTCGGTCGGCGTCGGTGCCGGGAAGTCCTCGACCGTCGTCGACGGCGGGAGGACCGCGGCCCACGAAGCGGCGTCCGGAGCGGGATCGGAGACGACCCGCAGCGGGAGCGCGGTCCCCGGGTCGAGGGAGGAGACCAGTCCGAAGGTCGCGTCCCCGAGCGTGCCGATCCAGTCTGCCGCCGCGGGGAAGTCGGCGAGGGTGGCGCCCGGCCCGCCGTCGACGAGCTTGTGGGTGATGAACACCGTGAGGTGGAAGCGCGCATCGTCCGCGAGCGAGTACGGCAGCGCGGTCGCCATGACGGTCGTCGTGCTCATCCGATGTCCTCCATCACGTCGGAAGCGGTGCGAACGCGCCGCAGTATTCCGCCCAGTCGTCGTTCATTCCGGTCCCGTCCGGCGGCATGACCTGGGACATCGTCGGGTCGCCCTTCGAGCCGGCGAGCCGCCGCTCGACCGTGATCTCGACGGACGCGGAGAAGAAGAGCACCTCGACCTCGATCGTGAGCGACGCACGGCCGATCAGCTTGCCGGTGTCGAAGTCGTAGGCCAACGCGAGTTCGAGCGTGATCGACGCGCTGATCAGGCCGAGCACGTCGACTTCGCCGCGAATGCGGAAGTACGCCGTCAGGACGCCCCGGTCTGCCTCGAGCCGCAGGTACACGCCGACCGCGATGGAGACCGACCCGGACGCCACGCCGAGGTCCACCGACAGCGCCGCGCACGCCTCGAGCCCGAGCTCGAGGACGACGAGCCCCTTGGGTGAGGCACGCAGCTCGAGCCACCCGCCGCCGCCGATGCACATCACGGTGAGGCGGAACGGGGACTCCTTCGAGCAGAAGTGGAAGCCGACGGTCATGGCGTCGCCGAGGAACGGCACGCGGGCGTCAGCGCCGAGCGCGATGTTCTCGAGACTGAACGCACCGACGGCGACGTTCGGAAGCGCGAGGTCGAATCCGGCGACGACGCCCTCCGGCGAGACATCCGTGTAGGGCGGGTCCGAGAACCCGTCGAACGGGATGATCTCGCGGAGCCGGTCGACGAAGGAGAGCGGCCCGAGGAATCCGATGCCACCGAACACGACGTCGACCTCGGGCTTCCCGGTCGAGCCGGCGTGGAACGCGACGCGCCGGAACCTCAGCTCCATGAGGGCCGTCGCGGCGTCGCCGACGAGGTTGAGGTCGAAGTCGACGAGTTCCGCCAGGACGTCGACGGCGGGGGATGCACTCGCGGAGGCGCGCACCTCCACGTCGATCCGCAGGTTCTCCGGATCGTCGGGCACGAAGATGCCGGGGATGCCGGGCAGCCCCCACGATCGGATCCGGGGACGCCAGTCGAGCCGCGCGGAGACCTGTGCTCCGGCGACGCCGTCGAGCATCCGCTTGAACTCCGCCGCGGTCGTCGCGAGGGCGGCCAGCTTGGTGAGCGCCGCCACCGGCTTCGCGATCGCCGATCGCACCGCGGCGGGCACGCCGGGTGCGGCGACGGCGTCGCGGGCGGCAGGGAGCTCGCCGAGGAGCTCCGTGGCCCTGGCTCGGAGGTCGGCCTCAGTCGCCGGCAATCCCTTCACGGCGGTCACGAGAACGTCGAGGCGCCCGCCGATGGTGCCGGTCCGCGCGTCGAACTCGTCGAGCGCGTGCTGTGCGACGGCCTTGGCGCCGTCGTGTGCGCCGTTCGCGACCTCGTCGACGAGTCTGGCTCGCGCATCGAGCAGTCCCTGCCGGAGGCGCTGCGCCTCGGCCAGCAGCTTCGTGATCGGCTGCAGGGCGTCGGCGACGAACTTCGGCGCCCGGTCGAGGCCGGCGCCCTGCTCGAGGAGCTCCACCAGGTCGAACAGGCCGAAGAGCCTCGGCAGCGCGCCAGCGAGGTAGGTCGAGGGATCGAACTTCCCCGCGTCGAAGGGCGACGGCGTGTCGCCGCTGACGCCCACGGCACCGAGCGCGCGGGAGAGCCCCTTGACGGAGAGGTTCGGAGCGACGAAGCCGCCCGCCCGGTCCGAACCGCTCGAGAAGTCGACGGCCGGCGCCGAACTCGTCACTGCGAGGATCATCTCGCCCGCGTTGGGCACCCCGGCGACCGGATCCGCGTCGCGGTCGCGCGCGGGGAGCCCGAGCGTCGTGTACGGCACGGCATAGCGGAGGTCGACCGCCGGCGCCTGCGGCGAGAGGTGGCGCATCGACGGGACCACCGCGCGAGCCTCGGCGAGGTGGGGCCGCGAGGTCACGTTCTTCGTATCGATCTCGCCCTCGAAGACGAGGTGCACGACCTCGATCGAGGTGTCGCCGCGGTTCACCGGTGGGGCGACGGCGAGAGTCTGGCCGTGTCCACTGATCTTGCGCACCGGGAAGTACTGCCCGGCCGCCTGCTCCGGGTGGTGGACGAACACCTCCTCGCCGTCCTTGCCGGCACGGACGAAGACGAGCGGCGCCGACCAGCTCCGCGTCTCGCCGCCCCGGTCGATCGTCGTGAGGGCGAACCGGAACGGAATCCCATTCCGACTCGGGACGAACGGGATGAGACCGTCGGGCGGCCGGTCGATGTCCGGGCTGATCAGCGGGGCGACGGTCACCTGTCGGAACGGGTTGTCACGCTCGTCGTCGGGATAGGTGCGCGTCGGCTGGCGGACGATCAGGAAGTGTCGCTGCCAGAGGTAGGCGACGGGCTGGTCGGGGTGCTTGATGTCGCGTTCGCTGAGCTTGACGAGGTAGCACCGATGCCCGAACGGGAAGAGGAAGCCCGGGTAGACGACGCGGACGTAGCCGTCGCGGCCCATGTAGGCCTGATGGCGGTAGTCGACGATGTTCGCCGGGAACTCCCACGACTGCCGCCAATCGAACCATGCGCCGAGGCTCGACAGGCTGAGACGTCGCACCTCCAGCGGGGTGTCCGCGTTCGTGGCGTCGCCACCGTGCGTCTGGTCGACGATCGCCTCACGGTCCGACGCCACAAGCGGTTGCTCGAAGTTGGGCGGGGCGACCTCGTGATCCCTCGTCCACAGCCCGCGAACGATCCGCTGACCGTCATCCTCGTCGTCGAGGCCCTCCTCGGTGCGGACCGTGAGGTGAGTGCGCCACAGCTCGGCACGACCCGGCGGCCCGACCGGGCGCTCGGCATGTCGGAATGCGCCCCGGGCGCTCGGGGAGACGATCAGGTGGTACGGCGCTTCGATCGCGGTCTCGAGTCTCGAGGGCGGCTCGGCGTCGCGCCCATCGACCGGCGGCTCGCCGCTGGGCGTGGCGTTCGGCGACACGCGCAGCACCAGGGACGGCAGTGCGGCCAGCACCCCCTCGACGTCGTACGGGATCCGCGTCCCCTCGGGCAACGCGTAGACCAGGCGCGACGGTCCGGCCGCGACATGGCGCGACGGGCGCGGCGGCACCTGAGGCGGGGGCGGTGGCGCGCCGGCCTGCCAGACCTCCTCGCCGATGTGCTGCGGCGGGAAGACGACGAGGAGGGATGCGTCAGGGCCCGCCACGAGCTCCGTCCCGTGATCGCCCGGCCCGATCGTGCAGCCCAGTGCGATCAGCTGCAGGTCGATCAGGTCTCGTGGGCGGAGGAGTCGCGCGTCGAGCCTGCCGTCCCTGGTCGAAGCGTCGTCGACGTCAGTCATCTCGCACCGTCCCCCCGAACGGGCGCGGCTGCCGAGCGTCTGTCGCGGCCCCTGCGCTCGGCCCGCGAACTCCACCTTCGACGGTACTCCTCGAGCGGACGATGTTCCACCGTTTCGTCGGCCGGGGACCCCTGGCGGAAGATCCGCGCCCCCCGACGCGTTGCCCATTGCATGAGAGCGATCGCGTACTCCACGACCGGCCCGTCCTCCGTCCTCGAGCTCGTCGAGCGCGACCTCCCCGAACCCGGCGCGGGCGAGGTGCGCGTGCGCGTCGTGGTCTCGGGCGTGAACCCCACCGACTGGAAGGCGCGCATCGGCATCGGCGCAGCGCCCGGCGCGGCCACGCCCTTTCCCGAGGTCGTGCCGAACCAGGACGGCGCCGGCGTCGTCGATGGGGTCGGCGACGGGGTGACCGGGTACGCGGTCGGCGACCGGGTCTGGATCTTCCTCGCCGCGCACGAGCGGCCGACGGGGACCGCGCAGGAGTTCACGGTGGTCCCCGCGAGCCGAGTCGTGCGCCTTCCGGATGCCGCGGGCTTCGAGCTCGGCGCATCCCTCGGCGTTCCCGCCATGACCGCCCACCGCGCCCTCACCGTGCACGAGGGCGGCCCGTCCCGGCTGGGACCGGGCGCGCTCGACGGCCGCACCGTGCTCGTCGCAGGCGGCGCCGGCGCGGTCGGGCACGCCGCCATCCAGCTCGCACGCTGGGCGGGCGCCCGCGTCATCACCACGGTCAGCTCCCCCGAGAAGGCCGCCCTCGCGACGGCCGCGGGCGCCCACCACGTCGTGAACTACCGGACGGACGACGCGGCCGCAGCCATCCGCGACATCGCCCCCGACGGTGTCGACCAGGTCGTCGAGGTCTCCCCCGCCCGCAACGCCGCCCTGAATGCGAAGGTCATCGCGAACCACGGCTCGATCTCCGTGTACGCGACCGACGGCGGCGCCGAGATGACCCTCGACGTGCGCCACCACTTCTCGCTGAACGCCCGCTACCAGTTCCTCCTGCTCTACACCGTCGGCGACGCGGCGCTCGCCGCCGCAGCGGAGGACATCACGCGGGCCCTCGAGGACGGCGCCCTGCCCGTCGGCGAAGGTGCCGGGCTGCCACTCACCCGCTTCCCGCTCGACCGCGCCGGCGAGGCGCACGACGCGGTCGAGGCGGGCACGGTCGGGAAGGTGCTGATCGACGTGACGGAGGCCTGACCTGGCACCGGGCGGAGACCCGCCCGTCAGGCCTTCCGCACCGGTTGGCGCAGCACCGTCCGCAGCTTCTCCGGCGCGGTGCGCCGTGGATCGCTGAGGTAGATCTCGTGATGCGGTCCGTTGAAGGCGAGGCCGTGCTGCGGCATCCATTCGTGATGCAGGCGAGCGAGCGTGGGAGCCTCATCCGCGAACGGACCGAGGTGCATGATCTGTGCGGACCGCCCCTCCGTGACGCGCGTGAGGCGGAGCGCGTTGATCGACGGCGAGCCTCGACCCTTCGCACGCGTCGCGTCGACTGCGGCACCGACGGCGGCCTCGTCGATCCAGTCGGGCTGCGCGATGAGCATCGTCCAGTTCCAGGCGGTGCGGTCGTTCGCCGCGAACGCGCCGGGGTCGTCCGCCCACCAGAGGCCCTCGAGCGGCGCCACCGCGAAGTCGCGACCGACCGTTCTCCTGCTCGCGAACTTCACCGCGTACGCGACCCCGAACAGCGCCTCGACCGCCTCGGCGTAGGCGGGCGTCGTGTTCGGGTCGCCGTGCCCGTCGACCGCGAGATACTGCATCGGCGGCACGTCGACGAGCACGAAGTCCTTCGCCGACGGCGCGTACAGCTCGCGATGCGCGCGCTTCACGTCGTACTTCTCGTGCACCCGGTCGCCGGCGTTCGAGTCGCCCATGGCTGCAGGCTACGCCCACCCTCCGCGCCGTCGGCTACGCCGCGTGGCAGAGCCGGTCGCGCACCCACCCCGCGGCATCCGCCTGGGCGAGCTCGCCCGACCGGACGAGCCGCGCGAACTCGATCGCCTCATCGCTGAGCCTCCCGTCGGGCGTGCTCGGCGGATCGCGCAGCACCACGGTCGTGAGCCACCGCGTCACCGGTCCGCCGACGCGGGCGGCGACGGCGACCGTCCCGGCGAAGTGGCGCGCCTGCCCGTCGGTGCGGTCGTCGACGTGCCGGCGGAAGCCGCGCCCGCGCAGGCGATTGGCGCCGCCGGATGCCGCGTCGAACAGCCACCGCGGACCGCGACCCACTCCGGCAGCACGCCCGAGTTCCTTGAGGAACCGCCGGTTCGCGTAGCCGCGCTCGGCGAGGCGTTCGATCGAGTCGGCGAGCGCGGCGCAGGCATCCACTCGGACAGGGTACGGGCTCGTCGGCAGCAGGCCATCCCCTCGCACCACGTCGGCCCATGCGCTACCGTGTCGCCATGCAATGCCGGTGAGCCGCTCCGCTCGTTCCCTGATTCCCCAGCGCGCTCCGCGCGCAGCGAAAGGCTCGCCCATGCATGCACCCCTCCCCCTCGCCGGCCGCACGGCCCTCGTCACCGGCGTCTCCCGACGTCGCGGGATCGGCTACGCCGTCGCGACCCGGTTCGCCGAGCTCGGCGCGAACGTCGTCATCCACCATCACCGCCCGCACGACCTCGACCAGCCGTGGGGCGCCGACGACCTCGATGCGGTCCGCGGCGGCATCCACTCGTCGCTCGCGCCCGGCGCCCGGATGGGCGACATCGGCGCCGACCTCGCCGACGCCGCGCAGGTCGAACCGGTCGTCGAGGCCGCGCGCGTGCTCACCGGCGAGCTCGACCTCCTCGTCTGCAACCATGCGAAGAGCGGCGGCGACGGCGGCATCCTCGACATGACGCCCGAGGCCCTCGACGCGTTCTGGGACGTCAACGCACGGTCGACGCTGCTCCTCACCGCCGCCTTCGCGCGCTCGAAGCGACCCCGGTCGGATGCCGCGCCGCTCCGCCCCGGCGAACGCATCCGACGCGACACGCCCTTCGCCGAACCGCAGGGCCGCGTGTTCTGGATGACCTCCGGCCAGGTGCACGGCCCGATGCGCGGGGAGGTCGCGTACGCGACGAGCAAGGCGGCACTGGCCGGCGTCACCGCGACCGTCGCCGCCGAGCTGCTCGAGCTCGGCATCCTGCTCAACACGATCGACCCCGGGCCGGTGAACACGGGCTACCTCGACCCCGAGACGACCGACCGCCCGCTCGACGAGCTCGAGGCGCACCTCGCGACGACGCCGTTCGGCAGGGTCGGCCGACCGGAGGACGTCGCGAACCTCATCGGATGGCTCGCCACGCCGGGCGGGGCGTGGGTCACCGGGCAGGTCATCACGAGCGACGGCGGCTTCAGCCTCGGGTGAGGTGCACCACCTGCTCGACCACGAGCACCGCCGCGAGCACGATCATCGCCGCACCCGACACGCGCGACACGATCCGCATCGCCGAGGGACGCAGCCGCAGGACCGTCCGCGAGCCGTACCCGACGACCGTGTACACGGCCGCGCACGCCGCGACGAAGATGAGGCCGAGCACCGCGAGCTGCACCGGGATCGGCCAGCTGCCCGCGGCATCCGTGAACTGGGGCAGGAGCACGACGAGCACCAGGAGCCCCTTCGGGTTGAGCCCTGAGACGCCCGCGCCCTGCAGCAGGCGCAGCCAGGGGCGAGCGGATGTTGCGACGGGGGCGCCGCCCGAACCGCCCGCCACGGCGGCCACGACCGGCGGCTCGCGCAGCACGCGCACCCCTAGGTAGGTGAGGTAGATCGCCGCCGCGAACGTCAGCCCGACGATGATCCACGGCACCGCCGCCACCGCGGCGCCGACGCCGATCGCGACCGCCGCCACGGTCGCGAGGTAGCCGAGGAGGATCCCCGCGAGCGACGGCAGGATGGTGCGCTCCCGAGTGCCCGCCGCGATGAGGAAGGCCCAGTCGGGCCCGGGCAGGATCACCATCAGGGTCATCATCACCGAGCACGCGATGAGCAGTTGCACGTCCATGGGAACGAACCTAGGCAGGAACGCGTGGAAGCCGCTGCCCAATTCCACCCCGGTGCGCCGCGCTCGTGGAAGAATCCACTGCATGGATGCCATCGATCGGAGAATCCTTGCCGAACTGCAGCACGACGGCCGACTGAGCCTCACCGAGCTCGCCGAGCGCGTGCAGCTCAGCATGTCGCCGACGCACCGCCGCCTGCGCGCGCTCGAGGCATCCGGGGCGATCACCGGGTACCGAGCCGTCATCGACCCCGACGCGGTCGGCATGGGGTTCGGCGCGCTCGTGTTCGTCACGATGGACCAGGCGAACCGGGCGACCGTTCCCGCGTTCGACGAGGCCGTCGCCGAGATCCCCGAGGTCATCCAGGCGCTGCGGCTCTTCGGCGACCCCGACTACCTGCTGCGCGTCGCCGTGCCCGACCTGCCCGCCTACCAGCGCCTGTGGGATGAGCGGCTCTCGGCGCTGCCGGGCGTGCGGCGCGTCGAGTCCACGCTCGTGATGAAGACGATCGTCGACGACCGGCCGCTGCCGGTCTGAAACACGGATGCCGCGGGGTTCCCCTCCCCGCGGCATCCGCTCGCCCCCTCGATCCCGGCGTGCGACCCCTACCGCACGCTCTCGAGGAAGTCCCGCGTCCGCTGCCGCTGCGGCGCATCGATGACCGCCGACGCCGTGCCGGACTCGACCACGACTCCGCCGTCCATGAAGACGACCTGGTCGGCCACGCCGCGCGCGAAGCCGATCTCGTGCGTCACGACGATCATCGTCATGCCCTCGCGCGCGAGCTCGCGCATCACGTCGAGCACGTCTCCGACGAGTTCGGGGTCGAGTGCCGAGGTCGGCTCGTCGAACAGCATCAGCTTGGGGCTCATCGCGAGCGCTCGTGCGATCGCGACGCGCTGCTGCTGCCCACCGGAGAGCTGGGCCGGGTAATGCCGGGCGAAGTCGGCGAGGCCGACGCGGTCGAGCAGTTCGAGCCCGCGCGCCTTCGCCGCGGCGACCGGAACGCCCGCGACACCGGTCGGCGCCTCGGTGATGTTCTCGAGTGCCGTCATGTGCGGGAAGAGGTTGAAGCGCTGGAACACCATGCCGATGCCGCGACGCTGTCGAGCGATCTGCCGCGGCGTCATCTCGTGCGTGGTGTGCCCCGTCTGGCGGTAGCCGATGAGTTCACCGTCGACGATGATGCGGCCACCGTCGATGGTCTCGAGGTGGTTGATGCAGCGCAGCAGCGTCGACTTCCCGGAACCCGACGGACCGAGCAGCACCGTGACGGTTCCCTCGGGCACATCGAGCGAGATGTCGCGCAGCACCTGGTGTGCGCCGAAGCTCTTGCGAACGCGGCGGATCTCGACGAGCGGACGCGCGACGGCGCGTTCGGCGGCGTCCGCGGGAGCGGTGATGGTCATACGACTCCGACCTCCTTGGTCACGGGCGCCGGATCCGGTCCGGGCCGGCGCGCGGCGATGGCTCGACGCAGCCGCTGCAGCGGGGTCGGCGGCAGGGTCCGGCTCGCCCCCCGGCCGAAGCGGCGCTCGAGGTAGTACTGGGGGATCGAGAGCACGCTCGTCATGAGGAGGTACCAGAGGCTCGCCACGATGAGCAGCTCGACCTGCTTCAGGTTCTGCGACGAGATCACGCTCGCCTGCGTGTAGAGCTCGAGGACGGCGATGACCGAGAGCAGGGAGGTGTTCTTCAGCATCGAGATCGTCTCGTTGCCCATCGGCGGGATGATGACGCGCATCGCCTGCGGGAGCAGCACGCGACGGAACGTGAAGAGCGGTGACATGCCCAGCGAGTAGGCGGCCTCGCGCTGGCCCTCGTCGACCGACATCATGCCGGCGCGGACGATCTCGGAGGAGTAGGCGGCCTGGTTCAGCGTCAGGGCCAGGAGGCCGGCGGTGAAGGCGCTGATCAGCACGTTGGTGTCGATCGACCAGAACACGATGTCGGTGAACGGGATGCCGATCGTGATGCGGTCGTACAGCAGGCCGAGGTACCCCCACAGCACGATCTGCACGAGCAGCGGCGTGCCGCGGAACGCCCAGACGTAGAACCAGGCGACCGACGAGAGCACCGGGTTCGGCGAGAGCCGCATCGCCGCGATCACGATCGCGAGGAACGTCGAGACGACCATCGAGATGAACGTGATGAGCAGCGTCAGGCCGACGCCCTCGAGGATGCGGGGGTCGACGAGGAACGCGCCGATCGCGTCGAAGTCGAGGTTCGGGTTGGTGGCGACGGATGCCGCGAACGCACCCGCGAGCAGGAGGACCGCGACGGCCCCGACCCACCGCCACGGTCGGCGGAGCGGAATGGCGACGACGTCGTCGTCGGTCGCCGACCCCGCGACGGGTGACGCCTGGCGAAGGGCCGTCACGATCCCGCCCCCCGGTTCAGCTCGGCCGACTCGACCGCGTATGCGCCGATGTTGTTGCGGTCGAGCACCTGCTGGTACGCGCCCTCGTCGATGAGCGCCTGGAACGCCTGCCGGATCGCCTCGGTGAGTTCGTCGTCGTCGTTCAGGATGCCGATGCCGCTGTAGACGGGTGCGAACCCGGCGGGGTTCTCGGGATCGCGGACGACGTCGAAGGCGTCGCCGTCGTCCGTGGTGGCTGCGGCGTACTCGGCGACGACCGCATCGGAGACGTACGCGTCGGCCTTGCCGGCGCGGAGCGCGGTCTGCGCGTCGAGGTCCGAGGGGAGCTCCGTCACGGTGACCGGGGACGACCCGCAGTCCATGGCTCGGAGCAGTTCGCCCTGCACGGTCGCCTTCTGCACCGCGACGGTCGCGCCGCAGAGGTCGGCCTGGGTGGTGATGCCGGCCGGGTTGCCGGCCTTCACGACGATCGCGAAGCCGCCGTGCGTGTAGTCGACGAAGTTCAGCGTCTCCTGCCGCTCCGGCGTGTCGTTCATGCCGCTCATGATGAGGTCGTTCTTGCCGGCCTGGAGCGACGGGATCACCGAGTCGAACGCCTGCTTGTTGATCGAGACGTCGATGTCGAGCTTCTGCCCGATGAGGCGCGCGAGCTCCGGGTCGAACCCGACCTCGCGGTTCGTGTCGTCGTACATCGCCATCGGGGGGAACGGGATGTCGACCGCGATGTCGAGGTGGCCCTTCTCCACGATCGCCGCGGGCAGCAGGGCAGCGATCTCGGGGTCGGCGGTCGTCGAGACCTCGTCCCCGATCGGGACGTCGGGGCCGCCCGCGGCGGCGCCGCCCGCGGCAGCGGTGCCGAAGCCGGAGCATCCGGTCAGGGCGAATGCGGCGAGGACCGCCGTCGCCCCGAGGAGGCCGGTGGTGGTGATGGTGGTGCGCAGTGCCATGGTGGCTCCTTCGTTGGAGGTGGCGTTCGGGCTGGGGTGGTCTGGATGGTTCCGCGTGCGGCCGGGCAGGGCGGCCGGGCGGCGACGACTCAGGCGTACGCCGGAGCCATCGCAGGCGCGTGGGTCGCGAGCAGGTCGTCGTAGGTCTCGCGACGCGCGACCACGCGGGCCGCGCCATCCGCGACGAAGACGATCGCGGGCTTCAGCGCTCCGTTGTAGTTGTTCGACATCGTGTAGGCGTACGCGCCGGTCGCGGGCATGACGACGAGGTCGCCGACCCTGGCCGGCGGCATGGCGGCGCCGTCGACGAGCAGGTCGCCCGACTCGCACTGGCGACCGACGACCTGCGCCGTCTCGGTCCACGGCTCGAGCAGCCGATCGGCGAGGATCGCCTCGTACCGCTGCTGGGTGAGGGCGATGTCCATCTGGTCGGCCAGGCCGCCGTCGACCGCGACGAACGTGCGGCCCGTGCGCTTCACGGTCGTGGCGCGGTAGAGGGTCACCCCCGACCGCCCGACGATCGAGCGCCCGGGCTCGATGAGCAGTCGCGCGTCAGCCGGCAGGTTCGCCCGCGCCGCGGTCACCACGGCGTCGAGGTAGTCCTCCACGGTCGGGGCCTGCTCGTCGTACGTGTAGGCGATGCCGAGTCCGCCTCCGACGTCGTACGTGCCGAACGACCCGACCGACGAGATCTTCGCGACGGCCTCTGCGAACTGCGCCGTGTCGAGGATCTGCGAGCCGATGTGCAGGTGCACGCCCTCGAACCGCATGAGCCGATGCGACTGCATGCGACCGATCGCCCGTTCGGCCTGGTCAATGGGGAGGCCGAACTTCGAGGTCGCCCCGCCGGTCGCCTGCGACGCGTGGGTCTTGGCCTCGACGCCGGGGATGACGCGGAGCAGCAGCTTCTGCGGGCGCTCGAGCAGGCGCTCGAGACGGTCGAGCTCGTCCTCGTTGTCGACGATGATCGTGTCGACGCCGGCCTCGATCGCCATCCGCAGTTCGGCGTCCGTCTTGGCGTTGCCGTGCATGTGGATGCGCGCGGGGTCGACGCCCGCGGCGAGCGCGAGACGCAGCTCGCCGCCGCCTGCGACATCCACGGAGAGCCCCTCCTCCTGCGCGATGCGGTACATGCCGACCGCGGGCAGCGACTTCGAGGCGAAGAGCACCTCCGAATCCGCCCAGCGGGCTCGCAGTCCGTCGACGAACCGTCGGATCTGGCGGCGCAGGCCGACCTCGTCGTAGACGTGGAGCGGGGTGCCGAAGCGCTCGGCGAGCTCGGTGACCGCGACGCCCCCGATCTCGAGCACGCCGTCGTCGGTCGCGGTCGCCTCCTCGGGCAGGATGCGCCACAGGTCGCCGAGGCGGGTGCCTGCGGGAGCCGGCCGGTTCGCGGTCATCGTTCCTCCTTCGCGAGGCCCTGGTGCGCCGTCGCGGGGCCAGCCTAGGAAGATCGATCGCCCGATTGGTTGGAGATTCCAGATAGCTTTGCCGCATGGATGCAGCGATTCCTCCAACACCGTCGATCCTCCCGCGGGTGACGGTCGGCGAACTCGTCGATCAGCTGGGTCCGGCGACGTTGACGTCGCTCGGGGCGATCCCGGGCCACGAGTCCGTCACCGGCACCGAATTCCTCGACATCGCCGACGAGATGACGGATGCCGCGGGCACCCTGCTGCTCGCCCCGTCGACCGCGTCCCTCAGCACCGCCCGCATCGCCGCACTCGCCTCGTCTGCAGCCGATCGCGGAGCCGTGGGGCTCGTCGTCAAGTGCAGCGCCGACCGGGTGCCGGCGCTCGCGGCGATCGCCGAGTCGACCGGTCTCGCGGTCCTGCGCGTCGCCGACCGGATCAGCTGGCGCCTGCTCGACGCACAGCTCACCCACCTGCTCGGCGAGGCGGACGCGGGCTTCACCGGACCGCAGGATCGCGGCGCCGAACCGCTCTTCGCCATCGCCAACGAACTCGCCGAGCACTTCGGCGGCTCCGTCGCGGTCGAGGACCTGAGCCGCAACGTCCTCGCCTACTCATCGGTGCCGGGGCAGCTCATCGACGAGCTCCGCACCCACGGCATCCTCGCGCGCCAGGTTCCGGCCTCGCCGTACAACGACGACCAGTACCGCACCGTGCTGCGCGCCGACCGGCCGATCAAGTACCCGCGGCTCGGCGACGAGGAGCCGCGCGTGGCGTTCGCGATCCGCGCCGGCGCACTCCCGCTCGGCACGATCTGGGCGATCGACGCCTCCGGCGACGGGCCGATCACCGACGAGCAGGATGAGCGGATGCGACGCGCGAGCGCCCTCGCCGGCGCCCACCTGCTCGACGACCTGCGCACGCACGCGACGAACCAGCGCCCGCGCGAGGACCGCCTGCGGACCTTGCTGACCGGGATCGCCCTCACGGGCACCGAGTTCGCCGAGCTCGGCATCCCGGAGGAGCGCGGTGCCGCGCTGCTCGCGTTCGACGTCCCCGCGGCCGGGCCCGCCGCGATCGCGCAGCTCCGCTCGACCGTGATCCGCCACCTCGTGCTGCACCGGCCCGACACCGTCGCGGTCGCCCACCGCGGCCACGTCTACGCGCTGTTCGCCGCGGCGACGGTCGGCGAGGCCGTGACGATCGCCGAGCCGATGCTGCCCCTCCTGGATCGGCTCGTCGGCGACGGCGTGCGGATCGCGGTCGTCGGCCCGGCGCATCACTCCGGCGACGTCGCAGGGGCGCGGGACCTCGCCGATCGCCTGCTCGAGGTCGCCGCGATGGGCGACGTGGCGCGGGCGCCGCGCATGGTCACGGTGGACTCCGTACGGCCGAGCCTCGTCGTCGCCCGTGTCGCCGAGCTGCTCGCCGGAAGCGACGAGTTGCGCGATCCGGCCGTCGACGCGCTGTTCGAGCGCGAGGCGACGCGCCCGCTCGCCGAGACCCTGCTCACGTGGCTCGAGTCGTTCGGCAACATCGCCCAGACCGCAGACCGCCTCGGCGTGCATCAGAACACCGTGCGTCACCGGCTCCGGCGCCTGGGTGAGGACCACGGCATACGGCTCGAGCGACCCGACGACCGGCTGGCCGCCTGGCTGCAGCTGCGGGCGGCTGCACCTCATGCGAGCCGCAGCACGACGCTCCCCCGCTTCCTCCCGGAATCGACGTAGCGGTGCGCCTCGACGATCTCGTCGAGGTCGTAGGTCCGGTCGATGACCGGGCGCAGGTCGCCCGCCTCGGCGAGCGCCGTCAGCCGAGCCATCCCCTCGGCGCCCAGTGACCCGCCGGCCTGGTTGACGAGGATGCCGCGGCGACGCGGGCGGAGCGCGGCGCCGATCATGCCGGCCAGGTCGGCGATCACGAGGAGCAGTGCACCGCCCGGCCGGATGAGATGACCGACGCGGCCGAACGGCGCGTTGCCGACGCACTCGACGATGACGTCGTAGCGCGGTTCGGCGCCCGGCGCCGCGGCAGCGAAGTCCTCGCGCGTGTAGTCGATGACGTCGTCGGCCCCGAGCGAGCGCACGAGCTCGGCGTTCCGCCCGCTCGTCACCGCCGTGACCCGGGCACCGCGGCGCGCGGCGAGCTGGACGACGGCCGTGCCCACGGCGCCCGATGCGCCGTTGACGAGCACCTCGGTGCCGGGGCCGACGTCGACGAGCTCGAGGTACCGCAGCGCGGTGTGCCCGCCGAAGAGCACCGCGGCCGCCTCCTCGAACGACAGGTTCGCGGGCTTCCGAGCGACCTCGCCGCCCTCGCCGACGGTCGCCCACTCGGCGTGGCATCCGAAGCGCGCGCCGCGCATGAGGATCACCTCGTCGCCGGGCGCGAAGCGCGTCACCCGCGACCCGACGGCCTCCACGACGCCGGCCGCCTCCATGCCGAGCACCGCGTGCTTCGGGCGGCGGAACCCGATCGCCGGTCCGACGAGGAGCCCGAGCCCACGTGGCACCTCGCGCGTGCGAAGGCGATGGTCGGCGATGCTCACGGTCGAGGCGTGCACGCGCACGAGCAGTTCGTCGTCGGCGGGCTCCGGCCGGGGCCGGTCCCCGACGACGACGGACTCGGGGCCGCCGAACCGTTCGACGACGGCGGCTCGCATGGTCAGGGTGTCCGTGGTGGTCATGAGTGCTCCCTTACGTCGTAAGTCTTACGTCGTAAGATACGCTCATCGACGCCCCGCGTCCATACCCGGCGTACGAAACCTCACGTTGTAAGGTGAACAGATGGGGCCGAAGGCATCCGAGGTGCGGACGAGCGCGCCGCGCACGCCGCTCACCCGCGAGCGCGTGCTGCAGGCCGCCTCCGACCTCGCCGACCGCGACGGGCTCGACGCCCTCACGATGCGCGCCCTCGCCGAGTCGCTCGGCGTCGAGGCGATGTCGATCTACTACCACCTGCCCAACAAGAACGCGATCCTCGACGGCGTCGTCGAGCTGACGTTCACCGAGATCGCAGAGGGCGTGCAGGGTCAGGGTCCGGCAGACGCGGATGCCGCGGGCTGGGCCGCCGCGGTCCGGGAACGCATCCTCGGCGCGCGCCGCGTGCTGCTGCGGCATCCGTGGGCCCCGGTCGTCATCGACCAGCGCAAGTCCTTCTCGCCGGCGATGGTGCGACACGTCGACGGCATCGTCGGCGTCATGCGCGGCAGCGGGATGTCGCACGACCTCATCCACCACTCGCTGCACGCGATCGGCAACCGCATCTACGGCTACGTGCAGGAGCTCTCCGACGACGGCCAGGCACCGCCGCCCCGGCAGCTCGAGCAGATGCAGTCGTTCGCGCCCCACCTCGCCGCCATGCTCGCGGACGTCGCCCACGTCGATCCCGAGTCGACGCTGGGCTGGTGCGACGACCAGACCGAGTTCGAGTTCGGCCTCGACCTGCTGCTCGAGGGCATCGAGCGCCGTCGGATCGCCGAGGCCGCCGCACGCTCCGCGCCCGCGGCCCGGTGACCGCTCACCGCGCGAGCGGCGCCTCCGCGTCGAGCCGCGCCAGCTTGTCGGGGTTCGCGACCGAGTAGATCCGCGTCACCAGGCCGTCCCCGACCACCACGCTGACGGTGCCCGCCAGCTCCCCGTCGACCTCGACCCGCAGCGCGGGCGCGCCGTTGATCCAGGTCATCGCGGCGACGGGGTGCAGGCCCCACTTCTCGGTCGCGCCGATGAGGAACGCGACGATCTTCCGCGCACCACGGATCGGACGCCGCGCCGCGCCGCGCGCCTTGCCCCCGCCGTCGCCGATCGCGACGACGTCGGGCGCGAGCACGTCCATGAGGCCCTGCACGTCGCCCGTGTTGAAGGCGACCATGAGCCGCTTCACGACGCGCTCCTGCTCGGTGGCCCCGACCTGCACGCGCGGACGGCGGGCCGCGACGTGCTCCTTCGCCCGGTGCGCGATCTGGCGCACCGCCGCCTGGGTCTTGCCGACGGCGTCCGCGATCTCGTCGTAGTCGAGGTCGAACACCTCGCGCAGTACGAACACCGCCCGCTCGGCGGGCCCCAGCGTCTCGAGCACCGTGAGCGTCGCGATGGAGAGCGACTCGGCGAGCTCGACGTCGTCCGCCACGTCCCGGCTCGTCAGCAGCGGTTCGGGCAGCCACTCCCCCACGTACTCCTCGCGCCGCCGCGAGAGCGTGCGCAGGTGGTTGAGCGACTGCCGCGTCACGATCCGGACGAGGTACGCGCGCGGGTCGCGCACCTCGGCCCGGTCGACGTCGGCCCACCGCAGCCACGACTCCTGCAGCACGTCCTCCGCGTCGGCGGCCGAGCCGAGCAACTCGTACGCGACGGTGAAGAGCAGGTTGCGGTGCCGCACGAACGGGTCGGCACCGGCGCCCTCGCGCGTGGTCATGCGCGCCACCCTACGCCGCCCCGACGACGGCCGGGTCGGTCGCGAGCGGCGGGAGGCCACAGGCATCCGCGAAGTGCTCGGAACGGATGCCGAGCGCGATATTGCCCCGCGCGGTCGCGTTCATGAGGCCGACCTTCGCGCTCAGCTCGACCATCGCGGCGGGCCCGAGCTCGGCGAGCAGGGCATCGGACAGTTGGTCGGTCACGGCGACCGGCGTCTCGCACATCGCCTCTGCGTACTCCATGACGCGGCGCTCGAGCGGGGTGAAGACGGACGACTCGCGCCAACGCGGCACCTCGCGCGCCTTCTCCTCGTCGAGGCCGTGGTCGTGCGACAGGAAGTAGTGGAAGTCGAGGCAGAAGCTGCAGCCGATGGCGGCCGCGGCCGCCATCGACGCGTAGGAGCCGAGGTTCGCGTCGAGCGCGCTCCACTTCTCCGCCTTGCGCCCGATGCCCATGAGGTCGAAGAGCACGCGACGGTTGTGCCACATGACGCCGACCGAGTCGGGCACGCGGCCGATCATGCGCCGGGCGCCGAACCTCGCGAGGGCGCCGATCGGACCGGTGAGTTCGGCGGCGGGGACGCGGGTCGTCGTGTCGGTCGTCGTGTCGGTCGTCGTGTCGGTCATGGCTCCTCCATGGTCTCGAACGGGGTCGATGACATGGAGACACCGGGCGGGCGGCGGGTGTGACATGCGGTGCGGACCCGCTCGCCGACCCTCAGCAGCGACGGCTGAACGCGAGTATGCTTCGCTTCCTGGGGCGCTCCGAGGCGCCGACCCAGCGCATGAGCAGGACGTGGCGAAGCAGCGGCTACGTGATCGCGGCCATCGCGATCGCGGCGATCGCCGTCGCGATCGGACTGGGGGCATGGTTCGGGCTCGAACCCGCCGGCCGGCAGCAGGCGCGGATCGAGCTGCTGAAGCTCGCCGTCCAGGCCATCGTGATCGTCATCCTCGGTGCGGTCGTCAAGGCAGTCGTCGACAGCGCCCAGGCCGATCGAGCCAGGCGCGAACAGGACGACCTCCGTCGCGCCGGCTACGCCCGTCGTCTCGTCGACGCGAGTCATGCGATCGAGCTCGCCCGGACGTACATGTGGGCGGATCGCTCGGTCGCGACCTGGGACCGTCAGATGCGGCGGATCATCCGCGCCTACGTCGAGCTCCGTGACGTCCGACACGACGTGACGACGTTCTCGGCGACCGGCCGGCCGCTCTTCGGCAGGTGGGACGACATCGTGGGCCAGATCACGAGCATGGAAGCGTATCTGGTCGGCCTCGTGGATGAGTATCGCGAGGAGAAGCGCCGGCTGATGGACGCGTGGACGCGGGCCGGGGACGACGGCGCGGCACGGGACGAGGCATGGTCGGAGCTTCAGGGGCTCCGCAGGATCGGAGCGTTCCTCCGGGATGACGGAGACTACGGACAACTCCGCGATGCCTATGGGCAGGCGTTGCGGAACATGCGGTCATCGTCCGGCACCCCGCGGTAGGACGATCCGGCACGACCGCGCCGTTCCGCCCTTCTCCTTGACCCCAGGCTTCCTGGGTCCCCGGCCTCTCCTGGGTCCCCGTCCGCAGGGACGTCCGGCGCAAGGGCTGGCCCGGCCCCCCGCCCCGGCGTACGTTGGATCTCGAACGAGGAGGTTCGCGTGAGCACCACCCGAGAGTCCACCGTCTCCCCCGTCGATGAGCAGGAATCCCGCGCGGTCGCGGAGGCCGCGCGCGAACCGGAGTGGCGGAAGCCGAGCTTCGCCAAGGGCCTGTATCTGGGGCAGTTCGACCTGTCGCTGATCCATCCGCACCCGAGACCCGACGCCGAGCGGGTCGAACGCGGCGAGGCCTTCCTCGCCGACCTCGAGGCCTTCCTGCGCACGGTCGACGTCGCCGCGATCGAGCGCGACGCCCGCATCCCCGACGACGTCTTCCAGGGGCTCGCCGACCTCGGCGCGTTCGGCATGAAGATCCCCGTCGAGTACGGCGGACTCGGCCTCGGCCAGACCTACTACAACCACGCGCTGACCATGATCGGCTCGGTGAACGCGAGCATCGGCGCACTGCTCTCGGCGCACCAGTCCGTCGGCGTGCCCGAGCCGCTCATGCTCGCCGGAACCGAGGAGCAGAAGCGACGCTGGCTCCCGCGCTGCGCGGCGGGTGCGGTCAGCGCGTTCCTGCTGACCGAACCCGAGGTCGGCTCCGACCCCGCCCGACTGCAGGCGACGGCGGTGCCGTCCGAGGACGGCTCGGAGTACGTGCTCGACGGCACGAAGCTGTGGACCACGAACGGCGTCGTCGCCGAGCTGCTCGTCGTCATGGCCCGCGTGCCGAAGGCCGACGGGCATCGCGGCGGCATCAGCGCCTTCATCGTCGAGGCGGATGCCCCGGGCATCACCGTGCACCGCCGGAACGCGTTCATGGGCCTGCGCGGCATCGAGAACGGGCTCACCTCGCTGACGGGCGTGCGCGTGCCGGCCGGGAACCTCGTCGGCCGCGAGGGCGAGGGGCTGAAGATCGCACTGACCACGCTCAACGCCGGCCGGCTCGCCATCCCGGCGATCTGCGCCGGCTCCGGCAAGTGGAGCCTGAAGATCGCCCGCGAGTGGTCGAAGGCGCGCGTGCAGTGGGGCCACCCCGTCGGGGAACACGCCGCGGTCGCGCACAAGGTCGCGTTCATCGCGGCGACGACGTTCGCGCTCGAGGCGGTGGTCGACCTCTCGGGCGTGCTCGCCGACGAGGACCGCAAGGACATCCGCATCGAGGCCGCACTCGCGAAGCTCTGGGCGTCCGAGATGGGATGGCGCATCGCCGACGAGCTCGTCCAGATCCGAGGCGGTCGCGGCTTCGAGACCGCCGAGTCCCTCCGGGCCCGCGGCGAGCGCGCGGTCGGCGCCGAGCAGCAGCTGCGCGACCTCCGGATCAACCGCATCTTCGAGGGCTCGACCGAGATCATGCACCTGCTGATCGCCCGCGAGGCGGTCGACGCGCACCTCACGGCCGCGGGCGACCTGATCGACCCGCATCTCGAGCTCGCCGATCGCCTGAAGGCCGCCGTCTCGGCGGGCGGGTTCTATGCGCGCTGGCTGCCGCAGCTCGTCGCCGGGAAGGGCGACCTCCCCGCGGCGTACGACGAGTTCGGCCCCCTCGCGACCCACCTTCGCTACGTCGAGCGCACGAGCCGCAAGCTCGCGCGCGCCACCTTCTACGGCATGGCGCGCTGGCAGGGCGGGCTCGAGCGCAAGCAGGGCTTCCTCGCCCGCGTCGTCGACGTCGGGGCCGAGCTGTTCGCGGTCGCGGCCTCGTGCGTGCGCGCCGCGATGCTCGCCGCCGACACCCCCGACCAGGGCAAGTCGGCCTTCCAGCTCGCCCACACGTTCGCCGAGCAGTCGCGGCACCGCACGGAGCGACTGCTCGACGAGCTCTGGCACAACACGGATGCCACAGACGAGCGACTCGCATCGCGCGTGCTCGACGGCGACTACGCCTGGCTCGAGGACGGGATCCTCGACCCGAGCGAGGGCACCGGCCCGTGGATCACGGAGGCGATCCCGGCGGATGCGATGGACGACGTCCACCGGCGGGTGATCGGGTCGCCCCGCGACACCTGAACGTCGTGCGTCGGAGGCGGGGAATCGCCCCGCGCCGCCACAGCGACTTCCGAGCAGCCATCGGTACGCTCGGGTGAGTCCACCGAGTCCTGGAGGCGTCGAGCACCCCGTGCCCCACCCCACCGATGGTCCCCGCCGTCATCCCGCCCGCTCCGCTGAGGCGCGTCCGTGACCGCGGCCCTGCTGCTCCTGTTCGTCGGCCTCGTGCTGACCGCCGCGATCATCGCCGCGAACGGATACTTCGTCGCCCAGGAGTTCGCGTACATGTCGGTCGACCGCGCTCGCCTCCGTGCGCGCGCCGAGCAGGGCGACACGGCCGCGGAGCGCGCACTCGCCGTCACTCGGCGCACGTCGTTCATGCTCTCGGGCGCGCAGCTCGGGATCACGGTCACGGGCCTCCTCGCCGGGTACGTGGCCGAGCCGTTCATCGGCGAGTCCCTCGGGGTGCTCCTCGGCGGCGTCGGCGTGCCGCCGAGCGTCGGCATCGCCGTCGGCACCGTGCTCGCGCTCGCGCTCGCGACGGTCGCGCAGATGATCTTCGGCGAGCTGTTCCCGAAGAACCTCGCCATCGCGAATCCGGAGCCGCTGGCCCGCGGCCTCGCGAGGTCGACCCAGGTCTACCTCGGCGCGTTCGGATGGCTCATCACGCTGTTCGACGCGGCGTCCAACGCCGTCCTCCGCCTCATCCGCGTCGAGCCCGTGCACGACGTCGACTCGAGCGCGACCGCCGAGGACCTCGAGCACATCATCGACGACTCGCGGGCGAGCGGCGACCTGCCGGACGAGCTGTCGATCCTGCTCGATCGCATCCTCGACTTCCCCCGCCGCGACGTCGAGCACGCCATGGTGCCCAGGGTGCGCGTCGACACCGTCGCGCCCGACACGCCGATCGCCGACCTGCGGGCGATCATGGCGAGCGGGCACACGAGGTACCCGGTGATCGGCGACCGCGAGGAGCCCATCGGCGTGGTGCACCTCGCCGACGTGCTGCGCGCCGACCCGCACGACCGTCGGGCGGTGCGGGAGATCATGCGCGCCCCGCTCGTCGTGCCGACGCTGATGCCGCTGCCCGATGCGCTCGACGCCCTGACGGAGACGCGGAACGAGCTCGCGTGCGTCATCGACGAGTACGGCGGCTTCAGCGGCGTCGTGACGATCGAGGACCTGGCGGAGGAGCTCGTCGGCGAGATCGCCGACGAGCACGACGTCGAGACGACCGCCGGCGCGGAACGCGACGCGGAGGGCGTCTGGGTCATGGACGGCGACGTGCACCTCGACGAGGTCGCGCGCATCATCGGCCGCGGGCTGCCGCGCGGCGACTACGAGACCATCGCGGGCCTCATGATCGCGGAGCTCCGCGGCCTGCCGACGCCGGGCGAGGTGGTGGAGGTCGAGCTCCCCGTCAGCGGTGCGGACCTCGCGGAGCAGGACGAGCCCACGGCGGCCCGACTGCGCCTCGAGGTCGCCGAGATCGATCGCCACGTGCCATCCGTCGTGAGGGTCGCCCTCATCGAACCGGAGGTCGAGCGATGAACCCGTGGATCGTCGTCCCGGTCACCCTCGGGCTCATCGTGCTCAGCGCCTTCTTCGTGATCATCGAGTTCGCGCTCATCGGGGCCCGCCGCCACCGGCTCGAGCAGGATGCCGCGGACAGCGCGTCCGCCCGGGCGGCGCTGCGCGGCATGAACGAACTCACCGTCATGCTCGCCGGAGCCCAGCTCGGCATCACGGCCTCGACGTTCGCGCTCGGCGCGGTGACGAAGCCCGCGGTGGACGAGTGGCTCGGTCCGGTGTTCCTCGCGTGGGGCCTGCCCGAGTGGCTCGCGGGCGGTGCCGCGTTCGCACTCGCGCTGCTCATCGTCACGTTCCTGCACCTGGTCATCGGCGAGATGGCGCCCAAGTCGTGGGCCATCGCGCATCCGGAGCGGGCCGCGAAGCTCATCGGGCTGCCCTCCCGCGGCTTCATCCGCATCTTCCGCCCGTTCCTGCTGTGGGTGAACCGGATCGCCAACGCGCTCGTCGCGAAGACCGGAGTCGAGCCAGTCGATCGCGCCGCCGTCGGCGGACGCGACGCCGACACCATCCGCAACCTCGTTGAGTACTCCACGCAGGTCGGCGTGCTCGAGCCCGAGCTGCAGTCGCAGATCAGCGAGGTGATCGCACTTCAGGAGCTCTCCGTCGACGACATCACCAGGCCCGACGGCGCTCCGACCTCGGCGCCGGCGGATGCCACGGTGGCCGACGTGCGCGACGCGGCGCTCGCGTCGGGCCACCTGCGCATCCTGCTCGACGACGGCACCGGTCGGATGGACGAGGTCGTGCACGTCCGCGACACCCTGCTCGCCGCGGACGACGAGCGCGCGACCGACTTCGCGCGACCGGCCCTCCGGGTCGACTCGGCGACCCCGGCCTACGAGCTCCTCCGGCGCATGCGCGAGGAGCAGGTGCAGCTCGCCGTCGTCGAACGCGACGGCGAGCTGCTGGGCGTCGTCACGCTGACCGACGTGATCCAGCGCGTCCTGCCCGTCGCCGGGGAACTGCCCGAGAACCGGTGACGATCGGCTGACGGCCTGGTCGCGGCAACCGCGCGGTCATCGCGTCACCCCTTCAATCCGGTCTGCGCCAGCCCCTCCACGAACTGCTTCTGCGCGAAGACGAACACGATGAGCACCGGCAGGGCGGTGAGCGTCGCCGCCGCGAGCTGGATGTTCCACATCTCGCCGCCGTACGCGTCGGTGTAGCGCGTGAGCGCCTGTGGCAGCGTGAACAGCTCGGGCGTCTGCAGGTACACCGTCGGCTCGAGGTAGAGGTTCCAGACGTTCAGGAACGTGAAGATCGCGACCGCCGCGAGCGCCGACCTGCTGAGCGGCAGCGCGATGCTCCAGTAGATGCGCCAGCGTCCGAGGCCGTCGATGCGTGCCGCCTCCTCGAGTTCGACCGGCAGCGTGATGAAGTACTGGCGCATGATGAACGTCGCGAGCACGCTCGGCGCGCCGAAGGTGGTCACGAGGATCAGCGGCCAGTGCGTGTCGATCATGCCCCACGAGTTGAAGAGCTGGAACAGCGGCACGATCGTCACCTCGCTCGGGATGAGCAGCCCCGTCAGCACGACGAGGAAGATCGCGTTCTGCCCGGGGAACCGGATGCGGGCGAACGCGTAGCCGGCCATCGAGGAGAACAGCATGGTGCCGATGGTCACGAGGATGGCGATGTACATCGAGTTGAAGTACTGAAGGGCGAACGGCTGGGCGGTGAACGCGCCGACGTAGCCGTCGAGCGTCGGGTTCGACGGCCAGAGCTCGGGCGGGAACGCGAAGATGTCGCTGATCGGCTTGAACGACGACGTGATCATCCACCAGGTCGGGAACACGAACGGCACGGCGAACAGGCAGAGCAGGCCGTAGAACACGACCTTCCGCCACGGGCTCCCCGGCCCGCGTCCGGCGCCGGCGGCACCGTCGGCACGACGCCCCGGAGCCCGGTGGGTCGAGGCATCCCGCGCGGTCGACTCGATCGGCGATGTGGCGGGCACGGCCGCCTCCGTTCCGGGGTTCTCGCGCACGGCGACGGACTCAGTTCTCATAGAAGACCCACCTCTTGCGGAGCTGCCACTGCGCGATCGTCAGCACCAGCACGATGCCGAAGAGCAGGATGGCGAGCGTCGAGCCGTAGCCGAAATGATGGAAGTCGAACGCCTGCTGCACCAGGTAGTAGACGAGCACCGTCGTCGAGATGCCGGGACCGCCCTGGGTGAGCACGGCGATCTGCGCGAAGACCTGCAGTGAGCCGACGATCGTGATGATCGAGGTCAACAGGATGGTCGGCGAGATGAGCGGGACCGTGATGCGCCAGAAGAGCTGGCGGTCGGATGCCCCGTCCATGCGGGCGGCCTCCTGCACCTCCTGCGGTACGCCCTGGAGCGCGGCGAGGAACAGCACCATGTTGAGACCGACGTTCTTGAAGACCTGGACGACGATGACCGACGCCATCGCCGTCGGCCCCTCGCGGAGCCAGTTCGGTCCGTCGATGCCGACGAGCTGGAGGATGCCGTTGATGCCCCCGTTGTCCTGCAGCAGGAACGACCACACGATCGTCCACGCCACGAGCGAGACGACCACCGGCGAGAAGAAGATCGTCCGGAAGGCGGTCATGCCCCGGACCTTGCGGTTCAGGAGCACCGCGAGCAGGAGCGCGAGAGCGAGGTTGAAGACGACGAGCCCGATGGAGAACACGGCGGTCGCCTGCATGACTGGCGCGAGCTTCGGGTCGGACACGAGCTTCTCGAAGTTCTCGAGCCCGACCCAGCGGAACGTGCCGGCGAGCACGTTCCACTCGTGGAACGAGTACCAGAAGATGAGCCCGAGCGGCAGCAGCACGAACAGCGAGATGCCGACCAGCTGCGGCGCGACGAAGAGGTAGCCCGTCAGTTGGTCGCGCACCGCGTACGACGGCACGAAGCGTCGCCGGTTCGGGGCGGGGGCGGCCCCGGGTCGGGCGTGTGCCCGACCCGGGGTCACCGTGGTGGCGTCGGCCATGAAGGAGGTCGCCTTCCTCAGCCCAGCAGGGGGTCGATCGCGGTGCAGGTGTCGGCGAGGGTGCCGGCGATGTCGGCGTCGGCCACCCAGAGGGCGTCGAGCGAGCTGCGCACCTCCTGGCCGATCTCGGCCGAGTCGGTGTGGCTCGGCCGCGTGACGCCGATCTCGATGCCGGGGATCACGACGTCCTCGATCTGCTCGGGGGTGAGCGTCGGGTTCGTCGCGGCGAGCGTCTCGACGTTCAGCTGCGAGACGCGGGGCGGCGGGAAGTACTGCGCGAGCTGCTGCGAGTTCTCGGGGTTCGTGAAGAACGCGAGGAAGTCGGCCGCGGCTTCGGCGTTCGGGCCCGACGACATGACGCCGATGCCCGCCTGTCCGACCATCGAGTACTCCCCGACGGGACCCTCGGGCAGCGGGAGCAGGTTCCATGCGAAGCTTCCGTCGAGGAGGGACGCGCGTGAGATCTGGGTCACGGTGAACGCCGACTCGCCCGCGAAGAAGTCCGCGGTGGTGCCGGGGCCTGGCATCGACTCGGCGTCGAAGGCCGCGTCGTGCAGGAACTCGAACGCCTCGACCATCTCCGGGTCGTCGAACGTGCACTGCGTGCCGTCCTCGCTCCACGGCGCGGCGCCCCAGCCCATCCAGACCGAGGCGAGGTTGTCCCACGTGGTGTAGTCGAAGTCGCGGATCACGAATCCGGACTTGCCGGTCGCCTCGTTCACCGTCGCGCCGGCCGCGGAGACGCCCTCCCAGTTCCAGTCGCCGTTCGCCTGCATCTCGGCGGCGCTCGGCAGGCCGGCTTCGGCGAGCAGGTCGTCGTTGGCGAACATCACGAACGGCGACGTGGAGAACGGGTACGCCACGAGCGCACCCGACTCGTCGTGCCAGAGCGCCGTGGCGCTCTCGGAGAGGTCGTCGAACCCGTAGTCGTCGTCGGCCTCGAGCGTCTCGTCGAGCGGGAGCAGCGCGCCCGAGTCGACGAAGTCGGGGGCGGCGTTCTCGAGGATCCACGCCAGGTCGGGGGCGGATCCGCCCGCGATCTGGGTGGTCACCGTCGAGGTGTAGTCCTCGAACGGGAGCGGGTCGAAGGTGACGTCGGTCACCTCCGGGTGCTCCTCCATGTACGCCTCGGCGATCGAGTCGAACAGGGCGAGGTGGTCCTCGTTCGAGGTCCACACGGTCATCCGCAGCTCGATGTCCTCCGACTCGGATGACGCCCCGCCTCCGGAGCACGACGACAGGGCCATCGCCGCGACCGACGCGAGCGCGAGACCCGTCAGCACCCTTGCTGATCTCATGGTGGTTTCTCCTAGTATCCGGAGACGCCGTGCGGCCAGTGCAGCTCGACGCCTCGCTGTGTGAGCAGGGACTGGAACTCCTCGAGGAGTCCAGGGGTGGTGCGGATCGCGCGGGGGCGGGACGCACGATCGAGGCAGAAGGCCGCGAGCCGGCCCGCCGCTTCGCCGATGTTCCATTCCACCGGGTGGAGCCGGAACGCTCCATTGGTGATGTGGGTGGTACCGACGTTCTTGCCCGCCGGCAGGAGGTTCTCCAACCGTCGGGGGATCAGGGCTCCGAGGGGGATCTCGAAGGGACGGGAGGGCAGGTCGAGGTAGTTGTCCCCGCCGCTCGAGGGGTGCAGGTCGATGCGGTACATGCCGACGCCGATGCTGTCGTCGAAGGTGGCCGGGCCGTCCTGGCCCGATGCCGCGATCGAGAGGTCGAGCTCGGTGACCGTGGTCTCGGCGAGGATGCGACGGGACTCCCGGATGTACGGAGCCATCGCGAGCCCGTCCGGTCCCTGCGTGAGGTCGGACCGAAGCCGCAGCCCGGGGAACCCGGTGCCGCCGTCGGGCCGGGGCGCCTCGGTCTGCAGCCAGTAGAGCATCGACAGCGACTGCTGGCGGGCCGCGCGCTCGCGCTCGGCGCGCACCTCGTCGGAGACATCGACGATGGTGCCGCCGACGTGGTCGATCATGGGCCAGTTCACGAGGACGACGTCGCTCGCGTACGTGCCGGGCGTGAAGTTGCGGCGGGCGACGATCCGGCGGAACGTCCAGAGCTCCCGGTCGCCGGCGTCGGCGCGCTGGTCGGCGATGAGGTCGCCGGGTGCGTCGTCGTTCGGCGTGAACGTGCGGGTCACGGTCCCGAGCGTTCGCGGGTCGGGGCCTGTCAGCGAGATCATCGGCGCCCCCCAGTACTCGGGCTGCGCCGTGCTCCATTCGCCGTACTGCTCGGGCCGGTCGATCGTGTGGTCGCCGTCGACGTGGTCGATCACGAAGCACCAGCTGAACGCCTGCTGGTTGTCGGGCTGCGCCGCCTCGGGCGCGCTCGGCTCGCCGGTGTCGTGACGGGACTCGAACCCGGTCGCGTACTCGGCACCGGTGAGCGGGAGCAGGTCGCCGAGTTCGGTCGCGTCGATCACGTACTCGGCGGTGACGGTGGTCTCGTGCCCGTCGTCGAGGCCGCGAAGGGTGACGGCCTCGACGCGGTCGCCGTCGACGTGCGCGGCGACGGGCACGGCGGGCTGGATGATGCGGAGCCGGCCGGTCGCGCGGAACGGCGCGAGCATCGACTCCAGCACGGCCACGCCGACGAGGGGTTCGGCGCAGATCCGCCCGACGAGTCCCGCGCCGGGGTTCAGGTGCGGGTCGGACCGCGCGGCATCCGTCAGCGGGTAGTGCCGCCGGTAGTAGTCGCGGATGCCGTCGCGGAGCGCCCGGTAGCGGGCCGTCGCCCCGAAGGACTCGATCCAGGTGTGCTCGTCCATCGGCACGCCCTGGCTCGTGAGCTGTCCGCCGAGCCAGCGGAACTCCTCGGTGAGCACGACCGAGCGGCCGCCCTCGAGCGCACCGATCGCGGCGGCGACCCCGCCCAGGCCCCCGCCGACGACCAGCACGTCGGCTCGGAGTTCGGTTGCGGTTCGGGCGATCATGCGGCGTCCTCCGGAGCGACGAGCGTGGCGCCTGCGATGACGGGGCAGGCGAGGGTCTGGCGCAGTTCGTCGTCGGGCACGTCGTCGTGCGGGTCGAGGATGCGCGCGAGCAGGGTGGTCGCCGCACTGGCGAGGGCGCTGCGGGGCGGGCTGAGCCGCGTGAAGTCGCCCGAGTCGCCGTTGGCGCGTGCCGCGTCGCCGAGCACGATGACGGAGAGACGGGCCGGGATGTCGACGGCCGCGGCCGCGGCGAGCGCGCGGACCCGCACGGCGGTCTCGTGCGTCTCGACGACGAGCACGGTGCATCCGGCCGAGCTGACGGCGTCGAGCGCTTCGCGGAGCGTCGCGTCATCCGCCCCGTCGACGGGCAGCGCGAGCAGTTCCGCGGCCGCGATCGCTCCCCCGCGGCGCTCGAGCTCGCCGATCACCCCGCTGCGGCGGTCCATGACCGACTCGCCCGTGCTGTCGACGTGCACGTAGGCGAACCGGCGGTGCCCGAGCTCCCAGGCGCGGCCGATGAGCTCGGCGGCGCCCTGCGCGTAGTCGATGGCGACGTACGGCACGCCGGCGACGTCGCGTCGACCGACCGCCACGAACGGGAAGCCGTCGGCGACGAGCCGGGCGAGCTCGTCCGGGTCCATCTCGACGCCGAGCAGCAGGCAGCCGTCGGCCAGTCGAAGCCGGTTGTTCTCGTGCAGGAGCCGGCGGGTGCCGTCGATCACGGGCGCGCTCGTGAAGAGCAGCAGGTCGCAGCCGAGCTGCTCGGCGGTCTCCTCGATGCCGCTCAGCAGCGGCGCGTAGAAGTCCTGGCTCTCGGTCGGGAACGCGGGCTCGTAGGTGAAGACGCCGAAGATCTTGTTGCCGAGGCCCGCGAGGCGGCGTGCGGCCGGGTCGGCGACGTAACCGGTCTCGCGGAGCACCTGCAGCACGCGGTCGCGCGTCTCCTCGGGGATGCGCCCGGCACCGTCGGCCTTCTCGTTCAGCACGAGCGAGACGGTCGCCTGGCTCACGCCGGCGAGCTCCGCGATGCGGCGCTGCGTGATGCGCCGGGGCGGGGTCTGGGAAGTCGTCATCGAGATCCTTCGGGTCTTGTCCTGCGGTGCTAATCCGCATTAGCGTAGACCGTACCGGATGCTAATACGGATTAGCAACTCGGATGTCGTACGAACCCCGCAACCGGCCGCTGCGCCGCCGGGGTGATCCGTCGCGGCATCCGTCCGGCCCTGCGTATCGAAGGAGCTCACGCATGCCTGCACTCCGGCGCCCACGCGCCGCCGCCATCGCCGCGATCGCCGCACTCGCGATCGCCCCGTTCACCGCGACGGCTCCGGCCTCCGCGGCCGAGCCGTTCCCCGAGTTCGTCTACCAGGGCGTCATCACCGACAAGGCGGAGATGCTCTACAACCCGACGAACGAGTTCATCTTCCCGAGCCTGTTCCACGCCGGGGAGTACCTCGACGACCCGCTCGGCGAGTGGTACCTCTACCTCGCCCCGCACGATCGCCCCGCGGGGATCATGCTCATGTACGCCGACAGCCCCGACGGGCCGTGGACCGAGTACGAGGCCAACCCGATCATCGCGAGCGACTGGTCGCCGTACTACGACGTCTCGCACGTCTCCTCGCCCGACGCGATCTGGAACGAGGAGGCCGGCGAGGTCTTCCTCTACTTCCACGGCGAGAACTCGGTCACCAGATACGCGACCAGCACCGACGGCGTGCACTTCGACTACGGCGACGTCGCCGTCTCCAACGCGATGGGCGGAACGGGCGTCACCGAGACGAGCTACGCACGCGTCTTCGAGCACCCCGACCCGTCGTCCGGATACCGGTACGGCATGTTCTACATGGCCAACTTCACCGACAACCACCGACGCCTCAAGCTGGCCGAGTCGGTCGACGGGCGCACCTGGGACGTGCGACCGGGGACGATGGTCGACCCCGGAACCGGCGACAGCGGCAACGTCTCCGGCGGCAACCTCTGGGAGTGGGACGGCCAGTTCTACGTGATCTACCACAACTCCACGGGCAACGTCATGGCACGCACGATCGACCCGTCGCTCACCGACGTCGGCGACGCGCAGCTGCTGCACCGGTCGAGCGGCGTCGGCGACGACGTCGGCCGCGTGGCGGCGCCCGAGATCCTCTCGCAGGGCGAGGACACCTACCTGTTCTACGAGTCCGGCGACCGGCTCGGCGCCACGATCGCCTGGGCGAAGGCCGGCCCCGACGTCGAGGGTCCTGGCGGGCCCGACCCCGTCGCGTGGCCCGTCGATCCGGAGAACCCGGTGTTCGACCAGTGCGCCGCGCCCGGCTCGGACGAGTTCGAGGCCGACGCGCTCTCGGCCGACTGGGATCGCGTCGTGCGCGAGGGCGCAGCGCGGCACACCGTCGCCGACGGCGTGCTCACGATCCCCGCGTACGAGGGCGGCGTGGCCGCGGCATCCCTCCCCCAGCAGGCGCTGCCGGAGGGCCCGTGGCAGGTGACCACGAAGGTGACGATCGACGTCGCCGAGCGGTACCAGCAGGCGGGGCTCCTGCTCTACGCATCCGACACCGTGTACGGCAAGTTCGACCTCGGCCGCGCGACGCCCGGCAAGACGCTGGAGGTCGTGCGGTACCTGAACGGGAACAACCGGCAGGACTCGGCGGCGCCCGCCGTGCTCGAGGCCGACACCGTGTGGCTCCGCCTGACGAGCGACGGCGTCGCGATCCAGTCGAGCGTGTCGTACGACGGAGCGAACTTCACCGACTACGGTCGCCCGTTCCTGTTCTCCGAGACGCCGTTCACGCACGTCGGGCCGTACGCGTTCCGCGGCAGCCTCGGCGCCGAGGAGATCGACGCGACGTTCGACTGGTTCCGCTGGTCGCCGACGCCGGCGGACTACGAGGCGTGCCTCGCGGAGCTGCTTCCCGACGACGACGAGACCGCAGCGCCCGGGACGGCATCGCTGACCTCGACGAGCGGCTGGGAGCATGGCCTCGACGACGGGAACTTCGACGTGCGCATGGACCTGTGGTGGGGCACGAACGCCACCCGGTTCCGGCTCTACCAGGACGACGAGCTCATCGCCACCGTTCCGCTCGAGCCGTCGTCGCCCGACGCGCAGCACGCCGTCGTGCCGATCGAGGGACTGCCGAACGGCACCTACGAGTTCCGGGGCGAACTGGCGAACTCGCAGGGCACGACGTCGACCAGGCCCATCACGGTGAAGGTGACGGATGCCGCCCCCGGCACGCCGAGGCTGTCGGATGACGACTGGGACGGCGACGGCACGTTCACGCTCTCCGCCGACCTGTGGTGGGGTACGAACGCCGACTCGTGGCGCCTGCTGCAGGACGGTCAGGAGGTGGCGTCCGGCTCACTGGTCGCTGCGACGCCCGCGGCACAGCACGTCGAGGTGCCCATCGAAGGCCTCACGGGCGCGCACGTGTTCGTCATGGAGTTCGCCAACGGCGCCGGCACGACCGCATCGAAGCCGCTCACCGTCGGGTGAGCCGAACCGGGCCGCGGTGCGCACGGGCGGTGCGCACCG